>CADAAI010000016.1 GCA_902785925.1 uncultured Bacteroidales bacterium
GCTTATGTTGAGATAAGAAAGTCTGACGGCAAGATATTAAGAATGATTCATGGCGAATGATTCGTATCTCAAAGCTACCCCATCGTTCAATAACTTAAAGAAGAAAAAATGAAAAAGAAAGAAATAATAATAGCATTATTAGTTCTCTTGATGGTTTGCACCACGGGCTTCACTGTGGCGACGCAATCGGCAAGTCAGGACGACAAAAGTGCCATTTACACATCTATTCAAAACTCAGTTAAAGATATAGACAAGATTATTATTTCACACATTGGGATGGAAGACAAACCTTTATGGACCGTACAAATCTCATACAAGCCATTCGGTGATATATTCAATAAAGAAACAAAGCATTTGTTTTACTATGGGACAACATATAGAGATTCTATAAAAGGGGTAATTATCTCATGTGACAGCCTTGATTTAAAAAGCTATGAACGCATAAAGTCATTTACTATAAACTATCCAAACAAATATACCGAAAGATCGTCTTTGCCAGGTGATTTTGAATACGGCGATTATTGCATATCAATAGTTGAAAAAGGTAATATAAAGAAATTATACTTTTCAAGATTAGATGCAATCAAATTATTAGATGAGTATATTTACATATTAATAAAAGATCCAAATGCAGAATACGTAGTACGTCGTTTAGAAGCTAATTGTAAAAGGTTGAGAAGATAGCTGTTGAGCTCAAAAACATCTTTTGCCGATGGCACCGATGGCAGAAAACAGATTGAATTATGGCAAAATAATATCAAAATGAGAGTTATATTACTAATAATCTTGAATATTATTATTTGTGTAATCTTTTTATTAGGCATTGATCTAATAAACTGGGTGTGCCCTTTAGCCAAACAAGATGTGGCTATGGGTATAACTTTCCGTTTTGGTGCTGTTGTTTTATTTGTTACTTTACTAATTGTATTGTTAATTTTTCTTTTTTTATCAAGACGTAAGTTTTATTTTTTCATACCTTATCTAATCTGTTTTGCTTATTGGATATCAGAAATTCAGACTATGCCATATCGCTCTTGGGCTTATATGTTTTTGTCTTTCATTCTAATTGGCGCATACGAATGGTTTTTAATTAGATATAATAAACGTGATAATCAGTTCAGCGACTCAAAAAGTATGGAAAAAATTGATAAAGACACATTAAAATGGTCGGCACAAAGGGCGATTGAAAGCAACATGAGGCCTAATGTGGTTGCTGTGACTTTAGGAGTCAACAACAAACTCTTGCATATAATAGCCTATGTTAACTCTTTGCCTGTTGAAGAAGATTATGAAATGGTAAATGACATAGCTGGTGAAATTATATGTGACTTCCCAGATCAGATTAAGTGAACGATAACGACATATCTAACATCAAAAAACTAGATCTTTGGATTACTATAAAAGAAATTTGTATTATGGCAAAAATATTTAATAATCTGGCGTAAGCCAGCTTTTCGACACCGATAGGTGCAGCTTTGTGAGATAAATAAAGCATCCGCGCGCAGCCCCATTATGCATTGTGCATTATGAATTATGCATTAACTCAAGGCGCAGCCCCCATTGTGCATTATGCATTATGAATTATGCATTGATTAAGGGCTTTGCGACACCGATAGGTGCAGCTTTGTGAGAGGAAAACTACCATACTTTTTGCCATGTGCTGCACACATGAAAATTAGAGAGTCTTCGACTCTAAAATTCATAACAAAAAATTTTAGCGCGCAGCGCTCCAATTTCCACTCCGCCAGGAGTGGCAAAACAATCCCGCGTCTCTGCAATTTTCAACCTAATTTTCATTTAATTTTAAGCGAAGCGCCCATCCAGCACCTGTGAGATTTATAAATATTTGTTAGATTTCTCGCCGCAAGCGACCCACCCAGTATCTAACTTTATTGTGCATTATGCATTGTGCATTGTGCATTGATTAAAGCCAGTTGTGCAAGTAGTTTCTAGGTTGTGTAAGTTGTTTGATCAAACTTTTTCTTTTTAATGTCGTTTTTCTCACCAAAAATTATTAACTTTGCCCATTAATTTAGTATAATAGATATTTTATATACTGTTTTGACCTAATAAATGAACGACGATAATAACATACCCAACGACCTGGAGCCCATCGAGGACGACGCTCAAAACCAAAACTCAACCTCCAACACAGAGGCCGAGCAGAAAAAGTCCAAGAAGAGTTCCCGCTCTAAGATAGAGGCCGAGCAGGACGAGTCCAAGGAGAGCTCCCCCTCTAAGATAGAGGGGGCCGGGGGGAGTATGACCGAGTCAACTGAGTCAACTGAGTCAACTGAGTCAACCGAGTCAACTGAGTCAACTGAGTCAAGTGAGTCAAATGATTCCACTGATTCCAACGATTCTCAATCCACGAACCTCGAACCTCGCACCGAAGGCACCAAAAAGGACAAGCGCCTCAAGCTCTCGGGTATGTATGAGAACTGGTTTATCGACTATGCCAGCTACGTCATCCTTGAGCGTGCCATTCCCCACATCGAGGACGGACTCAAGCCTGTGCAGCGACGCATCTTGCATGTGATGAAGGAAAGCGACGACGGACATTACACCAAGGTAGCAGGTATCGTGGGCGACACAATGCACTACCATCCTCACGGCGACGCATCAATTGGCGACGCTCTGGTGCAACTGGGTCAAAAGGAACTGCTCATCGACACCCAAGGTAACTGGGGTAACATTCTCACCGGCGACGGTGCCGCTGCTCCTCGTTACATCGAGGCACGATTGAGCGAGTTTGCTCTTGAGGTTGCTTTCGATAACAAGGTGACCGACTGGACAATGAGTTACGATGGACGCAACCGCGAACCCATCACCCTCCCCGTTAAGTTCCCGCTGTTGCTGGCTCAAGGTGCCGAGGGTATCGCCGTTGGTCTTTCTTGTAAAATCCTACCTCACAACTTCAACGAGATTCTTGATGCTGCTGTATCCTACCTCAAGGGTGAGGAATTCCAACTTTACCCCGACTTCCCAACTGGTGGATATGTCGACGTCAACAACTACCGTGATGGTGAGCGTGGCGGCAACGTGAGAGTGCGCACCAAGATTGAGAAACTCGACAATAAGACTCTGCTAGTCAAAGATCTGCCTTATGGCAAGACCACCAGCACACTTATCGACTCTATCCTGAAAGCCGCCGAGAAAGGCAAGATAAAGATAAAGAAGGTTGAGGACAACACCTCATCTACTGCCGAAATCATAGTCACTCTGCAGCCAGGAACTTCGAGCGACAAGGCTATCGACGCGCTCTACGCTTTCAGCGACTGCGAGACTAGCATTTCGCCCAACATTTGCGTCATCAAGGATGAGAAACCACAGTTCCTCACAGCAACGCACCTGCTGCAGTACAGTGTCGACCACACTAAGGACATCCTTAAGCGCGAACTAGAGATTCAGCGTCTCGAAACCATGGAATCGCTCTTCTTTGCTTCACTCGAGAAAATCTTCATCGAGGAGCGCATCTACAAGGATCGAGGCTACGAGCAAGCCAAAGACGAGGACGCTGCTGTTAAGCACATCGACAAGCGACTCGACCCGTTCAAGCCGCAGTTCTACCGCGAGATAACACGCGACGACATCCTGCGTCTCATGGAAATCAAGATGAAGCGCATCGTCAAGTTCAACAGCGACAAGGCCGACAACTACATCGCCATGCTCAATGAGCGTCTCGATGATATCGACTATAAACTGGCACACCTTGTAGAACACACCATCAACTGGTATGAGAACCTGAAGAAGAAGTACGGCCACCTGCACCCACGACGCACCACAATTCGCGACTTCGACACTATCGTGGCAAGCAAGGTAGCCGAGGCCAACGAGAAACTCTACATCAACCGTCAGGAGGGATTCATTGGCACTTCGCTCAAGAAAGATGAGTTCATTTGCAACTGTAGCGATATCGACGACATTATAATCTTCTACAAGGATGGTAAATATAAGGTAACTAAGGTTGCCGAGAAGATTTACGTGGGCAAGAATGTGATGCATGTGGGGGTTTACAAGCGCAACGATGTTAGAACAATCTTCAACGCTCTCTACATCGACGGCAAGGGTGGCACCACCTATATGAAACGTTTTGCTGTCACTGGAGTGACCCGCGACAAGGAATATGATATCACGCAAGGCAAGCCAGGCTCTAAGGTGCTGTGGTTCACTGTTAACCCCAACGGCGAGGCCGAGGTGCTGCGCATCACCCTCAAGCCCAAGAAACACCTGCGCGTGTTACAGTTTGATGTGGACCTAGCCGACATGGCGATTAAGGGACGCACAGTGCGCGGCAACATGGTGACCAAGAACGAAATCCACCGCATCACCCTCAAGGAGCACGGTCGCTCCACCCTCGAAGACCGGGAAATTTGGTTCGATCAGGACATCCTGCGCATCAACTACGAGGGGCATGGTGTGTCATTGGGCAAGTTCGCTGGAGACGACCGCATCTTAGTAATCATGCGCAATGGTGAATTCTATACCACCAGCAACGAAGCCACCAACCACTACGAGGAGGGCATCCTGCGCATCATGAAATATGACCCGAGCATCGTATGGACAGCTATCCTCAACGATGCCGACCAAGGTTATGTCTACCTCAAGCGATTCACCCTCGACGACAACAGCAAAAAGCAACGCATGATTGGTGACAATCCCGAATCATCGCTCATCTTGCTCACCGACAAGAAGTACCCACGCTTTGAGGTGAAGTTCGGTGGTGACGACAGCGTGCGCGACAATCTAATCGTAGATGCCGACGAGTTCATTGCCGTCAAGAGCTTCCATGCCAAAGGCAAGCGACTCACCAACTATAAGGTTGAAAGCGTAACTGAACTGGAGCCACGCATCGTGGAAACCGATGAGGAGCAAGAGCCTATCATCCCCGATGGGCAACAGGAAGGCGATGAGGACAACAACGAAATCAGCCAGCAAGAGGTCCGCGACAGGCTCACAGGGCAGACGCGCCTCTTCGATGATGTAGACAACGAAAACAACGATAACGAGACAACATGAAACTCAAGGTCGACATAAGGTTCCTCTTTCTCATGCTCGTTGTAGCATGCGGCTCGCAATGCGCTCTAGCGCAAGACGATGGACAAGAGAAACCTTTGCGCCCAGTAGCTTCAATATCATCGGTTCAATATGGTCACGCCACCGAACTCGACACCTACATCTCGCCAGTAAAATATGGCGGACATGCCGTAGCTCTAGCCCACGAGATGCAGAGGGCCACAGGCTTCTCACCGCTACATTGGACACACCAGCTAAGTTTCGACGTTGACTACGGATACATCCACAATCATGCCGGCAACCACAACGCTCATGCGCTCATGGTCGACGCCCGCTGGGCACTGATGCACAAGTGGAGCAATGTGCTCACTCAAGGTCTGCATTTGCAACTGGGTGGCGCAACTCAGTTCAGAGGAGGTGTGCTCTACAACGAGCACAACAGCAACAACGTGGTCTCGGCTCGCATCCATTGGAACGTTGGTGCTATGGGTCAGGCAATCTACAACACTCACATCAAGCGGTTACCCATCACCATCCGCTATCAGGCCGCACTGCCAGTCGCTGGCGTATTCTTCTCGCCCGACTACGACGAGGCTTACTACGAAATCTATCTTGGCAACCATAGCAATCTCGCACACTTTGGCTGGTGGGGCAACCGCTTCGACCTCGACCACATGCTATCGGCCGACCTGCATCTAGGCAGCACCATCCTGCGCATCGGTTACCGCAACCGCATCAACACCTCCTGGATCAATCACATTAACACGCGCTCTATCGCACACTACATCGTGATTGGCATTGGAGGCGAGTTCCTGAGAGTGAACTCTAAACGCAACAGCAAGATTAACAACAACATAATCTCGTCGATGTATCAATGAAACGTCTTTTCTACACATTGCTCACGGTCTTGGCTCTATTGCCGCTCAGCGCCTGTCACGAACAGGTGGAGTGGAAAGATGACCCCTATGGCAACTTCGACGCTCTATGGACGATTCTCGACGAGCATTATTGCTTCTTTGCCTACAAGGATGTCGACTGGCAGGAGGTGAAGACGCGCTATCGCGCCAAGGTACACAACGGCATCACTAGCCGCGAACTCTTCGATCTGTGCTCCGAGATGCTCGAGGAACTGCAGGACGGGCACACCAACCTCATCTCATCGTTCGACGTCTCGCGTTACTGGATTTGGGAACAATATCCTGTCAACTACGATGAGCGACTTATCGATGAGCACTATCTCAACTTCAACTACCGCCAGGCTTCGGGCATCAAGTACGCAATCCTCACCAACAACTTCGCCTACATGTATTACGGCGACTTCACTAGCGGTATTGGCGACGGCAACCTCGACGTCGTGCTCAACACGCTCGCCACTAGCGATGGCATGGTGATTGACGTGCGCAACAATGGCGGCGGTTATCTCACCAATGTCGAGACGCTAATTGGGCGTTTCATCGACGAGCGCATCTACGCTGGCTCTATCCAGCACAAGAACGGCACAGGACACAACGATTTCTCCGAACCCTACGACTACTACTTCGACCCCGCACATGGCCGTGTGCACTACAATAAGCCTATCGTGGTGCTTGCTAACCGAGGTTCGTTCAGCGCTACCAACAATTTCGTCTCTATCATGAAGTCGTTGCCCAATGTCACTGTTGTAGGCGACGTCACTGGAGGGGGATGCGGACTGCCATTCACTAGCGAACTCCCTAACGGTTGGAGCGTTCGCTTCTCGGCAGCACCAATCACAGGACCCGACGGCCGTCTCACCGAGTTTGGTGTCGAGCCCGACGTCAAGGTCGACATGACCGAAACCGATATGGCGCAGGGCAAGGACACAATTTTGGAAAAAGCATTCGAAATACTGCAACAACAACGACATAATAACTGACAACTATGGAAATTACCCCTATCGCCACATTCCACTCGCCGTTTAACGATAAGTTTGGCATTCCGCGCCAAAGTGGGATTGTGAGCGCGCTCGAGGGTACCATAGTTTTCTTGCCTGAGTTTCGAAACCCCGATAGCCTTCGAGGGCTCGACGAGTTCGACTATATGTGGCTCATCTGGGAATTCTCGGCCAACAAGCACGCCGCCACGTCGCCCACTGTGCGGCCACCACGGCTGGGAGGGAACACACGCATCGGAGTCTACGCCACACGCTCGCCCTACCGTCACAACTCCCTCGGGCTCTCGGCTGTGAGGCTGGCAAAAGTAGAACTCGACACCCCACAAGGACCTGTGATTCACGTCACTGGCGCCGACTTGATGGATGGCACACCCATCTACGACATAAAGCCTTATGTGGCCTATGCCGACGCGCATCCCAATGCACGCAGCGGATTCGTCGACAACAACGACTGGCAATTGCTTGAGGTCGACATCCCGCAAGATGTCGCACAATTGTTCTCGCCACAGCAACTTGAAGCGCTGAGGCAATCGCTCGCTCTCGACCCGCGACCGCACTACCACAACGACCCAGCCAAGGTCTACGGCATGCGATTCGCCGGACACGACATCCACTTTACCGTTGATGGAAAAATGCTGAAAGTAACACATTCTAATAATCTATAAAGTCTTTACTCCCCATGCTTCAAATCCGATGTAAAAACAACAATGTGACTCGAGAGTTCCCCGAAGGAACCTCTCTGCTCGAAGTCTACAATGCCTTTGCACCCGAACTCAACTTCAAGTATCCCGTGGTCTCGGCCAAGGTAAACAATGCCTCGCAGGGATTGAAGTTTAGGCTCTTCCAGAACCGCGACGTGGAATTCATGGACGCACGTCGTGGCTCGGGCTATCGAGCCTATGTGCGCTCGCTCTGCTTTGTCCTCTACAAGGCGACCAGCGACACTTGCCCTGGAAGCAAGCTCTTCATTGAGCACCCCATCTCGGGCGGTTACTACTGCAACCTCAGGAAGAAAAACTTCGAACCTGTTACCGACGAGGACATCGAAAACATTCGCAAGAGAATGCAGGAGATTATCAACAACGACATGGTGTTCCACCGCCATGAGGCAACCACCGAGGAGGCCGTGAAAGTGTTTGCCGAGCGTGGATTTGCCGACAAGGTGAAGCTCATCGAGTCTAGTGGACAAATCTACTGCGACTACTACACTCTTGAAGACACTGCCGACTATTTCTATGGGCCACTGGTGCCTTCGGCAGGTTATATCAAGGTGTGGGACGTGGTGCGTTACAAGGATGGTTTGCTCCTGCGCACTCACGACTGGGAAGACCCCGACAAGCTTTCACCTATGCACGACATGCCGCACACGTTTGAGATGTTTGCCGAAAAAGTACACTGGGATGTAATCATGCGCCAGTCCAACGCTGGCGACGTCAACAAGGCAATCCTCAACGGCCATGCTTCCGAGCTCATCCAGGTGAGCGAGGCGCTTCAGGAGAAGAAAATAGTGCAGATTGCCGAAGAGATTAACCGTCGTTTCCGCGACAAGGACAACCCAATACGCATCGTCCTCATCACTGGCCCGTCGAGCTCAGGAAAGACCACCTTCTGCAAGCGTTTGTCAATCCAACTGCTGGCTTGTGGACTGCGTCCTCTCTCGTTCTCGACCGACGATTACTTTGTCAACCGTGTCGACACTCCACTGCTGCCTAACGGCGACTACGACTTCGACAACGTCAAGGCAGTCGACTGTGAGCTGCTCGAAGATCACCTCATGCGCCTCATGAATGGGGAGCGTGTCGAGATTCCCGAGTACAACTTTGTCACTGGCATGCGGGAGTACAACGGCAAAAAGCTGAAGCTCAAGAACGACACCGTGCTCATCATCGAGGGCATACACGCCCTGAACCCAGTCCTCACCGAGAAGATTCCTGATGACAAGAAGTTCAAGGTCTACATCTCCACGCTCACCAGCATCTCGCTCGACGACCACAACTGGGTCCCCACCAGCGACAACCGCTTGCTGCGACGCATCATCCGCGACTACAACAAGGGAGCTTTCAGTGCCAGGGAGACCATCAGCCATTGGAAGAATGTGTGCAATGCCGAGGAGAAGTGGATTGCGCCATTCCAGGAAAATGCCGACATGATGTTTAATTCAGCGCTCAACATCGAGTTTGCCGTCCTCAGGCCTCATGCCGAGCTCATCCTAACTAGCGTTCCTAAGAACTGCCCCGAGTACAGCGAGGCGCACCGCTTGCTCAAGTTCATCCACTATTTTATCCCCGTCGACGACAAGGAGATTCCACCCACGAGCATCATGCGAGAGTTCTTGGGAGGATCTAGTTTCAAGTATCCCAACAGAGTGGCACAAGACTAGAACTCACTGTCAACTTAAAACCAAAAAGCAACTGCACCGATTTCTCGGTGCAGTTGTTTTCAATCGCGGGATTCCCTAATCCCTAATCTTTAAATAACGCAAGCATGCGGTTAATCCTTCTTGAGCAAGTCGCGAATCTCGCCCAGGAGTTTCTCCTCGTTGCTTGGTTCGGGTTCTGGAGCTGGCTCCTCCTCTTTCTTCTTGGTGAGCTTGTTCATGCCCTTAATCATCAAGAAGATACACAGAGCAATGATCAGGAAGTCGATGATGTTCTGGATGAATGTGCCATAATTGAGCACAGCAGCATTCTCTCCCTCACCTATCTTGAGGGCGAGCTTGGTAAAGTCTACATTACCGGTAAGCATGCCAATGGCTGGCATGAGCACGTCGTCGACGAGCGAACTTACAATCTTACCAAATGCACCGCCAATGATTACACCAACGGCCATGTCCATTACGTTGCCCTTCATGGCAAACTCTTTAAATTCTTTTACAAAACCCATAATGATGTAGTTAATTAAAAATTAATAAATTAAGTGTATTCTAAATTATTAAACATTCTTAATTAAGCATTTTACTTGCAATATTTTATGCTCAATCTAAAGCATTTTGCAAAAAAAATATTAATTTTGCAGTCGATAAGGCAAGGATCTTATTTTTGGAACCTATGCTCTACTATTGCAATAGTTTGCGCAAAGATAGAAAAAAATTCTATATAATTATAATTTATTTCCAACAATCAATTAATTATTTTTGTAATTATGGGTAAAATTAAAATCGGTATTAACGGATTTGGCCGTATCGGTCGCTTTGTTTTCCGTGCTTCTCTCGAGGAGGCTAACAAGAATGACGTAGTTGTAGTAGGTATTAACGACCTGCTGCCTGTTGACTACATGGCTTACATGCTCAAGTATGACACTATGCATGGACAGTTTGAGGGCGACATCGTGGCCGATGTTGAGAACAACAAGCTCATCGTTAACGGTAACGAGATTCGTGTAACTGCCGAGAAAGACGCCGCCGACCTTAAGTGGAACGAAGTGGGTGCTGAGTATGTAGTTGAGTCTACTGGTCTCTACCTCACTATGGACCGTGCCGAGAAACACATTCAGGCTGGCGCCAAGTATGTTGTGCTCTCTGCTCCTTCTAAGGCTGGTGACGATGGCCGTCAGGCTCCTATGTTCGTTTGCGGTGTTAACACCGACAAGTACGCTGGTGAGACCATCGTTTCTAACGCTTCTTGCACCACCAACTGCCTTGCTCCTATCGCCAAGGTTCTCAACGATGCATTCGGCATTGAGAACGGTCTCATGACCACAGTTCACTCTACTACCGCTACTCAGCGCACCGTTGACGGTCCATCTTTGAAGGACTGGCGTGGTGGCCGTGCTGCTGCAGGCAACATTATCCCATCTTCGACTGGCGCTGCCAAGGCTGTGGGCAAAGTTATTCCCGAGCTCAACGGCAAACTTACCGGTATCTCGATGCGTGTTCCTACCCTCGACGTGAGCGTTGTTGACCTCACCGTTAACCTCAAAAACCCAGCCACTAAGGAAGACATCTGCGCTGCAATGAAGAAGGCTAGCGAGGGTGAGCTCAACGGCATTCTGGGTTACACCGAGGACAAGGTTGTTTCTAGCGACTTCCTGGGCGACCCACGCACTTCTATCTTTGATGCCGATGCTGGCGTATACCTGACCGACAAGTTCGTTAAGGTTGTTTCTTGGTACGACAACGAGATTGGCTACAGCCACAAGGTTATCGACCTCATCAAGATCATGAAGAAGCACAACGGCTAATCAGTCTCCGATTTTGAGTTTTACTTAGAGCCTGACCTGCATTAACGCAAGTCAGGCTCTTTGATTAATCTTTATAGGGGCGAGATTTGGTGATGTGCATTATTATTGCTACCTTTGAAAACAAAAAAAATACAATGTATAAGCTAATAAAATATATGTGGCTGCTGCTTGTCATGATCTTGACGGCAAACTATTCTCACGCTGCTTATGAAGACCTATACCTGCATGGCAACGACATGCCCAATGTACTATTATATCTCCCTGAACCGCCCGACTCAACAATGCTGGCCTTCAACGGTGACTATGCCCGATGGACGTGGGGAAAAGAGATGCGGTCCACGCCAAGAGGTGAGACTGCCAACGATGATGAGATATTTGGCATAGAGCGCATGTGCGTTATCTATAGTGACATTCTAGGCATCAACATCAACGAGGAGAGCACTCCAGCAATCTACCGGCTGATGAACCGATCGGGAGAGACGGGCTCTTGCTCTGGCTTGGCAATGCAACTTGCCTATTTCCGTAAACGACCTTTCTTGCTTATGAATGAGTCCACATGGGGAACCCACGACTCCTACCAAGACCTCAGCAAGAAAAGCTCCTATCCATCTTCACATGCTGGCTCGGGATGGGGTACTGCACTGGCCCTTGCCGAAATGGCGCCCTACCTGCAAGACACCATCTTGAGACGAGGATATGAGTATGGCATCAGCCGAGTGATTGTGGGAGCACACTGGCAAAGCGATATCGATGCTGCAATACTTAGCGCCTCGGCTGCAATGGCACGGTCACACGCAACTACCGAATACCAGACAGAACTGGCTGCCGCACGTCGAGAATACATGCAACTTACTGGACTCAGCGAAAACCAATTAAATGGCAACACATCACCCTCGGCACTCAATATTCTTGATGCTCCCGTTATGGGAGATTCCTACTTCTACTATGGCGACGTGGCACCCTACTGGTTGTCAATGGGCGAACGCAACAGCGAGCGAGGAAGACAAGCCATCATCGATTCCGATCTTAATGATGATGCCGTTATTGAGGGGTTTGCAGAGTGTACAGGAGCTGAAATTTCTGACGACACCACACCATGCATTACTGCGCTTATAAAGTCATCAAAGCTCTTGATAGAGCAGCAGGCTCAAGCAATGAACGGTGACTGGTATCGCCCACACCCTTACGTGCAGCTAGCCGACACCACCATGCTGCCTGAAGAGGAAGATATTCATAGCAACGAATCGAGTTACCCTTCACCACAAGCCATGGTGGGATGGGGACTAGCACTTCTACTCACCGAGGTAATGCCCGACTGCCAAGAAGAAATCTTGAAACATGGCTATGACATAGGATGGAGCAGCGTGATAACAGGATACCATTTCCCTACCGATGTGCAAGCAGGAAGGGTGATGGCGGCTTGCCTGGTAACAAAGATGCACAACGATGCTGCTTTCAGCAATATGCTTAGAGTAGCTAAGCAGGAATATGCCGACATGGGTACTAAAAAAACAGTCGGCAACACGAAAGCCCTTTCACCAATCCTGCCATCACCTCCCGACTCGGCAAGTGTGAGCTTTGCTGCCGACTTCTATCGTTGGATTTGGGGCAAGGGCATCCGCAACACTGAGCGTGGCGAAATAGCTCGCCACGACTCGCAATGCGACATCAACCGCTTGTGTGACATATATAGCGGGATTCTAGGAATCGCCATCAACGAGAACTCGTCTCCTGCCATCTTCAACATGATTTCGCAAGCAGCACGAGCTGGTAAAAACACCACCCAGTCAATGTCAACGGCCCATCACCGCAAGCAACCATTCGTGCTAATGAACGAGCAGCCCTGGGGGATAAACGACTCGGCCAACCCAACATCACCCCCCTCATCCCACGCTGCAATAGTGTGGAGCACGGCATTAGCAATGGCATCGATGGCACCTCATCTCCAAGACACCATTCTCTCTCGTGCAATGCAATGTGCCAGCAGTGGCGTAATAACAGGAAATTGCTGGCAGAGCGATGTTGACAATGCCATTTCATGTGGTAGCGCGGCAATGGCACACTTGCGTAGCGACAGCAACTTCATGACTCTCGCCAATGAAGCACAGAACGAATATCTACAACTAGCAGGACTCACAATCGACGAAATTGGCACACAACAATTTCCATCAATGACCACGATTCTTGGCATGCCTGCAGGAGTCGACGAAGTGCACTTTTTCTACGACCTTGACAACTACTGGCAAGGAATGGCTCTGCGTGACACCGAGCGAGGACAGCAGGCCAACGAGGATGCATCAATCGACATTAGCTATCTCATCAATACCTTCAACAACTGCGTACCCACAATCACTATATCTGAAGACAACACACCTTACATAGCCACCCTCATCAACTTGTTAGAACTATCTCTGAACTCTCACGCAACCAATCTAAAAAACACCTCAAATAGATTGCGACCCTTCAGGCAGTTTAATGAAACAATACCTTATGGTGGGGAAGCATGGCATCATAATAACGAGTCGTCCTATCCGTCACGGCATGCCCTAGTGGGATGGGGTCTCGCTCTAGTACTTGCTGAGGTTATGCCCGAATACCGCCATAATCTGATAAAACGAGGGTACGACTATGGCGAGAGCCGAGTCATCACGGGATTATGCTATGCTAGCGATGCCAGAGATGCTAGAATCATAGCCGCAGCAGTGACTAACAAACTACATAATGTCCCTCTTTTCGCATCATTGATAGATAAAGCAAAAGCCGAATATGAGCAATTGAAACCTCCTTATGGCGACGTCAATGGCGATTTCACTGTAACAAGTGTTGATGTAACAACTCTTTACAACTGGTTGCTTAACGGAGACGACAGCAATCTAGTCAATGGAGACCTCGATGGTAGCGGTAACATCACAGCCGCCGACATCACCATTGTTTACAACATTCTTCTTGGTCAAAATGTAGAAAATTGATGCTAATTTTTGTTACTTAGGCCATTTTTTAGTAATTTTACGCGCTCAAATTATGGCCACACCATAAGATGACATACTAATTATCTATAACATAGACATTTTTATAACAATCTAATATAAGAATATGAAAAAATTCCTATCCGCATTGGCAATGTTGATGCTACCGGTTTCGCTCATGGCGAGCGAGGCCGACCTGAAAATGCCCGATGGATTCGCGCAAGATCCTAACACTAGCGTGCTCTATTGGGGATTTCTCATCGTGATTCTTGGTATGCTGTTTGGCCTCTGGCAATTCAGCAAGGTACGCAAACTCAAAGCTCACAGCTCGATGCTCGAAATTGGTAACGTGATTTTCAAAACATGTTCCACCTATCTCAAGCAGCAAGGCAAGTTCCTGGGCATCCTGTTCCTCTTCATTGGCGCAGCCATAGCTCTCTATTTCGGTGTGCTATCGGCAATGCCCATTGGTTCGGTACTTCTCATCCTCGCATGGACTGTTATTGGTATCCTTGGATCCTATGCTGTGGCCTGGTTTGGTGTGCGCATGAACACACTTGCCAACAGCCGCATGGCGTTTGCTTCGCTGCGTCGCCACCCTCTCGACCTGTTGAACATTCCTTTGTCGGCAGGTATGAGCATTGGCGTCGTTCTCATCTGCGTTGAGTTGCTGTTGATGCTCGTTATCCTCATGTTTATGCCTGAGGATCTAGCTGGTAGCTGCTTCATTGGTTTCGCTATTGGTGAGTCGCTCGGAGCAAGTGCTCTCCGCATCGCCGGTGGTATCTTCACTAAGATTGCCGACATTGGCAGTGACCTAATGAAGGTGGTATTCAAGATTGGCGAGGACGACCCACGCAACCCTGGCGTTATTGCCGACTGTACTGGTGACAACGCTGGCGACTCGATTGGCCCGACTGCCGACGGTTTCGAAACCTATGGTGTGACAGGTGTGGCTCTGGTATCATTTATCCTGCTGGCTGTCGACCCAAGCTACCAAATCCAGCTCCTCGTGTGGATCTTCGTGATGCGCATTCTCGGTGTTGTGACTTCAGTACTCTCCTATTACATCAATGGCGCGCTGTCTAAATCTAAATACAGCAAGGCCGACGATCTCGACTTCGAGAAGCCACTCACTAGCCTGGTATGGATCACTTCTATATTCTCAATTATTGCTACATTCCTCGCTAGCTACTTCCTGCTCAAGGATCTAGGCAACAACTGGTGGATTGGTCTGGCAACTATCATCTCTTGTGGAACTCTGGGCGCAGCCCTCATTCCCGAGATTACTAAATTGTTCACTTCTCCCACCTCTACTCACGTAAAAGAGGTTGTAGAGACTTCTAAGCAAGGCGGTGCTTCTCTCAATATCCTGTCGGGTCTTGTTTCGGGCAACTTCGGTAGCTTCTGGACTGGCATCGTGTTCTTCGTACTCATGCTCATCGCCTATCTCGCTTCTTCCGAGTTTGCCATGGGCGGACTTCTTGGTCCCTACTTCTCAATCTTCGCATTTGGTCTTGTGGCATTTGGTATGCTGGGTATGGGTCCTGTTACTATCGCTGTCGACAGCTATGGACCTGTGACCGACAACGCACAATCCGTATATGAACTCTCGCTCATAGAGGACGACATCGAGAAGGCTAAGACCGACATCGAGGGCGAGTTTGGATTTACCCCCGACTTCGAGAAGGCCAAGTATTACCTCGAGGCCAACGATGGTGCTGGTAACACATTCAAGGCTACTGCTAAACCAGTGCTCATCGGTACTGCCGTGGCAGGTGCAACAACCATGATTTTCTCGCTCATCCTGATGATTCAGCACACTCTAGGCATCGATCCAGCGAGCATCCTCAATCTACTCAACCCCTACTCTATCCTTGGTTTCATCCTTGGTGGTTGTGTAGTATTCTGGTTCACTGGTTCATCGATGCAGGCTGTTACCACTGGTGCCAACCGCGCCGTTGATTTCATCAAGAATAACATCAAGCTCGACGCCAATGCGCCCAAGAAGGCCGACATCAGCAAGAGCCAAGAGGTTGTGAAAATCTGCACTGAATATGCACAGAAGGGTATGATCAACATCTTCATCGCTATCTTCTGCTTCGCACTTGGCTTTGCATGCCTCTCGTCCCCAAGCAGCATTGGTGGCGACAACGCGGTATGTCTCTTCGTTAGCTATCTGATCTCTATTGCCGTGTTCGGTTTGTTCCAGGCTGTATTTATGGCCAACGCTGGTGGTGCATGGGACAACGCCAAGAAGGTAGTAGAGGTTGACCTCAAGGCTAAGGGCACTCCACTGCACGACGCTAGTGTTGTGGGCGACACTGTTGGTGATCCATTCAAGGATACTAGTTCAGTAGCCTTGAACCCCATCATCAAGTTCACCACTCTCTTTGGTGTGCTTGCAATGGAGATTGCTATCAGCGATAGCTTCAAGGACTTGGCGCCCTACTTCGGCATTGCTTTCGTCCTCGTGGCACTTTACTTCGTCTATCGTTCATTCTACAAGATGAAATCATTCTAATATAGAACGACGATTAATACAACACAGTAATCCCTGCCGTCCATCAGCGACAGGGATTACTTTTTAATATATCTTCTAATTAGATTGATAAAACACGTCTCAATCAATGTGTTCTATCGGGGTTGAAAAGTTTTTTTGCTTATAAGGAAATTTGTATGTAAATTTGTTGTTCGAATTTAAAACAACACATTTAGCATGAAAAACTTAAAATTATTGTCAATCATGTTGGCGGCAATCTTACTGACAGTAGGCGCTATGGCCGATGCTAAGGTGCGCAACAAAGCGCGCAGGAACCATCGTCCTAAAGTTGCCACAACAGTGATTGTGGGTGCTGAGCGCACAAGCCAATACCTCCCGCTGCTCAAAGGCAAGCGCATCGCGCTACTTAGCAACCAAACTGGTGTAGTGGGTGCCAAGCATGACAAACACACCCTCGACCTGATGCTCGAGAAGGGCCTCAACGTCACTACCATCTTCTCGCCTGAGCACGGATTCCGTGGCAAGGCCGATGCTGGCGAACACGTTAGCAGTAGCATCGACGAGAAAACAGGAATCCCAATTGCATCGCTCTATGAGGGAAAGAGTCGCATGCCAAGCAAAGAAACTATGGACCGCTTCGACGTCATCGTCACCGATATCCAAGACGTGGGTCTCCGGTTCTACACCTATTATATTACTATGGTCAACTTGATGGATGCTGCAGCTGCCTATGACAAGGAGTTTGTGGTCTTTGACCGCCCAAACCCCAACGGCATGACAGTCGACGGCCCCATTCTTGATATGAATCTCAAGAGCGGTGTGGGATGGTTGCCAATCACCACAGTGCACGGCATGACAATGGGCGAGATAGCGCTCATGACCAATGGCGAGGGATGGCTCAAGGACGGCAAGAAGGTGAAACTTACTGTGATTCCATGCAAGAACTACACTCACCAAACCCGCTACCAGCTACCAATAGCTCCGTCACCCAACCTGCCCAACATGCTTTCAATTTACCTATACCCCTCTACCTGCTACTTCGAGGGTACACCCGTGAGCCTGGGACGTGGTACCGACTGGCCTTTCCAAGTCTATGGCCACCCCGATATGAAGGGCTATGACTTCTCGTTCACTCCCACCAGCCGTCCTGGCGCCAAGACTCCACCACAAATGGACAAACTGTGCCATGGCGTCGATCTTCACAATCTCAAAGCCGAGGACGTGATAGCACAAGGCATGAATTTAGAGTATGTAATCGATGCCTACAACAACCTGAAAATTGGCGACAAGTTCTTCACACCATTCTTCGACAAACTTGCAGGCCGCACCTATATCCGCGAAATGATACAGGCTGGTAAGAGCGCCAACGAAATTCGCGCGTGCTGGCAAGACGACGTGGCGAAATTCAAAAAACAGCGCCGTCCCTACCTCCTCTATCCTGAATAAATCTTTAACACTATCTTCAATAAACAATAAACGAACAACGATAAACTAATATGTCTACTCCTTGGATTGTACTCGCCACGATAGTTGGCTACTTTATTCTACTTTTCATCATCTCTTGGCTAGCCTCTAGAAAGGCCGACACAAATACAGCCCTCACTGGAGGACGTCAAGCGCCATGGTTCATCGTTGCCATCGCGATGATTGGAGCCCCTATCTCGGGCGTGACTTTCATCTCGGTACCAGGGTATGTCGTTGGCTCTAGCTACAGCTACATGCAGATGGTGCTGGGTTTTGCTGTGGGCTACTTTGTTATAGCCTATGTGCTCATGCCTTTATTCTTCAAGCGTAACCTGGTTTCTATCTACGGATACCTTGAAGACCGATTTGGAGGTAGAACCCATAAAACTGGAGCCTGGTTCTTCTTCATCAGTAAGATGTTGGGAGCTGCTGTCAGATTCCTAGTTGTGTGTGTAACACTGCAGATGCTTGTATTTGAACCATTACACATCCCATTCATCTTTAATGTAATTGCCACAATCGCACTGATCTTCCTCTACACTTTGCAAGGTGGAGTGAAGACTGTAGTGTGGACCGACACTCTCAAGTCGTTGTGCCTCATCCTTTCGGTGGTACTGTGTATTGTCTTTGTGGCTAAGGCACTAGGATATGGCGCCGGCGACATGGTGAAAGCAATAGCTAGCGATGACTCGTCACGCATTTTCTTCTTCGACAATCCTAAAGAGGATACCTACTTCTGGAAACAGTTCATTGCTGGTATTTTCATGGTGATTGCAACTACAGGGCTTGACCAAGACTTGATGCAGCGCACCCTTGCCAGCAAGAATGTGAAAGAATCAAAGAAAGGCTTGATTGTGAGCGGTATCACACAAGTATTTGTGGTTGGGCTTTTCCTCGTACTTGGTACAATGCTTGTTCTCTATATGCGCAACACTGGTGCTGCAATGCCCGAGAAAAACGACGCTCTCTTTGGTATGGTGGCACAAGATAGCTCCATGCCAGTAATAATGCTCATCCTCTTTGTGCTGGGACTCATTGCAGCAGGATACTCAGCCGCTGGCTCAGCACTCACAGCATTGACAACTTCGTTTACAGTCGACATTCTTGGTAGCGATAAGAAGCAGGACGAAAAGCAATTGGGACGAACCCGACGCTTTGTACACATTGGAATGGCGGTAATCATGGGCATCATTATTTATATATTTTACCTGCTCAACGATGACAGCGCCATCAAGATGGTTTATTCAATTGCAAGTTATACCTACGGCCCTATTTTGGGACTCTTTGCCTACGGTATGATGTGCAAGGCTGGTGTTCGCGACAAAATGGTGCCCATCGTGTGCATTTTGGCTCCTATTTTGAGCTGGGTAATCCAATGGTGGCTCAAGAACCAGTTTGAATATACAATAGGTTTCGAGTTGCTGCTGCTCAACGCAGTTCTCACCATGTTAGGTCTTTTCATTTTCAAGAAAAAAACCTCCAAATAACAAGTACTGTATGTTGCGTTGTAAACGCAACAAAACTATGAACTGAAAGCTGAGAACTAACAAATGGCAAAGAACACCATAGCAAAATATATATGGATTGTCGACACCATTGAGCGATATGGCTCAATAACACGTGAGCGGCTCAACGAATTGTGGATGCAGAGCGACTTTGGAAACGGCCAGCCGCTACCTCGCCGCTCGTTCTACAACTATCGCAACGGCATAGCCGATACTCTGGGAATCGACATTGAGTTCAACTCGGCTACCTATGAGTACTACATCGCTCACGATGGCACCGAGACAGCGAGCAAGCGCCAGCAATGGCTGCTCGACTCAATGTCGATTAGTGGAATGATCACCACATCCAACGACATTTCCTCACGCATTCAGCTCGAGTATGTGCCATCGGCGCGCGAGTTTCTGCCGGTCATCATCGACGCCATGCGCCAAAACCACTGCGTCAAGTTCACCTACAAGAGCTACAAACGTGTTAACCCGCAAGCGGGAATCGTTATTGAGCCTTATTTTGTTAAGATTTTCCAGCAGCTGTGGTATGTCATTGGATATAATGTCAATGACAAGAAAATAAAGACCTACTCGCTCGACCGCATGAGCAATGCCATCATTCTGGACAAGGAATTCAAGATGCCACAAGACTTTGTCCCCGAAGATTTCTTTGCCGACTGCTATGGCATCACCACCAACCAAGATGAACCCAAAAGAATTGTCATAAAGGCCGAGAGCACACAGGCCAAATACCTAAGGGCGCTGCCATTACACCCATCGCAGCAAGAGGAGATACACGACAAATACTCCATCTTCACCTACTTGATGCGCAACACCTACGACCTGCGCGAGCGACTGCTGTCGCACGGTAGCAGCATCGAGGTGCTTGAGCCACCCGAACTCAAAGCACAGATTGTGAGTGAACTCAAGAAATCAATCAAGAACTATACGACTAAAAAATAATCTACATATAACATAATTTTGCCCATATGGGCAAATATCATACCCGAGAGCGCTATTAACTTTGCAACATCAAAATAAAACATTAATATGAAAATAGGAGACAAAATACCCGAGATTCTGGGACAGGACGCCCAAGGCAACATGATTAAGGCTAGTGACTTTGCTGGCAAGAAACTGGTGATATATTTCTATCCCAAGGACAGTACCCCTGGCTGCACTGCCGAGGCTTGCAGCCTTAGCGATGGTTATGGCAAACTCATGAAAGCAGGATTTGCTCTCGTGGGAGTGAGCAAGGATAGTGCTGCATCACACCAAAAGTTTGCAGCCAAGTACAACCTACCTTTCCCTCTCATTGCCGATGTAGACTTAACGCTAAACCAAGCTTTTGGTGTATGGCGCGAGAAGAAAATGGCAGGACGAACCTACATGGGTACAGTGCGCACTACATTTATTGCCGATGAGCAGGGTACAATTATCCACATCATCGAAAAGGTGAACACAAAGGATAGCGCCAACCAAATTCTCAACCTGAATTTATAAACTATAAAATATTTCAAAAATGAACGACGAAATTCTGAACAACCAAGAGGCTATGGAGCAGCCACAGCGCATCGCTCCATCACCCGAGAAGCTTAAAGCTCTTCAGGTCGCCATGGACAAGATTGACAAGACCTACGGACGTGGTTCAATCATGAAACTAGGGGACGACAACATCGAGAATGTCGACGTGATCCCCAGTGGTTCAATTGGACTAGACTACGCACTGGGCGTAGGTGGATATCCACGCGGACGCATCATCGAGATTTATGGTCCTGAATCAAGCGGTAAAACCACTCTTGCGATTCACGCCATTGCCGAGGCACAGAAGGCAGGCGGAATCGCAGCCATCATCGATGCCGAGCATGCCTTCGACCGTTTCTATGCCGAATCGCTGGGCGTTGACGTCAACAACCTGTGGATTGCTCAGCCCGACAATGGTGAGCAGGCTCTTGAGATTGCCGACCAACTCATCCGCTCATCGGCAGTCGATATCGTGGTAATCGATTCAGTAGCAGCACTTACCCCTAAGGCCGAAATCGAAGGCGAAATGGGCGAAAGCAAGATGGGCCTCCAGGCACGTCTAATGTCTCAGGCGCTGCGCAAACTCACTGCCACCATCTCCAAGACCAACACCACCTGCATTTTCATTAACCAACTGCGTGAGAAACTGGGCGTCCTCTTCGGCAACCCCGAGACTACTACTGGAGGTAACGCTCTTAAGTTCTATGCTTCGGTGCGAATCGACATCCGTCGCATCGGTCAACTCAAAGATGGCGACCAGGTAATCGGTAACCTAACTCGCGTAAAAGTTGTAAAGAATAAGGTTGCGCCTCCATTCCGCAAGGCTGAGTTCGAAATTCTCTTTGGCAAGGGCATTTCACGCACTGGCGAAATCCTTGACCTTGGCATCCAGTTCGGTATCATCAATAAGAGTGGAGCTTGGCTCTCCTACGAGGGTACAAAGTTCCAGGGACGTGACAATGCAAAGCAGCTCATCGAGGATAACCCCGAACTAGCCGAAGAACTTGAAGCAAAAATCTTCGAAGCCATGAAAAATCCAACCCCGAAGAAGAAGTAACAACTCTTCTTCAATCCCAATCTCTTCAAGAGTTGGGGACAATCTGTTCGAACAAACCAATGCGGTGCATGACCCTAGTCACGCACCGCATTACTATTTTGCCCGAAAATGATAACATCGAGGTGCCCTGAGTGGTGATTTGTCGGAAACTCGGGGCGAAAAGTGGGAAAAATGTCGTAAAATTTGGTTAATATTAGCAAAATCGTTATTTTTGCGTCATGCTATAAGGTAGTATAGCAACCAAGTATAAAAATAAATATATTAACAACGACATAAACATTTTGACAATTATGAAAAAAAAACTAATACTTTTATTCTCTGCTATTGCCATTTGTAGTATGGCTAATGCAGCTACCGATTATGGTATCGAGGTTAATGGCACCAAGATCACAAGTTCCAAACTCTCGTTCAGTATTGGCAGCGGCACGGTGACTTATTTCCCTAGCCAAAACTATCTGTTAGTTAAAAATGTCTCGATTAATCGCACAGGCAGTGGTGATGCTGGTATTAAAGTGGTGGCAAGCAGTAACCGTGCCAACGACGACTTCCAGCTTTATTTAGAGGGCAGTAACACTATACGTTCCCAAAACGGTAATGCCATTGTGATTTCGCAGTCGAAGACTAGCATTATTGTACAGAATGGTACTTCTTACATTTTGAGTAATGGTAGCGGCAATAATGCACTATCGGTGCTGTTATGTAATGTCTATCTGCAAGGAGAGGGCAAGATACAGCTGGCGTCAACCAATGGCACCACAATAAGTGGTGACTCCTATTACTCGAGCAACTTGACTTTGAGCGCAAAGGATTGCCAGATTGGAGGGTATGATGACGGAGGGTCAAGTTTTTCTATCAATACTGGTCAATCGCGCATCACCTATTTCAATAAAGTGACTGTTAGCCCCAGCGACTACAGCGGTTCGGACAACTATTACAACTACCAGACAAGAGTCTCCCTATTCAAGACAGGCAGCACAAGCAAGCTGCCAGTTGACAATGTGTTGCAATGGTCCAATACAGGTAGTGTGCAGTTCAAGTACCCCTCGGGCACCTATTTCAATTCTTCGTCGCACCAATTGGTCAACTCAAGTACTTCGCTATATGATAAAGACATTATAGTCAGTGATGAGCAAATCAAATCGGGATATTACGCCATAGGTGACTTTATTTATGGCACTGCATCTTACAATGGTTACACCGTTGCCGCGCTAATGACTTATACCGATATCTTCCGTAGAAAACGTCCCACCTCGGTCGATGTGCCAGGATTTGTCACTATTAACGGTTCGGAACGTCCCATCTGGGTCAATAGCACATCACTTGCCGGCTTGTCCTATGTGAATACCGTTCGATACCGTTTTGGTGTGGTGGGTATAGAAACGAACGCCATGAGTGGCATGACCAGTCTCACCAAGGTTTATCTTCCCAGTTCACTAAGGAGTTTGGGATCCCTTGCCTTTAACGGGGCTGGCTCAACATCCAACTACCTCACGGTTTGCTGGGCAACATTAAATCCTGATGCGACATCAATCGCGTCCAATTCGTTTAGCAACATTTCCATGGGAATAAAATTCTATGCCTCCACGACCAAATGGTATTATAGACTACAAAACTATTCGCAGCTGATGAATTATGGTACCATGGAAGGAGATGACCCACTGGCATGCAGCGATGTTCAGATAGGCAATAATTACTATGTGATTACTCAAGGATTCCTGTCGAGCGCTTCGGGAGAAATGTCACTCATTGGTAGCGCCACAGGCACGACAAGCGTGACCCTCAACAGTAGCAACTGCTCAGTCACAAGGGGTGGGAAAAACTATTACTGTACTTGTATAGCCGACTGGGCCTATGCTAATACTGGTATTACCAGTTTCTATATTGAATATCCAGGAGTGAAAACCATTGAAGAATCTGCTTTCACATTATGCTATGACCTCAAGCACTTAACTATAGGTGAAGGAGTCACGACGATTGGCTCCCAAGCTTTAACTTACAATGGTTTAACCTCGGTAACCTGGAATGCCATCAATTGCGCTGATTTCTCATCTACGGGAATTTTCTATGCGAGCTCGGGTAAAGTTGTCCAGATAAACAGCTTCACTTTTGGCAATAAGGTGAAACACATTCCAGCTTACTTGCTTAAGTATGTACATTTATTATCAAGTATCACCATTCCCAGCTCGGTGACCTCGATAGGCACCAATGCCTTTACCGACTGCACTGGCTTGAAGTATGTTTACTGGAATACAAAATCAATGTCGGACTTCTCTTCGAGTAGCGCTCCATTTGCTGGGCTCAATATCTATTATTTTAATTTTGCAAGTGATGTCCAAAGGATTCCAGCATACCTGTGTTATGGACTTACCAAACTATCGTCGTTGACAGTTCCAAGCACGGTGACAGCTATAGGCAAATGTGCATTTTACAACTGTTCAGGCTTAAGAGACATCTACCCCATGATGATGAACCCTCAGGACCTCACCTACGGCAGCAGTATCTTTGATGGAGTGGACAAGGAAGCTTGCAAGCTTACAGTTCCTATCGGAACGCTCGCTAAGTACAAGAATACAATGCCGTGGAAACTGTTCTTCAACATCGTTCAAGTAGACGGTACCATCCCAGGCGACGTTAACGCCGACGGACATGTTACCTCTGCCGATGTTACAGCACTCTACAGCTACTTACTCAACAATGATGATAGTGACATTGTCAACGGCGACCAAGACGGCGACGGGTACATCACTTCTGGTGACGTTACAACCGTCTACAGTATTCTCCTCGGCCAATAATTTTTGTATAATGTACAACAATATAAAACACTAGTTTATGAAGAAAATCATCCTCCTAATAATGACGATTGCCACTATGGCGATGAGCGCAAGTGCCACCAAGATTTACGTGTGCGGCACAAAGATTACGGGAAGTACAAGTTTTTCGGCTGGTGGCGGTACTGTGTCTTATAACGACAACACACGAGAGCTGAACCTCACCAATGTGAACTACACTAAGAATGGCAGCAGCAACAACGGTATCAGTGTGGATGAGGTGTCGGGTAATCTAACCATCAACATGTATGGCACCGTGAAGTTTACAATCGGTGATGCCGATGCTGTGTTATGCAAGTGCAAACTCAGTGGCACGACTCTTACAACGACTATTAATGTCTATGGTAACGCCGAATTCATAACTAAAAGTAGCGGCCATGCTGGCTTGAAGCTACAAGATGGTAACGTTAATCTTCAAGGCAATGGAACATTGAAAATCACGAATACTAATAGTAGTTCTTCGGCATGTGCCATAAAAGGCGGTGCTGGCACCGAAAATCTTCTTTTCCAAATTAAAGACTGCACCGTCGAGTCCAATGGTCCAAGATTGTATCATTTGAAAAATGTGAATTTTGATAAAACTAGCTATTATGGATCTGGTGACTATAGCACCATGAGCACCAAGATTACATTCAAGCCGGGCAACAGCAGCACTGTGCATGCCAGCAGCATCACCAATATAAATAATTCTAGCGGCGTGGGCTTTCTTTTGCCGATAGATTATTATAATAGAACAATTGCATTTCTAAGTTCCAACAACCTTATAGGTAATGAGGTGCAGATTACGGATTACAAACCAAGTGTGGTAATGACGTCAGACTACATTTCCGACGCAAACTTATTAGATTATCTGCGGTATCTGGAGCCAAAAGGCTATTTGACAGTTAGCGAAATGATGAACTTTACATACTTGAATATAGCAAACAAGTCTATATCAAGTCTGGATGGTTTAGAACAATTTTTAAGTCTGAAAGAACTGATATGCAACAACAATAATCTGACCTCTTTAGATGGAGTACCAGACTTTCTTCAGATTCTTAACTGCTCAAACAACAAGATTACATCGTTATCCGTTTTACATTGGTGTAATTCGCTGGAAACATTGAATTGCAGTAATAACCGAATCACCTCGTTGGACAATTTGCCTTATTATATAAAGTCTATAGATTGCTCCAACAACTTGCTTTCGGGCATGGTAACTATAAAAGATCGTAGTCCGTTGAAAACTTTAAACATAAGCAATAATAGTATTACTCGTTTGGATTGCACCAATAATAGCCTGACAAGTCTCTACGTAACCAACTGCACTAATATGTTCATGCTTGAGTGTCAAAACAACTATCTGACTTCACTCAACGTGTCGAGTAATACTGCCTTGAAAAACCTATATTGCGGCTCAAACAAGTTAACTGCTTTGCCATCATTGCCAAATAATATTTCGATACTTGACGTCAAAAACAACCAAATTAGTTCACTCTCCTCTTCATCATTGCCACTGAGCTTAACAGCATTAGATTGTTCCAACAACAAGTTCACTACACTACAAATTGTAGGAAAGTCAAACTTAACGTTACTAGATTGCAGCAACAACACATCTCTGACCAGATTGGAGTGTCGTCAAAATGCTTTGTACAATCTTGACGTGTCAGGCTGTACGGCATTGACCGAGCTTTATTGTAATATCAACCAACTCCCCCAACTGTCGTTATCGGGATTGAATGCTTTGTCTTTGGTGCAACTGAATGGAAATCAAATCAAAACATCGGCAATGGAGCTACTGATTAACAGTTTGCGAACCATTCCGGCGGGCAGTACAGGGAAGATTTATGTACTCGCGAAGAACAACCCAGATGAGGGCAATGAAATCACCACATCACAAGTGACAAAAGCACGCAGCAAGCGCTGGATTCCTTATCACTTTTATAATAACAATTGGGAGGAAATTGAAATTAATGACAGCATTCCTGGCGACGTGAACGGAGACGGACATGTTACCTCTGCCGATGTAACAGCACTCTACAGCTACATACTCAACAACGATGATAGTGACATTGTCAATGGTGACCAAGACGGCGACGGGTACATCACCTCAGGTGACGTCACCACCGTCTACAACATTCTCCTCGGGCAGTAAGCTAATCTATAATCTCTTGGGGGCTCGGTGGCGTTAGATACAGGTTTTGCCAGATGGCGTTAGAAACCAGAGCCTCAACGTATAAAGACATAGCCTGCCATGTGTTGGCGCACAAGAAAATAAAAGAGCCTTGTGACGCGCTCCTCTAACAAAGTTGATTTATAACTATCTATAAAGAAATAGCCATTTGTGAAGTTGTATCTCACAAGTGGCTTTTTAATGTTGTCCCTTTATTAACAAGATCTTACCTTTGTACAACATTAGATCTTTGACATAATTCATTTAAGTAACGAGTGCAGTGAGTCAGGTGAGTCAAGTGAGTCAGGTGAGTCAGGTGAGTCAGGTGAGTCAAGTGATTCCATGTTTCACTAGATTTTGAAAGATTTGTTAGATTTCTCGCCGCAGGCGACCCACCCAGCATCTAATGCACTACCAAGCGCAGCCCATTCTGCATTATGCATTGTGCATTATGCATTAATAAAAGCATTCTGCATTAATAAAATCAATTGTTGCTGGAAGATTTTTTCTTCTTGTTGTAGTGTACAGCGTCGTTATCGGCCGAGCTCTGATTGTTGCCTTTAGGCACATATTTTGGCTTCTTGCCAGTGTTCACTGTCGTCGTGTTAGGATTGTTCTTCTGCTCATTAGCAAGACGCTCCTGCTTAGCCTTTTCCAAGGCATTGCGACGGTCCTGCTCCTGCTTAGCAGCATTCTCCTTTTCGCTCTGAGCCTTGCGTTCCTTCTCGCTCTTCATACGATCTTGAGCCTGCTGGCGGGCACGCTGCTTTGCCTCTTCCTTCTGACGCTTCTGCTCTTGCTCAATGCGCTTACGCTCCTCTTCGTCACGCTTTTTCTGCTCCTCGGCACGTTTTTTCTCTATTTCCTTTTGGCGCTTCTCTATCTCCTTGCGCTTCTTCTCTTCTTCCTTGCGCAGTTTTTCTTGAGCTTTGCGCTCTTCCTCAAGGCGCTTCTCCTCCATCTTTTGACGTTTACGAGCATTTTCTTCGCCACGTTTTTGCACGTCGCTCTTATCCTTGTAGTAGATGTCGTCTATCTCACGGCGTTGCTTGTTAGGTAGAGGAACCACAGGTTTCTCTTCGTGGCGTACCTTAGGACGTGGAACTTCGCCATTGTTGCGGCGACGATTACTTGGCTTGACAGTACGATAAGCAATATCCTTAAGGCTGCAGCCGCGGTTAAAGCGGCTCAGGTCAACCATCGCGTCAATGCCGTCGATGCGACCACGGTCACTGAACTGCCACAATATCCATTTCGCACCAAAGTAGAGCTGCGGCTCGCTCTTGGCATAACGGGCAATAAACAGAGGATAATTGGCAAATCCTGCTCCAAGATAATTGTTAAAGTAACTGCTACTGGTGTAAATCATGGGTTTGCATCCAAAGTGCTCCTCTAGCAGCTGAGCGAATTTCATGACGCTGTCCTGCAACTGCTTTATAGTCCAGCCCTCACGGGTCTCAACGTCGAGCAGCGGCACTAAGTCTTGCTCCTCGCGCTTCACCACGCTGATGAAGTTCTCAAACTGGCTCTGTATGCTGGTTGATGTGCGCATGAAATGGTAACTACCCACCTTCACGCCATGTCGGCGAGCATTCTCCAAGTTGCGACGATATCGGTGCTGCTTGTGGGTAGCACCCTCGGTGGCCTTGATATAGACATACTTGATGTTTGGGTCGCTTGCTGTAGCTTCCCAATTGATGTCCTTCTGATAGTTCGACACGTCTATACCGTCATACACCAAGTTGGCATTGGTATAGTTCTTGTCGCCTACCACACGCACTTCCTGCTCGTCATCGTCAGGGGTCAACGCATAGCATGACATCGATAAAAAAAGTGCTATAATCAAGGATAAATATACTCGCATACTCGTCACAAAATTACATAATCAGGCGCAAAGATAGTAAAATGCCATAAAAACACCAAAGTTTTCATCTCTTTTTCAGTCGTGACTGTTTCTCCTGTAAGTAATCTTTTGCAATTTAAAAAAAATTAATTGTTGCTATGATGATCATCATGCGTTTTATTTGTACATTTGTCCCAAATAATATTTAACGCGAGTAAACCAATGGCTTTTTTACTCGTCAATTTATTATATTACACAACTTCAACAAATCAACGATTAACAAAAACCATCAGATATATGAAACGTTATTTCGTGATTCTCCTTGCCATCATAGCATGTCAAGTAGCAGTTATGGCCCAACCAGTGGCTACATTCAAAGAATCAACCTACGACTTCGGCACCATCAAGGAGTCAAAAGGACCTGTAAAACACACTTTTGAGGTTGTCAACACTGGTGACAAGCCCCTTATCATAATCGACGCCGTGGCTTCCTGCGGATGCACTCGCCCAAGCTACACAGCCAAGCCCATCAAACCAGGCAAGAAAGGCAAAGTGGAAGTGACTTTCAGTCCTGTTGGACGCGCTGGAACCTTCCGTAAAACCGTGAAAGTGAGGACTAACTGCGTTGAAAAAGTGTCGAGTTTGATAATCACTGGTTCGATTATCCCGAAGAGTAAGGAATAGCGCAACATGAGAGCATCGTGCCGACTCGCCCTTGTTGCTGCTCTTGCTGTTGCTAATGTTGCGATAGCAAGTGCTCAGGCTATGGCACAATGGAACAAGACGGTCCACGACTTCGGACTTTTTCATGAGAGCGATGGTGACCAGACCATCAATTTTGTGGTAACCAACACCGGTGACTCGGCGATGGTGTTTCTGCGTGTGCAGTCAACCTGCGGATGCACTGTAGCAAAGTATCCCACCGACCCTATCCTTCCTGGCAAGAGCAGCAACATCGAGGTAACATATTCGCCTACTGGCCGTCCAGGCCCCTTTGAAAAGGCGGTGTGGGTCTACACCAACACCAAGCCCAATAGGACACGTCTTGTCATAAAGGGCTCAGTTATTGGCAGCAGTGAGAGTGTTAAGCGCTACTATCCTGTCACTGCCGGTGACTTGCAGTTCACCGCTTTGACACTTCCACTTGGCGAGACCAAGAAAGGCTTGATGCCATCAACGTCGACCACTGCCTACAACACCGGTAACGACACAATTGTGCTGAGTTTCGACAACAACACAAGCCACATCACCTACGACGCTATCCCCGACACAATCCCTCCCGGACAGATAAGCACCACCACGTTCTTCTTCGACAGCAACCGAACTCCAGTGTGGGGCATCAATGACGATTATATCACCATCATCGCAACCCCGTTGCATAGCAATAACGCTGCCAGCAAGATTAAGGTCAACATCATTGCCAATGTAGTAGAGGATTTCTCCAGCATTACCGATGATCAGCGATCCAAAAGTCCAGTGTGTGCCGTTGCACCCGACAAACTAATGTTGCCCAATTTAAAGACTGGAGAGTTAGCTTACACCGAGCTCAAGGTAACCAACACAGGCAAGAGCAACATGGTGATTAGAAGAGTGATGGCTCTCGACAAGGCCCTGACTGCTAAGAGCGACAAAACGTTGCTCAAGCCGGGCGAGGAGGCAAGAGTTTCCATCAGGGTCAATCCGTCCAAAGTCGAGGGAAAAATCTTGAATTCACAGGTAACAGTCATTACCAATGACCCTCTCAACCCACACATCACTGTGAGGGTCGTAGGAGAAATCAACTGATATTAGTTTAACTTAGTTAAGATTTTAATTCCTTTCACTTCTTTAGTATAAATGGCAAACAGCAAAATATCACAGCACACAGTAAACGAAGGCGACAAGCGATTCTTCACTCAAGAAGAACAAGCCGAAATTGCTAAGCACCACAACGTGGAAACGCCAAACATTGAGCATCCCGAGAATGATGAACAATACACTGGGCTACAGGTCAATGCTGGCATTGAACAGATGCCTATTGTAAATCCCTATATGAAACGCCGCAAGCGCCGTCCACAGCTCACAGTTAGCGACTATGTCGAGGGCATCCTCAAGGGCAATACCACAGTGCTTGGCCAGGCTGTAACGCTGGTCGAGAGCCTCAATCCCGACCATCAGGCGATTGCACAGGAAGTGATTGAGAAATGTCTGCCTCACACTGGAAAGTCGCGACGCATTGGCATCACTGGTGTGCCGGGTGCTGGCAAGAGCACATCTATTGACGTGTTTGGCCTCCATGTGCTGCAAGACGAGAATGCCAAGCTCGCGGTCCTCGCCATTGACCCAAGTAGTGAACGCAGCAATGGCTCTATTCTGGGCGACAAGACACGCATGGAGAAACTATCGGTTCATCCTCGCGCCTTCATTCGCCCTTCACCCTCAGCAGGTTCGCTGGGTGGAGTGGCCCGCAAGACGCGCGAGACAATCGTACTGTGTGAAGCAGCTGGCTACAATAATATCTTTGTCGAGACCGTTGGAGTTGGACAGAGCGAAACCGCTGTGCACTCAATGGTCGACTTCTTCCTCCTAATCCAGCTTGCAGGCACTGGCGATGAGCTACAAGGCATCAAGCGAGGCATTATGGAAATGGCCGACGGCATAGTCATCAATAAAGCTGATGGCGACAACATTGAGCGTGCCAATCTCGCCGCTGCACAGTTCCGCAACGCACTGCACCTCTTCCCACTGCCACCAAGCAAGTGGACTCCCGAGGTGCTCTGCTACTCTGGCTACTACGAACTCGGCATCGCCGAGGTGTGGGACATGATTGACCGCTACTTCGACCACGTGAACCAAAACGGCTACTTCGCACGCAAGCGTAGCCAGCAAGAGAAATACTGGATGTACGAGACCATAAACGAGCAACTCAAAGCTCGTTTCTACAACGATCCCGAGGTTGAACGTTTGCTCGAACTCAAGCAGGACATGGTTCTCCACAACCAGCAGTCTTCGTTCGTTGCTGCAACCGACGTCCTCAACTTTTACTACGACAAACTAACCAAATAAGATACTACTATTATGAAAAAAGCACTATTCCTCTCTTTAGCGGCTGTAACGCTTTTGTTGTCGTCATGCGCAGTTAATTTGAGCGGCGTGACGGCCAACTACAACCGCATGTACAACTACTATGTTAACAACTACTTCAACAACGGTACTCACAAGTTGGTGATTCACAACCAGCAGGACTTTGACGCAGTGTTTGGCGCAGGAGCAGTGATGGGCCACAACGGACAGCCCACCAAAATAAACTTCAGTCGCCAGTTCGTCATTGCAGTAATCCTGCCCGAGACTAACCGTCAGACGACCATCGAGACAGCAATGCTCAAGCGTGTGGGCGACCGCCTCTATTTCTCCTATATCATTGAGGAGGGGCACGCCACCAGCTACACCATGAGGCCTTTCACTGCTGTCGTGGTCGACCGCAACGAGCCCAGCGATGTCGTCTTCCAGCGCGTCACCCGCCAGGATCTCGAGAGCGCTGGCATCCAGTACAATGGTCCCAGTCCAGCACGCCCACCATTGTAAAATCATTCTTTCTTCAATACAATATCAGCCACCGGCATCCTGCGATACTGGTGGCTGATATTTATATGGAAAAGACGGGGACCTTATAGCCCTAGTTTTATCGGCTGCGAGTTGCGATTTGGAACGAGCTCACGGTGTAGAGCTGGTCGCCATTCGAGAAGCTGATGTTAAAATCAGCAACGCCATTCTTAAGCTTGTTGGTGGCAACCACCTCGGCCTGATAGCGCACAGCTTTGCCAGGTCCAAGCTCGCTTACAATCGCTGTCGGCGACAGGTAAATCTGTTTTGTGCCCGACACGGTAATAACAGGAGCGATGTCATAGGCATAGTCGTTGCCTACGTTACGGATGTCAAAAATGAGCTTGCAGTGCTCATTGGCATCGATGCTATTGTTATTGATGCTCTCTACAAGGCGGATGTTCTCGATGGTAATGTCGCTATAAGGACTGTAGCTATTGTTTTGACGGTAATCGTCATAATCATAGCCATTGTAATAGTCACTAGTGCGACTTTCCTTTGTGGTCTTAGGAGCTGTTGCGGCTGCACCCACAACACCACCAACCGCCATACCAGCGAGACGACCTATATTACTGCCGCGCCAGCCACCCGAGATGGCACCAATTGCCGAGCCAAACATGCCGCCCACCGATGCGCCTGTTGCCACGCCATAGAACTGACTTGCCGACTGGCAACTGCTCATCATTATCAATGCAGCACCCAAGGCTGCCATAAGTGTCTTTTTCATAATAATCTTATTAAAATGAGTTATGATTTATTGCGTTTTTATTTTCGACCGCTAAATTACTAATAAACAAATTATGTGCCAAATTTATTAGACAAATAACTCAAAAACATCGCCTAACAGCAAATGTAATTGGATGATATCGAATATATGACAAAAAAAACATTATCAGGTTTAATTTATAAATATAAATCAACTATAGTTTTGACAATGAGCAAAAAAGTATTACCTTTGCAGCGCATTTTGGTGCTGTACGGGCATTTACGCCCCACAGTTAAAAGGGAATCGGGTTAGAGTCCCGAACAGACCACGCTGCTGTATTTCCCAAGCCAAGTTGCAGCACACACTCTACTATCGTCACTGTCAAGATAGGGTGCGTTTTATAAATTGCTTGAGTCAGATTATTTCAGATTTTTGAGCAGATTTTGACTTAAATGTGCAAGTTTGTAGCAGCTACAAATCAAACATTTGAGACTTAAAGATGCCAAAAAGATCAATAATATGACCAACAAGAATTAAAAACATTTTAGGAATTTATAGAACGTACCCGTAAGATGGGAAGGCGGTGCTGCAACGGGATAAGTCAGAAAACCTGCCACGATGCAAATTATAATTTTAACTGACTAACGGGGTAAAAGAGTTATGTTAAAACAAACTGCCATTACGTTGCTGGCTATTGTTGCGTGCTGCTTGGGCTCACAAGCTCAGGACGTTAACGATGTGCCTCTAGGTCTTGACACTGTGCAGTATCTTGAGAATGTGGTGGTTTATGGCCGCAAGCCCTATGCCGAGGTAATCCCCGCCCAGACTCTTGCTGGAAAGAAACTTGAAGGCCTTAATAGCCACTCCATAGCCGATGCCATACGCTATTTCTCTGGAGTTCAGGTTAAAGATTATGGTGGTGTGGGAGGCATTAAGACCATCGACATACGTTCGATGGGCACAAATCACCTGGGTGTTTTCTACGACGGCATTCAACTCGGCAATGCCCAAAACGGACAAATCGACTTAGGAAAATTCTCTCTCGACAACATCGAGGAGATTTCGCTGTATAATGGTCAAAAGAGCGAGATTTTTCAGCCAGCCCGTGACTATGGCTCGGCCGGGTCGGTGTATATCAAGACCCGTCGCCCCAAGTTCAGTGGTGGAAAAAATGACAACTTTAATGTTACGATGCGCACCGGTTCATTTGGTCTTGCTAACCCCAGCTTGCGTTGGGAGCATCGCTTCAACCGAAACCTCACCATGTCGCTCAGTGCCGAGTACACCTATGCCACAGGCCAATATCACTTTCGTTACCGCAAGAAGTTCAGCGACGGCACTATTGCTTGGGACACCACTGCCGTGCGCAAGAACGGTGATGTGCAGGCATTCCGTGCCGAAGGCGCCATATTCGGAACTATTAAAGACGGCAAGTGGAACGCTAAGTTCTACTACTACGATAGCGAGCGCGGCATCCCTGGAGCTATCGTCAACAATGTGTGGATGAACTCACAGCGTCAGTGGGACCGCAATTTCTTTACTCAAGGTAGCTGGCAAAAGCGATTGAGTGATTGCTTTGAAATGATGCTTAACGGCAAGTATGCCCGCGACTTCATGCACTACAACAATCCCGACACCACGTTGATGCTCGTTGACAACAAATTCTGGCAAGACGAGATTTATCTTTCTAGCGCCAACAAATACACTATCATGCCCGACTGGGATGTGAATTTGAGCGTCGATTACAAGTGGAATTACCTCAACTCCACCCTTACAAATTTCTCATATCCTCAGCGCCACACCACTCTTGTGGCACTCGCCACGGCGCGCACTTGGCGTGGGTTCAAGATTCAGGCCAGCGTGCTCTACACTATGATAAACGACCGCTATAAGACCGTTTATCAGGGTGAGACATTGGCGCATCGATCCAAGTGGATGCACAAGTTCACACCTGCTGTATTCATGAACTATCAACCAATGCAGCGTTATGACTTCTATCTTCGGGCGTTTTACAAGCGCATATTCCGTATGCCCACTTTCAACGACTTGTTCTATACCGACATGGGCAACGCCAACCTACGGCCCGAGTATGCCAATCAGTTTGACTTCGGCTTCTGGTACCAGCGCTTGTGTGAAGATGGCTTTTTCGCGGGTTTGAAATTCACTGCCGATGCTTATTATAACACCATTACCGACAAGATTATCGCTGTGCCTAGCGGACGAGGTCAATACCGATGGACAATGATGAACATTGGCAAGGTGAAGATTCTAGGTGTTGATGTCACTGCTCGTGCCACAATGCACGTTGCCCGCGACTTTAATGTGGACATTAACTTGAGTTACACCTATCAAAAAGCGCAGGACTATACCGACCCCGAGAGCACAGGCTATGGCGGCACCTACAAGGGTCAAATTGCCTATATTCCCTGGCACAGCGGCAGTGTGGTGGGACGTGCGACCTGGCGCGACCTAGATATTAACTATAGTTTCATCTACGTGGGAGAGCGTTACAGCTTGAGCGACAACATCATAATAAATCATCAGCAACCATGGTACACCCACGACCTGAGCGCCAGTTATTTGTTCAAGATAGTCAAGACCTCGCTCAAGGTAACAATGGAGGTCAACAATATCTTCAACCAATACTACGACGTGATAATCAACTATCCCATGCCAGGTCGCAACTATAAATTAATCTTGAAATTTTACTTTTGAAGATGAAAAACTATTTCTACTATATAATTCTCATATTATTCTCGATAGCATTGCTTGATTCCTGTCGTGAAGATGATGTGATATATTTTCCTGAGACTGTTCCCATCACTCAGCCTGAATATAGTAGCATAGAGGGATTATATGTGCTTAACGAAGGTTGCATGGGATGGAACCAATCTACCCTTGACTATTATGACTACACAACAGGGCAATATACGATTAATATCTATGCCTACTCTAACCCCACACAACCCATGGAGCTAGGCGATGTGGGCAATGACATTGGCATATATGGCAGCAAAATGTACATGGTGATAAATTGCTCCAACAAGATTGAGGTCGTCGATAAGAAAACCGTTAAACGTGTGGGGCAAATAGATATTCCAAACTGCCGTTTCATTAAGTTCCATAAGGGATATGCTTACGTCACAAGCTATGTGGGACCGGTAGTGCTTGAGGGAATGGGGTCGGACGAAGATGTTTATCAACTGGGTGCAGTGTTTAAGGTAGATACCACAACATTAGAAGTGGTGGGCAAGTGCGTGGTAGGACGCCAGCCCGACGAACTTGACATCGTTGATGGCAAAATTTATGTAGCCAATTCAGGCGGTTATTCGCAGGGAGCAAAAATAGGCTATGAGAACACTGTTTCGGTTATTGACATAGAGTCATTCAAGGAAATAGAACGCATCCCCATCGCCATCAACCTCCTGGGGTGCAAGAGCGACAAACGCGGCATTTTGTGGATTTCGTCACGAGGCGACTATAACGGCACACCTAGCAAGATATATGCCTACGACACCCAAAAGCGCCGTCTTATCAAGACATTTGACCTGCGTGTTGGGAATATGTGCATAAACGGCGACTCCCTCTATGTAATCAGCAATGAGTGGAGCAACATCTCGCAAGGCTACACGCCTGGCACCTATGCCATCATCAACACCAAGACCCTTGAAATTGTCAATGAGCAATTCATTACCGATGGCACCGAGGCAAGAATCCGCAAACCTTATGGCATAATAGTAAATCCTTTCACTAAAGACATATACATTACTGATGCCACTAATTATCTCGACTCAGGCAAGGTGATTTGCTATGGCGACGATGGCAAGAAGAAATGGGAGGTGGTTGCAGGCCAAATTCCAGCCCACTTTGTGTTTTTAGGTGAAAATATTAACGAACAATAATAAATTACAGAATATGAAAAGATCATCACTCTTACTTCTTTTGGCAGCTTTGGTATTAACTGCCGTTGCTCAAAACAAACCTTACATAACTAAGGTATATGATTTCATGCCTGCACCAGGGCAGTTTATAAATGAATTGCCCATCGTTGATGATCCCATTTCTAAGGATTCGGTTTTAAAGCTTGCCGAGAATTCAATTTGCGGCTACGAGATAAACGGTGTAATTAAAGTCTCTAGAAGCATGATTTGTCTTGGCTCATTTGGTGGTTATGTGGTGTTTGGCTTCGATCACCCTGTTGTGAACGTAAAAGATGAGTTTGACTTGCAAATTTTTGGCAATGCAATGCAATCCAACTCACGGCCATCGTTGCTAGGGGGCTCGAGCGAGTCGGGAATCGTAATGGTGAGTCGCGACGTGAACGGCAATGGCATTCCCGATGACCCCTGGTATGAACTCGCAGGCAGCGAGTATAACCACCCCAAGACACAGAAACATTTCACCATCACCTATTACAAGCCCGACGATAGTCAGTTTGGTCCTCTTAGCATGAATCAGTATCACGATCAGTATATCCGTTGGACCTGCAACAGCGTTGATAGTCTGCAGGAAGGCTACATCCGCAAGAACAGCTTCCACAGCCATAGCTATTGGCCCCTGTGGGCCGAGGGCGAGACGTTGACCTTCGAGGGAACCAAGCTGCGTGGCAATGCTCAAAATTTCTCGGCTACTGCCGACGATTGGCATCAATATTTCTTTGACTGGGGATATGTCGACAACAGGCCTGATAAGGGTTATGGTTATAAGAATGACCCAAGTAATCTTGTCGCCGAGGAGTGGAACAATGGTTTCAAGATTGACTGGGCGGTAGATGATGAGGGCAATCATGTTGATTTAAAGAAGATTGACTTTGTGAAGGTATATAGCGCCATGCTTCAGGACTGTGGCTGGCTTGGCGAGACCTCAACCGAGGTCGCTGGGGCTGTTGATTTGCATCCTGATGCTGTGGCTGAGCCAGAGCCTGGCGATGTTAATGGCGACGGCTTCGTGACTAGTGCCGATGTAACTGCAATCTACGACTTCCTTCTCAACAATGATAACAGTTCCCTCGTCAATGGTGACCAGAATGGTGACGGCAACATAACTAGTTCGGATGTTACAACTATCTACAACATCCTTTTAGGAAACAAATAAATTCTTTTTTTATAAACAATTTAAACAAAACAATTTATGAAGAAAATTTTTACACTTACAGCAGCATTTGCTCTGACTGCTTCGGCAGCAATGGCCGATGTTATCACACTTGACTTGAACAAGCCAATGAATCCAACTTCATTGGAGTACAACGAGTATGGCATCTGGACTGGATGCTATGATGACGTTAACTACACTTGGTTGGAGTTTGGTGACGAGAACGGTGAGTTTATGCTCTCACACCTCATTGATGGCGAAGGAGCCTCTTGGGGTGGCTATTACTGGGATGGGTTCTGCCCTGCTATCGGTGGCGACCAAACTGACTACAATGGCAACTGGACCACTACTTTTGGTGGCTGCATGGCAGGTGGTGGCTGTGTGATTGGAGAGGACGGTTCTGTAACTGCCGACCCAGCAAAGCCCTACCTTGTGGCTTATTACAGCTCTTGGGCTATGGAAGGTCCCAGCAATCAGGTAATGTTTGTTGACAAAGACGGCAACACCACATTTAAGCCAGTGGGTGTGTACGTTTGCAACCATCCATGGCCTTACTATGGCTGCGAGCATGGTGACGGCTTCGGTCGCGCTTTTGAGGAGGGTGACTACTTTGAGCTTATTGCCCATGGTGTTGACGCCGACGGCAACGAGACAACCACCAGCATAAACCTCGTAGACTATACCAACGGCCAACTCAACGCCCTCAACGACTGGACTTTCTTCGACTTGTCGAGCCTAGGCGAGGTAGAGAGTGTATATTTCTCTCTTAACTCTACTGACAGTGGCGATTATGGTATGAACACTGCTGCCTACTTCTGCATGGACAAGTTCCAGATCGAAGGTCCAAGTACCGAAGACAATGATGGCTTCTTCTTGGTAGGTGATTTCAACGAATGGAACCAGACCGCTGCTGGTGGTCGCCTCGCATTTGACGAGTACGATAAGCTCGAAGGGGTTGAGCTTGAGGCAGGCGCCGAGTTCAAGGTTATCGCATTTGACGAGGATGGTAGCACTATCTGGTTCGGTGGACAAGACGATAACAACGTTGGCTACTTCCTGCTCAACAACGACCTCATGGGCGTAGGCTTCATGTGTGTTGAAGGCAACAGTGGTGCAAACTTCCGCGTTGAAGAAGCTGGCACTTACAACATTAAGCTGGATGTTCTGAGAGACTTTGGCGGTGCAGTTTTGATGACAGTTACCAAAGAAGACCCCAGTGCAATCAATACCGTAGGCGTTGACACTAAGGCCGATAATGCTTACTACAACCTGCAGGGTGTTAAGTTCAACAGCATGCCAACCGCTGCTGGCATTTACATCCACAACGGCAAGAAGGTTATCATCAAGTAATCAAGGCCTAACCTCGTGATTAAGAACTACACTGACGGCAGTAGCTAAACTAACAAGGTAGTTCGTTAATCGCGTTTTTCGAAACAATGAAAAAATGCTTGGCACTCATGATTGTGTCAAGCATTTTTCATTATGTGACAGCCTCTATTTAACCATTACCTTATGGGCTGTGCCGTCGCTCATAAGCACAATGTTAACACCAGGCTGTGGGCCGTCGATGCGCTGCCCTTCAACGTTGAAGCGAGCAAGCTCGGTAGCATTAGGGTCAGCATTAATCTCTGGAGCCGACTCAACAGGCGTCTCGCCACTGAAAAACACAACCCTAGGCATCAGGAATGCATCGGTAGCTATCCACTGCACCGAACTCGGAATCACCACTGCATAAAGCCAGTTATAGCCCGTGGCAGCCTCACCTGCTGGCCCGTAGAGAAAATGACTGGGAATAACCTCGGCACCCGATGGCACCTCTATAAGCTTCTCAACAAGGTAATGTTGATCCCAGTCGTCACGCCCATACCAACCTGTTCGCACCAATGTTTTCATGTCATTAGTGTAAATGTGACCATGCCGGCATTTGAATCCGTCGGGACTGTAGAAATAACCTTTGTCGGTTATCATATATTGTGCGCTTGTAGCTAGCGATACCATCGCAAATAATAGTAGTGTCTTTTTCATTATCTTCCTGTTTATGTTGTTGCACGCAAAAATAATGAAAATTATCATGTTAACAAAAATTGCACATTATTTTAGTGGTTATTCTTGACTATTTTGATAAAAATGAATTAAATTTGCACAATCAGAACAATTTTTCTATAAAATCAACTAATTATGGCAACTACCAAAAAAACTAAACCAACTACCAAAAAAGCAACCACTAAGAAAAACGTGATTGGTGAAGCCAGCAAGCGTTGCATGGCTATGGAAGACCGCTACGGCGCACACAACTATCATCCACTTCCCGTTGTCCTTACCAAAGGTAAAGGCATCTATGTGTGGGACGTTGAAGGCAAGAAGTATTTCGACTTCCTTTCTTCCTATAGCGCCGTGAACCAAGGCCACTGCCACCCACGCATCGTGAAAGCCCTCAAGGATCAGGCAAGCAAACTCTGCCTCACCTCACGTGCTTTCTACAACGACGTGCTGTGCGAGTATGAGAAATTCATCCATCAGTTCTTCGGCTATGACAAGGTGCTCCCAATGAATACCGGTGCCGAGGGTGTTGAGACTGCACTCAAGCTCGCTCGCCGCTGGGGTGTTGTGAAAAAAGGTATTCCCAATGACAAAGTAAAAATAATCTGCTGCGAAGGCAACTTCCACGGACGCACAGTGACCATCATCACCATGAGTGACGATCCAAGCTCTTACGCTGAATATGGACCTCTTACTCCTGGTTTTATCCGCATTCCTTACAACGATCCTAAGGCTCTTGAGAAAGCTCTCAAGAAATATGGCGACGAGGTGTGCGCATTCATCGCTGAGCCTATCCAAGGCGAGGCTGGCGTATTCGTTCCCGACGATGGCTACCTCAAAAAATGCTTTGACCTGTGCCATGAGCACAACGTGCTCTTCATTGCCGATGAGGTACAGACAGGTATCGCCCGCACTGGTAAGATGCTCTGCTCTATGCATGACGGCATCCGTCCCGACATCGTAATCCTGGGCAAGGCCCTGGGCGGTGGCGTTCTGCCAGTTTCGGCTTGCCTTGCCGACGACGATATCATGCTTAACGTGAAACCTGGCGAGCACGGCTCTACCTTCGGTGGCTTCCCATTGGCTGCACGCGTGGCTGTAGAGGCCCTCAAGGTTGTTAAGGAAGAGAAACTCACTCAAAATGCCGAGAAGATGGGTAAGATCTTCCGCGAGGAAATAAACAAAATCAATTCGCCATTCATCGTTCAGGTGCGTGGACGTGGCTTGCTCAATGCCATAGTCACCACTCCTATCAAGGGCAAGACCGCTTGGGACATCTGCCTCAAGCTCCGTGACAACGGACTGTTGGCCAAGCCCACTCATGACCACATCATTCGCTTTGCTCCTCCATTGTGCATCAATAAGGAGGAAATCCTCAAAGCGGTGGCAATCATCAAGAAAACTTTCGAAGAAATGTCGAAATAAAAACCTTCACAAAACGGTGGCTCCAGATCAGGAACCACCGTATTTTTTAAAAAAAAAATTATTTTGTTTTATTTTTTGAAAAATTATTTTTATCTTTGTCGTGATTATATACCTACTAGAACTAAACTATTAAACATATTTATTAACTTCTTAACTCTTAACTTTTTATGAAGAAATTATTATCTCTTTTACTTTTGGCTATGCTCTCAGTTGGAGCATGGGCAAGTGAGATTACTATCAACATGAACAATGTTGATCTTACTTGGACAGCAGTTGGTGATGACCAACAGACCACCTCTCAAGGCATCACTATTTATTATGCCAAGGCAGGTTCTACAACCTCAACTTCTCAGGGATTGACAGCCAACCACATCCGCTTCTACAAGAACACCACCGTGAAGATTTCAGCTGCCAACCCAATTACTAAGATTGTCTTTACTCCTGATGGATCTTATACTGCCGATGCATGCTTCACTCCAAATGTGGGCACAATGTCAGGACAGCAGTGGACAGGAAATGCTTCTGAAATTACTTTCACGATGGCTGCTCAGTATCGTTGCAAGAAGATGGTTGTCACTCTCTCCGACGGCACTGTTGCTGCTCCTTACTTTACTCCTGCCGAAGGAACTATTTATGGTCCCACCGAGGTAAAAATTCACGCTCAGGAAGGCGCTACCATCAATTATACTCTTGATGGTACAACTCCAACTACATCAAGCGCTGTTTACAGCAACCCAATTAATGTTACAGCCACTACAACCATTAAAGCTATTGCAACTGTAGATGGAACGACCAGTGAGGTAGCAACCGCCACCTACACAATGGAGACTGCACAAACTGTTGCCAACATCGCAGCTTATGCAGCTCTTGATGATGACGTAACTGCTGGTATCAGCAATCCTGTTGTTGTGACCTATGCCAATGGCCAGAACACCTACGTTAAGGATGCTACAGGTTTCCTTTGCATCTATGGCAACGAGATTAGTGGTAAGTACAGTCAGGGCGACGTTATCCCCGCTGGTTTCGGTGGCTTGAAGACTACCTACAACAATGGTGCTGAGATGCATTTCCCACTCTTCGGCTTTGCAGATGCTACTGAGACTCAGACAGTAGTGCCCGATGAGGTAACTATTGCAAACTTTGGCAACTGCCAGATGTGGCAGTATGTTGTTCTCAAGGGCGCTCAAATAACTTACCACAATGGCAAGAATCTGGGCTTCCGTGTTGACAACAGCACCGACTCAGTTGCTGGTTACAACCAGTTTAGCCTCTCATTGCCTGATATGGATGCCACCTATGACATCTACGGTATCGTCACTAGCTACAATGGCAATATCCAAATGTACCCAATTGAGTTCGTTGACATCAACCCCTCTACTGTTGCTAGCATCGCAGAGCTTCTCGCTCTAGAGAGTGGCAAGAACGCCACATTCACTACTCCCGTAACTGCTGTTTACCACAATGGAAAGCAACTCTACATCAAGGATGTTAATGATGATTTCATGCTTGTTTACGGTTCATTAAGCAACACCTACAACAATGGTGACGTGCTTAATGACATTGCTGGTAACTGGACTATTCACAATGGATTGACTGAGATTATTCCTATTGCAGCAACATTTGGCGAAGCAACTCCGGGTACTCCAGTACAGCCCGTGCTTATCCCCATCGAGGAGATTGACCAAAGCCTGATTCACCACTATCTGCGCATCGAGAACTGCACTCTCGACAGCATCGCTGGAAGCAATGGCCGCAACTTCACTCTCACCGATGAGACTGGCAACATGATTATGCGCACGAACTTCTCTGGAATTTCAGTTGGCGAAGACTTTGACTTTGACGCTACTTACAACGTAGAAGGCTTCCTCGCTTATTATGAAAGTGGCGAGACTCAGCAACTCCAGTTCTATCCCAACCTTATCGATAAGGTGGGTGGTGATGCAATTCCAGGCGATGTTAACGGCGACGGCAGCGTGACTAGTGCCGATGTTACAGCACTCTACAACTACCTGCTCAACAACGATTCTAGCGCACTCGTTAATCCTATCCAGGACGGCGATGAGCCTATCACTGCAGGTGATATCACCGCTGTTTACAACATCATTCTTGGTCAGCACTAATCAACAAAGTTTTTTAAAAAATCTAAAAGGGATGCCCTCTCAAAAGAGTGGCATCTCTTTTTTTGAACTGCTTGTATAATTTATTACCATATTTTCACGTTAATAAAGAACAAATTAAATATTAATTATTACTTTTGATTCAAATGAGACATAGCACTCACGCCTTGAAATCGTCGTTAATGCTACGACTTGTCGCATGCATGGTGGCGATAGTTGCTGCAATGACATCGTGGGCCTACGACTTCAATGCCAACGGCATCTACTATAACATCATCGCCTCTTCTCTATCGGCCGAGGTAACCTACGCTTCAAGTTCCTACAACACCTATAGTGGTCAGGTCACCATCCCCGCACAAGTTACTAACGCTGGCAAGACCTACAAGGTTACTGCAGTTGGCGACAACGCCTTCCGCAACTGCACCTCTCTCACAAATGTAGCACTTGGCAGCAACGTTAAGAGATTGGGCAAGCGAACTTTCATGGGATGTACGCAGCTAACACAGGTCGATATTACAGCTGCAGTAAGCGAGATCGACGACTATGCATTTGCTCAGTGTTCTGGGCTCAGCACAGTCCGAATGCTCAACGATAAGCCTCTCGAAATAGGCACAGGCGCATTCTTGAAGTGCAACAGTCTCAACAATGTGAAATGGATATCAAGCGACGCGCTCGATGGCAAGGGTGGCCTGATAAGCCTCGGCACTAATGCCTTTTCACAGTGCACCTCGCTAGCCAGCATAGTGCTGCCTGGCCCTCTCCAGTTCCTTGGCACTACAATCTTCAATGGATGCTCTGCTCTCAATAGCGTCACCGTCATGAATGAGCAACCACTACAGCTCAAGGGCGACCCATTTGCCCTCAGTCCATCAACAACTATCAAGGTACCATCATCGGGTGTTGCAGGAGCTACTGCCGCTCTCTACCAGAATGCCATTGGATGGAACATCTACAATATTGTCGAGCTACCCTACTCGTTCATCGACGCCAATCACTACACTTACCTTAAGACATCACCGTCGACTGTGGCTCTCTCGGGAAGCACAGTCAATCCCCTCAATGTGGTTGTTCGTAAATCCATAGTTGGCTACAACAACGACTCCTACGACGTGACATCTATCGCATCTCAAGCCTTCAAGAGCTCAAGCATCATAAGCCTTAACACCAGCACCGCTATCAAGCTAAAGTCGATAGGTAGCGAGGCTTTTGCTGGCTGTACGAACTTGGCAAACATCTCACTCATCGAGGGCATAAACTATATGGGTGAGCGGGCTTTTGCTGGCTGCACATCTCTCACAAGTGTTCAAGTGCCTTCCACACTGCATGTCATTCCGCAGGGTGCTTTTGAATACTGCAGCGCACTGACCGACTTACATCTACTTCTTGGACTGAGCACCATTAGCGATAATGCCTTTGCACACTGTTCAAGCCTTCAAACTGTCGCACTACCTAGATCGCTGACTCTTGTAGAGCCTCTCGCATTCATGTCAACCTCAAGTCTCACGAGTGTCACTGTCGACCCACAGTGCCCTCAGTATGCAGCGTTCGACGGTGTTCTCTACGAGCGCAAGGCTGGTGAGAATTTTGAAGAACACGAACTGGGCGAAATGAACGCACTTGTGCTCTACCCCATGTGCAAGACCAATGAAGACTATTACATCCCTTGCGGAGTAACCAGGATTAACGAAAAGGCCATGCAGGGAGCTAGTCACCTCAAATATCTTGCGGTTCCTGCCACTACGACTTCATTTGGCGATCAGTGCTTCTCCAGCACAGGCATCGAAACTATAAACTATCGCAACAGCGAACCAACCGATGTGGAAATGAGCGGTATCACAGCGTCACTCAAGGCCAATGCCACGCTTCAAGTGCCTGTGGGTGCTAAAACCACTTACCAGCAATTGCCCGAATGGAATGGCTTCAAGGCTATTGTCGAAATCGACCACGCATACCAAGACCCAAGTATTGTCTATGACTGGAACGAGAAGCATCAGGCCACTATCGTCAACATCAAAAATACAGGAATTGATAGCAACGGACAACTCACAATTCCTGCCAATGTTTTAATGAGCGGCTATAGCTACTTCATAACCGAACTGAAAAACACTTGTACTGCTCAGGTTGGTAGCTTGATTAAGGATCTAGTCATCTTGAGCGACAGCCTATCGGTTATCGACACTAGCGACGACATCAATCCGCTCGCTGCAATGACCTCGATTCAAAGCATCAGCATAAGCGAGGGTAATCCATTCTTCTACATGGAAGATGGTGCCCTCTGCAACTCTGTAGACCGAAGCCTTTATTACTATCTGCATTCCAACACCAACCAGCAGTTCTCATTACCACCTGTCAAGATCATTAAGCCACAGGCTTTTGCTGGCAACACACACCTCAAGGACATCTCATTCAGCACTGCCCTCATGACTATCGAAGCTAAGGCCTTTGAGGGATGTACTGCTCTCGAGAAGGTCTCTAGCGCCAAGTACTTGGTTACTATTGGGAACCGAGCTTTCGCTCAATGCCCATCGCTCTCAGCCTTCAATGGAGGTGAACGCATCAACACCATTGGCGACGAGGCATTTCTCAACTGTGGAAATCTAAAAAGTTTCCCGTTCGACCATGGCATGATTAAGACTATAGGGAACCATGCTTTCAAGGGCTGTAGTTCTCTAATGGGTGCAGTGTTCGGCATAACTCTCACATCGGTGGGCGACAACGCATTCGAGAACTGTTCATCACTTAACAAAGTCTTCTTCACATCACCTATCGAAAACATAGGCAGCAACATTTTCAAGGGATGCAGCAACCTCAGTGAGCTATGGTTATGCAACACCACGGCACCCACTGTAGGAAGCGGTTTCTTCGACAGCAATGTTATCTCAAGCCTTAAAATATTTGTGCCCGAAGGCTCCGAAAGCAGCTATCACGCTACTTCACCATGGAGTCAGGCTTCTCAAGTAAACACTTGCTCCTATCTCGACAACGGCGCCGATGTCAACGGCGATAAGGTAATCAATGCCAACGACATTAGCCTTATCATGGCGGTGCTACTTGGCGACGACCTCAGCGATATTGTAGGACACTTCGATGTCAACCACGACGGTAACATCAACGCTGGCGACATAACTGTCATTTACAACTACATCCTCAATGGTGCCGAGACCACTTTATCCTACAGATTTGTCAATAACGATAATGAGAATATTCCACAAAATGCACCACTAAACGGCGCTCATCTTAAGATTAGGGCTAAAGAACGTGACAACAACCAATTTGTCACCACTGGTCTCACAGGATACATCGACAACACAACAGTGGCAACAATCACTCCGGGAATAACCGGAAACATTCCTTACCTTGAGATTGTGCCCGTGACATCAGGATATTGCTGCCTTGTTGCTATCGTGAGCGACGGCAGTGTGTGCTACTATCGCGACTATCCTCTCATCATCACCCCATAAGCCATTAAACGCCTTTCGTGGTTAACAGCATAATAAAAACACCACCGATTCCTTGATGAAAGGAACCGGTGGTAATCTTTTTGTCTTCTTCCCCAAGCCAGGGAATCGCTGCTCGAACGATTAGTCGCGCAGGATTGGCATTGTCATGCAACGGGCGCCACCGCCAGCGCGTGGTAGCTCACTTCCTGGGAAGGCTGCCACAAACTTGTCGTAATCATTCATATCAACCTTGCCACTGACGATATCCTCGGCATTGAGCACGGCAAAACCAGCGCGATCAAGAGCCTCAATGGTGTGAGTATTACGGCGATATCCTAGAATCTTGCCGTCGCCCATCGAGAAGAAGTTAGCGCCGCTGTGCCACTGCTCGCGCAGTTGAGTCCATGGATCACTGCCGCCACCAATCACTGGCTCTATATCCCAGCCCAACGTAGTAAGGCCTTCCACAATGTTGCCAATGCGCTTGTAGCTTATCTTGCCGTGATCGATGGTGATGAGCGTAGTGTCCTTTCCAGCAAAGAGACCTTGCTTTTTGAGCATTGGCTCAAATGCCATGCACTGGTGCTTGCCCAAGAAAGTGAACACCATGTCGAGGTGAATGAACGACTCGGGCTCCATGGGTAACTCCTGAACCACGATATTGAAACGCTCACGCTCACGAGCGAAGGTTTGCGCCAGATACTCAATACCCTTGCGGTTGGTGCGTATGCCCTGGCCTATGCACAGCGTGTCGGCGCTTGCAATCTGCACGTCACCGCCCTCGGTGCGAGCATAGGGGTTCCATGCCATGGCATTAAGGGTGTCAACACCGAAGAAATGCTTGAATATCGCCTCGTAGATGAGTGACTCGCGCTCGCGCACCTCAAAGCTCATCGAGTTGATGAGCACACGGTTATATACTGTCGATGATGCATCACGAGTGAAGAACAAATTGTACAATGGCTTGAGCAGGTAGCGATGTTCGCTCACTCCGTCCCACTTGGGGTCTTCGCATCCCTCTATAAGAATTTGAGCGAGTTTTTTAGGATCATTACCAGCGATTTCGTCTATCACTCTCGCTGTATTCTGGTTGCATCCCCTAAGGCTGTCGGAGAGCAACTTTGTCTTTACCGCCTCATCCTTGAGCAGTTCCTCAAGGATGTCTTGCACATAGTAAACCTGTGTCCAGCGCTCAAGCACACCGCTGAAATTGCGGTACTCCTGATCGACAATAGGCTTATTCAGGATGTCGCTATAGAGAGCGGCATTGGCGTTGAGCGGCGTCATGCGCTCTATCTCCACACCAGGGCGATGCAGCAGCACGGCCCTGAGCCTACCGGTCTCGGAGCTTACATTTACCTCACAAGGCTTTAGTTGTTTAGCGTCCATAAATAATATCTCTCCCTACCATCCGCTACCGCCACGATTAATAGCGGTTGCGGAACAGGGATTGAATTAGTCGTTTTATAGAAATGTGATTATTTCAAATAAGTGTAGCGGTAGTCGGTGGGCGATACCAGAGTCTCCTTAATCACGCGTGGGATAATCCAGCGGATGAGATTAAACTCGCCACCTGCCTTGTCGTTGGTACCACTAGCACGTGCACCACCGAAGGGCTGCATACCTACCACAGCGCCTGTTGGCTTGTCGTTGATGTAGAAGTTACCAGCTGTGTAGCGCAAAGCGTCGGTAATCTTCTCAACTGCCATGCGACAACGGCCGAATACGGCACCTGTCAAGCCATAAGGAGAGGTCTCATCGCACTCTTTCACTACCTCTTCCCACTTCTCGTCGTCGTAAGGATAGACTGTGAGCACGGGAGCAAAGATTTCCTCCTCCATCGACTTGAAGTGAGGATTGCTGGTCTCAATGATAGTTGGCTCTACAAACCAGCCCTTGCTGCAGTCGCAGTTACCACCCATCACAATCTTGGCATCTTTTGCTTCCTTAGCGAAATCGATGTAAGATTTAGCCTTGTCAAACGAAGCCTTGTCGATAACGGCGTTGATGTAGTTGCTTGGATCCATCACGTCGCCCATCTTAACCTCGGCTGCCATAGCCTTCATGTCCTCGAGAACACCAGCCCACAAGCTCTTGGGGATGTACATGCGCGATGCTGCCGAGCACTTCTGGCCTTGGAACTCATAGGCTCCGCAGAATGCTGCAGTTGCAACAGCCTTAGGATCGGCACTGGGGTGAACGAAGATAAAGTCCTTACCGCCAGTCTCACCCACGAGACGTGGATAAGAGATGTACTTGTCAACGTTCATGCTAGCCTGTTTCCACAGCGACTTGAAGGTTGCAGTGCTACCAGTGAAGTGGATTCCTGAGAAGTATTTCGACTCGGTTGCCACCTCGCCAATGAGGGCGCCACTACCGGGAAGGAAGTTAATTACGCCGTCGGGCAAACCAGCTTCTTTGTAGAGCTGCATCAGGTAGTAGTTGCTCAGCAATGCGGTGGTCGATGGTTTCCACAGTGCCACGTTACCCATGAGCACGGGAGTCATACACAGGTTGCTGGCGATAGAAGTAAAGTTAAATGGAGTCACAGCGAGGATAAAGCCCTCGAGTGGGCGATACTCGGTGTGATTCAGCTGTGCCACGCCGTCCTTAGGCTGCATGGCATATATCTTAGATGCATAATGCACATTGTAGCGGAAGAAGTCGATAGTCTCGCAAGCCGAGTCGATTTCGGCTTGGAAGATATTCTTGCTCTGGCCAAGCATGGTAGCAGCATTCATGATGGGACGATACTTGGTTGCGAGGAGCTCAGCCATCTTCATCACGATAGCGGCACGGGTAGTCCAGGGAGTGCAGCTCCACTCTTTCCAAGCCTTCATGGCAGCATCAACAGCCATTTCAACCTCTTTCTTGCCTACCTTGTGGTAACGGGCAATCACGTGCTTGTGGTCGTGTGGGCAGGTAACCTCGCCCATATCGCCGGTGCGAATCTCCTTGCCACCAATGATGATAGGAATTTCTACCACCAGCTTGCTCTGGCGCTCAAGTTCTTTCTCTAATGCTACACGCTCGGGTGATCCAGGCATATAAGCCTTTACTGGCTCATTAGCTGGAAGTGGAAAATTAATAATTGAATTGTTCATGATTAGTTTTATTATTATTTTATAGATAGATAAGTTTCTGCTATGGTTCTGCGTGCAAAGTTACAAATTATTAGTCAAAATGCCAAACACAATAACCACAAATATCACACTATTCCATTGTTGCCTAGAATTATTCTTTGTTTGTCAGAAAAATCAAAATTAGTGGTTAAAAACGTTCGTTAGTTGAGCGAAAATGCTTACCTTTGCGGCAAAATTAACAATATACTTTTTATTAACTATAAAACAATTTAAAACTATGCCAAGAAGTTTATCAGGAAGAAATTTCTTGAAGTTGTTAGACTTCACCACCGAGGAAATCCAGTATTTACTTGAACTCGCTAAGGATTTCAAGCGTCTGAAAAGAACAAACACCCCTCACAAGTACTTAACCGGTAAGAACATCGTTCTCTTGTTTGAGAAGACTTCAACCCGCACTCGTTGCTCGTTTGAGGTAGCAGGTAACGACCTAGGTATGGGCGTGACTTATCTCGACCCAGCTTCATCACAGATGGGTAACAAGGAGTCGCTAGAGGACACCGCTAAGGTGCTTGGCCGCATGTTCGACGGCATCGAGTATCGTGGCTTCGACCAGGATATCGTTGAGGACCTTGGCCGCTATGCTGGTATTCCCGTGTGGAATGGCCTCACCACCGAGTTCCACCCCACCCAGATGCTCGCCGACGTTCTCACCATCGAGGAGAACTTTGGCCGCTACAAGGGCTTGAAGATGGTCTTCATGGGCGATGCACGCAACAACGTTGCCAACTCGCTGATGGTAGTTTCGGCTAAGCTTGGTATCAACTTCGTAGCTTGTGGTCCTAAGGACAACATGCCCGATGCCAAACTCGTTGCTACTTGCCGCAAGATTGCTAAGGAGAATGGATGCACCATCACTCTTACCGACGACGTCAAGAAAGGCACCAAGAATGCCGACGTTATCTACACCGACATTTGGGTATCGATGGGTGAGCCCGCCGAGCTTTGGGAGAAACGCATCAAGCTGTTGAGCCCCTATCAGGTTAACGACGCTGTTATGGCTAACGCCAACCCCGAGGCTATCTTCCTGCACTGCCTGCCTTCGTTCCACGACCTCGAAACTTCAGTAGGCCGTGAGATTTACGAGAAATTCGGTTTGAAAGAGATGGAAGTTACCGACAAGGTATTCCGCAGCGCACAATCTAAGGTATTTGACGAGGCCGAGAACCGTATGCACACCATCAAGGCTGTGATGTACGCAACCCTCAAGTAAAAATGAATGATTAGGGACGAGTGAACAGGGAAGAACGTTTTTTCCGCTCTTCCCTCTCACCTTTCCCCTCTTCCCTTATAATAATTATGAGCAAACGACTAGTTATAGCTCTGGGTGGCAACGCCCTGGGCAAGACTCCTCAGGAGCAGCTCGAGTTGGTTAAAGGCACTGCCTCAACCATCGTCGACCTCGTTGAGGAAGGATATGACGTAGTGATTGGCCATGGCAACGGTCCACAAGTAGGTATGGTGAACCTCGCGTTTGAGTACAGCGCCAACAATGGCGGTGGCACTCCCGCGATGCCTTTCCCCGAGTGTGGAGCCATGACCCAAGGCTACATCGGTTATCACCTGCAACAGGCTGTAGAGCGCGAGCTTGCTCGCCGTGGCATCAACAAGCCATGTGCCGCTGTGGTTACTCAAGTAGTTGTTGACCCCAACGACGCTGCTTTCCAGAACCCCACCAAGCCTGTGGGAATGTTCTACAGCAAGGAAGACGCCGACCGCATCGTTGCCGAAACTGGTTACACCTTTGTTGAGGATGCCGGACGTGGCTACCGCCGCGTCGTACCCTCGCCCATACCCGTGAAGATTGTAGAGCTCCCCGTTGTCGAGCAACTCGTGGGCCTGCACAGCGTGGTAATCACCGTGGGCGGTGGTGGCATCCCCGTGATGGAGAAAGGTCCTGGCGACTATGAGGGTGTAGCAGCAGTTATCGATAAGGACCGCGCAAGCGCCAAACTCGCGCTTGACCTCAACGCCGACATGCTCGTTATCCTTACCGCTGTTGAGAAAGTATCGATTAACTTCAACAAGCCCGACCAGAAGGATCTCGACCGCATGACAATCGCCGAGGCACGCCAGTACATCGCCGAGGGGCATTTCGCACCCGGCAGCATGCTGCCCAAGGTAGAGTCTTGCATCAGCTTCGTTGAGAACACCACCGGTGGCACAGCCCTTATCACCTCGCTCGACAAAGCACGCGAGGCTCTCAAGGGAAACACCGGCACACTACTCGTGAAATAGTATAAACCCTATATCACACACAACAAGGGCGAGCATCCTTACGATGTCCGCCCTTAGTTTTTTAAGCAGTAGTGTTGGAAGTTCATCAATTGCACCACAAGCTCGGCACACAAAGTCCCGTCTTGCGCTAACATTAAAACTTTAAAAATAACTCAAGTTCTTTTTTTATTAATTTGCTAGCGAATATTATCACTTTCGTTTTCGCACGTGAAATCATTACGTTTAGACGATTTGCGTTAAACAGAAATTCATGTGTTTGTTTTATATACTGAGCATCGCTTGAAGCAAAAGTAAGGATGATGCATTCAACATCTTGTCCTTGTAAGCGCTCCACAGTATCGAAGAGTGGCATTTTTTCAGCTACGATTGATTCGTAAGCTGTTTCTCTTAATAATCGAACCTGTTTTCGGAAAGGAGTGATAATAGCTATATCTTCTGGTTTTTTGCCCTCTTCAAGCAACGCTTTGACCATTTTGATAACAGATATAGCTTCCCCTGGATTCTCTTCCTGACAATCCGGAGTTGAAATGTCTGTATCCATAAAAACAATAGAATCATTCCATCCATTGTTTTCCATAAATATTGACTTAAATCTCCGAGTATTTATCCCTTCTGCACTATGAAGCACTATTCCGTGTGGTTCATAAAAAGTCTTGCTTACCATTTTTGTGATATCATCATTCATTCTGTGAGTAACGGGCAAAACACTTACAGGAACACCTTTAACTTTTGTAGCACAATAGTCAAGGATAGATATTGAGAGAGCATTTTCTTCCAGTTCAGTTCTGAAGATAGGAGGCATTTGTCGGCTATCACCGAAAAAGCAGATTGAAGTAGCACATTTCCCGAGGACAGAAGCATATGATAGTGGCATTAAAGATGCTTCGTCCACCAATGCCATATATGGCCTAAAATGGCTATGTGAACGTAATCCCAAATTAGTAATTGCACCCCAAATTGTCATTCCTATCACATAACCAAATTTCTTTTTCCTTCTATTTTTTCTACTATACTCATTGTAATCACTGAACTTTTCAAACTGAATAATATCGTCACCAAGTTCTTCAGACTTCAGTGAGTCGCCTAGTTTTATGAGAGGTATTTTTTTGTTTAATCTTCTGATTTTCATCATTGCATTGTTTACTGCATGATGAGTATTTGCTACAATGACTATCTCCCTATTCTTCATAGATGCTGCTATTGCTGTAGCTGCTAAAACAAGCGTTTTGCCAGTTCCTGGAGGTCCTTGCAACACATGAATAGGATAATACAATAACATTGATTTTACTGCATCTTTTTGTTCCTTATTGAGAAGTGAAAAAGTTGATGCAAATTCTGGCATCTGTTCAGGCTCGATTTTAAGAAAATCCTCATTATCCATTTCTCTCTCACCCGCAAGTAGTCGTATGAAATGTGCTCCTGGAGTTGCAGGAACAATACCTTGAAGACATCCAATCAAGGATGTCAAAAGGTTTGGACTTAATGCTTCCAATTCATAGGAAAAATTTTCATCCAAAGGTTTCTGAGATTCGATGGTTATGGTATCCCTTTGAGTATCTAATACCAAAGCCTTTACTGTATTATTAATTACAACTTTATCACCTGGGCGCAACTTAGAATAGTTTTCAGGAACGTTAAGCACATATTTTAGTTCTTGAGCCGTATTTACGGTCAAGCCAGTAAGCAATTCATTTGATTGAATCTTCTCTTCTCTTGACATCGTTTTTCGTTTCTGGATGTCAAGTTTTTCCATTTCTGATTCAACATGGAGATAAGCCAGAAGGTCATCTTTGAATTCTTCAAACGTCTTCATGTTGCATATCGTTTAATAGTTTATGAATATGCTCCCTAAGCGGAACATCTACAACATAAAGATAGCATCCCTTCATTCCTCTAGAGAGGAGGACACGATATATGTTCCTTACATAGTCATCAAACGACATTGTTGCTTCGGCTCTGTTCATCCTTAGAACTGGATCTTTACAAGCGCTTTTATCTGTCACTATTTCCTGTAATAATCCATTGTATTTAAGGTCTGGCCCAATGATTACACCAGCATAGTCAAACTCAAATCCTTGAGCGGTGTAAATGCATCCAACTTGTTCTATACCTTTCGGATTGTATGCCCATTCATGCCATCTAGGGTAATTTACCGCCAACCTGTTGTAAACTGCATCTTTCGTTTCCCAAGGCATTGCGAAGCTACCTATATGAACATCCTTAATGAGGTCTCCATTTTCATCCACTACATCTGACCATGGCCAACAGAATCCAGCCATTAATCGAGCCGTCTGACCTTCAACATTATTTTGTTCTACCAGTCTGTCATACATCTCTTGTGGGTCATCAAATAGGCGAAGGTCAAAATCTTCAGTTCTAAAAGATGATGTTATTGGTTTGTTGTAAAGTACTTGCTCAATCCAATCAAGATAATTGTCCGAGCCGTTACAACGGAACTGAGATTTCAGTTCACATTCCTGCACCTCAGCATTCCATCTTTCTGCAGCTTCTTTAATCATTTCTGCCGAACCAATCTCTACGCCACGTATTGCTTGCCTGTCATCAATAAAGAACACGGAAACTTTTGCAGAACGAATGATGGTGTCAATCTGAGGCAAATTGGTTCTTTGATGAGCTTTTGTAAATTGAGTGTTTGCAGAATTTTGGATACGATGAGCCTCATCCACAAGAAGAACATCTATAGAGTTTTCATCTGCAAAAGCAGGCAAATAGCTAGTAACATTTTTAAACAACAGCCTTGTTGCAGGGCGAACCTGATGTCTCACGCCCTCAAGCAGTGGTTTCGACTTGGTCGCATACTGGACGTTGAATCCATGTCCATTGTTAGTGAGTTTCGCCAATTCCGCTAATATGTGCAGAGCTATAACAGTCTTCCCTGTGCCTGGCCCACCCTTGACAATGATGACACTCTTTTTAAATTCCTCGTCACTAGAGCCTTTCAGCATAGGTCTAATTTTGTCTAGGATAAGATTTCGTGCCACAATTTGGTCCTCTATCAGAGAAAACGCACCAGTGTTTCCTTCTTCAATCATTGTCGAAACCTCGTTTAGGAGTTTCTTTGAAGGTCGAATTGGGCTTGCCATCATTTTGTTGAATACTGACAAACCATCGCCATTCTTAAGAAGAAGGCCTAGTTTCTCTACAAGCTCAGACTTTTGGTCTTTAGCATAAGTTGGGTATTTTGCCAAAAGGCTTCTGTATTTCTCATCAAAGAGATAAGATGGATGTTTCGGGTCTTCTTTCAAGTAGTTGTAGCAATATGCCAACCCAGTTAGGTGTATTTCCTCATTACTGATTACCTCAATGAAGTTTGACAGGTATCCTTGATAACCCTTCACTTGTTGAGAAGGGTGGGCTACAATTCTATTTGCATGACCTGTATATGCAGTAACATTAAAAACGGTGTCTTCAACTTTTTCTTCAGTATTGAAGTTGCCGTCACAATCCGCAAGAGTAACCCCTTTGTTGCTCCACTGCTTCAGCTCAATATGAATGACATTCATATTGTCATCAGTTCCTTTGCCATATATAACACAGTCTATTCTTTTTCTGCTGAAAGGTACAAGAAATTCAAAAGTCACAAAACAATCGCTCACGCCAGCATCATATAAGACCTTTGAAATGTGTGGAGCGTTATTTGTCCAAGAAGCTATCTCATTTTCGCTAGAATGAATGCCACATTCCAATGCACATTGTTTCATCTTCTTATCGATGCGGTTCCGCTCCACATCTTCAGCGAATTGGGCTTGTGTCTCTTTATATAAAACTCGATGTATCATAAATATAATAGTTTATAGGTCTTTACTTAATGTAAAATAGTCATTCTCCAGATATTCCAGATTTAACCTATTATTTCAAATCTTCAATTCATCACTAGTGACAAACAATACAGTTTCATGATTACTAAAACTCGTTGTATTTCTTTGCAGAACCTTTTGCTTTCTCCACTGGATATTTTTCAGCGTTCTTGCGCAGTTTGTCCAAGACAATCTGCTTCACGTCAAGATTATATTTATCAGCCATCATCAGTGCATAGTTAAGAACGTCAGCGAGTTCCTCTTTGACTTTGTCAACGTTAACATCCTCCGGGCGTTTCCATAAGAACGCCTCGTTCAATTCAGCAGCCTCAATAGACAATGCCAGTGCCACATCTTTGCCGTTATGGAATTGGTCCCAGTCACGTTCCTTGCTGAAATGTCTTATTTCAAGAATTAGTTCTTCAATGTCGCTCATGATTTCTTGTTTTGCTGGTTATACATTTCAAGTGCAGCCTCATAAGCTTGACTGAATGGAAGTCCCAAATCATTGAGTTTATCAGGTATTGCTATTGCCCAGCTCACATAATAGTATGCAAGGAATTCATATCCACCGAATTCACGTCCAGGCAGAGCATTTATTTTATAACCCTTCTTTTTTGGTTTGATTCCAGTCATGCCAACCATTGCTATTTCTAGAGCGATGCGATGCACGTTCTGCTGAGGCATGGACATCAGTTCCTTCATTGCCCCAAGCATATACATTGTCATCATCATTGTCTCCATTGGGTCTGCACCATCCTTGTGTTGCTCTTGGAACGATTCCAGCTGTTCCTTTGCGACATTAGGATCAGTAGACTCCTTAGGCAGTTCGTCGCGATTAGGAAGCGAGATGTCATTAAAATGCATCTCATTCACCATTGTGAAGAACTCATCCACCCCAAGATGTTGAGTGAAATATTCCAACAACTCATATTCATCTCCTGGTTTCGATTCAGAATCTTTGAAGTACGCTGTCCATTCCTCGTATAAGTCTTTTGCAGTACGCATTTCAGCTGGAGTGGCCTTGAAATGTGGTCCAAGGTTGAATCCATAGAGTTCCATTAATTGGATGGCATTTACAATATTCATGATACGGTTCACGCTTACAACCCTCTTTGGCATTATGCTACTTGCAGCTTTCTTCACCGATTCTATGTTCTCCAAATTCATATCGACAAGGCTAAGCATCTGCAACGGGCGCATCTCAGGGTAGTTGCGATATATCATTGCCTCCACATAGAGGTCAAGCGGAGAGTTCAGCGCCTGTGTCATTAATCCAGTGTGCAGTTGCCCGATTATCTCCTTTAGCTCTTTGTCATCTAGACGTTGTTTCAGTGGTCCCAGTTCAGGGTTCATCCATTTCTTGAATGCCTCAAGTTCTGTTTCTCCGCTCACTGCAAGTTTGTTTCTTCCTTGAGCTTTCGCCTCAAGATACATCTGTAGGTGCATCAGCTCATGCATCATTAGGTGGTCGTGGTACTGTTTTGTCGGGTTTACAAGCACCTTCTCATAGTCACGTCTGTGAGCTACTGAGTATTCAAGCCTTGCACTCACTGGTAACTTTGTGGCGTTTCTGTCAACCTCAATCTTCTTGGAACCTAACTCATTGAGGAGTTTAATTTGTTTCCCAATCTCGATGGAGTAGTCAAAGTCTTTAGTCAACGACCTTGCTATAGCCATCACCATCTTTTGGAGTTCCTCTCTGATATGACGGTCTTGAGGGCGATCTACTCCCTTTTTCATGCCTTTTACAGCTGTTTCGAAAGCATCGTTGTAATTGTGCTGATTATAATATGCTAAGGAAAGACCATAATAAGTATTGAGATAAGAATCATCCATTATTAAAATGCGATTAAAAATCTCAATAGCCTTTCCATATTCTTTACGCTGTAAATAATTTCCAGCGATATTGTTTAACGCCATTACGTTGTCGGGATGGTACAAAAGTACTTTTTGATAATACTTATCTGCTGCTTCAAAGTTCCGCATTTTCATACAGATATTGCCCATAAGCAATAGAGAATAAAGATTTGTTGGATCTATTCTCAATGACTCTATATTGCTGTCAAACGCAAGGTCAAGTTTTCCTTGCTCCATTTTGATTTGTGCCAAAATACGATGGGCATCTGAATGAAGAGGGCAACGTTTTATAATATTATTAATTATGACTTCAGCTTTATTGAACTCATGACGATTGCATAAATCCAAAGCCTTTTCAAAATCATGCTTCACTTTGTGGAATACTGCTTCATCAAGATGAATGTGAATTACTTCGCCTTCAATCTTGATTTCTGGTGTATACCCATCCGCAGAATACTCCTTTTGGAGTTTCTGCAGTAAATCCTTATCATCAGTGAACTCAAATCCCAACTGACTTTTAAATTGCAAAATATCCATGTGCCAAATACAAAACTCCAATGTAATGCGTGAAATCAATCCTATGAAATGACTAGAATTGAACTTTAAAACATAAACAAGGCTATTCTTTAAAAAGAAAACAATTCAATTTGTCTATTGTGCATTGAACTGAACTACACAATATTCATAAGCAAATCTTTTTGATTATTTATTCTTTGTAAGCCAATGATGTTTCATACGCAGTTTAATATGGCTCAGACTCTCAAGAACCATCATATATGACACAACAAAAAAAGCGTGAGAGTCTATATTGTTGACTCGTCCCGCTAGTTGAGGCCTACCACAGCCGTTGCCGCCAGTACGAGCAACATAGACCTCACGCAGATATGAAAACTACGCTTCAATAAAGCGAGTGTAGTACATACCATGTGAGCGTCTATTGTTGCTTTATCCTTAGGCGGCATTATGAAAGTGGTAGTTTCAACTAGCCAAAGAACAAAGCGCAATATACGCTTTTAATATATCAAGTTTTAGTTATGTTTTGCCGCCTCTGCAGCTATTGCTAAAACTTTGCTTACAAAATTAACAAAAAAAAATTACTTCACAATAACATCCCCCCAATAAATTAAAAATTCCCACCTCATTCCCACAATTTGCGAGATATACCTTTTGCGCCATTCGCGTGAGATTTGCAACTAATTTGTTAGATTTCTCGCCGCTAGGCGACTCAACCCCGCATCTCTGCATTTTTCAATTCAATTTTAATATAATTTCAAGCGAAGCGCCTCTCCAGCCTCAATCGCACTCCCACGCGTCAGCCCATTGTGCATTGTGCATTGTGCATTAAAGTGCCCTCTCTCCTGATATTTACGGTCAATTCACGATAATTTGTGTAAAAATCCCCCCCTAAAACGATTCCGAGCAATTCAAGTCAATTGTCCTTAATTGTCTGATACCCCCACGTGCAGCCAAGTTTTTTTAATGTTGTTTTATCGCAAGCTCCATCCTTATCTTTGCCCAAAAACTAACAACTAACGATTAACAACTATGCACTCTTAACTATTGGATGCCGTAGGCATAACACTTTCAATTTTAGCCCGAAGGGCAATAATTTTAAGCGCGTAGCGCGGCCCAACTAACGATTAACGAATAACCCATGTACAAATCACCCATCCACCAACAGTTTGAGCTGGCACGCAAGCAAGCTCTCATCAAGCAGGGACTCCTCGACGAGGACGGAAACCAGCCCGCCAACCCCTATCTCCAGGAACTCGCACAGCTCAACGAGAAGCCATCCATCTTCTCACACCGCAACGACGACATCAACGCCCCAGCCATCGACCATGCCG
>CADAAI010000017.1 GCA_902785925.1 uncultured Bacteroidales bacterium
AGATATAACCTTGATAGAGGTTATCGCACACGATGAATGTCTCAAACGGCACTCCCTGGAAGTCTGCTGGTATGGCATGGAGTCTGCCTATCCGTTGCATACGGATGGGATATGCCGACAGCGTTCTGAGCCAGTCGAGCGCAGCGACTGCCTGCGCCACTTGTAGCGCAGTGATAACGAACCGCTGCTTGTCCTTCTTGCACATATATCCCTTCTCGCCATAGCGATGAAGGATATAGATCTTGTTCCATCGGAAAAGGCAGAATGCCTTGACTTCATCGATGGAATACCCCTGCGCTATTAGAGTGAACAGATAGCGCAGCTGCTTTTCAGTCAAATTCGCGAGTAAGTGAGAGTAGAAAGAAAATCTCGTTTTCTTTTTGCCGAGCGAGAGCGAATTATCCAACTCCTCCTACCGTGTGGGAAGTTTGATGTCGATAGTTTTAGTGTCTTTACCCATAATAAAAGCGGTTATCGTGCTGCAAATGTACGGTAACCGCCTCTATGCGTAAAAGACAACAAAGTCAATCGATATTCCAGTACGCATCTGGGTCGCCATCTAATACACTATCAATATCTTCGTCAGAATATCCCATAACTTTTTGAGCATAAGAGTCATTATATTTAGAATAATGTTGCTCCTCATTTTGAATAGAAGTATCTGATTTACTTACTTCGCTTAGATTAATTTTTTCAACATTATCTCCTTTTTTGACAAGAATATAGTTTTGGTCAATAATATCGATAAAATCATATTCACATGGAATTAATTCTGAACCTAAATGTGTTATTATTCCATGTTTACCATCTTTTGTTATATATATAAAACCACCTCTTGTGAAGGTTATTTCATCATAGTCATCTTCATAAATTATAAATCCTCCACTAGTAATAAATCCATGTTTTCCATTTTTATAAAAATCAATATATGGTTCTTTACTATATTCACTATAACGTCTTTTTTCAATAAATATAATAAGATCACAATTATCTAGAAGGCATGTACCATTATACCCATTGAAGAGCCAATACTTCTTACCTTTTTTAGCTATAATAAATACGACTGTGCCCCATTTCCATAGTAGATCTCCTTTTGAAATCTTATGATATCCATTTTCAAATAGACTTTTACCACTTTTATCTAAAATGATTTTATCAAAAAATGGTTCTGATGCTACTTTAAGTTTAATATAATTTGTCAACAATCCATATTTCCCATTTTTTTCAGTTATATAGAAACATCCATCTTTTGTACCTACCCTAAAACAATTGTCAAATTCATGTATAGGTATAATACCATAATATAAACCACCTTTAATAGAAACGGTATAATGATAATTATCATAAATATAATGTAACTGATTCGTGGATCTATTTAGATAATATATATCAGGCAATATTTCGTTTCCTTTTTTGTCTAATACTCCAAATCTTCTTTTATTTTTATTTCTATAATATATATAATCACCTAATACATTATGTTTTAAATAGCATAAGACAAGTTCTTTATATTCTTTAGATGCTTTTTTGTCAGTAACATTATAAATGAATGAACCTGTTTTTGATTTAACAAGGCAAATTAAATCAGATAATTTATATGTAGTGATACTCTCATAAACGCAATTAATTAAAATGTTTTCATTTGAGTCTATGAGCCCTATTTTGTTATTTTTCTCACATATATAAATTCCTCCATCAATAAGAAGAACGGCATCATATTTCCTACAATCAAATATATTATAGAAAAAACCAGATTCATCTATAGGAATATAAGATCTATATCTATCATAATATAGTTCATGACCATTTCCATAATCACATTTTTTATGCCCACCCCAGCGACCTTTCAATATTCCATTTGCATCTACATAATAAGAATAATGATTACCTGTACGTCTTTCAATTTTGATTTTCTTTTTTTCCTTATCTTTATTTGGGATTGGTTTTCTCATAAAGCAATATTATATTTTGCAAATATACAACATTTTTCAGAACCAGTATCCATATGCTCTCTTTTTATTCTCAAAAATCGGTGGTGTGAACAGTTTCGCCGTGTCGCTGTTGGCGAACTCGGCAAAATATTCTTCATTCTTCCGCATAAGATTCACGATGTCACGAAGGCCTTGAATGTCGAGCATATTGCCCTGCAACACGTTCACCACAATGGAACGCAGTTGCTCAATGACACGCAGATGCAGACGGTCAGCGACCGTAAACGACCAGTCTATACCTATCATCTCTCCGCAGGCGACTACCCCAGCCTCTAACGCAATTGTGAATTATGCATTGTCTAAATCGTTCTTTGACATGTTGCCACCCACCACTCAAGGCTGAACACACTGAACACGGTGAACACAGTTATTCCATCGATTCCATGTTTCATAATTCCTGCGCAAGCAGGCTTTTCGACAACGATAGTTGCAACTTTGTGAGATTATACCAATATCAAACAAAAAATAATTTTAGCGACCACAGGGAGCTTTGATTTCCACTCCGCAGGAGTGGCAAGATTGTGCATTGTGAATTATGCATTGTGCATTCATGAAGCTCTCCCCTACTTCCTTGTAACTTTTTAATATTGTTTTCTCGCAAGCCCCTCCACTACCTTTGCCTCAAAAAACAATTAAACCCGAATCGGTCATTAGGATTTATGTGAGAACAGAATTTATTTTGAGTAGGTTGTAAAGATATTGTCGAAGACATAGCGGGCTATGACAAGACAATATCTGCAACAAGATGCCAAAATAAAACTGTTATGACATAAAAGACCCAAAAAAATAACTTGTCGTCGGCCTAATGACCGATTTGGGTTAAAACTGAAACACCATGGAAATAAAAACCATCACCGAAGAATTCATGCGCCGAATGGACAACGAAATGCGATACCATTCCAAACTCTACGAAAAAGGCAGCGAACCATTTGATGCTCAAGAACTCTCATCAATGGCTGCACGCTCTTTGCCTGCTGTCGATCTATGGCACGGACTCTGGTACCAGGGAGAAATGGCATGCTTGTTTGGCGAGCCAAACGTCGGCAAGACCATCCTCGCTATGCAAATCGCCAACGTGCTGAGCAAGCGAGGACTGAAGACATTCTACTACGACTTCGAGAATGCCGCACATCAGTTCAAGGCGCGCTACAAAACCGACAAGTCAGACCCCAACTCGAGCGACGGAAACTACATCGTCAAGCCTCTTAACCCCAACTACTCAAATGCCAAGCTCGATAGCCGAAGCGTGCTCGAGTACATCAAGAAAGACTTCACAACCGAGCGTGCACCGGTCATCATTATCGACGATATTACTCACCTCATAGGCTCGGGAGACCAGGCCGACGTTCGCTACGTCCTCAACACTCTTCGCAGCTGGACGCAGCACTTCCTTGTATCTATACTCGTTCTCGCTCATTCCAAGCGACGCAAACCATCCTCACTCACCACCATCGACACTCTGGCTGGCTCTTTCGAGTTCTCCTACGCTTTCGACTCTATTTTCTCTCTCACTCGCGCCAATCAGTACAACGCCGAGCACAACAACATCACACATTATATTAAACACCACAAGAACCGCATGGGGCCCGTCATCTACCACGAACTCAACGTCATCACGGTGAAGTTCGGGCGCGATGACGACAATGGTTTTCTACAGTTCAACGATTTCTACACTGGAGGCAACGAGCGCCAACTGCTGCGCGACTATGGCTACAACACTAGTGAACAAATTAACAAAGCTATCCTGCAGTATAAAAAACTCTCCTTTTCCACAAGAGAGATTGCCAATATTGTAGGCTGTTCACAGTCGCATGTCTCTAGGACCATACGCAAGTACCAATCCAGCAACTCCCCCTCTTGTCTAGACGAGGCAAGTAGCAACTCCCCCTCTAAGATAGAGGGGGCTGGGAAGAGTATGATAGAGGAACCTCACGGCGAGGCTACCGGGAGTATGACTAATTGTGCATTGAGCATCATGCATTGTGCATTAAAACCTAAGCCTATGCCAAGGGTAAAGCTCGAGCCAAATCTCACGCCCATCTACGACGAGTCACGTTACATCCTTGACCCCTACGGAGAGAGAATAACCGTCGATGAATACAAGGAATACTATAGCGATGACGCACAAAATGAAGGTCAAGACTACCATTCAGGCAATCAAGACCTCGTTTTCAACGACTTTGATCCCCCTGTCTGAGTCAACTGAGTCAACTGAGTCAGGTGAGTCAACCGAGTCAGGTGAGTCAATTGTCCTTAATAACCACAAGCCGCATGGCTTGAAACAAAACATTTTGTCCTTAATGGTCTGAAAAAACATCCACGCGCAGCCTACTCTCCACTCTCCCCCCTCCCTTTTTTATAAAAAAACTGACAACTAATTACTGATAACTGAAAACTATTTACTACCTTTGCCGAATAATTTAGAAAACCAATTTAGACTAGTCTATAAACAACATTAACATTATTCTTAAAAGATGAAGAGAGACGATTTACTGTTCAGCATCATCGAGCGTGAACACCTGCGTCAACAACGTGGCATTGAGCTCATTGCCAGTGAGAATTTCGTAAGTGATCAAGTTATGCAAGCTATGGGTAGCTGCCTGACAAACAAGTATGCCGAGGGTTATCCCGGCCACCGTTACTATGGCGGTTGCCAGGTAGTAGACGAGGCCGAGACTCTAGCACAGGAGCGCATCAAGCAGCTCTTTGGCGCCGAGTATGCCAACGTGCAGCCCCACAGTGGTGCCCAGGCTAACATGGCCGTTTTCATGGCCTGCCTGAAACCCGGCGACAAGTTCATGGGTCTGAACCTTGCTCATGGCGGTCACCTGTCACACGGAAGCCCAGTTAACTTCTCGGGTCTCGTGTTCCAACAGTGCGAATACAACGTTACCCCCGACACTAACATCGTTGACTATGACATGATGGAGGAAGTTGCCCTGCGCGAGCAACCCAAGCTCATCGTGGGTGGCGCCAGCGCCTACAGCCGCGAGTGGGATTACGAGCGCATGCGCAAGATTGCCGACAAGGTGGGTGCTATCCTGATGATTGACATGGCTCACCCAGCAGGTCTTATCGCTGCCGGATTGCTCAACAACCCATTGAAGTGGGCTCACATCGTTACCAGTACAACTCACAAGACCCTGCGTGGTCCACGCGGTGGTATCATCTTGATGGGTAAGGACTTCGACAATCCTTGGGGCAAGACTACCAAGAAGGGCGTAGTTCGCAAGATGTCTTCTCTGCTCGACTCAGCAGTGTTCCCCGGCGTTCAGGGTGGACCACTTGAGCACGTAATCGCTGCCAAGGCAGTAGCCTTCGGCGAGGCACTTCAACCCGAATTCAAGGCTTACCAGCAGCAAGTTAAGGCCAACGCTCAGGCAATGGCTCAGGCACTGCTTGCCAAGGGTTACAAGATTGCCAGTGGCGGTACCGACAACCACTGCATCCTGCTCGACCTTCGTCCCAAGTATCCCGAGTTGACCGGTAAGGTTGCCGAGAACGCCCTCGTAGCTGCCGACATCACCGTTAACAAGAACATGGTGCCATTCGACGACCGCAGCGCCTTCCAGACCTCAGGTATCCGCCTGGGAACTCCAGCCATCACTACCCGTGGTGCTAAGGAAGACATGATGGGCGAGATCGTTGAGCTTATCGACACCGTGCTCCAGAAGCCCGAGGACGAAGCCACCATCACCATGGTTCGCGAGAAAGTGAACAACATGATGAAGGACTTCCCAATGTTTGCTTGGTAATCGATCAGCACATTAAAAAATCAAATAAGGAGGTTGCCCGATTGTGGTGTCCTCCTTATTTTTCACCCACATCTTTCCTGGTTTCAAGAATTATGATTACTTTTGCAGCCGTTTTTGAAATACTAAACCAAAAAAATGTCGTATCTTAAACATATGAACTGGGCAATAATTGCAACCCTCGGACTGCTCATCATGAGCAATATAGTGATGACCTTTGCATGGTATGGACACCTGAAACTGCAACAGATGGGCATCTCAACACACTGGCCTCTAATCCTAGTGATAGTGTTGTCTTGGGGCATCGCTTTCTTTGAATACACCCTTATGGTCCCCGCCAACCGAATAGGCTTTGAAGGCAACGGAGGCCCGTTCTCACTGATGCAGCTGAAGGTACTTCAGGAAGTTATCACGCTGACAGTGTTCACAGTGTTTGTGAAACTGTTCTTCAGCAACGAGACACTGCACTGGAACCACTTTGTCTCATTCGCACTGCTCATTGTAGCCGTCTACTTCGCGTTTATGGAAGTGGATTAGACAGTACAGAGTGGAGAGTGAAGAGTAGAGAGTTGGCTGCGCATGGGTGTTTTTCAAGACAATCAAGGACAATGTGCCAATTATTAAGCCATTCGGCTTTGGGCTATTAAGGACAATTGCTTTTGTAGGGAATAATGCAGAATGTGGAATGTGGTTAACACCTTAATTTTCCTTAAATATGACAATGGGTTGAAAGTAATTCGTTATTTTTGCAAATTATTTCTTGGAAGTAAAGAAATATATAGTAAAGGATAATGAAATGAACACAATAACCCTTCACAACACACTGCCTGCGGTGTTTGCCGGTCGAGGCGACACTGGAAGCGAGATATGGCTTCGCGATGTCACGTTTGAGCGCGGAAAGCATTATCTCATCAGCGCCGAGAGTGGTACTGGCAAGTCGTCACTGTGCAGCTACCTCTACGGCTACCGCACCGATTACAGCGGCACAATGGCCTTTGATGGCCGTGACATACGCCAACTGAGCGTTGCCGAGTGGTGCCAGGTACGCGTCCACAACCTTGCCTATCTAGCCCAAGACATGAAGCTCTTTCCAGAGCTAACTGCACTTGAGAACATCATGCTCAAGAACAGCATCACCAACCACAAGACCGAACAAGAGATTGTGGGAATGATGCAGCAACTAGGCATAGGCGACAAAGTGAACAGTCTAGTTGCCAAGCTGTCGATAGGCCAGCAACAACGAGTTGCGATAGTGCGCACCCTGTGCCAGCCATGTGACTTCATACTGCTTGATGAACCCGTGAGCCATCTTGACGACACCAACAACGCGATTGTTGCACAGATGGTAATGGAAGAAGCCAAGCGACAAGGAGCCGGAGTGATCTCGACCTCGGTAGGAAATAACGTGAAGATAACCGTCGACAAGGAATTCAAACTATGAGCAACACAAGCAACAACTATAGCAGCAAACACCTGAAATGGAAGTTGCTGCGCAAGCACATAAGCCCAGCCCAGCTGGTGGGATTCTCGCTGGCTAGCCTCATAGGCCTCACGATAGTAATACTTGCTGTGCAGTTCCACCAAGACGTGCGCCCCATCTTCAACGACGAGGAGAGCTTTATCAAGAAAGACTACCTCATCATCACTCGCTCGGTATCAACAGCCGGAACCCTGCTTGGCGGCAGTAACGAATTCTCGCAAGCTGCTATCGACGATATCGAGGCACAACCTTGGTGCCGCAAAGTGGGCAAATTCTCAAGCAACGACTACAGCCTGTATGCCACAATCTCAGTGGGAGGTGCAGGCGGTGGCGCCATGGGCACAATGCTTTTCTTCGAATCAATCCCGTCGGAGTTTATCGATGTTGCCGACAGTGACTGGAAGTTTGACCCAGAGAAACCCGAGATTCCCGTGATAATGTCGCGTGACTATCTGTCGCTCTACAACTTCGGTTTTGCCGCCAGTCAAGGTCTGCCGCAAATAAGCGAGGGGATTGTGTCGAAAGTTCCCCTCGACTTCACTCTGCGTGGCAATGGCCACAACGACACCATGAAGGGCCGCATCGTGGGTTTCTCTAACCGCCTCAACACCATTGTAGTGCCCCAAGAGTTCATGAAGTGGAGCAATGAGCGCTATGGCAGTGGCATCGACCGCAACCCGTCGCGCCTGATATTGGAGGTCAACAGCCCTGGTGACGTGAAGATGCAGCGCTACTTCGATGACCACGGCTACCAAGTTGCCGGCGAGAAGATGCAACAAGGCAAGGCCCAATACTTCCTGAATTTGATTGTGAGCATCGTGATAGTAGTGGGTATAATAATAAGTGTGCTTGCCTTCTTTGTGCTCATGCTAAGCATTTACCTGCTGTTGCAGAAGAACACCAAGAAACTTCAAGACCTACTGCTCCTAGGCTACTCACCTGCACAAGTGTCGCAACCTTACATCAACATGGTGCTGGCCATCAATGCCGCAGTGCTTGTGCTTGCGGTCATCATCATGCTGCTCGCCCGAGCCTACTACTTGCCCATGCTACAAGCGATGGGTACTAGTGGCGGCACCATTATAATCGCCCTTATTGTTGCTGTGGTGATTATGACCCTCATCAGTGTGGGCAACATCATAGCCATAAAGCGCAAGATTAAAGCCTTGTGGATACAGCAATCATAAAAACCTGAATTATAGATCATGACAAAAATAATAGCTATAGCAAACCAAAAAGGCGGCGTAGGAAAGACCACGACAGCCATCAACCTTGGAGCCTCGCTTGCCAAGCTAGGCAAGAAAGTGCTGCTCATCGATGCCGACCCACAAGCCAATGCAACCTCGGGCATAGGACTTGACCCAAACCAGTTGGAATCGTCAATCTACGAGTGCCTCGTAGATGAATATCCCATCAAGAGCGCCTGCAAAGAGACCTGCGTCGAGAACCTCGACGTGCTGGGCTCACGAATCGACCTGGTGGGTGCCGAGCTCGAATTAATCGACAAGCCAAGCCGTGAAAAAGTGATGCAGCGACTGCTACAACAAGTTGAGAGCGACTATGATTACATCATTATCGACTGCAGTCCCTCGCTCGGACTAATTACCGTTAACGCACTGACTGCTGCCCACAGCGTAATCATTCCCGTACAGGCCGAGTATTTTGCACTAGAAGGCATCAGCAAGCTGCTCAACACTGTGCGCATCATTAAATCGAAACTAAATAGCAGACTTCACATCGAAGGCTTCCTCCTCACAATGTATGACGCCCGCCTGCGCCTTGCCAACCAGATATATGAGGAACTCAAGAGCCACTTTGGCGACATAGTGTTCACCACTGTGATACCCCGCAACACACGCTTGAGCGAAGCGCCAAGCCACGGTCTTCCTGCCCTGCTCTATGACCCTCACAGCAGTGGAGCCATCAGCCACATGCAACTAGCTCAAGAAATACTTGAGAAAAAAGGTTGAGAAGTAGATCGAACATTAACAACTAAAAAGAAATTACACCATGTCGAAAGGAACCAACGCATGGAACAAAGTGGTGAGTGCTGCGCTGAAATTGCCCGGCGTGACAGTTGACCGCAAGAAATTCCTTGAAGCCGAATTGGGCAAATACCTGAGCGAGCCCCACCTTCAAGCTGCTATTGAGCGAGGAACCATTGACTTGGTTCCCGAAAAAATCCTCGACCGCATCGCCGCCGACTGCATAAAGTCGCACACCAAGAAAGTTTCGCTATTCTCGGCAGCAATGGGAATGCCCGGGGGATGGGCTGCGCTGGGTACCGTTCCCACCGACATTGCCCAATTCTATTTTCACGTGCTAGTGCTTGGACAAAAACTCGCCTACATCTACGGTTTCCCCACCCTACTCAACGAGAAAGGGAAATTGACCGAGAGCGCAGTGAACCTACTCACCATATTTGTGGGAGTGATGACTGGTGTGGGCATTGCCGTGAAAACCCTGCAAGAACTAGGCGAGATACTTCAAAAGCAGATTATCAAAAAACTACCAGAGTATGCCCTCACTAATGGAGTGCTGTATCCTGCCGTGAGACGCATAGCGCAATTCATAGGCCTGAAAATTACCAAAGGAAGCATCTCAAAAACACTTACCAAAGCTGTGCCAATCGTGAGCGGAATGATTTCGGGCGCTCTAACCTATAAGACCTTCAAGCCTCAAGCGAAGCGCTTGTGTGCTAGCCTAAAACACACTATGCTCTTGCCACAGCACAGCAGTGCACACACCCCCACCCTCGACATAGACTACGAAGAACTACCTCCTGAACTGCCACCCAACACTTAACGCAGTGAACGGGCGGAGAGTTTAGTTTGGCAATTTGCCATATACAAAAATAATAACTAACTTTGCAACCTATGTCACAGTTTGCCGAAGTTATATTGCCCCTTGCCGTTCAAGGCACCTACACCTACCGCATCCCTGAGTCGATGGACTTGAAGGTGGGCTATCGTGTGCTTGTTCCCTTTGGTCGCAAGAAGTACTACACGGCAATAGTGGTTATGACCCACGACATAGAACCACAAGGCTATCAGGTGAAAGAAATCCTCGCCTTGCTCGATGAAGGACCAATCTTGAGGCACCCCCAGCTAAAGTTGTGGCAGTGGATTGCCGACTACTACCTGTGCACCGTGGGCGAGACTTACAAAGCCGCCGTGCCAAGTGGCCTCAAGGTAGAGAGTGAGACACAAATCAGCATAAATCCCGATTTTGAAGAGGAAACTCCTGGCGATCTTAACGACCGCGAACGCGTGATACTCGACTTCACGAACCAGCGTGGCAAAGTGCAGATTACCGAGCTCACCAATGCTACAGGTTTCAAGAACGTGGAAGGCATTGTGAGCCGTTTACTCGACAAGGGAGCTGTGCATGTGGCAGAACGCGTGATGGACAATTACCGCCCTAAAACGGAAACCTGCGTTCGCCTCACCATTGAACGCGATGACGAGCAGGCGCTGCATGGCTTCTTCGACCGAGTTAGCCGAGCCAAGAAACAAGAGCAGCTGCTACTCGCCTACCTTGACCTGTCGCAATGGCTACAACGAAGCAAACCCGTGCAAGAAGTCACTCAAGAAGCTCTTCTCAAACGTTCGGGCTGCACCCAACCAGTTCTCGCTGCCGCACGAAAGAATGGAATATTTGAGATATACAAGCGTGAAATTAACCGCTTTGAACTACTAGGAACAGGACTCGTGGAGTTGCCTAAACTCACCGAGCCACAACGCACCGCCTACCTGCAAATTCATGACTCATTCAAAGAAAAAGCCGTGACATTGCTTCACGGTGTTACCTCGAGTGGGAAGACATCAATTTACATGCACCTGATAAACGATGTGCTCAAGCTGGGCAAGCAGGTACTGTATCTAGTGCCTGAGATTGCCCTTACCACCCAGTTGACACAACGGCTACAACGAGTCTTTGGCGAGCGATTGCTCATCTATCACAGTAAGTTCAGTGACAATGAGCGCGTCGACATATGGAAGAAGCTACTCACCGCCAGCGATCCGTGCGTTATAATCGGTGTTCGCTCAAGCGTATTCTTGCCTTATAGCAACCTGGGGCTAGTGATTGTTGACGAAGAGCATGATACCAGCTACAAGCAACAAGACCCTGCACCACGCTACAATGGTCGTGACACTGCCATCATGCTTGCCCACATGCATGGCGCAAAAACCGTGCTAGGCTCGGCGACTCCCGCAATTGACACTTATTATAAGGCACTTAACGGACGATATGGCCTCGTGGAACTGAATACACGATATGCCGACATTGAGTTGCCACAAGTGCATATTATCGACCTAAAGAAGGCCTGGAAAAAGCATGAGATGAACGGAATGTTTTCGCAGGAGCTCATTGACGAATGTCGTAAAGCACTGGGTGACAATGAGCAAGTGATACTGTTTCAGAACCGCCGCGGCTATGCCCCCATGGTGCGTTGCAAAGAGTGCGCCTGGATACCCACATGCGTGAACTGTGACGTGACACTCACCTATCACCGCCATGTGGAGACCCTCACCTGTCACTACTGCGGCCACACCATCACGCTACCCACCGTGTGCCCGGCCTGCGGCAACCCCACAATAGAAGTTGTGGGCTACGGCACCGAGCGCATCGAGGACGAGATTGACAAGGTGTTCCCAGGAGAGAAAATCTCGCGCATGGACCTTGACACGACTCGCTCGAAAGCCAGCTACGACCGCATCATCGACGAGTTCTCGCAGCACAAGACCAGCATCCTCGTTGGCACACAGATGGTGACAAAAGGCCTTGACTTTGATGCAGTGAGCATCGTTGGCATCCTAAATGCCGACACGATGATACATTTCCCCGACTTCCGCAGCAGCGAACGCGCCTTCAACATGATGGAACAAGTGGCAGGACGCGCGGGGCGCAAAAACAAGCAAGGAAAGGTCATTATCCAGACCAGCAATCCCAGCCATCCCGTTATCGAGAAGGTGGTTGAGCACGACTACAAGGGATTTTACAACAAAGAGATTGCCGAACGAGAGCAATATGGTTACCCACCGTTCACCAAGATTATAAACATCTACCTAAAGCACAAACAAGACGACGTGGTGCTCGAGATGGCTGTGCGCTACAGCAACCTGCTAAGGCAAGTGTTTGGTGGACGAGTGCTGGGTCCTGAAGCTCCTATGGTGTCGAGAGTACAGACTTTCTACATACGGCAAATCGTGCTTAAAATGGAACTAAGCGCCTCGATGACCAAAGTCAAAAAAATCCTGCGCGACCTGTATGAGCAGTTGCTTGCTATAGATAGCCGTATGCGCACTACACGTCTCTACTTTGATGTTGACCCAGCTTAATAAAGACACAATTGGGCTACTCAACAAAAAACAACGCACCAGACTATAGAGCCTGATGCGTCATTTTATTTTAACTAACTTTTATTACATGTTCATGCCACCATCAACTTGGATGACCTGACCAGTGACGTAGCTTGACATGTCGCTGGCGAGGAATGTGGCAACGTTAGCGATATCCTCAACAGAACCACCACGGCGCAAAGGAATCTTCTCGGCCCACTCCTTGCGAACCTCCTCGGGAAGAGCTGCAGTCATAGCAGTCTCGATAAAGCCTGGAGCGATGGCGTTAGCACGTATGCCACGACTACCCATCTCCTGAGCGATGCTCTTGGCGAGAGCAATAAGACCAGCCTTGCTGGCTGCATAGTTGCTCTGTCCGGCATTTCCGTGAACTCCAACCACCGAAGCCATGTTGATGATAGAACCGCCACGCTGACGCATCATCACAGGCACAAGTGCATGGATAAAGTTAAATGCGCTCTTGAGGTTCACTGCGATTACGGCATCCCACTGCTGCTCGGTCATGCGAAGCATGAGACCGTCCTTGGTAATACCTGCATTGTTAACGAGTATGTCTATTTTGCCAAACTCTTCCTTGATTTGTTTCACAACTTCTTCGGTTTGAGCGAAGTCGGCAGCGTTGCTGGCATAACCCTTGGCTTTCACACCCAAAGCAGCGATTTCCTGCTCAGTAGCCTTTCCGTTCTCGTCGATAACGAGGTCGGTGAAAGCGATATCGGCGCCTTCGCTAGCAAACTTCAAGGCGATAGCCTTGCCAATTCCACGTGCGGCACCAGTGATGAGTGCCACCTTACCTTCAAGTAATTTCATGATTCTTAAGTATTTATTTAATATTATTCTTTATTTCAATGTTTTTACGGGTGCAAAAGTAGTGAAAAGTTTTCACTTCTCAGTTTATTAGGCATCAGTTTTTTAAGAGAACTGCACAAAATCGATTCTTTTTCGAACGGGTAAATAAAAAGAAAGTGATAGTAAATTCGAGAGTTGCTCCACATTTGGGTTAGTTGGAAAAAAGTTGTAACTTTGTAGTCGAGATGGAAGGCATAACAACAGTATTTATTGATATTGACGACACCCTATGGTGGTTCTCACGCAACAGCGAGGTAGCGCTTGAAACGACTTTCAGGCTCATGGGCTGCAGCGAGTGGTGCCATGACTATAAGGCATTTCATGACCACTATGAACATTTCAATCACGATCTGTGGCAACTATATAACCATGGAGGAATAAAAAAGGAAGTCCTTGAAGTCCGCCGTTTTGAGCAAGCTCTTGAAGCGAGTAAATATTGTTGCGACGACGTGGATGAACTTGCTGCCGCCATGAATACGTGCTACCTAGACCAATTGATAAAGAATCACCACCTGATGCCTGGTGCAGTGGACCTGCTTCAATACCTACACGGCAAGGGATACCAGATAAACGCCATCAGTAACGGTTTCAAAGGAGTGCAAGAACGCAAACTCGAGGCAGGAGGCATGAACCGCTACATTACACACTTAGTGCTGAGCGAAGACTGCGGCATCACCAAGCCAAGACGTGGCATCTATGACTATGCCATGCAACTGTGTGGCGCTGAGCCCCAACAGATTGTGATGATTGGCGATGACCCCACAACCGACATTGCTGGTGCCTTAGGCGCTGGATGGCGCACCATCTACCTAAACGTTCGTGATGAGGCATGCCCTAGTGCGCATCACACCGTGAGCTCCCTACTCGAAGTGAAAGAAATTTTGTAAAAGGCAGTAGTTTCCATTTTTTTCACTACTTTTGCAGTCGTAAATGGCAACAAAGAATATGGAACAAGAACAGAAACTCAAACTCGAGGAGCAAATCATTATGATGCTCAAGACTGTGTTTGACCCAGAAATACCCGTCGACGTCTACAGCTTGGGATTAGTCTACAAGATTGATCTTCAAGATGATGGCAATGTAATTATTGACATGACTCTTACTGCCCCAAACTGCCCTATGGCCGATTTCATATTTGAGGATGTGAGACAGAAAGTTGAGAGCATTGACGGCATAAACAGCTGCACCGTAAACCTTGTGTATGAACCCGAGTGGGACGTGAGGATGATGAGCGATGAGGCGAAGCTCGAGTTAGGATTTGATCTTGACTGACAAGACCGTGAAAAAAGCATATTTCATATCGGACGCTCACTTGGGAGCCCGCTACATTGACGACAAGCGAGCCCACGAAGAAAAACTCGTGCAGTTTCTCGACAGCATCAAGGACGATGCCGCCGAGCTATACTTGCTGGGCGATATCTTGGACTACTGGTATGAATACAAAAACGTGGTGCCACGCGGACATATCAGGTTCCTTGGCAAACTTGCAGAAGTTGCTGATGCCGGCGTGAAAATATACTGGTTCACAGGCAATCACGACGTGTGGCTCTTTGACTACCTTTCAAAAGAGGTGGGCCTTACCGTGATAAAAGGTCACACCCAGATGGAAATCATGGGTCGGCAATTCCTGCTCTCGCATGGCGACGATGTGGGATATCAAAAACCCATGTACCGCTTCACACGTTGGTGCTTCTACAACCGTGTGTGCCAGTGGCTATATGCCAGCATTCACCCCCGCTGGACCTACGGCATAGCTACCGGCTGGTCGCAGCACAACCGCGTTACCCGATCGAAAGAGGAAGAAGACAAGATCAAGGAGGTGTGCTGCCAGCGACTTGAGACATTCAGCAAAGAGTACTCAGCACAGCATCCCGAAGTTCGCCACTATATATATGGCCATATACACCTGGCACGACAACTTACCCTTGACGGTGGCCAGACAATGACAATCCTTGGAGACTGGATAGAACAATACACATATGCCACCTTTGATGGTGATAATATGGAACTACACAAAATAGATGTTTAATAACATATATTTTTATACTCTTGATTATCAGCGCAATGAGATTGCGTGATTTTTTTTCTCATAAAAAGTTATGGCATATTCAAAAATTATACATAACTTTGCAACGCAAAAACACAAGGTCATTGAAGAATATTAGAAGTTTTCCTGTCCAGAGGAGTCCAATCTGGATTTTTTTGGAAGGGCAATCGCAATCGTTTGCATTAATTTGTTAAATTTAGTGTTTCGTTCGGTTGTAATAGGCTTCAATTCAATTGGATTGCATAACTACACCAACTTTCTAATAGTTTAGAAGTGCTAAACACATTAAGTACCAGCATTTCATTTGAAAGCATTAAATTTGCATTTACAATAAACCTCAAAACATTCTTTTATTACCTTACAATTAAATTATTACCTATTGAATGCTTAGCAAGGATTATTTGACGAAAATAATCCTTGCTATTTTCTTGTTATGGCGGGAAGTTAAGGAATGAAAAGGATATTAAGGAGGGAAAAAGAAATTATTAACGCCCTATGTATTAATTGTTTTTCCCATGCGATTGAGAGTGTTGATGCCTAAAGGTATGGCGAGAAGGAAAGATGCAGTGTCGGCTACAGCCTGAGCGATTTCCACGCCCAAGAAGCCCAGCAACCAATTACCAATGAAGAGTGCTGGGATGAGGAAAATTCCTTGACGTGCCATAGCAATAATTATTGCAGGAACTGTGCGTCTTATATTCTGTAGATACATATTCACCATTACTACAAAACCAGTCAATGGGAACGAAATGCACTGATAACGCAATATCTCAGTACCCATGCGGCTCACATCAGGGTCGCTCTCAACAAAGAGAGACACCAGCTGGCGAGCAAAGATAAATCCCACAACAGCAAGAATCGTACAATAGATTGTCGACACCTTGCAGCTGTGGATGAAAGCGGCGCGCACACGGTCGAACTTGCCCGCGCCATAATTGAAGCCGCACACCGGCTGGAATCCTTGGCCGTATCCAATCATCGCCGCACTCGCAAGCATTGTAATGCGGCTCACCACCGAAAAACTTGCGATTGCCGAGTCGCCATAGATACCTGCCACGTGGTTGAGGATAAGTGCTGAGATTCCCATCATCGACTGACGAGCCAGCGAAGGCAGTCCGCCAGCTGCTATGTCGCGATAGCGTTGCATCGACGGTTTGAACTGCGATAGACGGATTGGCACCCCTCCCCTCTTCCCCGAGAGCATGAGCATGAGAGTGAAGCTCACCACTTGCGACAATGCCGTTGCCATGCCGGCCCCTTTCACTCCAAGCCCAAGGCCGAAGATGAAGATTGGATCAAGAACCACGTTTAGCGCCGCACCCGTCATGATGCCAAGCATCGACAGCATAGCATTGCCTTGATGACGCATGAGGTTGTTGAGCGTGAAACAGCTCATGATGAACGGCGTGCCAAGCAGTATAAAGGTGAAATAGTCGCAAGCGTAAGGCAGAATGGTTTCAGTTGAGCCAAAGAAGCGCAACACTGGCTGCATGAACACAAAGCCGATAACAGCGATAATCGCACCCGTGAGCCACGTCGACACCAGTCCTACCGATGCCATCACACCAGCGTTGTGGCTGTCCTCATGGCCAAGCATGCGCGAGATGTAATTGCCCGCACCTTGACCAAAGAAGAAAGCTATAGACTGTACTATCGACATGTAAGAGAACACGATGCCAAGTGCCGCCACACTCTGCGTATTGATTTGCCCAACAAAGAACGTGTCGACGAGGTTGTAGATGCCCGTCACGAGCATACTCACCATGGCAGGCACAGCAAGCCCAGTGACCAACCTGCCTACTGGCTGGGTTGTCAATTTCACAAATTTAGCATGCTGCGCTGGACTGTTGTTGTGCATTGGGGGGTAGTCAGTTTTCAGTAATCAGTTCTCAGTTTTCAGTTAGTTGAAGAGATTGTGCATTATGAATTGTGCATTATGCATTTGTTTTATCCTTGCCCTTGGCTCTTGGGGGTGACGCCGGGAGTGGGTGGGGTTACATAGAGCTGACGCGAGTGTATATAACCTCTACGATCATACAAATATATCTCTTTTTTATGAATCTCAATGCGCATAATGTCGCTTCCATCCAAAGTTCCAGGAAATTTCAAGATGCCTCTCACGCGGCCATTCTGGTCACAAATCTGGATGCCAACATCTTTGGTCACTACCCATAGATTGCCTGCTCCGTCAAATGTCATTGCTTTCACGTCGAGTTGTGAGTTATCGTAGCTGTGCAGCCAATAGAAAGGTTGTCCATTTTGCTCATTGCCATTTTCGTCAATCGTGTACTGCCACAGGCAATTTGAACCAGGTTGAGCTTTGACCATCAGTGTAGAGTCAGGATAGATAGCAATAGGAACATCATTTTCATTCTCTTTAACGACCCATAACCATGGTTTCCACCCTCTGCCACCATCAACCAACATGGTGTCGAGCAGGTTGTTCTGCGTTTTACCATACTTAGGTGCCTCGGGCCAGCCTTGCCACATCCATTCCATTACTTCGGGGAAGATCTCGTTGGCGCGCTTCACCCCGTGGTAGCAGTCGCTCCAGTCGTAGCGGGCGTCGTAGCCAGCGAAGTCGAGTGCTGAGGCAAGCATACGGTTGCCCTCGTACCAATGGCCGAAGAGTGGGTTCCACACGTCGTTGGTGCCATCTTGCAGGAAGATGCGAAGGGGGCGGGGTTCGCTCTTGCGAACTATAGCTTGCAAATCGTTGCCACCACGCATCGCCACAAAGGTGCCCACGCCGCTGAAAACTCTGCTGAACAATTCAGGGCGATGCCAAGCCGCCGCGAACGCTGCAATGCCACCACTGCTCAGACCGAAAATCATGCCACCGCCCCCACGATGCAAGAGCTTAATAGGAAACCCACGGGCAGTGGTGAGGCTCTCAACCCAGGGCAGCACCTCATCCTCGATAAAGGAGGCAAACGTGGCAGTTGTCATGTCAAACTCGTTGCTACGGTTGTAGCGCAGCACATTGCCGTCCTTGTCCTTTATGACACCAGGCTGCACGAATACGCCTATGGTCACTGGCATTTTGCCAACGGTGATGAGACTGTCCATCACATTAGGAGCGTTACACAGAATTCCGTCAAGCCCCACATAGAGGCAGGCGGGCGAGCTGGCATCGTAGGCATCGGGCACGTAGACCTGAATTTCACGCTCAGTGCCAGGATAGTGCCACATGCTCTTGAGTGTGCCTTTTATTATTTCATGTGCGCTGGCGGCAATGCTTAAAACAATCACAGCCAGCGACATAATAAACAATCGACGTTTCATGATTTCATTAGTTATTTATAGCTGTGCAAAGTTAGTGATTTTTTCATTCCATTCAATCTAAATGCTTGACAAAACTGAGCAATAACAAGCATTAATAAATTAATATTATATACGCGAGTTGTTAATGTTATAAAATTTAGGTTGATTTATTGCTGATTTTTTGTACCTTTGCAGGCTGAAAGCATTTTTTCGGGAGCGACACACTCCTGTAAGGTAAAATAATAGAAAGCAACGATTTAGTATATGAAGCGAAACGCATTAGGGAGAGGCCTTGGGTCTTATTTCAACATGGACGACATCCAAACCAATGGTTCGTCGGCTATCAGTAACATTGAAATTAGCCTCATCACTCCCAATCCAGGACAACCCAGAACCACCTTTGACGACGAAGCCCTCAAAGAGCTTGCTGCGTCGATTGCCGAGGTAGGCATTATCCAGCCCTTGACGCTGCGCAAGATTGATGACGACCGATATCAGATTATCTCGGGCGAGCGTCGCTACCGTGCCGCCAAAATAGCCGGACTCGAAAGCGTTCCCGCCTACATTCGCGAGGCCAACGATACTGAGTTAACCGAAATGGCCCTCATCGAGAACATCCAGCGCGAAGACCTTAATGCCATAGAGATAGCACTCACTTTCAAGAAACTCATTGAGCAATACAATCTGACCCAAGAACGTCTGAGTGAGCGCATAGGCAAGAAACGCACTACCATCGCCAATTTCCTGCGATTGCTCAAACTCCCAGCCGAGATACAACTCGGCTTACGCGACAAGAAACTCGACATGGGTCATGCCCGTGCCCTAATCACAGTGAGCGATCCTACCTTACAGTTAAAATTATATAACGAGATACTTAAAAAAGGTTTATCAGTAAGACAAGTAGAGCAACTTGCAAAAGAGAGCCAAGAGAAAAGCGGAGAAAAAGAAGATGTCGGAAAATCATTGCCAAGACACAGCGGCAGCAACGATTTCGACATCCTGACCAAGCATTTGACAAAGGCATTTGGTGTTCCCGTGAAGCTCTCGTGTAACACATTAGGTAAAGGAAAAATAACATTCTCGTTTAACAACGATGAAGACCTAGACAGAATAATCAGTCTATTTGACCGTTTAAAAGATAAATATTAATTTAAATTTAATTTTGGGAGAACTGCACAATTTGTGAGAATATATGCGACAACATATCGACATTTAATGCGCACAATAGCATTGCTACTGTGCTCCCTTGTTGCAATAACCTCCCAAGCTCAACAATTGGTGAGACACGACATAATTGATGAAAAACTCGACACCGTTGTGCTCACCGACAGCACTGCGCTGCTTACAGGCAAGATAGAGCCCCCCACAGCCAAAACTATTGAGAGCACACGTTTCAACCCCAACCCTATGAGGGCGATGTGGCTATCGGCACTGTGCCCTGGATTGGGGCAAATCTACAACCGCCGCTACTGGAAGCTACCCATCGTGATTGGAGCCTTTGTGGGCCTCACCTACGGTACGTCGTGGAACAACCGCATGCTCAACGACTACTCCAAGGCCTACCGGGACATAACCGACAATGACCCCAACACACGCAGCTACATGGACTTCTACCCTCCCACGGTGAATGAGAGCGACCTCGACAAGACCTGGCTCACCAGCACGTTAAAAAACCGCAAGGACTACTACCGCCGTTACCGCGACATATGCATCATAGGTATCGCTGCCGTATATGTCCTAAATGTCATCGACGCTTATGTCGATGCCTCAATGATGCACTTTGACGTGAGTCCCGACCTGTCGATGCGTTGGGGACCAGCCGTTATCGATAGTCAGACTACCCGATTGCCAGCGATAGGGCTTGGTTGCTCCCTTGATTTTTAAGAGATGAAACATATAAAAAGAATATAAAATAAGAGTTATGAAATATCGAATATTATTAACACTTTTATCTTTATTAACCCTAACAACTACTTTGGCCGACACCAAAAAGAAGTCGGTGTTGTCGCTCAAAGAGTCGATAACTGACAACGACATTCAGTTCCCACCAAGCTTCAATGCCAACAACGACATGCAGAAGGACTGGTTTGAGCTATATCATGACACAAATACTCCAGGCAACGACAATAGAAACGACTACAACTATGGTAGCGTGAGCGACAAGGTGTACAAAGAGAGACTCCAAAAGCTCCCCACATCGATTGAGATGCCCTTTAACCAGATCGTGAAGAGCTACATCGAGCGATATGTGGTGAAAGGCCGCTCACTTGTTTCGAGGTTGCTAGGCATGAGCCCCTATTACATGCCAATCTTTGAGGCTGCACTCGAGCGCCACCACATGCCACTAGAGCTTAAGTACATTCCTATTATTGAGAGCGCCCTTAACCCCAACGCAGTGTCGCCAGCTGGCGCAGGAGGTCTGTGGCAATTCATGCCATCGACAGCTAAAGGCCACGGCATGGAGGTGAACAGCACCGTTGACGAGCGCCGCGACCCTTACACATCGAGTGAGAAGGCTGCTTTGTTCTTCCAGAAGCTCTACTCAAAATATGGTGACTGGTCACTTGCCATCGCTGCCTATAACTGCGGGCCTGGCAATGTGGACAAGGCCATCAAGCGCACTGGAAATGAAAAGGCCGACTTTTGGGAAATATACAATTACCTGCCCAAGGAAACGCGTGGCTACGTGCCTGCCTTCATTGCAGCCAACTACATGATGCACTACTACAAAGACCACGGCATTAGCCCAGAGAAGACTCGCCCCTTTGTCATCGACACTGTTATGGTCAACAAGAGAGTGTCGTTCAGACAAATCGCATCGGTTCTCAACATCCCCGTCGAGGAAATAAGAATCCTCAACCCTCAGTATCGCAGCGACGTGATACCCGGCAACGTTCACCCTTATGTTCTAGCATTACCCAACCAGCACATCTACAGCTACATCAAGGACGAAAGTCGCATCATCAACAACAGCCGTAACACCTACGACAACAAGAATGACGATGATGACGACAACATCACACTTGCAACTACCGAGCATGAAGTGAAGCAGGGCGAAGACTTGTATGATATCGCCGACATGTATGGCATGCAGATTGACGACCTAATGGAACTCAATAAGTTGGAATCATTCTATGTTCAACCAGGACAGATACTGAAGGTATCAAACGGAGCTCAGGCCAACCAGTCTAGCAACCTTGCGATGAACAATGCCAACAACAGTTTTGATGACGAAGGCTTTGACTACAGCGACAGCAGCATCAAGAAAGACATCAATTATTACGGGAATAATAGCTACAATTATACCGATGGCAGTGGACGCGACAATCGTCCCGTGCCAGAACGCCGGAAAAAAGACGAGCGACAGAATCCCGTTCCACAATCGCAGCGCAACAACGATCCATATAGCAACAACTATGGCAACAACAGCTATGACAACGATTATCAGAGCGACAGCGACGAGGAGATAAAGAGACAGCAAGAAGAGGCTGCACGCAAAAAACGTGAGGCTGAAGCTGCTGCCAAGAAGAAACGCGAGCAAGAGGCCGCTGCTAAGAAGAAACGTGAACAAGAAGCCGCAGCCAAGAAGAAGCGCGAGCAAGAAGCCGCCAAGAAAAAGGCAGCTGAAGAAGCAGCTAAGAAAAAAGCTGCCGAAGAAGCAGCAAGAAAAAAAGCCGCTGAAGAGGCTAAGAAGCCCATCATCCACGAAGTGAAAGAGGGTAACAACCTCACAAAGCTTGCAAAGCAATATGGCACCACCCCTGAGGCTATCAGGAAAGCCAATGGTATCACAGGTGACCAAATAAAGATTGGCCAAAAAATTAAAATCCCAAAGAATGGTCATAAATAATCGCTAGAAGCAGAATTGCACACATATCAAAGTTCAGAAATAACGCCACATAATTTTCAATAAGAGTTATGAATTATCGACACATATTATTCGCCGCCTTGGTGCTTGTGATGACAATAAGTAGCGCCACCGCCATGGATGACAAGTACAACAACCGAGAGAACCTCAGTGACCGTTCTATTGTCTTTCCTGCCGGAGTTGACGCTAACACTAAGGAAATGGCGACTAACTGGTATCTTAGGAATTACACTAACCTGAGCGAGAGCAACCTCAACGACAAAGAAGGCCGCCTAGCTAGCGACCGCAACTACGAGGAGCGTCTTGAAAAGCTCTCAAAGCGATATGGCATTGACATGCCATTCAACCCAGTCGTGAAAAGCTATATTGAACGCTATGTCGACCGTAACAGAGCTCAGGTTGCCCAAATGCTCGGCCTGTGGAACTATTACCGCCCCATAATTGAAAAAGAAATAGCCAACCACAGATTGCCCGAAGCCCTAAAGTATATACCTGTGGCTTGTTCGGCCCTTAATCCCAATGCAGTGGCTCCATCGGGTGCAGCTGGATTATGGCAATTCATGGTTTTGCCCGCTAAGGGCAACGGTCTTGAGGTCAATACACTCGTTGATGAGCGCCGCGACCCCATCAAGTCGACCGAAAAAGCTGCCAATTTCCTTGAAAGACTTCATGGCTCTTATAAGGACTGGTTGCTCGTGGTCGCTGCCTTCCATTGTGGAATGGGCAACGTTGAGAAAGCGATGCGCAGAGCTCAGAACAACGACATTGACAAGCCAGACTTTTGGGACATCTACAAGTACCTTCCCAAAGATACCCGAGGCTATGTGCCAGCCTTCATTGCAGCCTGCTATGTAATGAACTACTATCGCGAGCACGATATTACGCCAGTATTCCCCAAGAAACCCCTATCGACAGGAACCACCACTGTGAACCAGCGCGTGAGCATTCACCAAATCTCACAGGTGCTTAACATTCCACTCGAAGAGATAAGACTGCTCAACCCACAGTATCGCGACGATGTGATACCCGGCAATATCCACTCTTACCTGCTCACTCTCCCCAAAGGCCAAATCAACAGTTACCGTATGACCGAGGACAAAATTGTTGACTACCACAAGAACGAGTTTGCAAGACGAGTTGAAGTACAGCCAGGCGACATCAAGAGCATCGTTGGCGACGAAGAGATGGACGAGTATGCCCGCAAAGGCATCCTATTCCACACTGTTACTGAAGGAGAAGACCTAGAAGACATTGCTGGCCGCTATGGCATGGACATAGATGATCTCATGGAACTAAACAACCTGCGCTCGGCCAACGTAGAGACAGGCAAGGTACTCACCATCAAGCGCAAAGGTGGCAACAACAACGAGACTGTGATGAATAACAATCGCCGCAGCACCAACAATGGCAGTAGCAACGACGACTACGCTTATAACAACGAAAACTATTCAAGCAATAATAGTGGGCACTACGGAAGCGACAACCGCAACGTTCCTCAACGTCAGCAGAAAGAGGAGAACCAAGCGTATGTGCCTCAACCACAAAAGAACAACTCAAGCTACTACGACCAAGAAGATGAGCTGAAGCGACAACAAGAGGCTGAAGCTGCCAAAAAACGCAAGCAACAAGAAGCCGAGGCCGCCAAGAAACGCAGACAGCAAGAAGCCGAAGCCGCCAGAAAGAAAAGAGACCAAGAGATAGCAGCTGCAGCTGCCAAGAAGAGGAAAGAGCAAGAGGCTGCCGCCAAGAAGAAAGCTGCCGAAGAAGCTGCTCGCAAGAAAGCTGCCGAAGAGGCTGCTAAGCCCATTGTCTACGAGGTTAAAGAAGGCAACAACCTTACTAAACTCGCTGAGCAGTACGGAGTCTCAATCAACGATATTAAAGCTGCAAACCCCGACTTGAAAGATGAAAACATCAAGATAGGTCAAAAACTTAATATTCCGAAGAAGGGGCAACATGTTGCCACTCCTGTTAAGCAAGCCGAAAAGCAACAGCCAACAAACAACAAGCAACAGGGCAAGCAGGCAACTCAGCATAACGAGCAAAACGGCAAGCATGCTGGAAAACAACAGCAATCGGCAAAGGATAAGAGAGCCAAAGCTGCTGAAGAGGCCGCCAAGAAAAAGGCTGCTGAAGAAGCCGCCAAGAAGAAAGCAGCCGAGGAAGCTGCAAGAAAGAAAGCTGCCGAAGAGGCCAAGAAACCAATAAGCCACGAGGTTAAAGAGGGCAACAACCTTACCAAGCTTGCAGCCCAGTATGGAGTATCGGCCGATGAGATTAGAAAAGCCAATAACATCAAGGGCGACAACATCAAGATTGGTCAGAAGCTTATAATCCCGAAGAAAGGTGCCCAACATCAAGGCACACAGAATCAAGGTACTAAACATCAAGGTACTAAACATCAAGGTACTCAAAAGGGCAAGCAGCAAGAAACACCGAATGATAAACAGCAAAACGCCAAGCAGGGCAAGGGAAAACAGCAAGCCAAAAACAACAGCGCTGTACAACCTAGCACAACTGGCAAGAAGAAGAGATAACTAGATCAAGAATATCAAAAACTTCATAAGACATTCTGTATAATGAACATCAAGCGCATTCTCACGTTAGCAGTTATAGTGGCACCGCTGGCAATGATGGCACAAATGAAGATTGCCACCGTCAACGTAAATGATGTGTTTAACTCGTTGCCCGAAACCAAAGAAGCCCAGACCACACTCGAGACGCTATCAAAGCAACTAAAGGCAGAATATGAGTTCATGCTCACTGAGTTCAACAAGAAATATGCTACCTATCAAGCAATGGCAAGCGATGTAAATGTACCAACCACCATCAAAGACCGCCGAGTACAGGAGATTCAAGATGGTGACCGCCAACTCAACCAATTTCTTGAAACCAGCAAAGTCACACTAGAGGAACGCCGGCAAGCACTCGAGAGTCCCATAAGAAACAAAATACAAGCTGCGATTAAACAACTAGGCGATTCCGAAGGATATACATACATCATAGACACATCGACAACACCTGTTGTCTATAGCGGAGCCAGTGCCGTAGACCTAACCAAGCAAATAAAGAAAATGCTTGGAGCAGAATGATAAGACCAAGCGGTCCTAGCCTCATGTGGCTGGGGCCGCTTTATTTTAAACCGCAACCTTCAATGGCCGACAAAATGACACCCGAGCAGCGACATCGCTGCATGAGCCACATCAAGGGCAAAGACACGAAGCCTGAGCTCATCGTGAGGCGATGGCTGTGGCGACAGGGCTACCGTTACCGCATAAACGTGACCACAATGCCCGGCAAGCCCGACATTGTGCTGCCGCGTTACAGTACGGTGATATTTGTGAACGGCTGCTTTTGGCATGTCCATGAGGGATGCGATAAATACAAGGTACCGCTAACTAACTCAGATTTTTGGAATTCAAAGTTCAAGCGTAACCGTGAGCGTGATGAACGAAACTACAAGGTGCTGCACAATATGGGCTGGTTTGTGCTCGTCGTGTGGGAATGTCAGCTCGACAAGCCTACTCGTCGCGACACACTACTAGCACTCTCGCGCCGACTTAGCCAAATCTACCTAGAAACGCACAACGTCAACCTCAACACACCCTACCCCACCCGCGATGATGAAATAGCGAAAGCTGCAGAACCTTAATCAACACATAATTCATAATGCACAATTAGGCTGCGCTGCGATAATGACCAATGCATAATGGATGTACACCTTGATTTCAACAGAATTAAGAAAAAGCAAGCAGCTTGAGGCATTGCCCCAAGCTGCTGTTTATATTAATGTGTAATAACTTCTAAATTACTTAATGCCGAGTTTTGCCTTCACCTTGGCCGAAACATCCTCGATGTTGTTGCCACGATAGAGAAGGGTGTTGGCATCAAGAATACCAGCATATCCACCTTCGGCACCTACAGCCTGAATGGCATTAACGAGCTTCTGCTGAATTGGAGCCAGAAGAGTCTCTTGTTGCTGCTGAATATCTTTCTGTGCTTGCTGCATAAAGTTCTGATAACGAGTGTAGAGATCCTCAAATTCCTTCTGCTTAGCCTCAAGGGTAGCTTCGGGAGCCTTGTTCTTGGCAAGTTCCTCGAGCTCACTCTGCTTCTTCTGCAGTTCTTCCTGCAAAGGCTTAGCCTGAGCCTCATATTTATCTGATACTTGCTTCAATGTGTTGTTGGCAGTAGCCACATCGGGCATCACGTTAAAGATCTCGGTTGGGTTAACTGCACCAAATTTCAGAGTCTGTGCGCTGAGGCACATGGGAGCAGCCACGAGGACTGCGAGTAAGATTTTCTTAAACATAATCAATTAATTGGTTATTTATTAAAAATAGAATATTCATTTAATTAGAATAGCCGAGTTTCTCGAGCACCTGGTTGCTGATGTCGATGTTGGGCGATGCAAAGATAATGCTCTGCGATGAAGCCCTATCGAATATTACTTGCAAGCCACGCTCCTCGCTCACTTTCTTGACAGCGGCATATATGTCGTCCTGAATAGGCTTCATGAGTGACTGACGCTTCTTGAAGAGCTCGCCCTGAGGACCAAAGTACTTGTAGTTGAGCTGAGATGCCTCTTTCTCCTTGGCAACAATCTCTTCCTCTTTCTTCTTCTTTTGATCGTCGGTGAGGAAGACCATATCGCTCTGATAGTTCTTATACATAGTATCGGCAGCCTTCTTAAGCTCGTCAACCTCACGTTGCCAACGCTGCGACACTTGATTCAATTGCTCATTGGCCATCTCATAGGCCGGGATGTTCTTGAGGATATATTCCATATCGACAAGAGCAAACTTTTGTGCACTGGCTGGAGCCATACAAGCCACCAAAGCCACTAATAATAAAGCAAACTTTTTCATATTGTTTTCTATCTTGTTTTGTTAATATTCGCTTGTTTTGACAATTATTTAAGTAAAAAGTTTAATCGCAGTAGCATCAATAGGTTCAAGATACCTTAGCTGGTTTAGAACTCCTGGCCGAGGACAAAGTGGAAGTTGCTGCCACCCTTCTTGCCATAAACAGTGTCGAAACCATAGCCCCAGTCGATACCCATCATACCAATCATAGGCAGATAGATGCGTGCACCCACACCCACCGAACGTTTGAGGTCGAATGGGTTGAACTTCTTCACGCTTGTCCAAGCGTTACCAGCCTCGGCAAAGACAAGAGGATAGATGGTAGCACTGTTAGAGAGCATCAATGGGAAGTGCAGCTCAACAACATAACGGTTGTAGGCATATCCTTCTTGACCATAAGGAGTGAATGCACCATTCTCGTAACCACGCAGAGCGATGGTCTCGGTAGCATAGGTGGTGCTTCCACTCATACCGTCACCACCAACATAGAATGTCTCAAACGGAGACTTGACGTGACGAGTCCAGTTACCGAGCAAGCCAATGTCGGCACGTGTCATGAGCACGAGAGTCCAACGTCCGTCGGGATCGGTGAGAGGAGTATAGGTCTTGGCCTGGAACTTGAGTTTCCAGTATTCAATCCAGCGATAGAGGTCTTTTTTAGAAGCCTCGGTGCTAGACTCACTGAGCGCCTTCCAGTTCTTCTTTCCGAAGAGGTTAACTGGAGGAGTGGCGTGGAACGAGAGTGTGAACGAACTACCACGACGAGTATAGAGTGGGTTATCAATACTGTTGCGTGAGAGTGTGAGTCCAAGCACAATCGAGTTGCTGACACCGTTCTTCATGTAATACATGTACTCCCAGTTCTTGAGGCTGTACCACTGATAGCTGAGGTCGGCCATGAGAGTGAAGTAGTCATCGGGCCACTTGAGTCGTTTACCAAATCCCACAGTCACACCTGCCATCTGCAGATACTTACCTGGATCGTAGGCATTCTCATAGTAGTTGCCAGTGTTACCGTAGTAGTTGTTATAACCGTTGTACATACCATTGTACATATAGTTAAGGTAGTAGTTCTGGTACTGGCTGGTGTAGAACGATGAGTTAATACCGGTAGTGCGACTATAGAATGCCGAAACCGACAGAGTGTTGGGTCGCTTGCCACCGAACCATGGATCAACGAATGAAAGGCTATAGGCCTGATAATACTTGGCATTGGTCTGTGCACTGATTGAGAACGTCTGTCCATCGCCTTGCGGGATTATGCCCTTGTAGGATGACGGATGGAAGAGGTTCTTGATTGAGAAGTTGGTGAACTTGAGCGTTACCTTACCAATGATACCCGTCTGTCCCCAACCAGCCGATAGCTCAATCTGGTCATTGGCTTTCGACTCAAGGTTAAGGATGATATCTACAGTACCGTCCTCCTCATTGGGCTCTGGACGGATGTCCATCTTCTCGGGATCGAAGTGACCAGTCTGAGCAATCTCACGTGCCGAACGCACTAAGTCCTGCTTGCTGAACAGCTCGCCTGGACGCACACGCAGCTCGCGGCGCACCACCTTCTCATAAAGGCGGTCGTTACCATTAATAACCACCTTGTTGATGCGTGCCTGACGTCCCTCGTAGATGCGCATCTCAAGGTCGATTGAATCGCCCTCGATGCGTGTCTCGGTAGGAATAAGCTGGAAGAAGAGGTAGCCGTTGTTCATATACATATTGGCCACCGCATCGTCATCTTCAGTTGTACGCTTATTGAGTAACTTCTGATTGTAGACGTCGCCCTTCTCAATGCCTAGCACCTCGTTAAGCACAGCAGTGGGATAAACGGTGTTACCCACCCACGACACATTAGAGATGTAATATTTCTTACCCTCATCAATTTTGAGGTATACGTCGACTTTCTTCTCGTCGTAGGTGGCAATACTATCCCATACGATTACCGCGTCGCGGTATCCCTTCTCGTTGTACTTGTCGATGATGCGCTGCTTATCTTCTTCGAAATCGGAGCGTACAAATTTCTTTTGGCTGAACCACTTAAGGACATTTGCGATACCGCTCTCGTTGGTCTTCTTCATAGCGCGCTTAATCTTGCTGTCGCTGAACACCTTATTGCCTTCGATATAGATCTTGTGCACATTAATCTTCTCGTGCTTATCGACATTCACGTCGACAATAACTTCGTTCTGCTTACTCAGGTCCTCTTGCTGAACAACCTTACAAGTTGCCTTTTCAAATCCTTTAGCGGCATAGTATTTCTCGATAATCTGCTCTATGCGACTAGCAATATTTGGAGTGATTTGATTACCGATGAGGTTACCAAGTCGCTCATTGATATCCTTCTGCTCGCCCTTCGACATTCCATTGAAGTTGACCTTAGAAATGCGAGGCTGCTGCCTGAGCACAAACTCGAGCCAAGCCTTGTCGCCATAGATTTTCTCAACCTTAATCTGCACCTTGGAAAAAAGACCCTGACGCCAAAAACGCTTTGCAGCATTCTTGAGCTCATTGCCAGGAATCTCGATGCGCTGTCCTACCGTTAGTCCCGAGTATCCTATGATGATATAGTCTTCATAGTTATCAACCCCAGACACCTTAATGCCGGCAATCTCATATTTAGATGGAGAGCCATTAAACACCAGCTTGGGGTTGAAGATAGTATCGTTAATAGTGTAGGACTCCTGAGCCATCGAAGCCGATGCACCCAAGATGAATATAGAGAGAAATAGAAGTAATTGCTTAATATATCGCATAGTGTCAAATTTGATCATTTTCGGTTAGTTGTTCACTGGTCTTCCCAAAGCGACGCTCACGCTGCTGGTAGTTAACAATAGCTTCGCAAAAGTCCTCCTTGGTAAAGTCGGGCCAGAACTTGGGTGTGAAATATAACTCACTGTAAGCAATCTGCCACAAAAGGAAGTTACTGATGCGCTCATCGCCCGCTGTGCGGATGAGCAGGTCGGGGTCGGGCATATTGCGAGTGGACATCGCCTGCGCTACCATCTCATCGTTGATGTCGGCAGGATCGAGCTTGCCTTCAGCAGCCTTTTGTGCCAAAGTGCGGCATGCTTCCACAATCTCCCATCGTGAAGAGTAGCTCAATGCGAGGCACAACACCAGTCCTGTGCAATGAGAAGTGTCGCTCATGCATTTTCTCAGTCGCTCACGAGCAAACTCAGGCATACGGTCAATGTCGCCAATGGTAGTAAGGCGAACATTGTTCTTGATTAAGTCGGGAGTTTGCTGCTCTATAGCCACAACCACGAGGTTCATCAAGGCGTCGACCTCGTCCTTTGGCCGGTTCCAGTTCTCGGTCGAGAAAGTGTAGAGGGTAAGGTAACCGATGCCTAGTTCACTAGCAATCTCGGTTATTTGGCGCACGGTGGTCACTCCATTTTCATGCCCTATCGAACGCATGAACCCGTGCTGTTTAGCCCATCGTCCATTACCATCCATGATGATGGCTATGTGACGCGGCAGCCTTTCCCTATCTATTTTCTCAATCCAAGCCATGTTATATTGATATTTAATTTTATTCTACATAGTGACATTTCACGCAGCGCTTGCTGAACTCATAGGTCAACGTGAACATCGCAACCGAGTACCAATCGGTGTTCTTGGCAAAGCCGTGGTTAAAGCCATAAAAGTCGGTCATACCATCAATTCTGTCACTGAATGCCTTGCGCATTGTAAACTCAAATCCCAGATTAAGGCGACTCTTTAAGCGAAATTTCACACCAGCACCAAGAGGCAACACTGCACCCAGATAGGCCTTTCCTCCTGTAAATGCCACTTCCATGCCCAGTCCAGCGACCATATAGGGTGTGATGCGCTTGTAATTCTTGTATCTAGCACCCTCGCCAAAGTGGAAGAAGTTGAACTCCACCTGACCACCAAGGTCAATCAAGTGCGACGAGAACTTATTATTAGCCTCATATGGAAAATGAGACTCAATGTTCTTGCTGTCGCCTGCGAGCCCCACATATAGCAGATTGCCCTTAAATGCCCAACGAGTGTTCAGGTTGTAGCGGAAAATGCCACCACCTGCCAAACGCGGCATCTTATACATGTTGGCAGTGTTCACATCGCCCAGATAACCAGTAATGCCAATAGCCGGACCCACCTCAAAACGGTATTCCTGGCCCGAAGCACCCACTGCGGCTGCGAACATCAACATCAATATTGCGAATTTCTTCATCATCGTTCTAAAATCAAGAGATTGATAATATTAAAGAAAACGCATTGACAGTGCCAAAAAGTATATTTCAAAAGAGCAACTCGTCATTTATTAATCTTTTTTAGTGCTATTTAGAACACTGGTTTAAAGGTCAATCCCGAGAGCACACCCTCCCAAACACTATTGAGAGGCAAGCCATTGCTGCCATAACCACCAAAGAGGTAGATGAAGGGGCACTCCCACTCGGTGGCAGGAGTCACATGACCGGGATTGTAGGACATTAGAGTAGAGGCATTGCAGGTGTGAACGTAGGCATAAACCTGTGCCCCATAGAACGCTGGCATATGGTCAGGCATTTGGATGCTGAGCTCACCCACACTCCAGTTGATACCCTGGTTGCGTGAGACATAGCTTGTGGTGTTGAGAGTGCCATCACTAAGCCTGCCACCCATGACCATCCATGTCACCCTCTTGTCGTAGGTTGCACCAGAAGAGCGCTTCACAAAAGTATAGTAAGGAAACAGCACCGCATCGCGCATCTCGGGTAATATAGCGTCGTTATTGATAGGTGCCCAATTATATCCGTCATAACCCCACACCAGATTGATGAAATTGCCATCGGAGCGCACACCGCCCATCATCATCGCCTGCTGCATAGACGTCCATTCATTGCTTGCCATCACCATAGGACTCATGCCCTCTACAGGGAAATTAACAGGAACCTTAGCACCCACCTCAGCATTTCCATCAGCAAATTCGACATGGTAGAAATCGCCACCTTCTTGCACAACACCAAGGACTCTGTTCTCATAAGTTCCTATCAATGAATGCCAAGCCAAACCGCAATCGGTCCAGTGGGCACCCATATCGTCACTCTTGAAGAGTTGTCCGTTGATATCGAGCATGAAAAGCTCATTATCTGTTGCCACAAAGCTATTGACTTGAGGAATGAATGGCAGCGAGAGCTCGGTACGGCTCCATTCTTCAGAATGTGGATCCTCGCTCTGACTTAGGATGTAATCGCCATTGTCGTCAATAAGGCACAAGAATTTTTCACCCTGTGTCACGGTCTTAGATGCTATGAGATTGTACTCGAGATTTGGCAGGTCACGACGCCCACTAAGATTCCACATGATTGTGTCGACATCCTGCTTGTGGACATTGACCTTCACCTTATAATCACGCACATGCAGTCTGTCGCCCGAGGTGATACGCAGCGTCACGTCGCCGGTGAAGTCGATTGAGTCGCTCTTCGACGTGTTGTAGGTGATTGTGGTGTCACCAAGCAGCTGGCCATTCTTAATAATAAACTCCTTGGAAGCAACACTGCTTGCACATGTCAAATCGACCAATAGAGCATTGATGCGCGTGCCTCGTGGCAGCGAGTCGGCATTATAGATAACCCCGCGATCTTGATCGATAGTGAATTTCACCGAGTCGAGATGGGCCATAATCTTAGTATTGGCCTTGAATGAGAATGCAGAAACCAGCGTGCTAGTTGTAGTGTAGACATCATAGTCATTGCTGGTTGTAGGAGTATCGTCTTTCTTGTTGCAAGACATTAGGCTCATAGCCAACGCCATAGCCACAGTCAGACATATAGTTAAATATTTTTTCATTTTCTTTTTTTAAAAACAACTTGCAAAGTTACAACAAAAAATGCAAAAAGCAGGGCATAAATCGGTCAATAAAAACCTATCAAACTAGAAAATGCCCAATTTCACGGTGTAAAATTAATATTAATACATTAATGAACATATACTAATTAAGATATTAAAAGGCAAAATCTCGTTTTTTACACCTTTTTAACGCACCAAACAATAATTGCATCTAAAACTTTTCATCGTTTTTATATTGAAACATTAATAAAACTCACTACCTTTGTAAAATAATAAAACACAACTCATGGATTACTACATTTCAAAAAACGACGGCAAATATATTGGTCCCTTTAAGAAAGACCAGCTTATTGCCAACGGGTTAGATCTGGATGACCTGGTTTGGAGACAAGGACTCTCCGGCTGGACACCTGCCAATCAATTGCCTGAGCTAAGTGACATCATAGGCGACGTGCCCCCACCCATGGAAATCACCTTGGGACCAGAAAGAGCACAACAACCGCTTGTGCAGCCGGTTCAACAAACCACGCAACAGAGCTATGGCACCACCGCCAAAATCAAGACGCAATTAGAGCAGCTCAACAATGAAAAAGAAGAGCTGAAGAAACTGCTCGAACAAAAGAAAACTGAAGGAAACAAAAAACTTGCTGCTGCTCGTACTCAACGCAAAGCCGAAATTACAGAAAAGAAAAAACAAGAGGAGAAAGTAGCCAAGAAAGAGCTAGCAAAAGCTAAAAAGAAAACAAAATATGACCACCCGGTTGCCGACTGGCGCAATGAGTCGATATGGTTGCTGGCGTTTGTCATTATCCATGCATTAATAGAGTTTTGTAGCGACAATCCAAGCCACACCTATCTCTGCCTTGATGCCATCGGCGCTGCGCTGAGCATCACAGGCATCATCATAGGCGTGATGATCAGGAAACTCAACAAGATTTCTTACAAGAAAGACAGCCAGTCACGCCTTAAGGCTGAGAAACTCAGCTACTTTAATGGACTCTTTGTGAGCGCCATAGCCGCCATCGGCTTCCTGATCGTCTTTGTTCAATCGGCTCATTATATTTACGTAAGCTAACCCTTATCGCTCTATGAAAAATTTATATATATCAAGATATTTTGCACTGGCAATTGTGGTACTCACCTCGGCATTAGCAATGAATGCCGAGATTCCGCCACAGCCAAAAAATGCCAACGAGCTCGTCTACGACTATGCCCACGTGATAGACAGCGCAAACCTCGCAGTAATTAATGACTCACTCAAGAACCTGTATATTTACAACAAGACCCAAGTAGTGGTTTTAACTGTTGAGTCGCTCGACGGCATGGAAATTGAGGATTATTGCCAAGAAGTGTTCCAAAAATGGGGCATTGGCGACAAAAAGCTGAACAACGGTGTACTTATCGTTGTAAAACCTAAGACCGAGACAAGCGGCGGCAAGGTGCGCATCCACACGGGATATGGGGCCGAGGGAGCCTTGCCCGACCTGCTATGCAAGATGATACAGACCGACTCGATGATTCCAGCCTTTAAGGAAAACAACTACGGACTAGCAATCAAGAAGGCTGTAAACCTTATCACGCCATCGATGAAGGGCGAATATCCTCAAGATGTTGCCTCATTCTTAAAGGAAAAGCAAGAGGAGAAAAAGCGAGACGCCTGGATTGCAGTAATAGTCTACGGCATACTCTACATCTTGCTTTGTGGCTTGATTTGGTACTTCTTCTTCATGCCCACCAAGAATGACTGGTACTCGATAATGGCATCACCACTAATAGCAGCAACTATAACACCTTCGTCAGGAAGGCGTTATAGCGGTGGTTCTAGTGGTTCTAGCTGGAGTTCTGGCAGGAGCAGTGGCTCTAGTTGGAGTTCTGGTTCTAGCTCAAGTAGTTCCAGCAGTTGGAGTTGGGGTGGCGGCTCTAGCGGCGGTGGCGGTGCGAGCAGTTCGTGGTAATCAATAATTTTCGTTTTATGGATTACTATATAAGCCAAGGTAATGGTCAAAAACAAGGGCCGTTCAAGAAAGACAAATTGCTTTCTAATGGGCTAAAGAGCAACACTCTGGTGTGGCGCGAAGGCATGAGTCAATGGATGGCAGCAAATGCTATACCCGAGCTCGCCGACCTGCTTAACAGCACTATCATTCCTCCTTTGCCTTGCAGTCCCGAACCGTCAAGCCCTCTGCTGCAAGAGATTGAAAGATCAAAAAGAGAGATTGAAGAGCTACGCAAACAAGTTAACAAGCTTGACCCAAAAAATCTTGAGAGCTATATTCAAGCTCCAGTAAAGTTCAAGGACAAAACACCTTATGATTTTCCTTGCCCTACTTGGACCAAAGAAGCTTGGATAGTGCTCACATGTGTGGCAGGTCACTTCTTCTTAGGCATCACAGGTATTACAAAATTCTTTTACATCTTCTTTGACATTATTGGGTTTGTTCTTTGTTTCACCGCCCTTTATATTGGCTCAAAAATTAAGACCTTGAACAAAGTCTCATATGCCGAAAGAACTCCCACACGCGAAAAAGGAGACAAGTTGGCTCGCATCAATGGATGGCTTGTGAGCATTACAACGCTGATTGGAATGATTGTCATACTTGTTCATACTGGCCTAGACATGTTCGGTGAAGGAATGGAAACAGGCATCACTTACTCTGTGATTTACATCGGTTTAATGGGACTGTTGTGGTACACAAATTTCAGGCCCATAAAACTCGACAACTATCCCATGAAATCCTCTCCTACTTTATCAACCAACGCCAAACAAAAGAAGCTACAAGATGCCGATGAGCTACGATGGCGTCGAGATATGCGCAAACACGGTTTGAGACCACACGTCGACGGTGATGACGGTAATGACAGTGATGACAGCTACGACAGTGATTTGGATAGCGATAATGACTGGGACTGGGATAGCGACGATGGCTACGACAGCAATGACGACTATGACTGGGGTGGCGGCGACAGCGGCGGTGGCGGTGCTAGCAGTTCGTGGTAATCAATGAGTTCTTATCTATCAGTTTTGTAATTATGGTATTACCATCTACCTCTTGGTGTGCAACACCGTTAATATTCACTTGAGGTGCTTTGATGCCTCCGCCCAATGTGACGGGTGCTATTTCTATACGCATCTCGTTCCAAATGTCAGCGGCAATCAGTTGCTGAAGCACATTAGCCCCACCTTCGACAATCACACTAGTTATGCCTCTACGATATAGGTCACGCAACCAGGATTCAGGTTGAGTTGTGTCGAGTTTTGCCCATTCCACGCAACCCTCAACACCTTCCTTTTTCCCGTTATAAATCAACGTTCTGCCCCCATCTGTAAGCAGTTTACAATCGTTGGGGATTGACAAGTTGCGGTCGAGCACAACACGCAAGGGAGAGTTGCCACTCCAATGGCGAGTGTTGAGCGATGGATTATCAATTTTCACTGTGCCAGCTCCCACCACAATAGCATCGGCAAACGAGCGCTCACGATGCACGAGCGACAGAGAGAGTGCAGTGCTGAAACGCACTGTTCCATCTTCATTAGCAATAAACTCATCAGCACTCTGAGCCCACTTGAGCTGCACCCATGGCATGCCATTGGTATGAGCAGTGAAAAAACGACAATTTAGGTCACGGCACTCAGCTTCAAGCACTCCAACAACAACCTCGGCTCCAGCCCTTCTAAGCATCGCCACACCACGTCCACTCACTTTTTCAAATGGGTCGAGCGTGCCCACTACTATGCGCTTGACACCCTTCTCTATCAGGAGTTTGGCGCATGGAGGCGTTTTCCCATAATGAGAGCAAGGCTCTAGGGTTACATAGATAGTGCTCTCGGGCAGAAGCGACTGATCTTCAACGCTATCTATAGCATTAACCTCGGCATGTGCCTTGCCACAACAGCGATGGAAACCCTCACCTATTATCATACCATTGTGCACAACCACAGCACCCACCATGGGATTAGGTGAAGTGTGACCGCTACCCTGCTTTGCCAGCTGCAAGGCCCGGCGCATATATTTCTCGTCGTTATTCATTGCAATGCAGAATCACGCTATTTCTAAAAACACTACCACTCTGGGTTTTCGCCATTGAAAAACAGTCCACAGACTAGCGTGAGGTAACGTGGAATGTTCTTGTCACGGCTCCACACCATGTCGATGCCAAGAAGCTGACTAGCCGTCTCACTAACGTTGAAACCGTAGGCCTCAAGTGATGGGCGCACCACGTCGGGGTGACGACACGGTTTGCCTTGCTTGCGTGCACATGGAGCATTGCCACATCGCTCGCACTTGCCCACAAAACCAAAAGCAAAACCGTCCTTCTCGTGCTCAAGGTCAAGAAGACGACTATTTAGCCGTTCTAGCTCAGGGCGCATCAAGTCATAGACCTGCTCCATGGGCATCCTATAGTCATGAGGTGTGATTTTCACCCCAATTATCATCACCTTTTCATAGGGCAGCAAGTCCTGCAATGTGTCGTGGTCAAAAGGCGGGCATCCCCAACGGTTGCCATAATTGGGACAAGCGCGACAACATTCCTCAAAAGTAGTCACATCGCGAAACTCTCTCACATAGCGGTCGCGGGCAACAACTGCCACCACCTGCTCGGCATCATATTTTTTCTCGCCAACCATAACAAAAGACTATTATATCGTCATACAAAGGTAATGAATATTTTTTAATCTATTGGCTATAGACACTATATATTAAAAGGTGTATAGCAAAAAAGTAGCAAGTAACAATAACAAATAGCAAGTGTTAGGGATTAGTAAAAAAAGAAAAATCATAAATGAAAAATGGACCACGGGACTAGTTAATAAAATTAACTATTACTCCTTTGGTCAGTTAATGAGTGTATTGTTGTGTTAAACTATGTGTAATTAATTTAAGTTATAATAATTATTACTAATTTTGCACCCGAAATTAAATTAATAGTTTTTTAAAGTACTTCTTTAAATTCACAACAATAGTAAATGAGTGCAAGTCAATTTGCTAAAGTGATTGCCGAGAGTACGTCAACACACTCCGAGTGGAGCCTCATTGACGGCAACAACGTGGTGGCCCACGCCATCATCTCAGGCATTAATCCTTATTTCCAGACCCGCCGTGAGATAAGTCACATTATCAGGCTTGAATTACCTCGCGACTTTTTCAAGCGTAGGTGGGATCGCGTGATGTTTTATGGAGCAGGCTGCTCCACCCCTGAACGAAAGAAAATCGTAGAGCTGTCGCTTGTTGCGCAGTTCAAGACCCCCGTTACCGTTGAGAGCGACTTAGTGGGTGCTGCCCATGGACTGCTGCAGCACGATGCTGGCCTTGCCTGCATCCTTGGCACCGGTTCCAACTCATGCTTTTACGATGGCGAGAAAATCACCAAAAGCGTGTCGCCTGGTGGCTTCATCTTGGGTGACGAAGGCAGTGGCTCTTCGTTGGGCCGCATATTCATGAGCGATGTTCTTAAAGACTTAGCACCCCGTGAACTCATCGAGGAGTTCTACGCCGTGAACAAGATTACCAAGGCCGATATCATGGACTCGGTTTACAACAACCCTCACGCCAACAACAATCTGCACAAATACTCATTCTTCCTTGCCGAGCATCTTGAAAATGAGTATGCCCGTGAACTGGTGACCAACGAGATCAAGCGATTCTTCGACCGCAACTTATGCCAGTACGACTACAAGGACTATCCAGTGTGTTTTGTTGGCTCGGTGGCAACCCGCTACAGTGAGATATTGCTTCAGATTGCCTACAGCTACAACATGAACGTGAAGAAGATTGTTAGCGACTCAATGCCAGGCCTCGTTGCCTACCACTCAATAAACATAGGCTCAGTACAATAATCACACCAGAACACACAATATAGCACTTTTATCTATAACAACAGTAATCCATCAAGCAAGTTTTAAATAATGCGCTTGATGGGTTTTTGTTGTGCCGCCTACCCGTTTTAGTGTTTATTTTTCTAAATTTTAGTTTATAATCTATAAATAAAAAGCAATTATGAAAAATGAACATTTTTTTTGTTTTTTATTCGGAATCTTTGTTGTAAATTTGTGAACTTAAGTTTGCGAATAAAATATCCAACAATATGATAAACAGAAAAAAAACATCACTACTGGCTTGCATAATGGCCCTAGTGGCAACATTCAGCGTTCAAGCCATCGAGATTGAAGGTCCTGAGAAAGATAACATCCAGAAACTTGTGGCAGCATTACTGCCCGAGCACATGGGTATCGGCACCCCAAAAGCCAAGACCGTTGAGATAGTTGACGACTCCATCAAGGTAGACTTGAGCGAGAACTTTGGTGACGTGCCCTTTACGCGAGAGAGCATCGGGCAGCTCAAGAACGACATCAAGACCGCCTTAGGCGATGAGCACATCGACAAGCAAGTGTACCTCACAATTGCTGGTAACGACATTGAGAACTATTTCTCAGAGTTTGAGAGCAGCTACCAACGCAAGCACAATGCCTTTGTCACCCCTGCCGACGAAAACCGTCACTACGCAAAGGGACTTGATGGCAACATCTTGGCAGTGTGGCCCAGCCACGGCTGGTATTTCGAGCCTTACCTAAACCGCTGGGAATGGCAGCGCGCCCGCATGTTCCAAACCGTTGAAGACATGTACACCCACAGCTACATGATACCCTTTATCATGCCAATGCTTGAGAATGCCGGCGCCTATGTGTGGGACGCCCGTGAGCGCGACACCCACAACTTTGGAGCTGTCGTTGACAACGACGGCGGCCATGCCCAGAAAGGTTACCACGAGAACAACGGAAAGAAAAAATGGAAAAACGGCGAGGGCAAGGGCTTTGCCTACCACCGTAGCGAATATAAAGACTTCGAGAACCCATTTGAAGAAGGTTCTTACCGCATGGTTGAGACCGAGACCGGTCAGCACAAGCTCGCTCAAGCCTCTTGGGACGTTGATATGCCCGAGGCTGGCAAGTTTGCCATCTACGTGAGCTACAAGTCGCTCCCCAACAGCGCCCATGACGCCACCTACACCATCAACAGCCTTGAAGGCAGCCAGAAGTTTGTCGTTGACCAAACGATGGCTGGAGGTGTGTGGGTTTATCTTGGTTCGTTCCAACTTGCCAAAGGCATGAACAAGAGTGTTGTCACTCTCGACAATCACAGCCGCGACAACAATGCCGTGATCACAGCCGATGCCATCAAGGTGGGCGGTGGTAAAGGTAATATTGTACGCCGCGTGGCATTGCCCACTCCCGAGAACAAGGCAATAGCCGAAAAGAATGAGGACACCAAGTATCTGGGCAAGGAAGGAATCGACTACCAGTATGTGGGCAGCGGTGACCATCCCTGGTTCCACCTGGGTTCACGCTACTTCTTACAATGGTCGGGGTTCCCCCACAAAGTGTATTCAACTAGCGATGGCATCAACGACTACGTTGATGATTACCGCAGCCGCGGTGAGTGGGTCAACTGGCTGGCTGGTGGCAGCGACGTTCTTCCAGGCAAACCTGGCCTAAAAGTTCCCGTTGACGTTTCGTTCTGCCTCCACACTGATGCAGGCACTACTCAAAACGATGACATCATAGGTACCCTACTCATTTATTGTACCACCAAGAACGGCAAGAAATTCGGAAAATATGAAAACGGCACTCCACGCGAACTGTCGAGGCAGTTTGCCGACATCGTATCGACCGAGGTAGTAAACGACATCCGCGCCAAGTATGAGCCCAACTGGACTCGCCGTGGCATGTGGGACAAGAGCTACTATGAGGCCCGCGTTCCCGAAGTTCCTGCATTACTTATGGAATTGCTTTCGCACCAGAACTTCGCCGACATGAAATACGGCCTCGATCCACAGTTCCGCTTCGACGTTAGTCGTTCGATATATAAAGGTATTGCCAAGTTTATCGCCAAGCGTGACCATCGCGAGTGCGTTATTCAACCACTGCCTGTAAACTCATTTACCATCAACAAACTCAGCGAGACCCTATACATGCTGAACTGGGAGCCCACTCCCGACCCATTGAGCACTAACGCTGATGCCAAACGATATATAGTGCTTGAGCAGGTGGGCCTTGACGGAGGTTTCAAGGAAGTTGATATCGTAGATGAGCCTCACTATTCGGCCTACATTACCGACAACGAGATACACAGCTACAAGATTGTAGCGATGAACGAGGGCGGTCGCAGCTTCCCCAGCGAGACCCTGTCGATAGGTGTGGCCAAGCATAGCAAAGGCACTGTGATGGTTATCAATAACTTTACACGCATCAGTGGTCCAGACTGGTTCGAGAGTGGTGCGATGGCAGGCTTCTACGACAACAAAGACCATGGCGTGCCCTATATGGAGCAAATTAACTACCTGGGCTCACAGTTTGAGTTTCGCCGCCACCTACCTTGGCGCGATGACGACGCTCCAGGCTTTGGCGCATGCCGCAGCAACCACGAGACTCAGAATGTTGCCGGTAACACATTCAACTATCCTTCAATCCACGGCAAGGCAATCATGGAGGCAGGCTACTCGTTCGTGTCATCAAGCGTGAGCGCCCTCGACAAGGGCGACGTTGACCTGACCAACTATTGCGCCGTAGACATGATAATGGGTAAGCAGAAAGAGACACCCACCGGACGCGGTGCCAAACCCTCGCGCTATAAAGCATTCACACCAGGCATGATGAACGCCTTAACCAACTATACTCGCAATGGCGGAAATGTGCTCATGACTGGTGCCTATGTGGGCAGCGATATATGGGACAAGGACAAACCACTGGGCAACGAGAAGAACTTTGCTCAAAACGTGATGGGCTATACTTGGGTTGACGGCCGCGCCACCCTATTAGGTGAGGTCTACAGCGTGCCCAGCACCTTGAAGATAAGCGACGGTATGGGCCGTCTCACATTCCACAACACCCTGAACAGCGACTTTTATGCTGTAGAGTCGCCAGATGCCATTAAGGCCAGCGACGACAAGGGAGCCACCATCGTGCGTTACACTGAGAACAACATTCCTGCTGGCATCGCCTCAAGTCGCAATGGCTACAAGACAGTTGTAGTTGGCTTCCCATTCGAGACCATCAAGAGCGAGAACGAGCGCAACGAGTTTATGGAGCGCGTGCTCAACTTCTTCGAGAATAAATAATACTGTAATCCCGATTATCCACAATGGAAGATTCCTCGCGAATACCATTCATCACCCATCGCGGAGCCACCATTGCCACTTATGATGGAGACTTATCGCTCGGAACACATTTCAAGTTCGACCCACAGCGATATGATGGATTGTCGTGGCCTAACAGCATCAAAGCCTTCCATAGTGGTTGCAACTCAAAATACGGCGTATATGTATTGAAGCCTATCAATTTAGAGATGGGCCACATGGCGTTGCGCCGCATGATAAAAGTAGCACAAGATACCAATGCGGCCATGGTCTATTGTGACCATTACAATCGCTTGCCTAACGGCTCGACTGTGAAGCATCCTGTCATTGATTGCCAAGAAGGCTCACTGCGTGACGACTTCGATTTTGGGCCCATTGTAATGATTAATTGCGACTATTTGTTTAAAGCATGCATGGAAATCGAGCGTGATTTTGAAAAGCTTGATTATGCTGGTTTCTATGCTGTGCGATTGGCATTGTCGCGATTAGGCAAGATTGTACACATTCCTGAGTATCTTTACACATGCGATGAAATCGATCGGCGAAGCAGTGGTGAGCGCATCTTTGACTACCAGCTTGAGAAGGAAGCGGAGAAACAAAAAGAGATGGAGGCCGTGTGCACTTGGCACTTGAAGAAGCTTGGTGCCTATCTGCCACCCGAACGTCATGAAGACGTTGACTTGAGCGAGGGTGAGTTTCCTGTTGAGTGCTCAGTGATTATTCCTGTACTCAATCGCGTGAATGTCATTCGCGATGCCATAAAGAGTGTACTCTCCCAAGAAGCTCCTTTCAAATACAATCTCATTGTTATCGACAATCATTCAACTGATGGCACAAGTGATGCTATCGATGAGTTCGGCAGCGACCCACGCCTGATTCACATCATCCCTGAACGACGTGATTTGGGAATTGGCGGATGCTGGAATCTCGGCATCTATGATGAACGCTGTGGACGCTTTGCGATAGGGCTTGATAGCGACGACATGTTTGCCACACCTCATGTTTTGGGGACTATGATTTCCAAATTCTATGAGGAAAACGCAGCGATGGTCGTAGGCAGCTATAAGGTTGTCAACAATGACTTAAAAGAAGTGCCACCAGGCATAATCGCTCACCGTGAATGGACTTTAGAGAACGGTCGCAACAACCTACTAAGAGTTAATGGTATTGGTGGCCCTCGCGCCTTCTTTACCCCTATTTATCGCAAAATATGCTTGCCATGTAGCAGCTATGGCGAAGACTATGGCATGGGGCTGATGATTTCACGCTATTATCGCGTGGGACGAGTGTGGGACGTGATGACCCTTGCCCGCCGTGGCGATGACAACACCGACTCAGACCTAGCCATCGAGCAGGAGAATATCAACAACCTCTACAAAGACCGACTTCGCACTTGGGAAGTTCAAGCGCGACAGTCACTAATGAAACAAGAAAAATAATAATTAAAAATACATATAACATCATGACAAAGATTAATTGCTTTATCCCCTTTGCCAACGCCGAGCAGGCACAGGCCACAGTTGATGGATTGAAGGCCAATCCATTAGTAAACAAAATCTATTTGCTTGCCAATGAGGAGGCACAAGGCACCATCGACGGCTGCGAGATGATAAAGATTAACAATCTCACCTCGACTGCTACCATCAAAGCCATCGCCGAGAAGAGCGATGCATGCGTAACAATGCTCTATACTAAATATGTTACGCTGAAATTTGCGCCCTTCGCCATCGAGCGCTTCGTGAAGATACTGGCCGACACCCAAAGCGGCATGGTCTATGCCGACCACTACAACGTGACCGATAAAGGTGCCGACAAGGCTCCCGTGATTGACTATCAGATGGGTTCGCTACGCGATGACTTCGACTTTGGCTCAGTGCTCGTGTTCTGCGGTGAGTGCTTCAAGAAAGCAGCAGCTGCCATGAAGTCGATTTATGAGTTTGCCGGCCTTTACGACCTGCGCCTCAAGCTTTCGCAGTTTGCCGCCATCACCCACATCAACGAGTTTCTCTATAGCGACGTAGAGCTCGACACCCGCAAGAGCGGCGAGAAGATCTTTGATTATGTAGATCCACGCAACCGTGGTCGTCAAATCGAGATGGAGGCAGCCTGCACCGAGCACCTGAAGGAGATAGGCGGTTACTTGGCTCCTACCAAGGTAGTTGACGGCAAGGAAGTTCCCAACTTCAAGCACATTGAGTTTGACCACGACCAGTTTGAGGTTGAGGCAACCGTTATGATCCCTGTGCGTAACCGCATTCGCACCATTCGCGATGCCATCGACAGCGTGCTCATGCAGAAGACCAATTTCAAGTTCAACCTCATGGTGGTTGACAATTTCTCGACCGACGGCACTCGCGAGGCTATCGCCGAATATGATGACCCACGCTTGATACACGTTATCGCCGACTACTATGACATGGGAATTGGCGGCTATTGGAACCTTGCTGCTCATCGCAAAAACGCCGGTAAGTTTATTGTACAACTCGACAGTGACGACATGTATAAGGACGAGAACACGTTGCAGACTATGGTCAATGCCTTCTACGAGCAGAACGTGGCAATGGTTGTGGGCACTTACCTTATGACCGACATCAACTGCAACCCAATTCCTCCCGGCGTGATTGACCACAAGGAGTGGACTCCCGAAAACGGCCGAAACAACGCCCTGCGCATCAACGGCCTGGGGGCACCTCGCGCATTCTACACACCCGTGTTGCGTGAAGTGATGCTGCCTAACACTAGCTATGGTGAGGACTATGCACTTGGACTTAACATCTCACGCACCTACCAGATAGGCCGCGTGTATGAGCCCGTGTACATGTGTCGCCGCTGGGACGACAACAGCGACGCCAATGTCGATGTTGTTAAGATGAACAACAACAATCTGTACAAGGACCGCATTCGCACTTGGGAGCTTATGGCTCGCATCGCAATGAACAAGAAATAAATCTAGTACTATGACGCGCAACTATATTGAAGAGATCGACCTTCTTTGGCAACGCCAGTTGACCGAGTGGGATGCCGTAATCAAGAATTATGGCAATCTCGCCAATGTCGCCACTCGCGTTGTTGAGTTGGGCGATTCTTCAATTGTGTTGCAGTATAACCCTGAGCGATTGCGTTCGTCGGCAGCAAATATTGATGCAGCATCGCTTAAGACACGTCCTTGCTTCTTGTGTAACGAAAACCAGCCTCATGAACAAGAGTCGGTGGTGTGGAATGGTAGTTACAAAATACAGGTTAACCCCTACCCCATCTTCACTCGTCATCTCACGATATCGGCCACCGAGCACACTCCCCAATGCATTGCTGGACGCTTGACCGACATGATGCTACTGGCAAAAGACTTGCAAGACTATGTGGTGTTCTATAATGGACCCGTGAGTGGAGCTTCGGCACCCGACCACATGCACTTCCAGGCTGGTATCATCAATGAGCTGCCCATCTGCGATGAACTATTCAACGCAAGCACAGCATTATTCGATGCCAACAACAAAGGCATTTTTGGTGTTATCACCGATCTGGGTCGACCAGTTTTCTACATCGAAACCATGAACACCGATTTAGGTGAACTATGGCTCAACTCGCTACTCGATGTGCTGCCAGTGAAGAATGGGCACATCGAACCTATGGTCAACATCCTGTGCTGGCACAATAGTGGCTCATGGTGCATTGCTGTGTTTCCACGCCGCAAGCATCGTCCCGCCTGCTACGGCACTGGCGAAGACCAATTCGTGATTAGTCCTGCGTCGCTCGACATGGGCGGTCTGTGGGCTATTGCACGAGAAGAGGACTACAACAACCTCACTCTTCATGACGTGCGGCTCATTTATCAGGATGTATGCCTATCGCCCGAAGATGTTGAGGACGTTTCAAATAAATTAAGAGAATATTACTATTCAAAAAAATAATACACTATGGCACGAGTTCCCCAAGTAAGAGTAGGTATCATGAATGAGCCTATGGTAGAGTTTGAATTCAACGGCGACTATCGCGTCAACGGTGAACGAGTTACTGGCATCCATCTGGCACGTTGTATCGACGGCATGGTGGAATGGAACGGAAAAAAATATAACGACATTCTCTTCGAGCCAAACAATGTCGACACCGACTCATTCACACTCGAGAACGTGACAATAGGCGTGAGTTTCCACTGGAAACGCAAGGAGAACCAGACCTTCCGCGGCGCCCTTCACTTAATTGTCGAAAACGACCGCATCACAACTATCAACATCCTCTCGGTAGAGGAATACCTGCTGAGCGTTATTTCGAGCGAGATGAGCGCAACAGCATCGCTCGAGTTGCTCAAAGCTCACGCAGTGATATCACGTAGCTGGCTGCTTGCTCAAATCCATAAGGACAATGTTGCCACGGCAGCCAAACCTGGTCTGCATCAGGAATTTGAGAGCAGTAGCGAAGACGAGGAAATCAAGTGGTGGGACCGCGACGACCACGTGAACTTCGACGTGTGTGCCGATGACCACTGCCAGCGTTACCAAGGCATCACCCGTGCCTCGACCGAGGCTGTGCGTCACGCTATCGAAGCAACCTGGGGACAAGTGCTGATGTATGGAGGTGAATTGTGTGATGCCCGCTTCTCGAAGTCGTGCGGTGGAGTGTATGAGCAGTTCGAAAACTGCTGGCAAGACGACCACCACCCCTACTTGGTGGCGCGCCGCGACGATGACGACGAAATGAACTTCCCCGACCTTACTCGTGAGGACAATGCAGCCGACTGGATTCTCTCATCTCCACATGCCCACTGCAACACTAACGACAAGGAAATCCTCTCGCAGGTTTTAAACGACTACGATCAAGAAACTACCGACTTCTATCGCTGGCGAGTGGAGTACACTCAAGAAGAGCTAAGTCGCCTCATCAAGGAGCGCACTGGTGACGACTACGGCCGAATTATAGATCTAGAGCCTGTGGCGCGAGGCACCAGCGGACGCCTATACAAACTACGTATCGTGGGCGAAAAGATGACCAAAACAATTGGCAAGGAGCTCTCCATCCGTTATGCTCTGTCGCCATCATGCCTATACAGTTCAGCTTTCATCGTTGAGAGAATCAACGAGGGTAACAGTGAGTTCCCCGAGAAGTTTATCCTGCGAGGCGCTGGATGGGGACATGGCGTGGGACTGTGCCAGATTGGTGCTGCAGTAATGGGCGCCAAGGGATACGACTATGACAAAATCCTGCTGCACTACTTCATCGATGCACAAATCAAAACCATATACTAATTAGCATTAACAACAAAACATTATAACAATGAGCGCATTAACAAAGTTCAAACAAAGCCCTTGGGCATGGGTACCTACTCTGTATTTTGCCGAAGGCATACCATATTTTATTGTTAACAACATCTCGGTGTTGATGCTAGCTAAGATGGGTGTTCCAAATGGACAAATGGCATTATTCACAAGTTTGCTATATCTTCCTTGGACCATAAAACCCTTCTGGAGTCCCTTTGTCGACATTATCAAGACCAAGCGTTGGTGGGTAATTGCCATGCAGTTGCTCATGTCGGCAGCTTTCATTCTGCTCACTCTGTCTATTCCAAGACCTGAACCTGCTGTGATAGCAAGCGGACAAACTCCCATCAGCCTATTCTACATAACACTGATACTATTCACCATCACAGCATTTGCCTCGGCAACTCACGACATTGCTGCCGATGGCTTCTACATGCTAGCCCTCACCCAAAAGAATCAAGCTGCATTTGTAGGTATTCGTAGCACTTTCTATCGCCTTTCTTCTATTTTTGGACAAGGTGTTTTGGTTTACATCGCTGGACGCATCGAGACTAGCACTGGTAACATTCCAATGTCATGGTTCTGGACCATGCTTGTGACAGCTGTGCTTTTCAGTGCAGTATCGCTCTACCACATCTTCTTTGTTCCAAAACCAGCTGCAGATAAGGCTCATTTACAAACCGAAACCATAGATGGAACAAAGCAGAAACCTACAGCAGGTCAGATCTTTAAGGAATTTGGACAGTCGTTTGCTACATTCTTCACAAAACCGGGCCTATGGCTGGCAATTATCTTCATGTTGCTTTATCGCCTTCCCGAGGCATTCTTAATTAAGATGTGCACTCCATTCCTCGTTGCAGCAAAAGACGTTGGCGGTCTCGGACTCTCAACCGAACAAGTAGGTATTGTTTATGGCACTATTGGTGTATTGTTCCTCACTATCGGTGGTATCTTGGGCGGCATCTACGCCTCAAAAGTTGGTTTGAAAAAGTCGCTGTGGTGGATGGCTGCCTGCATGACTCTGCCATGCCTGACATTTGTTTATTTAGCGATATGGCAACCTACAAACATTGTAAACATCAGCATTGCTGTAGCCATTGAGCAATTTGGTTACGGATTTGGTTTTACCGCCTACATGCTTTACATGATTTACTTCTCTGAAGGCGAGTTCAAGACCTCGCACTATGCAATCTGCACAGCCTTCATGGCATTGAGCATGATGATTCCTGGCATGTTTGCAGGATATATTCAAGAGGCTTTGGGCTATGTCAACTTCTTCTGGATGGTAATAGTGTGCTGCATTGCCACTCTTATTGTAACCTTCCTTGTCGACCGCAAGGTAGATCCAGAGTACGGGCACAAATAAATTAACCACCAACTAAATAATTAGAAGATATGAAACGACACATTATATTGATAGCAGTGGCAGTGGTGGCTATGACTGCCAGCGCAGTAGTGAAACCAGGCATCGAGGTGCTACGTGATGGCGGCTTCAAGGAGCTACAAGGAAAGCGCGTGGGACTGGTAACCAATCCCAGCGGAATCGACAACAACCTTAAATCAACAGTCGATATCCTCAATGAGGCTAAGGAAGTGAAACTTGTCGCTCTCTTTGGTCCCGAACATGGTGTTCGTGGTAATGCTCACGCTGGCGACAAAGTGGCCGATGCTGTCGACCCAGCCACTGGCGTGAAAATGTACTCGCTCTATGGCAAGACCCATGAGCCTACTGCCGAGATGCTAAGTGACATCGACGTTCTTATCTACGACATTCAGGACATTGGTTGCCGCAGCTACACATTCTATGCTACTATGGGCGTGTGCATGCAGGCTTGTGCTAAGCACAACAAGGAGTTTATGGTTCTTGACCGCCCCAACCCACTAGGGGGCAACAAAGTGGAAGGCAATCTCGTAGAGCCGGGCTACTTCTCTTTTGTGAGCAAATATGCAATCCCCTACCTCTATGGATTGACCCCTGGCGAACTCGCACAGTATCTCAACGAGGAAGGCATTATCGCCCAAGAGTCAAAAACTGGCAAGAAGTGTAAACTAACTGTAATCCCTATGGAAGGCTGGACTCGCGAAATGAAGTTCCGTGACACCGGCATGCCATGGGTACTGCCATCTCCACAGATTCCCGCTCCCGAGAATGCATTCTTCTATCCAGTGAGCGGTATCCTGGGCGAACTCTACATCTTCAACACAGGCATTGGCTACACACTACCATTCGAATGCTTTGCAGCCTCATGGATTGATGCCGAAGAGCTCGCCAAGAACATGAATGCGCTCAACCTGCCTGGTATGCACTTCCGCCCTATCAACTACAAACCATTCTTTGCGCTTAGCGTGGCAGTCGACAAGTCACTGCAAGAAGTACATGGTGTGCAGATTTACATTACCGATCTTGATAAGGCCAACCTTGTTCTCACCCAGTTCTACTTCCTGCAAGTGATTCATGAAATGTATCCCGACCAAGAGCTATTTGAGCAGAATCCCAAACGTTACAATATGTTTGACAAGGTGTGTGGCACCAAGGAGATTCGTGAGCGATTCTGCAAACGCTACAAAGTAGAAGATATAGTTGACTACTTCAACAAAGATACCGAGGCTTTCAAGGCAAAGTCTTCAAAATATTACCTCTATCATTAATCCATAAAATCTAGAACTTCTAGAATAAACATGGACGAGAGCCACAAGACATATCTCAAGCGCATTACGGAATTAATCCCAAAGGAGCGCATCTACACCGATGACCTGCACTGCCTAGCGTGGGGCACTGATGCTGGCTTCTACCGTAACATCCCACAAGTTGTGGTGCGATCGAAGAATGAGCAAGAAGTGTCGCAGTTGCTCGCCATTGCCAATGATATGCAGTTGCCTGTGACTTTCCGTGCAGCAGGCACCAGCCTGAGCGGACAGACCAACACCGACTCTATCCTCATCGTTGCAGGCAAGAACTGGGAGAACTATGAGGTAGCACCCGATGCCAGCTACATCAAGCTGCAACCGGGACTTGTGGGCAGTGAGGTTGATAAGATTCTCGCTCGGCACAACCGCGCTTTCACTCCTGACCCAGCCAGCAAGAACTCGGCTATGGTGGGAGGCATAGTCATCAACAATGCCAGCGGAATGAGCTGTGGCACCCATGCCAATAGCGACCGCATGATGCTCTCGATGCGCATCGTCCTTGCCGATGGCACAGTGCTTGACACTGGTGATGAGGCTAGCCGTGAAGCTTTCAGACAATCACATCCCGACTTCATAAAACGTATTGAGGAGATTCGTGACCGCGTGATGTCCGATGAAAAGCTTGTTGAGCGCATTCGCCGCAAATATTCCATCAAGAATGTGACAGGCCTGAACATCTCGCCTTTTGTGATGTATACCGACCCGTTCGACATCATCACCCACCTCATTGTTGGCAGCGAGGGCACTCTTGCCTTTGCCAGCGAGTTCACGATGAAGACTGGTCATCTATATCCTTGCCGCGCCAGCGCAATGCTCTATTTCCAAGACATGCGCGAATCATGCGAGGCTGTGGTAGCGATGAAGAAAGGTCCCGTTCATTGTGCTGAGATACTCGACAAGAAATCACTTGCCAGCGTTGACGATAAAACAGGAGAAGGTCTAACAGCGGTTCTAATCCAAACCTTTGCCGACAGTAAGGAAGAGCTGCAAAGTAACATCGATGAGATAATGGCTATTCTTGAGCCATTCCACCTCTACGTGCCAGCCGTCTTCACCGACGACCCCAAAGTCTATGGCAAGTATTGGGCTATTCGCTCAGGCATCTTCCCCAGTGTGGGCGGCACCCGTCCGCTAGGCACCACTGTGCTTATCGAGGACGTAGCATTCCACATCAACGATCTGCCCGATGCAACCGTCGACCTAGCTCAAATGCTTATCGACTACGGCTACGACGACAGCTGCATCTACGGCCACGCCCTCGAGGGCAACTACCATTTCATAATCTCACAGTCGTTCGACACCCAAGAAGAAATCAAGCGCTACGAGAACCTGATGCGTGCCGTCGTGGAACTCGTCATCGACAAATATGACGGTTCGCTCAAGGCCGAACATGGCACAGGTCGAAACATGGCGCCTTTTGTCAAGAAAGAATGGGGCGAAAAGGCCTATCAAGTAATGCTCGACGTTAAGCAGCTCTTCGACCCAAAGGGCATTTTGAATCCTGGAGTCATCTTTAACGACGACCCCGAGTGCTTCATCAAGAACCTCAAACCCATGCCATTGACCAACGACAACGTTAACAAGTGCATTGAGTGCGGATTCTGCGAAGTGAATTGCGTGAGTAGCGGCTTAACACTTTCTTCGCGCCAGCGCATCATCGTTCAGCGCGAAATTTCAAGACTAAAAGACACAGGCGAAGACCCCGAAAGATTGGAACGCCTAGAAAAACAGTATAAATACTATGGTGAAGCCACATGTGCCGCCGATGGTCTGTGCTCCACCTCATGCCCAATGGGCATCAATGTGGGTGAACTCACCCACGACCTGCGTGCCGAGCAACATCGCAAAGGCACTTTGGCACACAGCATTGGCAGCAGCGTGGCACGGCATTTCGCATTCACTAAAGGCAGTCTCAAGTCGCTGCTCTATGTCGCTAGCGCTGCTCACTCAGTGCTGGGCGATGGCGGTGTAATAGCTGTGGGCAAAGCCATGCATGGCATGGGAGCGCCGTTGTGGACACCCTCCACTCCTACCCCCCACAAGATGAAGCCACTGAGCCAATCATCGAGCGACAAGAAAGTTGTGTACTTCCCCAGCTGCCTCAACCAGGCACTTGGGCGCGACAAGCATGGCGTTAAGGTCGACCTCGTTGACAAAGTGGTGGCATTCCTTAACAAGGTTGGATGGCAAGTCATATATCCCGAGAACATGAGCAATCTGTGCTGTGGCATGATTTGGAACAGCAAGGGCATGCCCGACATTGCGCAGCAAAAGACCGACGAACTCGAGAAAGCGTTGCTCAAGGCAAGCGAAGGCGGCAAACTGCCCATCATGTGCGATCAAAGTCCATGCCTGCACCATATGCGTGAGCACATGTCGCAAATTAAACCGTTGGAACTCATGGAGTTCATCCACGACTATGTGGCTCAAGACCTAGAGTTCACACCCACCAATGAACCCATAGCGTTGCATCTCACTTGCTCATCAAAGCTGATGAAGATTGACGACAAGATACTCAATCTCGCCAAGCGATGCTCTACCAGTGTGCTAGTGCCCGAGGGAGTGGGATGCTGCGGCTTTGCTGGCGACAAGGGATTCACACATCCCGAGCTCAACGCCTACGCGCTGCGTAAGCTGCGACCACAAATCGAGGCGGCTGGAATCAAGCGCGGTTTCAGCAACAGCCGCACCTGCGAGATAGGCCTCACCACCCATAGCGGTGTTCCCTACCAGTCGCTAATATATCTTATCGATGAAGTAACAAAACTATAAACAATAAACCAAGTATGGCAAAAGATTCAAAACGACTTCTATCACTCGATATTCTGCGAGGAATCACAATAGCAGGAATGCTCCTAGTCAACAACCCTGGCACCTGGAGTCACATCTATCCCCCATTGGAACATGCCCAATGGATAGGACTAACACCCACCGACCTAGTGTTCCCATTCTTCATGTTTGTAATGGGCGTGTCGATGTATTTCTCGCTGCGCAAGTTCAACTTCAAGCTTAGCGGCAGCACCATGCTTAAGATTTGCCGACGCACTATTATCCTCTTCCTCATTGGTTGGATGGTGCAGTGGTTTGGAATGTGGCTACGTGGACTTTACGACCCCGAGTCACACTTCTTCACTCGCATGTTTGGCGACTTGCGCATTCTGGGTGTTTTCCAGCGCTTGGCGCTCGTCTACTTCTTCGGTTCAATGATTGCCGTACTGTTCAAGAGCAAATTCATTCCCTGGATAATAGGAATACTTCTCGTTGCCTATGCCTTGATTCTAGGCTTTGGCAACGGTTATGAGTTCTCACTCGACAATATCCTGTCGCGTGTTGACTGTGCCGTGCTTGGCGAGAACCACATGTATCACGAGGAGGCATTTGGCGAGAGACTAGCTCTCGACCCTGAGGGCATCCTGAGCACCCTGCCATGTATTGCCCACGTGCTCATTGGCTTCATGATGGGCAAATGCATCAACACCGTGCACAACAACCGCGACCGCATCGTCGAGATTGCCGTGTGGGGCGCACTCATGCTACTAGTGGGCTGGCTGCTGCAATATGGCATCCCTTGCTGCAAGAAGGCTTGGACATCGAGTTACGTACTCATTACCTGTGGCATGGCATCATGCATTCTAGCGATGCTCATCTACGCCATCGACATCAAGGGTCACAACCGTTGGTGCCGTTTCTTCCAGTCGTTCGGCATCAACCCATTGTTCTGCTATTTGGTTGGCACCCTTCTCGCCATCACATTTAGTGCTGTTCGTTTCGGCACCAATGCTGAAGGCGATCCTATCACCATTCACACTCTCATCCATGACGGCTGCAAGGCTATCACTTGGTCACCCGAGGCAGCTTCTTGCCTATATGCCATCACCTTCGTACTCATTACCTGGTGTTTCGGCTACTTCCTTTACAAGAAAAGAATCTATATTAAGATTTAAATGGCAAGTAGGAAGTGAAAAGTGATAAGTGAGATACATTATCCATAAGAAATAAATAACATAACTTAAAAATATACAACATTATGATTTTAATTGCTGATTGCGGCTCCACCAAGATTGATTGGTGTCTGCTAAACGGAAAAAAGAAAGTAGCACAAATCTTCACCACTGGCATGAACGCTCTGCTCATGACCGAGGAGGAGATGGCCGAATGCATCATGACCGAACTCATGCCAAGCCTGCAAGGCTATGAGGTTACCGAGGTTTACTACTATGGTGCCGGTATTATTAGCGACAAGATTAAGAATCAGGTTATCAACGCCCTCAAGCGCAACATGCCTAACGTAACCAAGATTGAGGTCGACAGCGACCTGCTTGCTGCTGCACGTGCATTGTGTCAGCATGAGCCAGGCATCGCCTGCATTCTGGGTACTGGAAGTAACAGCTGCTACTACGACGGCGAGAAGGTGGTCGACAACGTGTCGCCACTCGGCTACATACTGGGCGATGAGGGCAGCGGCGCCGTGTTGGGCAAGCTACTCGTGGGCGATGTGCTAAAGAAACAGCTTCCAGAGCATCTGTGCGAGAAATTCCTCAAGGAGTACAACCTCGACCGTACCGCTATCATCGAACGCGTCTACCGCAAGCCTGCCGCAAACCGATTCCTTGCTCAGTTTGCACCTTTCCTCGAGCGCAACATCAACGAGCCATCAATTCGCGCGCTCGTCCTGCGTTCCTTCACCGATTTCTTCGTTCGCAACGTGGCAAGCTATCCCAACTACAAGGAACTGCCTTGCAATTTCGTAGGCTCGATCGCCTTGCTGCAGAAGGAAGTCCTCACCGAGGCCGCTAGCAAGCTGGGCATCACCATTGGCACAATCATCCAAGCGCCCATGGAAGGACTCATCAAGTATCACTCTACTAATGCTAAATAATAGCAAAAATCACCTAGCATTTAATACTTATAACTTAACACTTTCTGAGTTATGGCTTTTATTAAAATTAGCGAACAGCCATCTCTCTACGATGACCTAGAGAAGAAGAGCGTACATGAGCTGTTGACCGAGATCAACCAAGAAGACCACAAGGTCGCCGACGCTGTGCAGAAGGCTATTCCACAAATCGAGAAACTCGTCATTGAGATAGTGAAGAGAATGAAACGAGGAGGACGCATATTCTACATGGGCGCTGGAACCAGCGGACGTCTAGGAGTGCTCGACGCCAGCGAGATACCACCCACCTTTGGCATGGATCCGGGATGGATAATTGGCTTGATTGCTGGAGGTGACTATGCCTTGCGCAATGCCGTGGAAAACGCTGAGGACGATGAAGCTCAAGGGTGGAAAGACTTGCAAGAGTACAACATCACGAGCAACGACACCGTGATTGGTATTGCCGCCAGTGGCACCACACCCTATGTGATTGGTGCCTTGCGCGACGCTCGTGCCCATGGATGTCTCACTGCCGCCATCACCAGCAACCCCGACGCCCCCATCAGCGAGGCCGCCGAAATCCCCATCGAGATGATAGTTGGTCCCGAATACGTTACCGGCAGCAGCCGTATGAAAAGTGGCACTGGTCAGAAACTCATCTGTAATATGATTTCAACCAGCGTTATGATTCAAATGGGACGCGTGAAAGGTAACAAGATGGTGAATATGCAACTCACTAACCAGAAGCTCGTTGACCGTGGCACACGCATGGTGGTAGACGAGCTAGGACTAAGTTACGGCGAGGCAAAGCGCTTGCTACTTCTTCACGGCAGCGTGAAGAATGCTTGCGACGCCTACCGTGGCATAAGCGAATAATAACGTTAAACCTCAAACCACATTTATTATGAAACGAACAATATTGTTGCTTATCACCGCCATCGCAGCAGTTACTGCTGTGCAGGCTCAAGCGCCTGAGCGCACTGCCAATCAAGACAAGTACTATGTGCGCCGTGCTACACACTTCGACGACCTGCCTGTGCATCATCGCGACATTATCATGCTTGGCAATAGCCTTACCGACGGTGCCGAGTGGAACGAGCTGCTTGGTGACCCTAACGTGAAGAACCGAGGCATCATTGGCGACATAATCCAGGGACTATATGAGCGAATGGAACCCATTCTCAAAGGTCAGCCACGCAAAATTTTTATTCTCAGTGGTGTGAATGATGTATCGCACGGTGTAGATGGCGACAGCATAGGACGTGCTATGGAAAAACTCATAGTCCTTATCAAGGAGCGTTGCCCCAGGACAGAGATATATCTACAGTCGATGCTGCCTTTCAATACCGACGTGCAGATGTGGAAGCTGCTAAAAGACCGCGAGCAAGTGGTAATCGACGGCAACCGTGCCATGGAAGAAGCCGCAAAGCGACAGGGAGTGACTTGGATTAACCTCTACCCTCTCTTCGTTGACAAGAATGGTAAACTGCGCGAGGATCTTACCAACGACGGCCTCCATCTGCTAGGTCCTGGATACCTGATTTGGCGCGACGCCATCATCAAGTATGTGAAATCTAGCAATAAGCACATGAGGCCACACAACTATCCCGCATCTCCACGCAGGCACTTCATGCCACACCACAAGCGGCCAAGACACTTCAAGCACTAATATTCTTTGACGGCTGTGAAGTAATCGAAAATCAGATTAATCATTATAATCGGTCAGGAGGCTTTTGCTTCCTGACCGATGCTTTATAAAAAAACAAGCTCCTGAACCATTGTCCAGAAGCCTGATTGTGCATGTGGGGTGGAATATGGGGTTCGAACCCACGACCTTCGGAACCACAATCCGACGCTCTAACCAGCTGAGCTAATTCCACCGTGTTTTCAATTGCGACTGCAAAGGTAAGTCTTTTTTTTATTCTGTGCAACACTTACCCCAAGTTTTTTGGTTTTACCATTTTTTTCATCGCAATTTTCATATATAGCATTAGATTTTGTCATCTAGTTTAACACGCTGCCCCATGCAGTAGACAGCATGCAATTTAATGTCCTTGTCAAGGATCAGAATGTCGGCGTCCTTGCCGCGCTGCAGCGAGCCCTTGCGGTCATACACACCCATGATGCGTGCCGGTGTCTCGGCCACCATGCGGCAGGCGTCTTGCAATGGAATGTCGGCCATGTGCACTGCAGTAGCAATCAGGCGGTCCATCGTCGCAATGCTGCCTGCCAGCGCTGAACGGTCGGCAAGCTTGCACACCCCATCCTCAATGATAACACGGGGGTCAAACGCCTTGTTGCTATCACTGGCTGCCACCGCCAGTGCGTCGGTAACCATCGCGGTGCGCTCCACGCCCTTAGTGTGGTAAACCAGCTTGAGCAAAGTGGGAGGCACGTGAATGCCGTCGGCAATCATCTCTACAGTCATGTTCTCCATCAGGTAGACGGCCTCGACAGTGCCAGCGTGCTTAAACTCGCGCACGTTATGGAATCCTGGCATACCGTTATAGAAGTGGGTAGCATGAGTATATCCAGCCTCGTAGGCGGCCTTCACGTGGTCATACTCGGCTGCCGTGTGAGCAATCGATGGTAGTACATCCTTTTCGGCAAGATACTTGCCCATCTCAATCACGCCGGGCAACTCGGGAGCTGAGTCCCAGCGCTTGATGCAGTTATAATCCTCCACCACGTGCTCATATTCGTTGGGGTCCGGCAAACGAATGAGTTCAGGCATCTGTGCGCCAGCCTTAAGAGGGTTAAAATAAGGGCCCTCGAGATGAAGTCCAAGCACTCCGCTGAATGGGTCCTCTATAAGCTCATCACAAGTTTGTGCTGCAGCCTCAATCATTGGTAGTGAAGCCGATGATAAAGTGGGGAAAATCGCTGTTGTGCCATGACGGCGATGAGCCATCACAGCCGTGCGGAAAGCCTCCTCGGTACCTTCCATGAAATCACACCCTCCACCACCATGGCAGTGAAGTTCTATGCCACCAGGAACCACATACATACCCAACGCATTAATGGCAGTCTCGGCACGAGGCTCGATGTGGCTGTTCTTGCGAATCTCAACAATGCGAGAGTCGTCAAAGAGCAGCGAACCACCATTAATCCACCCCGATGGGGTAAGGATTTGACCATTGTAGATCTGGGTTAACATAAGCGACAAATAAGTGTGTTTTCTCTGTGTTCTCTATAGATTGTGTTTTAATTTTCACAAAGGTAATACATTTTTTTAAATAAAATCCAAAAAAATCGAAAATAATCCATAACATATGTAAAATTACACTATTTTATCCACAAGACAGAAATCTTTATAAAACTACGTGATGCCGTGGCTGTTATCCCCAATATTTCCGTGTTCAACCTGGAATGCCCCTACAAGGGTCTTTAGCATCCTTTCCCTTGACATCCTTTATAATGTCTTCAAAATCAGCCGGCATGTTCAAATGCTAACATAAGTATTTCATTATTGCTTTGTGATTATCTTCCTGAACAGGAACATTTCATCTTCGTCGCTCCAGTTTTCTTCAATATCCTCGGGCACTGCAGGTCCTCGTTGATACTTGTTCCAGAACTCCACGATGTGGAAACCCAGCCGGTTCACATAGAAGTGTATGTTGCGTTTTTCAAAATAAGGTGTCATGGTTTCCCACACACTGATTTCGGGGTGAATGATTTCAACTGCCTTCCATGCAGCCTGACCAAGCCCCTTGCTGTGAGCATCAGGCTTGATAAACAATATTTCCAGTTCGCCCCTTGC
>CADAAI010000018.1 GCA_902785925.1 uncultured Bacteroidales bacterium
ACCATCATCATCGATATAGACTGTGCGGAAATAGGTCTGGCAATACAGCAGCTCCTTGGGTTTGACAACAACCTCGGGCAAGTCATAAGTCGCGTCATCGAGGACGATTTTGTTGCCTTTAATGTTGGCTACATCAATCGTGAGCGGCTTGTAAGCCACTTGAGACAGATGAATGGTTTTGTTTCCGCTTAAATCATCAAACCAACCATTGGCATCGGTGCTGGCGATGTATTTGCCATCGGGTGTGGTTGCCGCCACAAATGGAACAGGCAAGCCGTCATTGTCAAGCACCTGGACACGTTGTGCACGCAGCGGCAATGCACATAACAACATCAATGATAAAGAAATAAGAATGTTTTTCATATTTTGTTATTTGAATATTAATAATAATTGCAAAGATACAAAACTTTGTCTTTTATTGATACTTTTTTCTCAAAAATAGGCAAAGAACTAAAAAAGCCCCGATAAACATCGAGGCTTTTTATATAGAGTAAAAATGTTTTTAGAATTGTGGTGGTGCGACCTTTAGCATGTCGCCCACTTCCTGTAGACTGCCGTCGTTAGGCTCGGGAGTAACGCCAAGCAGGTGGGCGAGCAGGGAATAGATGCAAACGTTGCGGAAAGTGCCAGGCTTAGCATATCCCACTTTGAAGTCGGGGCCAATGGCACGGAAACCGACGAGCATATCGCTCATTGTTGGGTCCCATCCATGGTTGCCGTTAATCACCTTGGTGTTGTTGCGGAAGCTCCATCCCACGTCGGGGAGGACAACCACGTCACCCATGTTCTTGTTGTTGCCATAGTGCAGATACTCGGGAAGTTCTCCCTTCTTCCATGCGCGGATGTGGTCGACGCCCTGCAGCGCGTTGATGACAGAGTCGGCATACTCGGGCTTGGTAGTGTAGACGAGAGCCGGGCTGTCGCCGTCGATGCGCTCGGCCCACTCCTTTTTAATATATTTGTCGCTGGGCACCACTCGCACTTCGCTCATCCATGTCATGCCATGGTCGCCAGTGATGATGAGGTTCACCTTGTTGCCAATCTCGGGCAGAGCCTTGATGCGTACCCACAAGGTCCACAGCAGTGAGTCCATGCCCTCGGCCACTCGGCGAGTCTTCTTGGTGATGGGACCATAGCTGTGAGCGGTGTGATCGGGCTCCTCAAAGTAGCACATTACCAGGTGTGGACGCTTCTCCTCGGGCATACTCAGCAACTCGATAACACGGTTCACACGTTCTTGAGGCTTGAGCAGTGGCCTCTTGGCATAGTCCTGCCAATAGGTGGGATATTCACCTTTTATCTTAACGTCGCTTCCTACCCAGTAGACTGTGGCGGTCTTCACGCCCTGACGCTTAGCAGTGAGCCAAATGGGGTCGCCACCGTAGTGCTTGCCCTTGCGTGCCTCTTCACTACCTATTTTATATTTACCGCCATCATCAGTTCTGAAGGTGTTGGCAATAATGCCGTGATGATCGGGGTAAAGTCCTGTAGCCAGAGTGTAGTGGTTGGGGAACGTCTTGGTGGGGAACGAAGGCTGCATAACCGCTTTCACGCCCTCACGCGCCAGTCGGTCGAAGAAAGGCATGTCGAAGCTCTCGGCGTAGTCCCAACGCAGTCCGTCGCACGAAACTATCACTGTGTAGGTGTCATTACCCGCTGCCCAGGCAGCAATCGCCAGCATTGAAGCCAGCATCAGGTTGAGAAGTCGTTTCATAGTTGTAGTAATCAATATTAAAATAAATGATGTGCAAAGATAGGAAAAAGTTATCAGTTTTTAGTTGTTAGTTATTAGTTTTTTCTAAGATTAACATTATCTGTAATGTCCTCTCACAAAGTTGCACCTCACGGTGCCGCAAAGCCGCGCAAGCGCGGAAATATAACCAATCCTCAAGAAAAAATCCAGCGTAAGCTGGCTTTGTGACGAACACTGTTCGCAGCTTTGTGAGATTATTTTTCCGTGTTGCTGGGAGATGTCCTCTCGCAAAGTTGCACCTGCCGGTGTCGCGAAGCCGCGCAAGCGCGGTTATTATTTTTTAGAATTCTTCAAGAAAAAGCAACTAATCCAACGTTGTCTTCCATATTGATATTAGAATTTACTATTTCCTCAAAATCAGTCAAAATACATGACTTTATTCCATATTTAGTTATGTAGGACACACCAAAGTTTATAATCAAACCATAATGCTTGCGCATTAATTTCATATATGTAAGAATTTGTCGGATGTGTGACTTTTCAATTCTTGGTGTTGCTTTTAATTCAATGATAATCTTATCCTCGACAACCAAATCAGCGATAAGATTTAATGTTAATGGTTGTCCTTTATAAAATGTTGGAATTTCTACTTGACTCTCAACATTAATTCCTCTAGATTTCAACTCTACAATTAAAGCCTTTTCGTAAAATTTCTCAATTAAATATGGACCGAGTTGCTTTTCAACAGTAATCGCTGCTTCTCTTATTTTATAATAAAGGGCAAGTCTTTCCTTATCGTCTATAAAGCCAGTCATAGTGTTTTGTTTTATGCAAAGGTAATAATTCTCATTTATTTGAACAAAAAAATCCAGCATAAGCTGGCTTTGTGACGAACACTTTTCACAGCTTTGTGAGATTTCTTTTCCATGTTGCTGGGAGATGTCCTCTCACAAAGTTGCACCTGCCGGTGCCGCAAAGCCGCGCAAGCGCGGTTATTTATTATCCAATAAGAAGTGGAAAAAATGGCAAAATTCTTAAAAAGTGTTAAGAAGTTTGGAGAAATGGGATGCTTTGATATACCTTTGCAGTGTACTAGTTAAGTAGTACACTAATAAAGTTATTTTTTAACCATCAAAATATATCAGTATTATGTTATCCATCAACGATTTAACATTCAGTTACAACAAACACGTTGGAGATTTGTTTCATAATCTCTCGTTTGAGTTGAATGCAGGCAACGTTTACGGTTTGCTAGGGAAAAATGGTTCGGGCAAAACCACCCTTATTAATTTAATGTGTGGCCTGCTCACCCCCAAGAGTGGCAATGTGACACTCGACGACGAGAATGTGCGTGCCCGCCTTCCCAAAACTATGAGCGACATCTTCCTCGTGCCCGAGGAATTTGATCTGCCCAATCTCTCCTTAAAGCGCTATGCTAGTATCAATGCCCCGTTCTACCCCAATTTCTCGATGGACGACATGCAGCGCTACCTCGACATCTTCGATATGGGTGGCGACATTGATGTGAAACTCCACTCGCTGTCGATGGGACAAAAGAAGAAAGTGTTATTGGCATTCGCATTTGCCACTAACACCCGCGTGCTCATAATGGATGAGCCCACCAATGGCCTAGACATCCCAAGCAAGAGCCAGTTCCGCAAGTTGGTCACCACAGGCATGACCGACGACAAGATGATGCTCATCTCTACCCACCAGGTGCGTGACATAAGCGAGATCCTCGACCATGTGACAATCCTCGACCAGAGTAAAGTGTTGCTCAACGCTTCCATTGCCGATGTGACAAGCCGCCTGGCATTCCGCCCCATGCGCGAAGGCGACCAGCCACTCTTCACGCAGCCTAGTGTGATGGGGTCGCTCGTGGTCGTTCCCGCTGACCCCGACGAGGAGACTGCCGTTGACCTGGAGATGCTCTTCAACGCCACTCTTCAAAATCCCGATGCTATCAACCAATTGTTTAACGCCCCCAAAGCTTAGGGTGGGTTCTAAAAATTAAGAATAAGTAAAAAAGTGTGTTGGCTGTATTTTGTTTTATGCTGGCATCTTTTTACTTAAATTCTTGAAATGTAGCCCACTACTATTCTTCAAATTTAAACAAAAATCTCCTCAACATAAAATCAAAATACATCTCAATTAATTTTTAAAACCCACCCTCGAACACAACTATGAATACCGTCAGTCAAACTTTTAATTGGAATCGCTTCGTTGCCGCACTCAAGAAAGAAGTGGTAGAGAACAACCGAACACTGCTTTTCTCAATTATCGCCATCTATGGTATATTGGCATTAATAATGATTTTAGGCAACCTTGCCTCGGGGGATAGCCCATCTCGCCCCGAACAGATGTTGCGCTACACAGTTGTATATTTAGTATTCAGTTTTAGTAGCATCTTTTTTGCTTCTCTAGCATTCCGTGGCTTAAAATCCAAAAATGGCCGCACCGAACTTCTTACCTCACCATCATCAACATTTGAGAAGTTTCTGGTCAATGCCACGATCTATGTACTGGGATTTATCATTGTTTTCCCCATCTGTGCTCAGCTCGCCGACCTCACTCGCATTGCCGTGTTGTGGCCTTGGTTGGGCAGCGAAAGCGTGCCTGGTCCAATCAACTTCTTGACAACTATCCACAATTTTGCATTCCAGCAAGATTTTTGGTCCTTTAAAGTCAACTCATGGCTTGAAGCGTCCCTATGGATTGGGCTGCTTGCAGCACCTGGACTATACTTCCTGGGAAGCATCCTTTGGCCCAAACTATCATTCCTCAAAACTTTTGCTGCTGTCTATGTGATTGAAACAGTTTTCAGCATCATAGCCATGATATGCGTGTTTGTATTCAGCGACATGAAAAGCTTTGGATTGTGGGTTTTGGACCTCTTCAAGGGAGGCAATGTAATGATGATATTAGCCATATTCACGGCAATTCAACTTATTGTTTACTGGGCTCTGTCGTGGATACTGTTTAAGCGCAAAGATGTTGTTTCATTAAAATGGTGGAAATAAGTTATGAACTTCAAAGATAATAAAGCAATATATCTGCAAATTGCCGACCGCATTGGCGACCAGATTCTCTCGGGGACATTGACCACTGAGGGCAAGGTGCCCAGTGTGCGAGAGTTGGCGGCAGAGATTGAGGTAAACGCCAACACTGTGGCGCGAACCTATGAATACCTTCAGCAGTGTGGCGTGATTTTCACTAAACGTGGACTGGGTTACTTTGTGTGCCCTGATGCCAGCGAGAAGATCATTGCTATGCGTCGCGAACAACTCATGCAAGGTGAGATGGACTACTTCTTCAGACAGCTTAAGGCTGTGGGCATTACCCCTACCGAACTACAGGAGAAGTATCAAGAGTATCTAAAGTGTTAACATATTTTTTGGTTTTTTGACGGAATTTTTTGAAACATTTGGCACCAGTTTTGCGTCTAATGAGCAGAAAAAGCAAAAAAATAGAGAAAATGAAGAAATTTATCGCAATCCTATTGATGACCGTTTGCACCCTGACTGCCATGGCGCAGCAATACAGTGTGCAATGCCAAGTGAACGACAGCGAGGGAGAAGGCATCCCGTTCGCCACGGTTTACATCTACAACAGCAACGACACAACAACAGTGATTACTAGCGGCGTGAGTGATGCCTTTGGTAAGGTTGACCACAAGATCAACAAGGCCGGAAGCTACATGATGCGCCTGCAATTTGTGGGCATGACGCCACAAGACCGCAACTTTGAGGTTAGCGCCTCGGCACCAGTGGCACAGCTGGGCACCATCGTGCTGACGACCCAGTCGACGATGCTCAAGGAAGTGGTGGTAGCCACTCAGCGCCAACTCGTGAAGACCGAGATTGACCGTCTCACCTACGACGTTCAGGCCGATGCCGACAGCAAGACCAGCAATGTGCTCGACATGCTCAAGAAGGTGCCAATGGTCACCGTTGATGGGCAGGACGAGATTCGCGTGAAGGGTACCACCTCGTTCAAGGTTTACCGCAATGGTCATCCCGACCCCGCATTGGCCAGCATGAACATGAAGGAAATCCTCAAGGTGATTCCCGCGTCGATGATTAAAAAGATAGAGGTTATTACCGACCCAGGCGCAAAATATGACGCCGAGGGCACAAGCGCTATCCTCAATATCGTCATGGCCGATGGCAACGCTGGAAGCATGAATGGTGTGACCGGAACAATTGGTGCAGGTGTTGACAACACAGGCAGCCTCAATGGTAACGCCAACATCACCGCCCAGATGGGAAAGGTGGTGACAGCTATCAACTATGGCTACCAAAACAGGAATCGACATGGCGGCCACACCCTCTCGGAGAGTGAACACACCTATACCAACTCAGGAAACAAATTATATAGCTTTAACGATTCGCGAGCCAGCGTGAACGTGCACTATGGTGATATCAGCGCCAGCTGGGAACCCGATACAACCAACCTGGTTTCGCTCTCGTTTGGCGGCTTCTACTACGACTACCGCGGTGACGGTGTGAACAACGCTCGCATGACCGACCGCGACGGCAACATCCTGTATAAATACACTACCAATGGTCATGCACCCAAGGGTGACTTCTATGACCTGCACGGGCGCCTCGACTATCAGCACAAGACACGTCATCCTGGTGAGATGCTCACTCTGAGCTACATGCTCTCGACCAACCACAATGGCAGCAAGACCATCTCAACCTTCAGCGACATGATCAACTGTCCATTCCCCTACACCGGACAAACCAACGACACTAAAGTTTGAGACAGGTCTGAAGTACATCAACCGCTTGAACAAGAGTGAGGCGACCTTTGAGTTCATGGGTATGCCCGAGATGGACAACATCACTCTGTTTAACCACCGCACTCATGTGGCAGCAGCCTATGTGAGCCACACCTTCAGCAAGGGCAATTGGACTACCCGCGAGGGTTTGCGATATGAGTATAGCCGCTTGAATGCCGAGTTCCCTGATGCTCCTCAGGACAACTACCACCGAAACCTGAACGATTGGGTGCCTGACCTCAGCATTGAGTATAAGTTTGACTGGGCACACAGTCTCAAGCTCAACTATAGCACCAGCATTCATCGCCCAGGTATCAGCTACCTCAACCCAGCCATCGAGGAGAACCCAACTTCACGCTCCTATGGTAATCCTAACTTGAGCAGTTCACGCACTCATGGCATCACCTTGACCTATATGCAGATTGGTTCAAAACTGACATTTAGCTTGAGCCCAAGCATTTCGTTCAGCACCAACGAGATTACAGGCGTGCAATTTACCGAAGGCGACATCTTCGTCTCGACCTACGCCAACACCCTGAAGACTCGCAGCATTGGTCTCAATGGATTCATGCAGTGGACTATAGGCCCCAAGACCAGCTTTGTGTTCAACGGCAATGTGTCGCACAACCGCTACAAGAGCGATGAACTTGAACTTGAGAACAAGCGCTGGAGCTCATTCTGCTATGGCCAGCTCAACCAGCAGCTTCCCTGGAAACTGCGACTCAGCATCAGTGCCGGTGAATGGAGCGGAGGAATCAGTGGACTCTATGGATATTACACCGGTAACTGGTTCTACAACCTTGGTCTGCAACGCTCATTCCTCAAGGAGGACCGCTTGACAGTGCGCCTGAGCGCCGACCGCTTCTTCCACGGCAAGTACGCTTCGATGAAGAGCTACACCAATCAAGGTGACTACACCGGTTGGAACAAAAACAGCTTCATCATGCGCGGAGTCAAAATCAGCATCAGCTACCGCTTCGGCTCGCTCAAGGCACGCGTTAAGCAAACCGACAAGACCATCGAGAACGACGACCTCGTGGGTGGCAGCAAGCAAGGTGGAGGCCAAGGCGGCCAGCAAGGCGGGCAAGGCCAGATGGGCAATTAATATAATGCACAATTGAGAATGCATAATGCCCTTATTCAATCTTAATTACCTGAAATCTATGTGACAAGAAACAATATTTAGGCTTCAAAACTTCATAATTTCAATGCAGTGGCAGGATGAGAATCCCTCCCACTGCATTTCTTTTTTCCTAAATCTTGAAAAGGCCGTTTTAATATTGTTTCGGTGGATGGGCATGTTGTTACTTTGCGACAAAAAAGGAACGACATGGAAAACACATATAATAATATAACAGCACAGCAACAGAAAGGTGAAAATAGACGAAAGTTTGAGATTGACAGGCTCGACGTTGAGGAGATTGTTGCACGCAACGAGATGCGACGGCTCGCTCTGGTGGATGACTACGACCCAATAACTGGGCGTGGGTGCTGCGGTAAACGCGTGATGCGTCAAGTGACTATTGGACACGAGGTTAACGGCACTTACTACATTCCTGAGACGATGGCCGCCGAACTCGACTCTAAACCATGCACCAGCGAGGAACAATGGCAGAGGTTGCGCATAAGACACGACTTTGAATACTGGTGCGCCACTTGTGCCACTATCCTTAACAAAATCACAGGACGTGCTGAGCACATGATACTTAACCGGCCCCAGCGACGAGTGTTGCAGGTGCTTGAGAAACAACGATTGGCAGGAAAGCCCCTGCGTCTCATCATGCTCAAGGCACGCCAATGGGGCGGCAGCACACTGGTGCAGATGTACATGGCTTGGATACAGATGGTGCTTAAGGATAACTGGAACAGCCTGATATGCGGACATCAGCACCAGACGTCGTCGGCAATCAAGAACATCTACCGTATGACTCTGCGCAACTACCCTGAGCACCTGACGCGCGACGGTGAGGTGCCCAAGCTGAAATCCTTTGACGGAACACGCAACGTGCAGCAGCTAAGCGGTAGCGAGTCGCTGCTGATATCAAGCTCGGCTCACAGCCAGGACGCCATGCGCGGCTACGACGTGAAGATGGCGCACTTGAGCGAGGTGGCCTTCTGGCCATGCACCACGCAACGCTCACCCGAGGATGTGGTGCGCTCGATAGGTGGCAGCATTCCACTAGAACCCCTTACCATGATTGCGATGGAGTCGACCGCCAACGGCGTGGGCAACTACTTTCACCAAGAGTGGTTGCGAGCCAAGGGCGGCAAGAGCGACAAAGAGGCGGTGTTTGTGCCCTGGTATGAAATTGAAATATACCGCATGGAAGTTCCTGACGTGGCCCAACTAATTGCCGAGATGGACAGTTACGAAAAATGGCTGTGGGAAGACCTGGGCTGCACCCTTGAGATGATAAACTGGTACCACAACAAACGCCGCGAATACTGCAACCACAGCCAGATGACCTCAGAGTTTCCCACCACCGATCTCGAAGCCTTCACCAGCACAGCCCGCACCGTGTTCTCGACCGAGATTATCGACAACGTGCGCCACAGCACCACCACTCCCCTACTGCGCGGCGACATGGTGTCACGCGGCAACAATCCATTGAAGGGCCTCGACTTTGTGAAAAACGATACCGGCGACATGGAGATATGGAAGCGGCCCGAACACTCTTCCATGCGCAACCGTTACATCGCGGTTGTTGATGTGGGCGGCAAGAGCGACAAGAGCGACTGGTCGGTTATTGCCGTCATCGACAGCCATCTAGACGCTACAGGCAAAGCGCTTGAATGCCGCCCCGAAGTGGTGGCACAATGGCGCGGGCACATCCACCACGACCAGCTAGCTGTGAAAGCAGTGCAGATTGCGCACTACTACAACAACGCGTTGCTGGTGGTGGAGAGCAACACGCTCGAATGTGAGGGGTATCTCGATACTCTCAACTACGAGAAACTCAAGAGCATGTACAACAACCTGTACTTCCGCAACAACAAGAACGGAGAGAAAAAATTCGGATTCCAAACCAATCGCGAGACAAAGCAGAGCACCATCTACAACCTAATCGCCTATGCTCGCGACGGCTCTTATATCGAGCGCGACAACAAGGCGGTGGATGAGATGGCGTGCTATGAGATAGCCCCTAACGGCAAGAGCTATGCCGCACGGCGTGGAAAACACGACGACATACTCATGACACGCGCCATTGGACTGTGGATAATCGAAGAAATGCGGCTCAAGGAAGGACGTTCACGAGCAATAAATCCCGACAACTTCATCAAGCAAGCGAAACTGATTTTGTGATAGGCAAATAGGCGACACGAATACGGTCATATTGTGATAAAAAACAAGCAAAATGACACCAAAAACATTAAATTCGCAGATTTTTTTCAAAAAAAATGATATTTTTTAGGCAAAATGTTTGTTTTTTCAAAAAAGAGTATATATATTTGCAACGTTAATTAGTCAATAAGAGAAAAAAATCTAAGAAATTTCTCATACATCATAAAGAAAATAGTTGTTTTATAGATAATTGTGTATTTAAAGGAACGGGACAGTCGTGAGACTATCCCCTTTTCTTTTTTATATGTGCACACAAAGTGGTGCTATTTATTTAAGAATTTGTACTATTTCTTAAGGAGGTGCTGGCGGCGAAGCTCGCTGATTGTAATGGCAGCAGCAATGCCCACGTTGAGGCTCTCGCTACGTGCTCCGCGCCGTGGCATAGACGGAATGTGGAGCCGCTGCGTGACGTGGGCGGCAATCTTTGGGCTGATACCCTGCCCCTCGTTGCCAAAGATGACAAAGGCCCCACCGGTAGGCAACTGGGCAGCATAGATGTTGTCGCCATCGAGGAAAGTGCCCATCACAGGCATGTCGTCAAAATCATCGAGGAAGAAGTCGAGTTCGCAGTAATGCACCTTGACGCGACTGATGGCGCCCATAGTAGCCTGCACCACCTTGTGGTTGTAAACATCAACTGTGGAGCGGCTAGCGAAGATGTTGGTAATTCCGTACCAGTCGGCAAGACGCATGATAGTGCCCAAGTTGCCAGGATCCTGAATGTTGTCGAGCACGATATTTAGGCCGTTGCGCACCTCATCGTCGGTGTAAGTGGTTTCGGGAATCTCATAGACAGCCATCACGTCGCTAGGAGTTGTGAACTGTGACATGCGCGCCATTTGACTCTTGTGGGCGAGAACGAGCTTAGGGTAATGTTCAGCCGTGCCCTGCTGCTCATACCATGCCTTGGTGGCAATGAGGTAGCGGCAGTTGAAAGCGTTCCAAGTGTCGCGCACGCACTTCCATCCCTCGGCAACAAAGAGGCCTTCCTTGTCGCGGTATTTCTTCACAGCTAGCGATGAAACCAGCTTAATTATTCCGTTGTTGATATCTTGCATTGCTGTGAGGGTTTAAGGAGTTTCGATGGGACGATTGCTGGACCTGCCAGAAGGCATAGGCACGGCAATGTTGCGGTTAGAACTAGCTGGGTCGTTGCTCGCCTGCTTCTTTGGAGGTGGAGGAGGAAGGTTAGAATTGGACCTCGATGCTGGAGGAGCGACAGGCTCGTCTTTGCTTGCAGTGGAGCGGCGATCGGAAACGTCGGGCGCCGGAGCGGGGTCATCGTCGTGGATGGGCTCATCGCTACCGAAGTTCTCCATACCTTTGTAGGGGTCGTAAGGAGGTGCGCCATTGCCGTCGTATCTGGGTGCTCTGTGCACCTTAACGTTGCTTCCCGTGGGATAACTTCCCGATGAAGCGCTAGGCTTGTTGTCGGTGTTGGGCAGCGGCACATTGCCAATGCCAGGAGCACGGGGAACAGCGACGTCGGTTCCTACAGCCAAAGAGTCGCCGGGCATAGGTGGCAGCATGCTGTCGACACTCACGTCGGGGTCGGCAGCCACCGAGTCGATTGCCGGCTTGGGAGCAGGCTCAACGCTAGGTTTCTTATTATGGAAATAGGCCATTATACCACCAGCCAGCAATAGCGCTAAGAGCAAGATTAGACCTGCGCGCTTCCACGTGTTGCTTCTACTAGTTTTCTTGGGTTTATTGTAGTCGTAATGCACTTCCTCATTGCCCGTCACGTAGCCAATTTCGTCCTGAGACTTGGCGGGTTCAGTTGGAACAACAGGAGGCTCAGCAGCGACAGCTGCCGCTTGAGGCACAGGAGGGACCTCGGCAAGATTGCTGTCATCGTCGACCATGCCCTCGGGCTCAAGTGCCATCTCCTGCTCGGTGAGAGGCAACCTCAAACTCATAGGCACTATTTTGTCGCACATCGCAGCCTCATTGGCCACGAGCAGTTTCTCATCCTCCTCATGCGTGACACGGTCGACACGAATGAGCAAAGCCGAGCGATTGTCGGCGCCGTCTTTGACAAGCATTTGCAGCGCTGCAAGCTTCATGAGATCGCTGGTATCGCTGCGCTGGAGCACCTCGAGCAGTTTCTCGTCGGTGACTTCGCCACCCACTCCGTCGCTGCACAGCAAGAAGTAGTCGCCAGGTGCCACATCGGTAATGAGAGCCACATCGGGCTGCGACCCTTGCATGGGAGCCGCAATCAACGCTCTGGTGAGGATGTTCTTCTTGGGTGACGCCTCGGTCTCCTCGCGAGTGAGACGCCCCTTGGCGAAGAGGTCGTTGACCAGCGAATGGTCACGAGAGCGATAGAGGATGGCACCCTTAGAGGGACGCACGTGATAGATGCGTGAGTCGCCAATGTGGGCAGCAACCACACCATTGTTGCCAAGCACGAGCATTGCGACAGTGGTTCCCATGGGTTTGTCGCTAGGATGCTGGCGTGCAGCCTCGTTAAGGCATTGCTGAGCATGCGCCACTGCGGCAAGCACTTTGCCCTCGTTCATGGGCCACTCGTCGCTCACGTTTTGGTGTACCCACTGAGCCAGAGCGCCCGCTACGGTATTGCTAGCCACCTCGCCAAAATCGTGACCACCCAAACCATCGCACACAACAAACACACGGCTGCTCGTTGAAAGTCGCCCCAACTGTGGATAGATAGCATCTTCCTGCTTAGCACGAGCCCCTATCTCATAGAAGCCCACCGGAACATTTATATCAATTCTCATTATTTAGTTTTTCTTTATTTAATATAATAACGTGGCGTATATTAAATAATTGCAATATGACCCCGTTTTTTAGGCAAAAAACTCGCAAATGTAGCGATGATAGCACCCGCTATTTTTAATATTTTAGACAGGAATGTTTTTTCCTTGGATTGGGATGTTATTTATTTGTTTAAGCCAAAATTATTGTTTACCTTTGCGGTCGTAATTATTACAAGAGATAACATATTAAAGGTTATACTATCTTTTAAAAAAACGTTTTATTTATGGTAAGTTACAAGGAATTAGGACTGGTGAACACCCGCGAGATGTTTGCTAAAGCAATCAATGGAGGTTATGCAATTCCCGCCTTCAATTTCAACAACATGGAGCAGCTTCAGGCTATCATCAAGGCAAGTGCCGAGACCAAATCGCCTGTTATCCTGCAAGTTTCGAAAGGTGCGCGCAACTACGCCAACCAAACCCTTCTTCGCTACATGGCACAGGGTGCTGTAGAGTATGCTAAGGAGCTCGGTTGGGAGCATCCACAAATCTGCTTGCACCTCGACCATGGTGACACCTTTGAGGTGTGCAAGAGCTGCGTTGACTTTGGTTTCTCGAGCGTAATGATCGATGGTAGCTCACTGCCATATGAGGAGAATATCGCTCTGACCAAGAAGGTGGTTGAGTATGCTCACCAGTATGACGTTACCGTTGAGGCTGAGCTCGGCGTTCTCGCAGGCGTTGAGGACGACGTACAGGCCGAGGAGTCGCACTACACCAAGCCTGAGGAGGTTATCGACTTCGCTACTCGCACCGGTTGCGACTCACTGGCAATCTCGATTGGTACTAGCCATGGTGCTTACAAGTTCAAACCCGAGCAGTGCACCCGTGACCCACAGACTGGCAAGCTCGTTCCTCCCCCATTGGCATTTGACGTGCTCGATGCTATCATGGAGAAACTTCCTGGCTTCCCCATCGTGCTTCACGGCTCATCGTCAGTTCCCCAAGAGTATGTTGACATCATCAACACTTACGGTGGCAAGATGCCCGATGCCGTTGGTATTCCCGAGGAGCAGCTTCGCAAGGCCGCTAAGAGTGCTGTTTGCAAGATCAACATCGATAGCGACAGCCGCCTAGCCTTCACCGCTGCAGTGCGCAAGGTATTTGCTGAGAAACCTGGTGAGTTTGACCCACGCAAGTATTGCGGTCCTGCTCGCGACGAGATGACCAAGCTCTACAAGCACAAAATCATCGAGGTTCTTGGCAGCGACGGCAAAGCCGAGTAACTCCCACAAAACAAATTAACTACAGCGACTCGCCCAGCAATGAGCGGGTCGCTATTTCTTTGCTTAAAGTAAGGCTCGCACTCATGCAGCTTTTTTATGCCAGACTATGGTAGAGAAAATATTTTTTTGTGGTTATGGGAAAAACTTGTAATTTTGTAGTTTGATTTAGGTTAAAACAAAACACAAACATATTATATGAAGAAATTTTTGGCAATGATGGCTGTTGTGGCGACAGTGATGCCGCTGGCATCGTGCAGCCAGGAGAAAAGCATCTATCAAGAACAGACAAAGTATCTACCTGTTGTACTTCAGGGCAGCAACAAGTGGAGCATCCTTAACGTTGAGACAGGCGAAGTGGTGGCCAAGGACGTGTGGGTCAATGCTCCATCGCCCGTAGTCGACGATATGTTCTGGGTGTATAACGACAAGAATCGCATTGACATATACAATGTGGCTAACTGCAAGGAGCCAGTGAACAAAGACGTGTATGGCAGCGCCACTTGCTATAGTGGTGGTTATGCTATCGTGAGCAAGCCTGGTGAGCCACTGCAGGTTATCGACAAGGAGTGCAACACCGTGGCACAGCTGTCGCCAAGCATTCTCACCGCGTCGATGTTCAGCAATGAACGCTCAGTAGTACATACCGACCTCGACCGCTACGGCTATATAGATGCTACAGGCGACACAGTGATAGCAGCCAACCTAGGCTATGCAGCAGGTTTCAACGAAGACGACGTTGCACTGGTTTCGTTCAGCGAGGCAAGCGACTCGGCCAAGGTGCTGAGCGTGATTGACAAGAGCGGCAAGAAGCTCTATGATTTCGACAGCGAGAAGTACCAGATTATCACACCCCACTACCGCATGGGAGTGCTTGTAGTAGCCAAGAACGACACAATGGTGTGCCTTGACCGCAACGGCAAGGAGGTTGCCAATCCTCATGAGACACCCAAAAAAGTTAAAGATGCCAACTATCGCGACCGAGTATATGCTGGAAGCGACAAATATATGGTTATCAAGGGCGACCGCATGGGCCTTGTTGACAAAGACAACAATGTGCTCATCCCCTTTGAGTACCAGTTTATCCAGAACCTGAGCGCCGAGCGTTATGTGGTGGGCAAAGACAGCGTGATGATACTCGTTGACGACCACGGCAAGCAAGTGGGTAAAGCCAAATTTATTGACTTTAGGCCTTTCAGCCCCGAGAGTGAAGCCGTGAGAGGCTATATCAACCTTGAGGTGACCGCAGCCAACCTGCTAAGCTTTATAGATGAGGACATGGTGTGCTTTGCCAAGAAAGGCTCTACCCTCATGGACGTAAACCAACTTGTGGGGGTTGAACCTGCGCAATATGTAGGTATGAAGCAGATTGACCGCCCCATGATGCCAATGATATGCAGCTATATGTTTGACAGCGAGATAGCATCGCTCACTGGAGCACCAGCAAGAACCGACAGTGTAGCTACCGACTCGGTGAGCACCAACCTTGCTGGCGCCCCCACTGCCGAGTTCAATTACGGCGCCAAGCTTCGCGGCGCAAGCATCAGCTTCCTGCTGCTTGAGTGCGCCCCCGGCACCGAGGAGAGCCTATACAAACTCATGAGTGGAGCTATGGGATCTAAGGGCTTCAAACTCAACCCCGACGGCACGTTCACCAGCAGCGCTGGCACAGCGGTTTCGATGGGCTACGAAAAGGGCGTATTCAAACTCAACTATTACTTCAACCCCGAAGAGCTTAAAGCCCTGCCACGCGAGAGCCGATCGATTTAATGCATAATAAAGTAAGAAGTAAGAAGTAGTAAGCATAAGTAGCAAGATAGAATGGTGGGCGAGAAATTGGCACGATTTTTGCGTTTCATAAAATAAGCGAGGCAATCTCGCTCTTAAACCACTAAATGTTTAACACTTAACACTTAAAAAAATGTCGTGCTTCAGAGTTATATTGGCTATAATCTTCCCGCCACTTGCCGTGGTTGACAAGGGTTGTGGATCGTTTCTCATCACGTTCATCCTCACCTGCTGCGGATGGGTGCCTGGAGTGATTGCCGCTCTCGTTATTCTTAACAAGGACAACAACAGCAACGCTGGATATAACCAGGGTTATAACCAAGGCTACAACCAAGGCTATAATCAAGGACAGCGCAGTAACTTCTATGGCAACCAGCCACCTAGCAACCACAACAACCAGCAACACAATAGTGGCTGGCAAGGATGGTAACCCATAAAAAAGCAGTGCAATGAGTAGCGAGAACATCACACACATGCTCGAGCATCGCGGCATCAAGCCCACAGCGATGCGCATCCTTGTGCTTCGTGAGATGATGGAATGCAACGAGGCTTTCTCGCTGCAGACACTAGAAGACCGCCTCGACACCGTCGACAAGTCGACCATCTATCGCTGCATCACACTGTTCCTTACCCATCACCTGCTTCACGCCATAGACGACGGCACAGGGTCGTTCAAGTATGCAGTGTGCTCCTCATCGTGCCACTGCGGCGAAGACGGTGAGCATCTTGATGACTTGCACGCCCACTTCTACTGCGAGCGTTGCCACCGCACTTTTTGCCTAAGTCGCATACAGGTTCCTGTGGTATCTCTTCCTGGCGAATTTCAGGTTCACGACATCAATTATGTGCTCAAGGGCGTGTGTCCCGAGTGCAACTCATCTACACATTAAAGGCGTTTGTCGACAAAAAAGTCGCAATCGCCCCTTTTCATACCATTATAGCTCAAAAGACATTAAACTTCTTCCATTATAAATGGTCAAAATATCGGCGAGACCACTTTCTGGTCACTGAATAACAAAAATATTCACAAACAACAAAATACACAACATTATGGAAAGAAAAAATCTACATTCATTAGCAGTGATAGCCATGACGGCGGCAGCTCTCGCTCTCGCTGTCCCTGGTAATGCACAAGGACGCCGTCCAGGTGGAGGAAGCATGGGTGGCAACCGTCCAAGTAGCTCACAGAGCTCATCACCTCGCAGCAGCGCTCCGAGCATGAGTTCGTCGCCTCGTAGCAGTGCACCACGCAGTAGCTCACCGAGTATGAGTTCGTCACCTCGCCCCTCGTCGCCTCGCAGCAGCTCACCGAGCATGAGTTCGAGCACTCCTCGCACCACATCTCCAAGCATGGACCGCCCTGTTAATCGCCCAAGCAGCGTTACCAGCCGTCCAAACACTACAATTAACAACAACCGCCCTACCGGCAATTTCAATAACCGTCCTAGTGGCAACAGTAATATAGGCAACCACGGTGGTAGCAACAATGGTGGCAATCGCCCCAGCACCGGTGGCCGTAGCAACTTTGGCCGCGACAATGCCCGTTCAAGCGTTGGCACACCCGCAGCAAGCGGTGGCGTAATTAACAACGCTCGCCCTACCGACCAGTATAACCGCGGCAACAGTCGCCCAAGTGGAAACGGAAATGACCGTCCTGGCGGCAATGGCCGTCCAGGAAATGACCGTCCAGGCGGAAACATGGGCGGTGGCAACCACGGAAGCAATGACCGTCCAGGCGGAAATATGGGTGGCGGCAACCACGGTGGCAACAACCGTCCAGGTGGATTTGACCGTCCAGACAATAATCGCCCAGGTAATCGTCCTGGCGGATATGGTCGCCCAGACAATGACCGCAGATACCATGGCGATCGTCCTGGCGGTGGATACCACGGCAATCGTCCCGGTGGACGTCCCCACGGCGGCATCAACCATGGTGGTCCTCGCCCCGACTATAACCGCTATCGCTGGCACAGCAGCTTCCGTCCACGCGGACCACGCGACCGCTGGTACGACTACTACCGTTACAACCGTTGGAGCTGGCTCTACCCCATTGCACCTCCCGTTCGCCCCTGGCGTCCCCGTGTAATCTGGTACTATCGCCCCATCATCCCAACAGGATTCCGCATCTACACCTCGGCCCCAATCATCACTGGCGTTCTTGGTCTGGAGTTTGGAACACTTCTCGATGCATCGCTCAACTACCTGTACTACAATGGCTACAGCATTGACGGATATCAAGACAACGTAGTGTATCTGCGTGACGTGAACATGCTGGGATACAGTTGGCCCGACGTGATGCTTCAGTACAACGACAGAGGCGGCCTATGCTACGCCGAGTTTGTAACATCCTCGACCTACAGCGACAACTACCGCTTCAACAACCTGTACAACTCACTGTGCCAAACCTATGGCACCCCCATCGACAACGGCAACGGCCACTTCTCATGGTACGGCGGCGACCGCACAGGCTTCATCAACCTAAACTTTGCATTTGATAACGGCCGCTACTACACCGTGATGACATTCGGAACATAACACACAAACTCCTCTTTTCATATGCTCCAAAAATAATGGCATCGCTTCGAGTAATCTCGAGGCGATGCCTTAGTTCTGTTATATACTTGTCTAGTTGAGGTGAAGATTCACGCGATAGGTGTTGCCTCGATAATTAGTAAAGTGGCCAGTGAGATTACCACTGCGGCTCATGCGTCCCTCAAGGAAGCCTGATTCGTAACCATTATTAGTATTAAACTCACTCAAGTAGAGGTTTCCGTTGGCGTCGACCGAACCATTGAGTTGCAACGTTGAGCTTGGTTTATACTTAGCATAATAATAGCTGCCTGTTAAAACTCCATTGTTATTATATAGGTCCATCACCACGCTCTTGCCAGCGATAGTGCCTGTGAGATGCCAGTCGTTAAGCGAGAGAGGGTTGACCTGAGGTTCTGGTTCTGGTTCAGCCATTGGAGCCGCCGATGTCATGGGCGCAGCTTGCCGCTTCTCTACCACAACTGTGTCGACCCTAGAAGAAACATCGTCATTGCTAGAATCACTCTTACCAAAATTATAGGCAAGAACTCCCACAAGTGCCAGCAGCAATGCCACCACAATGCCTCCAAGCACATAAACTAAGGTCTTATTTTGATTCATAGTCTTATAATTAATAAAGGGTGCAGTGAAGAAACCACTACACCCTTGAAAACATTTTAATTAGTCTTTCTTGGCCTTGAGGCAGCTAATTGCAAAGTAGACAATCAGTGCAATATACATTATGAGACCGAGAGTACTCGATGTGCAGTCGCTAAGCGGGCTCTCATACTTAAATCCTCCAAATTTCATTGCTGCACTCACAACTCCCATCAATGCTCCACCGGCAATGAAACCGCTGGCGATGAGCGTGCCCTTGTCCATGCGAGCCTTGTTAAGTTTCTCGTCCTTGCTACGGGTGCTTACAAACCAGCTGATGATACCACCAATCAACAGTGGAGTGTTCAACTGGAATGGGATGAACATACCCAGTGAGAATGGCAATGCGGGAACCTTGAGCCAGTTGAGCAGGCAAGCAAGTATAGCACCACAGATGTAGAACGTCCATGGAGTCTCGCCGCCAGTCATCAATGGGTCGATAACTGCTGCCATAGCGTTGGCCTGAGGTGCTACAAGAGGAGTTTCGCCAGGAACAGCGCCCTCATAGAAGCCATAAGTCTTGTTGAGGATAATCATCACTCCACCCACGGTAGCTGCCGAGAGAACGGTGCCGAGCATCTTCCAGGTCTGCTGCTTAGCAGGAGTGGTACCAATCCAGTAACCAATCTTCATATCGGTCACCATGCCACCAGCCATCGACAATGCGGTACAAACCACACCACCAATAATCATCGAGGCAACAATACCTTGCCAGCCCTTGAGGCCAACAGCGACGAAGATACCTGAAGCAATGATCAGAGTCATTAGTGTCATACCGCTCACGGGGTTGCTACCCACGATAGCGATAGCGTTGGCAGCCACAGTAGTGAACAGGAATGCGATAACCACAACAACGATGAACGCCACAATTGCCTGTGGCAGGTTGTGTATAACGCCAATCCAGAAGAACACAAAGGTGATGACCAACGCTGCGCAAAGTGCAAACACAAGCGACTTCATTGGAATGTCGCGCTGAGTGCGCTCCTCTTTCTCGACTGTGCCACCCTTCTTGAACGACTTGCCAGCAAGACCAACGGCGTTCTTAATAACGCCCCACGACTTGATGATACCGATGATACCACTCATAGCGATACCACCAATACCAATCGAGCGTGCAAAGTCCTTGAAGATGTCGTCGGTAGCCATGGCCGCCATGTCAGGACTTACTGCCGCAAACAATGGAACCACAACCCACCAGATGAAAGCACTACCGGCAAAGATAATGAAACTGTACTTCAAGCCGATGATGAAACCGAGACCTAGTGTCGCTGCACTAACGTTAACCTTGAACACGTACTTAGTTTGATCGGCAAAGTTCTGCATTGCAGGAATGGCGGTTGTCGAGATAACCTCTTTCCACCATCCAAATGAACTCATAAGGAAGTCGTAGAGTCCACCCACAAGACCAGCGATGAGCAGCGGTTTGGCCTGCTCGCCACCCTTCTGACCCTGCACGAGCACCTGAGTGGTGGCTGTGGCCTCGGGGAAGGGGAAGTCGCCGTGTTTCTCCTTTACGAAGTACTTGCGGAATGGGATGAAGAACAAAATACCCAGAATGCCACCAAGCAACGAACTGAGGAACACCTCAAGGAAGTTGACGGTCATCTCGGGATACTTCTGTTGCAGGATGTAGAGCGCTGGCAAGGTGAAGATGGCACCAGCCACCACAATACCACTTGCCGCACCAATCGACTGGATAATAACGTTCTCGCCAAGCGAGTTCTTACGTTTTGTCACGCCAGCAATACCTGCCGCAATGATGGCGATGGGAATCGCCGCCTCAAACACTTGTCCCACTTTCAGTCCCAGATAGGCTGCTGCGGCACTAAAAATCACCGCCATGATCAAGCCCATCGAAACCGAATAGGGAGTCACCTCGGGATAGTTTTTCTCGGGGCGCAAGATAGGAACATACTTCTCGCCTTCCTTCAACGGACGAAACGCGTTTTCGGGAAGCTCAATCTGCTCCTGTTGTTGCTGTAAATCTTTTTCGTCTTGCATAGAAAATTTATTTGGTTTAATTGTTTTTTCTTATCGAATTACTCCTCGGGGTCAAGGATTATGGCTTTGTCACCAGGGCCATCAACAACCCTTACAGGGGGAGGACCATAAACCACCTTTACAGGTTCTACTTTCTCATAGTATCCAGGAGGAGGACCATAGACGCCCTCAATAGATTTGGGCTCGTAAATGGTTTTTTGGCATGAGGTGAGCCCGAGCAAAGTGCCTATAGCCACCAATGCCCTAACCGTCCATTTTTTTATTTTGAAATATAAGTTGCTCATAGTGTTGTTGTTAATGATATAAATATAACTCAAAGAGCAAAATTACAACTTTTCATTCACAATTGCAAGCCTTCACAAAAATTATACACAAAAAACCATAGCTTAGAGGCTGTAGATGTATCAGACAACAAAAAAAGGCGGTTGATTTACCTCAGTGTGCAAACCAACCGCTTTCGTTCCTTAAAGCGAAGGATATTAGCTCTCTACCTTATAGTAGGTTTCTTTATACCCGCTGATTGTTAGCACATTATCTTTTATGGTAATCTCATGTTTGGTTTCGGCTGAGTCGTAATTTCTAATCAGTTTTAAAGTGTTTCCATTCAACTCCCAGGTATATGACACACGTATGATTTCGGTGTCATTCTTGTAGCCAGAATGATAAAACTGATGCTCAGAATCAAAAATAGCGATATTATGATAATTATCTCCATCTATCTCCCAAGAACTTTCCCATTTCCCAATAAGTTGTTGCTCAAGAGATTTAGGCTCGTCTTTATCGTCGCCGCATGATGTGAGCACTAAAGGCAGGATGATTGTAATTAATAAAAGTATCTTCTTCATAATGTCGTGGTTTTACTGGTTAATAATTCTTTTGTGCAAAGTTACAACAAATGATGGACACTGCAACGGTTTTTGAAATGTGAAAAGAAAATTTGTGTTTTTTGTTCGGTTTATATATATTTGCATTCTTAAAGTTTTGCGATATGGAATTCCGGACAATGATACACCCTCGCGAGGGCGACAACTTCATGCGCCATAGCGACAAGATGATGCTTGTGGGGTCATGCTTCAGCGACAACATAGGATCACGGCTAAAAGACGCGATGATCGACGTGATGGTGAACCCCTTTGGCACCATTTTCAACCCGTTGAGCATTGCAAGCTCTCTGCACAAACTCATTGATGGCGAAGTGATTGCTGGCATGGACTTGTTTATGGGCAATGGCGTGTGGAACTGCTTCGACTTCCACTCACGATTCTCGATGGCCAATAAAGATGCCGCTCTCGAACGCATGAACCGGAGCATTGCCGAGGGGCACAACCATCTGCTAGAGTGCCACACGCTCATCATCACGCTTGGCACCGCAGTGGTTTATCGACGTCGCGACACAGGCGAGGTTGTGAGCAATTGCCACAAGGTGCCACAGCATGAGTTCACTCGCCGCCTCGCAAGCGTTGATGAGTGTACCGAGGCATTAAATGCTGTTTTGGATCGCTTGCATGAGTTCAACCCTGAGTTGCACGTACTGTTCACCGTGAGTCCCATACGCCACATTGCCGACGGCCTAGAGGTGAACTCGCTGAGCAAGGCCGTGTTGCGTGTGGCAATCAACAATGTGGTTCGCACCCATAAAGATTGGGTAGGGTATTTTCCTGCCTATGAAATAGTTGTTGATGACCTGCGCGACTACCGATTCTATAATGCCGACATGGTGCATCCAAGCGATGTCGCTATCGAATACATCTGGCAAACGTTCCAGGCGACTTACTTTGACGACCACTCGACACAAGCGATAGCGCGCTGCGAGCGAGTGAGCAAGCGCCTGAAACACCGTCCCATGAGCAATAATCCTGATGTGGTGGCACGCTTCAATGCCGACACTCAGGCCGTGATTGCCAACTTGAAGAAAGAATACCCTTATATTAATGCATAATGCAGAATTAATGAGGTGTAATACAGACTATAAAAAACTAATAAAAGATAACTGACGACTAATATGAGATATACTATTCAAGAAATTGCACAAATATTGGAGATAGAAGCTAGCGAATTGCGCAACAAGAATGCCGAGGTAAGCCAGCTGCTCACCGATTCGCGCTCGCTCACCTATCCCGCCGAAACACTGTTCTTCGCCATCTCGACGCAGAACGATGACGGTCACCGCTATGTGAAGCACCTTTATAATAAAGGTGTGCGAAACTTTGTAATAGAATACAGTGGCAACATCGACATCCATGCCATGCGCGAGGCCAACTTCCTGCGCGTGAGCAACACACTCGATGCCATGCAGGCTATTGCCACCTATCACCGCAAACGATTCCGCATTCCCATCATAGGCATCACCGGCAGTAAGGGCAAGACCACAGTCAAGGAATGGCTCTACCAACTCTTGAAGGACGACTATCACATCGTGCGCTCTCCACGCAGCTACAACTCACAGATTGGTGTGCCCCTGTCGTTGTGGGACATCGACGATAACACGTCGCTCGCCATCATAGAGGCTGGCGTTAGCAAGACTGGAGAGATGGCTCGCCTACAGGCAATGATAAGGCCCACCATTGGCGTTATCACCAACATAGGCGACGAGCACAACGAGGGATTTGCCTCGATGCAAGAGAAGGTTGAAGAAAAAGCTAAAATCCTCAATAGCTGTGAAAGCATCGTGTATTGCGCCGACGATGAGCTGGTGTCGACCACTATCGACCCCATCCTCTATGTGGCTCAAGAAGTTGCCTGGTCGCGCACTGATGAGGATAAATGGCTATACATCAGCAACATAATTAAGCGTGAGAACAATGCTGTGATGGAGTGCAGTCATGAGGGCACACCATTTGTGCTCAATGTGCCGTTCACAAGCGACCGCGACCTTGAGAACGTGGCGACATGCGTCTCGGTTATGCTCTACATGGGGCTGAGTACCAACGTAATAGTTGAACGCGTGAAGCGCCTAACGCCAGTGGGCACTCGCATTAGTGTGATAGAAGGCGTGAATGAGTGTACCATCATAGCCGACGGCTACACCAGCGACTACAACTCCCTGTCGCCAGCACTTGATTTCATGCTCAGACGTTGCAATCCACAACAGCACACCACAGTGATTCTTAGCGACTTGATGCCCGAAGCGTTTACCGAAGATGAACTCTACATACGCGTGAGCGAACTACTACGCAGCAAGGGCATTACGCGCCTGATAGGCGTGGGTCCCGACATGTGCCGCTACAGCAAATATTTCAATTCGGGTCGCGACGTGTTCTTTGAATCGACAGCGAAGTTCCTCGAGGCAATGAGTCAAGGTGACTTCGACAACGAGACAGTGCTCATCAAGGGTGCCTCGCGCTTTGAGTTCTTCCAGATTGTGGAGATGCTCGAGGTGCGCCGTCACCAAACCGTTGAGGAAATTGACCTCAATGCCCTTGCCCATAACTTCAAATACTTGAAGTCATTTGTCAACTTCGACACAAAGACCGTGGCTATGGTCAAGGCATCGGGCTACGGCACAGGCTCTTATGAGATAGCCAAAACCTTACAAGACTGTGGCGCCACCTATCTTGCTGTTGCTGTTCAGGACGAGGGTGTTGACCTGCGTAAAGCAGGCATCACGTTGCCAATCATCGTGCTCAACCCGTCGACGGTTAACTACAAAGCGATGTTTGACCGCTACCTCGAGCCCGAAGTCTATAGTTTGGAAGAGGCTCGCCAGCTCATCAAAGAGGGTCGCAAATATGGCGCGAAGAATTTCCCTGTCCACATCAAGATTGACAGTGGCATGCACCGCTTGGGATTCACATTGGAACAGATTCCCGAACTCGTGGAACTGCTCCTGTCGCAAGACATTATCATGCCGATGAGCGTGTTCTCACATTTAAGTGTAGCTGACGAACCAGAACAAGACGACTTCACGCGCGAACAGGTGGAATATTTCGAGATTTGCGCCACACAGCTGCAAGCCAACTTCTCGCACAACATTTTGAAGCATATCCTCAACACTACTGGAATTGTTAGATTTCCTGAATATCAAATGGATATGGTGCGCATTGGAGTAGGCCTATACGGAATCAAGACTATCAACGACGGCAGTGAGGACGGAATCGTACCAGTGGCCGAGCTGCGTGCTGTAGTAATCAGCATAAAAGAGTGGCCAGCAGGAACTACTGTGGGCTACGGCCGCCGTGGAGTGCTCGACCGCGACTCACGCATCGCCACTGTGTCAATTGGCTATGCCGACGGCATGGACCGCCACTTCGGCAACGGTGCTATCAAGGTATGGGTCAACGGCACCATGTGTCCAACTGTGGGCAACATATGCATGGACGCCTGCATGATCGACATCACTGATGCACAGTGCGAGGTGGGCGACAAGGTGGAAATCTTCGGCAAGCACACCCCCATCGACCAGCTCAGCGACGCTCGCGGCACCATTGGTTACGAGATCCTCACCAGCATCTCGCCCCGCGTGAAACGCGTCTACTTCCGCGAATAACCAAAAGGACCTCGCAAATAAAAGAATTTTTATATGGGTATATCAGGGCCCTCACACGAGGGCCCTTACTTCTTTATAGAGCAAAAACCTGACGACCCATGAACGACGACATCTATTAAACCTTTGGATAATTGGCAAGTCTTATCTAAAAAATTAAACGATTTATATGAGAAAATTATTCCTTTCAATATTGACGATCGCCACCATAGTCATGGCGCCTAGCGTGAGTGCGTTGACGCTGAGTAATGAGACGCTTAACTACCAGATTGTGTATCACTGGGGAGTGGTGTGGAAGCATGCTGGCGATGCTACACTGTCGGTGAGCAAGAGTGGCAGCGGCTATAACGCTCGCCTCACGGGTAAGACTCGCTCGTGGGCCGATAAGATATATACTGTGCGCGACACTCTCAAATGCTCGATGCTGTCGAACTTCAGGCCCGTAAAGTATGAGAAGTTCACCCACGAGAACAGCTACTATGCCCACGACATTGTGGCTTTCAACAGCAGCGGCAGCGGCACCACAGCTGCCTGCACGCGCTACCGCAAGAACAAACCCACAGCAAATATAAACCTCAGCCATGGCGGTGCTGCCTATGACATGCTGAGTGTGTTCTACCTGTTGCGCAGCCTCGACTATCAGAACATGGCGGCAAACAAAGTGTATAAGACTTGCGTCTTCTCGGGAAAAGAGAAGGAGACGCTGACAATAAAATATGTAGGCATAAAACCGCTGCAACTTCGCGACAAGAGTCGCCACCAGGCGTTCCACCTCAAACTTTCCTTCACAACCGATAACGGCAAAAAGTCGAGCGACGACATCGATGCCTATATCTCGACCGACGCCCAGCGCATACCACTGCTTGTGGTGGGCAAGCTCAAAATTGGCGAGATAAAATGCTACTACGCTAAATAGAATGCACAATACATAATTCAAACGCATAATAAAAAAGAGACTTGCATGCAAGTCTCTTTTTATGTTTTATTCAACTTCGAACTTTTAAAAGTTTACACCGAAGTTGAGGTAGAATGTGCGATTGCTACTAGAGTTGTAATCGTCGTGGCTGATGTTGGCTAAGCCAATATCGTAGGTCATGTCGAGATAAAACATGCTGAAACCTACGCCACAACCAATGCGCAAACCACCGTCAAAACGTTTGAAACGCTCGTAACCATCTTTGTCCTTTCCAAAGGCGCTGATCTTGGTGTGGCTGTTGTAGTCCTTAATGCTACCATCGGCGCCCACCGCCAGATATCCACCAAAGAGAGGATGAATCGAGAGACCCATATCGGTGTAATAGATGTACTTGAACACCAATGGGAACTCAATGTAGCTCAAACTTGTGGTAACTTTGCTTCCGAGGAAGTCGCCCTTGCCACCCTTGTTCACATAGCTGAGACCTGTCTCGAAAAACACAGGAGCACGGTTTGTGATTTCAAAACCAATAACACCACCCAGATGCAGACCTGTCTTGCTGCTACCGGCATATCCGATAGCATCGCCGCTAACGTGTGAGAAAGCAGGACCAATGCGCACACCAAAGTACATGTCCTTGCCGTAGTAGTTCCTGATCCAACGGCTGTGACTGCGCTCATAATCATAGCGGTTACTTGGGGTTGAACCGTAGTTGTGGCGCTGTGCCATCATGGGCAATGCAGCCATGAGCGCCACCATTGCTAAAGTGACTAATTTCTTCATAACAATATCGTTTTAATAAAAAATATGTTTTCTAAAGCGCAAAATTAAGTATAATTTTTCAATTTCACAAAAAATGTGTGATTAGTTCACCTAACATTACCACTTTATTATTAAATCTTAAATAAAGAGAGAAAAGAGAAGGAAAATAGAGAAAATCCAAATATTTGGTGTAATTTTGCAGTTTGTAAATTGAATAATTAAAATACAATATATAAGAAATGGCACAGAACGAAGACGTTTTCAAGAAGATTGTATCGCATTGCAAAGAGTATGGGTTTGTGTTCCCTTCGAGTGAGATTTATGACGGTCTGGGAGCAGTTTATGACTACGGCCAGAACGGAGTAGAGTTGAAAAATAACATCAAACGCTATTGGTGGGAAGCCATGACGCTGCTTCACGAGAACATCGTGGGCATCGACTCGGCGGTGTTTATGCACCCAACAATCTGGAAGGCCAGTGGCCACGTTGATGCGTTCAACGACCCCTTGATTGACAACCGCGACAGCAAGAAGCGTTACCGTGCCGATGTTCTCATCGAGGACCAGCTCTCCAAAATTGAGGAGAAGATGGACAAAGAGGTTGCAAAGGCCAAGAAGCGCTTTGGCGACAGCTTTGACGAGGCGATGTTCCGCCAGACTAATCCCCGTGTACAGGCCAACCAAGCCAAGTGGGACGAGCTACACTCACGCTATGAGAAAGCGATGAACGACAACAACCTCGAGGAGCTCAAGCAAATCATCCTCGACTACGAGATAGTGGATCCTATCAGTGGCACCCGCAACTGGACCGACGTGCGCCAGTTCAACCTCATGTTCAAGACCCAGATGGGCAGCAGCAGCGACAACACAATGGACGTGTATCTGCGTCCCGAGACTGCTCAGGGTATCTTCGTTAACTTCCTCAACGTTCAGAAGACTGGCCGCATGCGTCTGCCATTTGGTATAGCACAAATTGGTAAGGCTTTCCGCAACGAGATTGTGGCTCGTCAGTTTGTATTCCGCATGCGCGAATTTGAGCAGATGGAGATGCAATTCTTCGTACGTCCCGGAGAGGAGCTCAAATGGTTTGAGACATGGAAAGAGCGCCGCCTCAAGTGGCACAAGGCACTTGGTCTGGGCGACGAGAAGTATCGCTTCCACGATCACGAGAAGCTCGCCCACTATGCCAACGCAGCTACCGACATCGAGTTCCAGATGCCATTTGGATTCAAGGAGGTAGAGGGCATCCACAGCCGCACCAATTTTGACCTTTCGCAGCACGAGAAATACAGCGGCAAGAAGATTCAGTACTTCGATCCTGAGTTAAACGAAAGCTACACTCCATATGTTATCGAGACCTCGATTGGTGTTGATCGAATGTTCCTCTCGGTAATGTGCTCAAGCTATGAGGAGCAGCAGCTTGATGGTGGCGACACCCGCGTGGTGCTGCACCTGCCCAAGGCTCTGGCCCCAGTGAAATGTGCTGTGCTGCCACTCGTTCGCAAAGATGGCATGCCCGACAAGGCCCGTGAGATTATGGACATGCTCAAGTTTGACTTCGCTTGCCGTTACGACGAGAAGGATAGCGTGGGTAAGCGCTACCGCCGTATGGATGCTATAGGCACCCCCTACTGCATCACCATCGACGGTCAAACCCTTGAGGACAATACCGTAACCCTGCGCGACCGCGACACTATGGAGCAGCAGCGCGTTGCCATCGACCAGCTGCCTGCCATCATTGGCGAGGCATGCAGCCTGAACAACCTGCTCAAGTCTAATGCATAATTTAGAACAGAATAATTAGGCCATCAACGCCATAAAGATTGATAACAATGAAAAAGTTTCCTTTTATATTAATTCTTGCAGCAGTGCTTGGAGGCATTTTCACCTCTTGCTTCAAGGACGATGATCCAACCGATGAGTACGCCGATTGGCGCATTGACAATGTTGCCTGGTATGAAGAACAGGCAGCATTAAGCGACTACTACACTAAGGTGACTGCACCTTGGGACCCAAACGCACAGGTTCTCATGCATTGGTTTAACGACACCAGTATCACCAAGAACAACCTCAAGCCCAAGTTCACCTCGATGGTTGATGTGAAATATCGCTTGTGCTCATATGATGGCACACCAATCGACTCGTCGTTCCTAAGCACCTCTCCAGCCGACAGTCTGTTCCGTTGCCGCCTCAACAGCGGTGTAATTCAAGGTTGGGGCATTGCTATCCCACGGATGCACATCGGTGACAGCTGCCGCGTTATTGTTCCCTACAACGTGGGCTACGGCACTACTACAAGTGGCGACATTAAGCCGTTCTCAACCCTGCAGTTCGACATAAAGCTTGTTGGCATCCCTGCCTACGAGCAATAAGCACAAGGGTTAGACAGAAAAAAGAAAACTGGAAGTCGGCAATGACCTCCAGTTTTTTTCATTTAAGCATTTACTGATTATTGGCAGCACTGCTCGGGGTTAACTTTGCATTTCTCCTTGCCACAACTAGCGTCCTTCTTGCAGGCACCTTCCTTGCAGCAGGGATTCTGATGAGAGCACTCATGACCAGCAGCCTTCTTGTCGCAGTCGTTGCACTCGGCTTTTCCACCTTCGCAAGCCTTTGTTGCTTTCATTTGGTCTTTGCTCTTCAACTTCATGCCATCATTCTTTTTGAAAGCTTTAATCTCGCCCTTCTTGGCATCTTTGCATTCAACTTTCTTGTCGCAAGCCTTAGCGTCCTTGCACTCAGCTTTCATCTTCTCGCAAGCCTTAGCATCCTTGCATTCAGCCTTCATCTTGTCGCACTCTTTAACGTCTTTACATTCAGCTTTCTTGTCGCAAGCTTTCTCAACGTTTTTAGCGACACGCTCAGTCTTAGCGACCTTCTTAGTCCTCTTCACTTTTGCCTCGGCGTTAAAGCCAGTAGTCAAACCCATTACAAGTGCACCAACGCACATTAATGCTAAAAATCTCTTCATGTTATTACAGTTTTTAAGCACTCCCGGTGCGGGAGTGGCAGTTAAACAAAAAATCAAAATTTCAAAAATAATAAAGTGCTGATTATCAATCAGCATGGCAAAGATAATTATAAATGATGAATATACAAAAAAAGGATTATAATTATTAACGTTTTTTGTTGTTTCAAAATAAACACACTACCTTTACAAAATCATTAAGAAGAATTGTTAACCGCATATAATCAAATCATTAATAATTTCATGAAAAAAGCAACATTATTATTCTTGTGTATTGTGACACTGAACGTTGTCAATGCCACAGTGCATGGCGACGTCAACGGTGACGGAACCGTTAATGCAGCCGATGTGACCGCGCTCTATGATATCATGCTAGGTAACGATAACACCTATGCATCTACTGCCGATGTCAATAATGACAACTCAATAACCGCGGCCGACATTACCGAAGTGTATGATATCATCCTAGGCAATTACACAGCGCCGCCAGTGGTTTACGTCCACAGCGAGCTGGGCTGGAGCGACTACTGCCTATATGTTTGGAAAGACGGTCACGACCTTAGTGCCAGTTGGCCTGGCGAGCACTACACCTCGACCACCATCCTAGACAGCGAACTTTGGTATGCATGGGAATTACCCGAAGTGTATTACACCAGCACAGGCACCAACTGGATCATAAACAACAACAATAACGGCAAGCAGTATGACCTGATGCAGAACTTCAGCTACAACAAGGACGTCTACATCAGAGTATCAAACGACGGCTCGTATACAGTGGCCGACACCAATGGCAGCGGATCGACTGGCGGCGACGTGGTGACACCTGGTGAGCCCCAAGAGCTCAACGTAGACTACACAACCGCGCTTAGCCCAAAGAACCGTGTTATATATGAGATGAACGTGGGCAGCTTCACAAGTGCTGGTACCTTCACAGCAGCCCAGGCCAAGCTCACTGACTTGCGCAAGCTGGGCATCGACATCGTGTGGCTAATGCCCATCTATCCACGCGGAGGCGGCATCAACAGCCCCTATGCTGCCACCAACTTCAAGGCTGTTAACCCAAATTACGGCACAATCGCCACCCTTAAAAATTTTGTAGACCGTGCTCATGAACTCGGAATGGAAGTAATCCTTGACTGGGTGCCAAACCACACTGCCACCAACGCCGTTTGGGTCACCCAACATCCAGAATACTACACCACACAGAATGGGCAAATGGTACACCCCAACAACTACGGCGACGTATACCAGCTCAACTACAACAATCCCGACTTGTGCGAGGCAATGAACGACTGCCTCAGGTTCTGGATTGATCAAGCCGGGATCGACGGTTACCGCTGCGACTACGTGTCGAGTCCCGCCATACCAGGCAGCTACTGGGCAAGCACAATACCAATGTTGCGCAACTATGCCACAGGAAAGACAATCACCATGGTTGCCGAGGCCGACATAGTGCACGACGCCAACAAACTCATGAACGTGGGCTTCGACTATGACTACGCATGGAATTTCCAAAGCGGCAAACTAGCCCGCTTCGGACCCAACGGCACCAGCGCATCGACGCTCAAGGGATATTGCGAGTCGTTTATAAACGAAAGTCAGGGCAAAAGCTTCGACCGAATGACCTACCTCACCAACCATGACCAGAATTTCAACGACGGCGGCAAGACCCTGCAAAGCATGTATGGCGCCAACAAATATGCACTCACCACATTATTCTTCACCATCTATGGAATGCCACTACTGTATAATGGCCAAGAAGTGGGCAACGACCAGATACTTGACTACTTCAACGACACAAAGATAAACTGGAATTCCACCGACGCCAAGATGCAGAATACCATAGCAACACTTGTAGCACTGCGTCACACTCAGCCAGCACTAGCCAACGGCACAACTACAACATTCCTTTCAAGCACAAGTGGCAACGTGATGGCCTACACTAAGACCAGTGGCAATAATACCGTGCTAGTCATCATGAATCTGGGAAACAGTCAGATTACAGCTACCGTCAACGGAATACAAGAAGGAGAATATTCACAATGGCTCGACAGCAGCACAATAGCTGGCGGCATCTACCAAAGTGACATCACACTCACAGCTAGTAGCACCTTCTCACTAGATGCTAAAGGCTACCGCGTATTCGTAAAAAAATAAGTGCAAAAAACGCCATAATTTGCCCTGCATGCTCATGCCTGCAGGGCATTTTTTTGCCAAACCCAAGCAATTAGCATTACTACAAAAAAGCTACTTAAACACTACAAAAATTTTCACACCCTAATTTTTATCACTACATTAAAAAAATTATATCACTGATTATCAATAGAAGATAATTTAAAAAAACACTACACACATCTATGTCATCATAACACGAAACACACAAGTGATTTGCATTTTAAAGAAATGTATTGTATTTTTGCATTTACTAACAAAAGCTATTGTTGTTATGTTTGGACTCAAGAAGACAAATAAGACCATAAGCGACCTAGATAGTTTTTTAGATTATCTTGACGAATGCGTGCTGATATACAAGAGCGGCATCAAGAATTATCTTGAGGGCAACAAGAAGGACTTCGACGACAACCTAGAGAGCATCACGAGGTTGCGCGACACTACCACCGACCTGCGCCGCACTATAGAGAACGAGCTTTACACCTACTCACTTGTTACCGACCAGCGCGTCGAGATAATGCAGTTGCTTGAGCGCCTTGACATGATTATCACCCTGCTCCACAAAAACTTGTGGCAGTATGAAATAGAGATACCATTCTTCCCGTCGGAGATTAACGTCGATTTTCTCAAACTCGTAGAAGTCACTGGCCTTGCCGTTGAGGGTACCATTCAGGCTTCACGCGATTACTTCAAAGCCCCACGCTTTGTAAACGAGAAGACCCACCGCATATACTTCTTTGAGAAAGAGGTGAGCAAACTCGCACAATCGATCAAGCGACGCGTGTTTCACGAGATGGACAACTTCAAGCTCAGCCAGAAGTTCCACTTGCGCTATTTCACCCTCCACGTCGAGGAACTTGCCGAGGAATCGGTACGCGTTGCCGACCACCTCTCCATCATGGTCATAAAACATAACAACTAATCTATTAGTCATAAATCTATCCTATGGAATTCACTGTGTCGATATTGCTTATCCTGATGATTGGAGCGTGGCTTGGATACCGAGAAATTGGCGTCAGTTTCTTGGGTATCCACATCCGCGACCTGATATCGACACGAATCATTGGAATCATGCAGTTTGTGGTTGTCGCGGTCTTGTGCCTAGGCATCCTCTTCCTTAACGATGAGACATCGTCGAAGGTCAACAATCTTGACATCAATGAGGCATATATAATAATGTGTGGCATAGTAATATCTGTCGCCATCATTAGAAGTGCCGACCAATACACATCGGCAGTGACCGCCTTTTGGGGTGCACTAGCTGCCATTGTCTACAATAACCAGTGGTTCAACGACTACCCACTGACAGCAGCTTTGCTGTCGCTAATAGCGGCTCCAGTGTTGGGACTGCTATTTTTCTTACTCTTCGACCGCCTATTTGACCATTACATTTTAAAGACCGACAAGCACTTGCTACTAAAGAACCTGCTCATGAAGCGACTAGCGCTTGTAGGAATAATTTTGGGCGGCTTGACTCTCTCACTTAATTTTGCGCTCTTTTCCTCTCCATTTCTCTCGTCGTTCTTGACCCAGATTGATGTCACATGGCTGCCATTCCTGTTCATGTTCATGGGTGTTCTGAGTTTAGCTGTCACAATCCCTATGATAGTAGTGCTTCGCCACGAGAACTCAATGGCAAAACCAATGAGTTGGGCATTGCCATCGCTCTATGCCCTCATCACGGTGTTACTGCTTGGCAATATTGCCGGTACCCTGCTACTTGGCATGGTTCCCGTGATAGTATCGCCAAGCCAGTTGCGTGAGTGCAGTAAGATGACAAAAGGTGCACGCCAGCGCAGCCTGATCAACCTGGCAAGCATTACCATTGCCACACCCCTACTCGCATTCCTGCTAGTGATGGCAATGATGAGAATCATTAACAGTCCTCTCCTGGTATTAGTGGTCACAAGCTTTGTGCTTATCACTTGCCTATTAATAACAATGTACTCTAAGCAATGGCGCAAGCACAACATCACAAAGAAAGCTCTTGACGACGAACTCACCCACAACACCGAGGCTGGTGACGAGCGCAACCGCTTGGATGTCGCAGCAGTGACTTCACAATTCAACGTGATGACTAACGAAATCGACATCAAGCACAATGAGTTGGTAAACCTTTCATTATATATCAAGCAGCAGCGACAATACCTCGAAGACTTGAGCAAGAGACTCAACGACTTATCGAACGAAGAAGATGTTGCCACGCTGCGCCAAGAATTGCGCGACACTGCGCATAAACTCAACGAGAACATGCGACTCACAGGTGAAATGGACCACTTCTACACACAAGTAGAGGGCTTACACAAGAACTTCGTGAGTCGCCTGCTCATGCGTTGCCCCAACCTGTCGGAGAAAGAGAAGCGCCTTGCCATCATGCTTCGCCTAGGCTTCTCGAGCAAAGACATATCAAGCATGCTCAACGTCGAACCCAAGAGCGTGGAGGTGAGTCGCTACCGCTTCCGCCGCAAGCTCAAGCTCGACCGCAGCACCAACATAGTGGAATATCTGCAAATGATATAATTCATTAAATACCTTTATTTATTAACTAAATGTTTTTTACAATGAAAAAATTATTAACTCTATCCTTTGTGCTAGCACTCTCCGCTTGGGGCAGTGTGTGGGCACAAGAATCGGACGAGACCGCCGTTTACAACCAGTACGGCGTGAAAGTCGATCGTGAAGAGCTGATCTCGGAGCAGCGTAACAACATCCTCACGTTTGAGTCGAAGAACAAGGAGTATCGCCTGTGGTTTGACAACCGCGTACAAGTTGATGGGGCCATGTTCTTTGGAAAGAACAGCGAGGACTTCGACAAGATTGGCAACAACGCCTCTATTCGTCGTGCTCGTTTTGCCATCAAGGCCCGCCTTCCACACAACTGGTATGGCGAGGTTGACGTAGACTTTGCCGATGGCAAGTTTGAGCTCAAAGACGCTATTGTGCAATTCGACGGCATCAAGAACGTTTCGATTAAGGCTGGAAACTTCAAGGAGGACTTCTCGATGGAGCAGACCACCTCGTCGCGCTACCTTACCTTCATGGAGCGCCCAATGGTTTGTAAGGCTCTTGTTCCTTCGCGTCACATTGGACTTCAGGTTTCTTACCTGCTCAACCACTTCCGTGCCACTGGTGGTGTGTTCTTCCAGACTATAGCTGGTGAGGAAGAACTTACCAACGTTCAGGACAACAACAAGGACTATGGCCGCAATCAGGGCTACTCGTTCACCGGTAAAGTTGGCTGGATGCCCTATGCCAAGGACCGCAGCTGGGGTCTTTACCTGGGTGGTAAGGCTTCATACCGCACTCCAAAAACTGAGGATGCTCCTGGTGACTGGGGCGGAATGCGTTTCAGCACCCGCAACGCTACCAGCATCAACCGCAAGAAATATCTTGACACCGATGTAATTAAAGACGTTGACCACAACGTGCTCTATGGTCTCGAGGGAGCAGCCTACTATGGTCCCGCACGCATCCAAACCGAGTGGATTCAAACCAATGTAGATGCCGCTAAAGACAACTACAAATTCAATGGCTGGTATGTTCACGCATCTTGCTTGCTCTTTGGCGGTAAGCAGCGCTTCAATACCGCCGAGGGCGAGTTTACTCAGCCACAGCGCGGCCGCAAGTGGGGCGACATCGAGCTCGCACTTCGTTATGATTACCTTAACCTCAACGACAAAGACGTTTACGGCGGTGCCGGTGAGAACTTCACCGTTGGTTTGAACTACTGGATTAACAACAGCGTTAAGATTGTTCTCAACTATCAGTACTCTAACAACGACCGCTATGCCAATGGCAAGGGCAAGCTCATTGTTGGTCACGACATCAAAGGAAACCCAACCACAGACTACACCAAGGTTACTGAGGCCAAAGGCAAAGGCGGCATCAGCTATCACATGCTGGGTCTTCGCTTAGAGGTTAACTTCTAATTATATGTTTAACTCTTTAAATGACACAAAGACAATGAAAACTATAAAATTAGCATTCGCGCTCATTATCGCAACACTCGCGATGACAGCATGCGTTGAAGATAAAGTATATGAGGGTCCTAACACCATCGAGAGTGTGATATTAGCCCCTGAGGCCCCTACTTCAGCCGATGACGTTTTGGTGACAGCTAAGGTATCGGGCTTGTTGGCAGTTGAGAAGGCCGTTCTGAGTTACAGTGTGGATGGCGACCTCGTGGATGAGATTCAAATGGCTGGCAACAACGACATCTACACTGCTACCATTCCAGCTATGGCTGACGGCACTAAAGTTGATGTAAAAGTTACCGTCACCAACGAGGCTGGTTATACCTCTATTGCAGAGAGAAGCTATGTGGTATATGATATTCCAAATCCATATAAGCAGCTAGTTCTCAACGAACTGTTTGGTGCCGCTGATACCGACGACGGCAAATACATCGAACTTTACAACAATGGTGACGAAGACCTTGACCTCAATGGAGTAGTCATTATGAAAGATGAGTCCGAATCTTGGGCTGGCGAAGAAGGCGAAGTAATCAAGGCTCATAGTTACTTTAACATTGTAGGCGCCAAGGGCATGCTTGGCGAAGGCGGCAGTGGTCCTAATCCACGTCCACTAAGCAGTGGTTTCTCGTCTAAGAAGAGTGTACTCATTGAGCTTTATGACCCTAGCGGTAACCTCGTTGACAAGTTCCAGCGAGGCGAAAAAGGCGGTGAATGGGGTGCTCAGAGCCTTACAAACAACAAGAAGACCTGGAGCCGCTGCCCCAATGGCACTGGCAAGTTCATGATCGCCGACAAGACCTTGGGCGCTCAGAACCCCGATACCGGCGAGGAAGATGAAACTGTAGTACAGTAAATACAGTAAACTTCAATCTATAAAACACTAGAGGCTTGGCAGGCTTAATTGCTTGCCTGCCAGGCCTTCCTTTAAAAGAAACAAGCACAAAGTATTCCCAACGAATTAAAATCCTATTAAGAAATGGCAAAAGAAGAATTAAAGATTGGTGAAATATCAAAACCAAGGTTTGAGTTCCGCAGCTTCGGTCGTTGCTTCTGCGAGGCAGGAAAGCGCATGGCCCGCTTGAGTGCACCAGTTCCCGAGAAAGTGTGGGAGCGTCACAGCACCGAGACCTACATCGTGAGCCGCACCAACGACGTGAACAACACCAAGATACGCGACGGCAAGATGGACATCAAGACCTTCGTACAAGAAGTTGACGGCCTCGAGCAGTGGAATCCCTTGATGAAGGGTGAGTTCCCCATCAGCGCACAGGTTCTCAAGGACGAGGTATTCCCTGCCTTCAAGGTAGAGGGCATGCCCGAGCTTACTAAGGAGACTTACACTCTTGAGGAGTTCCTTCAGATGATTGACGAGCACCCCGACCTTCAGGCTGTCAAGGTTGAAAAAGCCCGCTATGGCTATATGGTTAACGACACCATTTGCGAGACTGGCGAGGTTTATATCAACGGAGCTATGGTTCGCACCATCAACAGTGAGAGCACTGAGATTGAGGATATCAAGAAGACCATCGCCGACGTAGGCCTTGAGGGTGTTGAAAACATCAACTACCTGCAAGCTATCAAGCGTGTGATTGGTATGATTAACAAACCCTTAGCAAACTAGACGATTATGGCACAAGAGATAGAAAGAAAATTCCTTGTTAAGGGAGAATTCAAAGACGAGGCATTCAAGGCCACACGCATCACACAGGGCTACCTGAGCTCAGTGCCTGAGCGCACAGTGCGCGTTCGCGTGAAAGGCGAGAAAGGTTTCATCACAGTCAAGGGCATTGGCAACGAGAGTGGTGCTAGCCGCTTCGAGTGGGAGAAAGAGATTCCTGCCGAGGAGGTTATGGAGCTTCTCAAGATTTGCGAGCCTGGTGTTATCGACAAGACCCGCTATCTGGTGAAAGCCGGCGAGCGCACCTTTGAGGTCGACGAATTCTACGGCGACAACGAGGGTCTAACCGTTGCCGAGGTGGAGCTTCCCAGCGAGGATGCCGCATTCGACCGTCCCGCCTGGCTTGGCGAGGAGGTAACCGGCGACCCCAAGTACTACAACTCCATGCTCATGAAGAACCCTTACAAGAACTGGAAATAATCCAATATCAATAGACTTGCACTTCAGTGTCCTCAAAGGGGACTGTACTTTTGGGGACACTATTTTTAAAACAAGAGGGACTTTCAACAGTCACTAAAACCTTAAAGAAATGGCGGAAGCAATAACCAAACAAGAGGCGACATTTGATCCTCTGGACATGAACAACTACAAGCTCGAAAAGCTGCCCAAGATGCAGAAGTCGGGCTTTGAAAAGATATTACAACGCATAGGCGGCCCACTGGCAATCCTCGTCTTTGTGTTCTTCTACTGGTTTGCCGATATCTCATTCATCAACAATATCGACACCAACAAGGAGACCACCACCCTAGCCGAGGGAGCCATGAAACGCTATGATGAGATGTACAAGAAGGGCGAGAAGAAACTCGCCGTGGTGGTCGATGCCAGCGGCAAGGAGACCAAACACGACCTTAGCGATGCCGAGCAGGCACAACTCAAGGCCGATACCCACAATCACTTCTTGCGCATCAACTATGCGATGCTGGCAATATTTGTCGCCGCCATCATCCTGTGGATTACCGAGGCAATCCCCAATTACCTCACCTCGCTGATAGTAATACTAATGATTGTACTTACTGGGGTCACGAGCGACAAAGAGGCCTACGCCCAGCTCGGTCATCCAGTAATGTGGCTCAACATCCTGTCGTTCATCTTGGCGAGCATGCTTGTCAAGACCCAAGTGGCAAAGCGATTTGCCATCTGGTTTGTGCTCAAGTTTGGCAAAAGCGCCAGCGGCATCATCCTGAGCTTCATTGTCATCAATATCGTGCTCTCGGCGTTTATCTCGGCCACCACTGCTAAGGCCGCAATACTACTTCCAATCTTTATGGTTGTAGCCGCCATTTATGGGGCATCGCAAGGAAAACGCAACAACTTTGGCCGCAACCTCGTGTTGCAGAACCTATTCCAAATTAACCTGGGTGCCAACTCATTCCTCACAGGTTCGGGAGCTACCCTGCTGGCAGGATCGCTCATAGCAGGTGCTCTAGGCATTGGTGCCTTCAGTTATCAGGACTGGTTTAAGTGCGCCTTCCCAATGAACCTGATACTTATCCTTATCGGCTGGTTTGTGGGCTCAAAGATTTACTTCCGCCTCAAGAAAGGCGAAGATAAGCCACAAATTGAAGGCGGACTAGACCGCCTGCGTGACGAGCTGCACAAGCTAGGCAAGATGAGTTCTCAGGAATACAAGGCCATCGCCATTTTCCTCGTTGTGCTCATCCTGTGGGCCACCGACAAGCAGCATGGCATCAACCAGACTGCCGTGGCATTCATGGGAGCTGTGGTAGCCCTACTGCCCAAGATTGGCATCGTGAAGTGGAACGATGTCGACATTCCCTGGCACCTATTACTCTTCTCGGCTGGTGCCTACACTCTAGGTGCCGGTCTTGAGGCTACTGGCCTGCCTGGCACTATGATCAACGCCCTCTTTGGAGCACTTGGCATCAGTGCCAGCACACCGTTCTGGGTAATCTACCTCATCCTCACGGCGAGCATCCTGCTGTTCTCTCTTATCTTTGAGTCGAAGACAATGCTCACTCTCATCTTTGTACCTATCGCCATTGGCGTGGCACAGAGCAATGGCTACCCCATCATGAGCCTTGCATTCCCAGTGGCACTGCTTGTGGGACATGTCTACGTGCTGCCCTTCAACAGCAAGCCTGCCGCACTACTCTATACCACCAACCAGTATAGCATTAGCGACACCTTCAAGTTTGGTATCACCATGATGTTCATCAGCTGGCTGATGGTAATCCTGTGGGGCGACACCGTGCTGCGCTGGTTTGGTTACACCAATGGAGTTTTCTTTTAAGTTTTAAGTGCCAACTAACCTCTTAAGAGCAACGAATAACGAGATGATAAGCATCAAGCCAAAAATTCATGACAGCAACACGCTGGAGTTTAAGGTGGGCTTCGTTCCTAACGACGGCGCCACCTATAACGACTTTTACATGAACACCTGGATTTTCATTCCTGAGGTGCTTGATGTGAATCGCCACACCTATAGCAAAGACACATTCTACAACGACACCATCTCCTACCTAAGGCTCATCACGCCACGCTATGAGCTGCGCGAGCTCACCGATCAACACTCACTGCCGTTCACACGGTTGCAGCAAGCATGCGAAAACCCCGTGAACGACAACAAGGAGTTTGAGACCGAGGTCAAAATGTATGCATCAATCGTGAAGAGCAGCATGCGCGAAGCTTACAACAAAATCGTGAAAGAAGCCAACGAGGAGACACAGCGCAGCCTCGCCTGCGACCTTGTGGAGCAATCCAAAGAAGTGACGTCGATGTACCGCTCGCTGCGTCCCACCCTGCTCAAGAGCGATGCCGGCAAGCAGATGGCGGTATTCTTCGACTTTGGCGACGAGTTCATCTCCAACATCGTGGAGCAGCACTTGGGCCGCATCGTCAAGCTCCTTAATCCGCGCCAAAACAATAACGGAAGTCCGTTGCTTCCTATGATCACCCAGCTACTCGACAGCGAACACAAGTACCGCAAGAGCCGTCAATATCTTGACGTGGAGTCGAAGAGCAGCGACGACAACCGCCAGTTTGTCTACCACGCCAGCCTTCTCAAGAAGTACATAGAGAGCAACCTCTATCTTCCTACCCACAAACGCCGCAACACTGCCTTCCTTGAGCAAGTGGCATTCAGTGTGGCTGCAGGCATCTCGATGGTCTTCGCCACTGTGGTGTCGTTTGCTTTCCAGCAGACCTACGGTAACTTCACCCTACCGTTCTTCATCGCCCTTGTAATAAGCTACATGTTTAAGGACCGAATCAAAGACTTGATACGCAACTACTTTGCCCATGGCCTGGGCAGCCGTTTCTATGACTACCTCATCACCATCAGGGTGGGTGGACACAAGATTGGAAAGGTGAAGGAAGGATTCGACTTCGTATCGCCTCAAGACGTGTCGCGCCACGTAAACGAGAAGCGTGCCCGCAAGAACCCACTTGTAGTAAACCGTGGCGTCGACGAGCAAGTGATTCAGTACCGCAAGTATGTGCACCTGCGCCGCAAGGCTGTCGACCGACTATCGGCCTATCCCATCAACGGCATCAACAACATCGTGCGTTACAACCTTGCCGAATTCATGCGCAAGATGGACAACCCCAAGGTGCCACTCTATGTGAACCAAGGCGACGCTGCCCTCAACTTTACTAGCGGGGACAAAGCCTACTACCTTAACTTTATCATACAGTGTAAGTATGAAGGAATTAGTGAATACAAACGATACCGCGTGTGCCTGTGCCGCGACGGAATAAAAGATATTGAGGAAAAACACCAATGAGAAAAATAGTTACTATCGCAATTATGGCAATGATGCTTGCTGCTTGCACCAACCAGAGCACCGTCAACATTTTGATTGCCAACACCAATGACCAAGACACCACCAACGTGGTAGTTCATGTACCCATCGAGAAGGTGATTATTCACCTCAACACCCAGAGCGTGGATTCGCTAATCATTCTCAACGAGAAAAACCAGCGCGTAAACTTTGCCGTCACTCATGGTGGCCAAGACATCGAGTTTGTTGTTCCCGTAGTGAAAGCCCGCTCACAAAAGAACTACTCAATTAATACCACAAACACCAAGCTGCGCGATAACCTCTTCAGCTTCCGCACGACCAGCATCACCGTAAACCTGTAATGCGCTGGTTAACTGGTTGTTTCATCAAACCATTAAATACTATGGCTGACAATATTTATTGCCACCATAGTGCTTTTGGGGCATTAATAAAGGTTGAGTCACTAGGACTCAACCTTTATTTTAAGATATTATGAGCTTCGCACTAAGTCGTTCACGTTCGGAAAAACTTGAGCAAGCTCAGTTTTTCTCTCACTTAATCACGACTTTCTTGCCAGCGTTGATGTAGATGCCAGGAACGCTTGGCTTACCGTTGAGTTTCTGACCCTGGATGTTGTACCAGTTGTAGTCAACCTTGCTGTCGGTAGCGATAGTGCTGATAGCAGTAGCAACCTTAGAAACGTTCATCACGATAGGAGCAGTAAGGCCCTTCTCGCCAGTTGTCTCAGCACCCTTAACGGTGATAGTGTAGACGCCGCCTTCCTCAACGCGGAAGTTTGCACCATTAATAAGGTTTATGTCGATATTGAGCATATCGTTGTTGATCAAGAAGTAACCAACTTGGTTCTCATCAAGACCACCAAACCAGATAGGCTCACCATCCTCATCGAATGTGATAACCTTGAACTCAGCACCAGCCTGAAGTTCAACATTGCCTGTAAATTCAGTCTCTTCCTCGTTAGCAACGAGCTCGATGCGACCACCTTCCTCAGTCTGGTTCCAATCATTGAATGAACCAACAACGTAGAACTCGTTCATCTCGGGCTCAACTGGCTGCTCCTCGACACTAGTGTAAACTACAGTCATCTTGGGCAAGAACTCGGCATGCTCATTGCTGCCGCTTGCTCCCCACTGAGAATAGGCTGTAATAGCCTCTTGGGCTACACCATAGAAATAGGTGCGCTGCCAGCCACCTTTAATAGCGTTATAAGTCTGAACTGCAAGGTTTCCACCCTCATAAATATATGGAGTGTCAAATACAAATTCGATTTCAGTTGCGCCGTTCACCAATTGCAGTGTTGCCACCTTGGTGAGATCGGTCACCAAGTTATCGGGAACCGAGATAGCAGTCTCGCAATTGAAAGCAGTCTCCTCGGTTGGAGCAAGACTCAACTCATAGGTTGGCATAGACGACATATTGATTGCCTGTGCAGCATAGAATCGGAGAGCAGTAATCTTCTTACCAACGAGATCTGTGAGCATATCGGCTGGATAGAGCATCTGCACCATTGCGCCCTGAGTGTCGCCATAGTAACCGTGGATAGGAGCAATCTGACACTGATTCTCGCCTTCGCAAACGGTGAGCTCAAACTCATTGGGGCAGTTGCCACTCAAAGCAACTGTGAATGTTCCGGCCTCGCCACAGTCGATGGTCATTGTGCCTGTATACTCGCCAAACTCAGTTGGAGCAAATTTCACAGGAATCTCAACTGTTTCTTTAGAAGCGAGTTCTGCAGCTACATATGTGGTGCTGAATGGAGCCTCAAGGCCACTGATGGCAGGAGTAAAGGCATTGGCACCTTTGTTCTTCAAAGTCACATTCATAACCTTCTCGGTATCCAAAGTGGTCTTACCAAACTCTAGCTTGTCGGTGCTAACCCAAGCAGCATAGTCGGCAAGAGGAGCAGGAGCATAGGTAAATGTGGTCTTAGGCATGAAGTTGTAGGTAGATGTCCTACTCATTGAGATTTTAGCCTCCTGATTGGCACCCACAAAGCTGTTGCTCTTCCAACCTGCTGCAGTAGTTACCAAACACTCAAACACCAAGTTACCACCATTATAAACGAATGGAGTGTCAAAAACAATTTCAACTTCGGTGGCACCTGATTCGGCTGACTCATAAACAGACTTAACTACTGTAAGACCGGTAATAGCACTAGCTGTTTCATAAGCATTCTGAGTAGTAGTGCCCATAGAGATTTGACATTGAGCATCGGGAACTGCTGTGAAAGTGCCGCTAGTATAGAACTTGATTGAACTAATAGTGCCACCAATCATGTCTTCAACCATCGACTCATTGTAGATGACTTGAGTGGTTGTTCCTTCACTGTCCCAATACATCATGTTCAGAGGAACGCTACTACTAGTAAGGGTACCATCAGCAACTGTTAGAGTTGCAGGCTCTTGTGCTCCAAGAGACAGAGCGCCGGCAGCAATAACTGCCAGAGAAAGTAAAAATTTCTTCATTTTTTTAAAAAAATTAGTTTAGTAAAAATATTAATTAGTCTCGCAAATTTAACGAAAAAAATGTGAGTCGTTCAGTAAATTATGTAATGGTAAAATTGCGCCACAAAATTATATAATTATTTCAAAATACAATAATAAAACTTCTAATTTTTTTCATTTTTATAAAGAGCACCCTAATTTATAAAGAGCACTCTAACCTGTTTTTTTTAGCTGACTAAAAATTTGGCATTCGCCTAAAAACACGTAACAATGAAATGGTCATTATTGATAATATTTGCACATTTGATTTTGAATTATTAAATTTGCACACTTTATATATAAAAACTTAAACTAAATGAAGAAGATAATCATAGCGGCGATGCTCGTGCTGGGAGCTGCCATAGGATATAATGCCAGCGCTCTAACAGGTGACGTGAATGGCGACGGTTCGGTGACTGCTGCCGATGTAACTGCACTCTACGACTACCTGCTCAACAATGACCAGACTTTCTTGGCGACAAGCGACGTTGACGGCGACGGCGTAATCACTGCTGGCGATGTGACAGCGATCTACAATATAATCCTAAATGGCGAGGAACCTGACCCTGGCATCGATGACTACAACGTGAATATCGTATACGACGGTGAAAATGCCACCGTTATCGTTGCCAAAAACATCAGGAGCCTGATGACGGTAGTGGTGAACGGTGCACACGTTAACATAGCTGCCGACCCAACATTACAGGACTCGGTGATTTATAACCTTAGCGGCACCACAAGCAATGGTTCGTTCTACATGGACGGTGATTACAAGTGCTATGTTAACCTCAACGACCTCACAATCAACAATCCTGACAGCGCCGCCATCAACATCGACAACGGAAAACGCATCGACCTCACACTTACCGGCACCAACACGCTGACCGACGCCACTGGCGGAACACAAAAAGCCTGCTGCTTCATCAATGGCCACGCCGTGATTGCCGGCACTGGAACACTCACCTTGACGGGCAACTCAAAGCACGCCTACTTTAGCGATGAGTACACCCGCATCACTAGCGGCACCATCACCGTGCTTAACTCGGCAAGCGATGGAATGCACGTAAACCAGTACCTACAGATGGATGGTGGCACAGTGACCATCAACACCACTGGAGGCGATGGCATTGACGTGGGATGCACCAAGGATGAAGCCGACACCAACAACGGCCAGTTCATCATGAACGCTGGCACTATCAATATCACCACCAGTGCCAATGCCGTGAAGGGCATCAAGTGCGAGTCGATAATGACCATTGCAGGTGGCAACATCACTGCCAGCACTAGTGGCGACGCAGTGTACAACGCAGCCGAAGACGATATAAGCAGTTGTGCAGCCATCAAGTGCGACAGCACCTTCAACATGACTAACGGCACAATCTACCTCACTAGCACTGGAGCTGGAGGCAAGGGCTTGAACTCCGACGGCAGCGTCAACATTAGTGGCGGAACATTCACAGTGATAACCACAGGCGACGTGTATGAGTACTCCTCGACCCACGACACCAAGGCTGGCGGCGTTAAGGCCGACGGCGCCATCACACTGAGTGGCGGAACCATCAAGGTAGCAGCCAGCCGTGACGATGCACGCGCCTTCAATGGCGAGTGCGGATTCTTCACCAATGGTGGCTACATTATGGGCATTGGCGGTAGATCGTCAACCGTTAGCCCTGGATATACCCAGACCTACAAATACTTGCGCAACCAAGTTGTGACTGGTGGCACCACCTTCACCGCCGAGGGTATGTCGTTCGAGATTCCCGCCAATTACAGCAATCCTAGCGCCCTTGTTGTGGTATCGACCCCTGACTTGTAAAAACCTAGCATTTATTGAACCTCACAACATAGAAGTGAATCCCAATTATTATACATTTAATGGGATTCACTTCACATTCATTTTAATACCCTCATTTATAGCAAATCGGTCATTAGTTTAACAAAATAACATGAGAAAAATCAGTATATTAGCTCTACTCGCATCAATAGCATTGCTTGGATGGGCAAGCGACACATGGACCTTGCGTGGAGTGGAATATCAGGTCGACACTCTGTTCCACAACCAAGTGGGACCTGGCACCACTCAAACATCGCTGTGGTTCCACAACGATAGTTGCAAGCTGCGAGTGTTTTACTGCACCATCGACATGACCAACCCTTGGATATCACTGAAGGGGGTGTGTGCCACCGATATGCTGGCTGGCAAAGAGTGTGTCTCGGCAATGGCCGAGCGCAAAAGCAAGCCTGGTCAACGCTACTTTGTGGGCATCAATGCCGATTTCTTCAACACCCGCGGCACCACTGGCCGTGGAGTGTCGATAGTAGGCACCACAGTTGGCTCCACAGTGGTCGACGGAGAAATCTTCCGCGCCCGCAACAATGCCTCTCTCTACAAGAACCTCATCATCGACAAGGACGAGAAAATCTATATTGACCCTTTTGTTTTTGGTGGCACGCTTACCACTCCATCGAGGCAGACTGCCACATTAGGCGGAGTTAACACCTATTCAAGTGAATGCAATAACAAAATAGTAATCTATACCAATCGATATTATGGTAGCACCGACCAAACCAACGACGGCACCGAACTTGTGGCACGCCTTGCCGAGGGCGAGACATTTGAGAGTGCCCGCCCCTACAAAATGATTGTCGAGAGCGACACCTGCACTGCTGGCGACATGACCATTCCTGAAGGCAAATTTGTGATTCGAGGGCGTGGCACGGCAGCCACAGTCGTTAACTCGCTGCTGGTGGGCGACACTATCACAATTTCTCCTTCATGGACATTTGGTGACCTGAGCATAGAACCCGAACAAGTCATTTCGGGTAACCCCAAGATACTTGCCGACGGTGTGGTGCTCGACACTGAGGGCGAGCGTCGAGATGCCTGCCAGCTGCATCCGCGCTCGGCAGTGGGCTACAGCGATGGCGGCAACAAAGTGTATTTTTTGGTTGTTGACGGCCGCTCAACCATCAGCGACGGCGTGAGGACCAGTGTGCTAGCCGACATAATGCGCTATGCCGGTGCCACCGATGCCATGAATATTGACGGTGGCGGTTCCTCCACCCTCTATACCAGCGCGTTAGGCGTTCGCAACAAACCCAGTGATGGCAAAGAGCGCGCCGACGGCAATGGTCTCTTCGCTGTGAGCAGTGCTCCCGACAATAGCGCGCTAGCCGAGCTGCGCTTCGTAGACTTTAGCCTTGTGGTGCCCAAGGATGGCATCTACACCCCACACTTCTACGGATACAACAAGTATGGCATGCTCATCGACGACGATGTTCAGGGCGTGGAGCTGTCATGTTCCGAGTCGCTAGGCACCATATGCGACAAATGCACCCTAGTTGCCACAGGAAGCGGCACAGGAATTCTCACAGGCACACTAGGCGACATAGGCGTGAGCGCAACACTCACCATTAGAGAAAGTAGGAACCACTAGAACCTGTGGCGAACAAAACAGTGTCCGGATTAATACACTGCGATGATATCACTTCTTTCAAAGCGCAATCCCTACCAAAGTTGGTAAAAAGAGAAGAAAATTGTTTCTTTTTGTTCTTTTTTCGTTTCAAGACGTTAAAAAACATGTTATGGATTAAATTTCTTGACATATTTTTATAAACAAATTGGATTTTTATATAAATTTGTGAGCTTTTTCAAAGTATATATACATAAACACATATCTATTAACAACTTTATTACCTATCTTTTATGAGAAAGTTTTTCCTATTCATGATGGCACTTAGTGTGTCGCTCGCTATGGCAGCAGGCGATAAACTAAGCGCTCCAACCAAGGTGTTCTTGCAACAACGCGCCAATGGCGTGACAGTGAACGCAGAACAAAAGCGCGCACTCGCAACACCAAAGAAAATCAATGGGGTGGAGTATGTGGAATGCTTCATTTCTCTCAATGGCGCTTCAATAGCCGAACTCGAGGCTAACGGAGTGAAAGTTACTGGCAAGTTCAGTGATTTTGTTATTGCTAGTATTCCTATCACCAAGCTTGAAACAGTTTCTCAGCTCAAAGGTGTCAAACAAGTGGGTATCTCTCGCAACGTGCGACTGCTCACCGACGTGGCTAAAGGCATCGTAAATGCCGATAAAGCATGGGACGGAACAAACTATGGTCTACCCCAAGGCTATACCGGACAAGGTGTAGTTGTTGGTCTTATCGATGACGGTATCCAGTTCAATCACCGCGCTTTCCTTGATGACAACGGCAACACCCGCGTTAAAGCGGTTTATATGCCTAACGCAACAAGCGCCAACGGCGGCACAAAGGCAACTATCGACGGAGTGCAGCTCATGGGTTACCAGTACACCACTCCCAGCCAAATTGCAAACCTCACCTGCGACGACACTGGCGAGAGCCACGGCACGCACACCTCAGGTATCGCTGCCGGTTCCCATGTGGGCAACTATGCTGGTATGGCTCCCGAGGCCGACCTGATTCTCGCTGGCTGCGGTGCTTCACTCACCGACAATGCCATTATGAGCTCGGCCAAGTACATTGGTTGGTATGCCCAGCAGCTTGGCAAGCCATGCGTTATCAGCATCAGCCTGGGTAGCGACATCGGTCCCCATGATGGAATGAGCTTGATTAGCCGTGCCTACACCGAGGTGGCCAACACCTATGGCGCAGTTATCCTGCTTGCTGCAGGTAACGAGGCCGACATCATTGGCCACGCTCACAAGACCCTTTCAAGCTCCGACGACTACATGGCTGTCACCAATAACGTTTCGGGCAGCTGGTGGGGAAGTGCCACCGGTTCCTGCGACATCTGGAACAGCACTAGCGATGAGCTTCAAATTAAAATTATTGTAGGCAGTTCACAGAGTAACTGGATGACCAGTGGCACCTTTAGCGGTGTTACCGTTTCGGGTGGTGTTGATGCCTACAACAATCGCTACAACTTGTATATCGAGAGCAGCGAGTCATCGGCAACCTACGTAATCAAGGGTAGCGCCGGAAACACCATCAACGTATATACCGACTGCTGGTACAGCACCCTGAGCTCTTCGTCGGGCAGCGTGAGTGGTTACACCATCACCCCAGGAACCTATGAGGGGTCGATGTGTGACGACATGACATCTCCTAAGGTCATCAGTGTGGGAGCACAGGCTTCTCGCTCTAGCGACGGCTACGGCCAGGGCGATGTGGCCTACTTCTCAAGCTTTGGTACCGACTTCAATGGCGTTAACCAGCCCTTCATCACCGCTCCTGGCCACTATGTGATTTCATCGGTCAATGGCTATGACTCTTATCAGTCGGTTTCTTGGTCAACGAGCTACAATGGTCAGACCTACAATTGGGGTCAGATGAGTGGTACCTCAATGGCAACTCCTTGTGCCGCTGGTGTGGTTGCTCTGTATCTGCAGGCCGACCCAACCCTCGACGTTGACCGCGTGAAGGAAATTATCGCCGAGACCGCCACTGCCTATCCCGCCAGTGCTTCTAGCCCTGTCATGGCTCGTGGACATGGTATCATCAATGCCCTCGACGGTATTGAGTACATCCTCCAGCATCAAGGCCCAACAATTGTTGCCAAGCCCGATAATGTTAACTTTGAGGGCTATCAAGGCGAGACCTACACAGAAGTTATCTCTGTTAAGGGTTACAACCTGTCCCAGCCCATTAATATCGCTAAGAGCGGTTCAAATGTTTACAGTGTAAGCCCAACAACCATCAGTCCTGAGGACGCTTACAACGGTGTTGACGTAACTGTGACATACGCTCCTACAGCAGCTGGCCAGACAACAGCAACCCTCACCCTCACTAGTGCCGAGGCCGAGACCAAGACCGTGACAATCACTGGCGTTGCTCAACCTAGGGTTCCAACCATTCTTACCGATCCCGAGAGCCTGAGCTTCAATGCTAAACTATCGACTCCAATGACCAAGATCGTGAAAGTGAACGGCTTGTTCCTCACCAACGACATCAACATCACCCTTGAGGACCAGAATGGTGTGTTTACCGTTTCGCCAACCACAATTCCAAAGAACAGCACAGGCATTGACACTCCAGTTAATGTGAATGTGACCTTCACTTCGGACGTAGAAGGCGAATATTCAGGCATGCTCACCTTCACCAGCAATGGTGCTGTGACCAAGACTGTCGCACTCACTGCTAAAGCAAGCGACAAGGGCACCGCAGCCGATCCTTACCTCGACATTGCCAAATATGAATCAATCGACGAGGTAGGTGCTACTGTAACTGGCATGAGCACTATCTACAAGTACACCGAGTATGAGGACGACGAGTGCGCATGGCTCACCGTCTCTAACTATGGTGCCCTCAAGACCGATGGCAACCAGAACTGGTTCACTATCGAAGGCACCGAGAAGACCGGCACAGAGTCATGGGGCGCTACCGATGTATTCTTGGGCAGCTCACCCTACTTTGGCAGTGGAACTGCTTACTATACCGACTGGAACGAGAATTATCAAACATTCTACGTTACCAACTGCTCACAGGTTAAGCAGTTTGCCGAGAACCGCAGCAACACTACTTATCCATTGAAGATGTACATCTATGAGTGCACTGTCAATGCCAATGGAACAGTTACTCCTAGCAGCAATCCTGTTCAAACCAAGCAGAACACGACCACCAGCAAGGAAGTTCTGGCATCGGATCCTCTCGACCCAGAGAAGGTTTACAAGATTGCCATCTACAACGACTACTCTAAGCTCTATGAGATTGGCTTCAAGACTCCTATTTCAGGCGTTCAGGCTCCAGTGGCTACCGAGGCAACACTCGTAGGTCCTACCTATTTCACTGCCAACTGGACTCCATGCGAGGGTGCTACAAGCTATATCCTGCGCGTTACTCCTAAGAACTACGACATCCTCACCGAGGGCTTCTCGAAGTTCACCAAGAGTGGTTCACAAGACATCAGCAGCAACCTTGACAACTACATGGATAACGCAGGTTGGACAGGTTCTAAGATATATGAAGCCATTGGTGGCGCACGCTTAGGCACTGGTTCATCTGTTGGATCAATGACTTCTCCAGGCCTCACACTGACCGAGAACAAGGTAACTGTAACCTTCAAGGCTAAGACTTTAAACAACGACACCAACTGCAACTTCAAGGTTTCTTGTGGCAACTCAAGCGAGACCGTTACACTGCCTAACAACACCGAAGCAACCTACACTGTAGTTCTCAACTGCAATGCAGCTGCCAACCAGAAGATTAAGTTTGAGACCACAGCCGCTAGCAAGCGTGTGGTACTCACCAGCATCCACATCATCGATGGCGAGCATGCTGGCAAGGCTATCGACCTCGACGGTGTAACATTCACTGACATCACTACCAACAGCTACAAGGTTGTTGACCTGTCGCCAGCCACTACCTACCTCTATGATGTTAAGGCTGTTTACGGCAACAAACAGAGCTGGTGGTCTAACGCTATCTCAGTCACAACCGTTGGTGGCGTAATTCCAGGCGACGTTAATGGCGATGGTCTGGTAACTTCGGTTGATGTCACTGCCCTTTACAACTATCTGCTCAACAATGACGACAGCGACATTGTTAACGGCGACCAGAACGGTGACGGCCAGATTACCTCTAACGACGTTACAGTTGTCTACAACATCATGCTTGGCCAGAAAAAGAATTAATATCACTGCAAGCATGCGAAATAGAGAAAGCGCTCACAGCTGTGAGCGCTTTCTCTTTGTATATTTTAATGTATAAAAATAAATAACTAATTAAAGAATAACTAAAAACTTGCATAATTAATATAATTTCTGTAATTTTGACGGCTACTTTTCAAAATCCAATGATTGAATTGGGTTAAAGACCAAGCATAGGCTATTTTTAAAACAACTATATTTTTAAATTACTCATCAATGAAAAAACTATTATCATTAATGACTGTCGTCATGGTTGCTCTGCAACTGATGGCAGCGCCTGTTGATGTTTCAACGGCTAAAACTAAGGCCGAGCAGTACCTTGTGAACAAGGTGTATGCTGGCAAGTACATGGCACCAGGAGCCGCACAGGCTACCTTGCTCAAGACAGAAATGGGTGACAAAGCCCAAACTCCTGTTTACTACATTTTTAATACCAAAACATCTTTCGTCATCGTATCGGGTGACGACCGTGCTGAGGAAATCCTCGCAGTGGGCGACAAACCTCTCTTGCTCGAGCGCATCCCAACCAACATGCAGGTGTGGCTCGATGGCTACAAACAGCAACTTGACTGGCTGCTCACCCACCCCGATGTAAAGGTTAACAAACCTACAACTTACAGGTCACCAAAGGCAAAGGACACAACCTATGGGCCATTATTAACAGGTCTTTGGGATCAAGTGGCACCTTACTGGGACCAATGTAGCTTCACCTATAGTGGCACAACCTATCAGTGCTATACTGGTTGCCCTGCAACATCGGCTTCGCTGGTGCTCTATCACTGGAAGTATCCCACCGACCCCGTTGGTCCACTTCCCGCTTACACTGCAACCCTTGACCTTGGTTACTGGCAGAGCGTAACCTATACCTATGCCGCTCTTCCACAAGTAACCTTCGATTGGGACCACATGAAAGACAAATATGGCACTTGGTATGATGAAAACGGCGCCACTCACAACGAGCCCTACACTGCCGTAGAAGGTGAAGCAGTAGCTACACTGATGCGCTATGTGGGTCAGGCCGAGCACATGATGTATGGTACAGCAGCTGCCGGTGGTAGTGGTATCTACACCAGCGATGCTCAGAATGTTGCCGACATGTTCATTCTGTTTGGTTACGATGAGGCAACTACACGTCTCGTTCACAAATCAAGCTACAGCGAGGCCAACTGGGCTGCTCTCCTTCAAGAGGAAATGGTAGAGGGACGTCCCGTAGTGTTCATGGCTGTTGATAACGGTGCAGGTGGTCATGCCTTCAACGTTGACGGCTACAACTCAAGCATCAATAAATATCACATCAACTTTGGTTGGAGCGGTGACGGTAACAACTGGTGTGTAATGAATGCTTTCTCCGATGGCGACGGATACACCTTCAACAGTGACCAGCAGATGGTAATCGGTATCCAGCCTCCAATGGGTATGATCAAGACCAATCCTTCGGAAGTAAACTTCAGCGGATTTGCTGGTGAGACTTACACCCAAACTGTAAGAGTTCAGGCCCGCAACATTGAGAACAATGTGGAAATCGCCCTTAGTGGTGACAATGTTTATAGCATCAGCCACACCACCATCACTCCCGAACAAGCAGCCAACGGTGTTGATGTCACCGTGACCTACGCTCCTACCCAGGCTGGTAACACCTCAGCAACCATGACCCTCTCGTGTGCCGACGAGGAAGTAGAGACCGTTACCGTGCCCATCACTGGTGAGGCTGCACCCCGTGTGCCAACTCTCCTTGTCAACCCCGAGAGTCTCGACTTCGCTGCTACACTTGATAGGACCGTCACAAAGACAATCACTCTTACTGGTGCATTCATTACTAGCGACGTCACCGTAACACTTAACGACACCAAGGGTGTATTCACTGTTTCTCCAACTGTGATTTCACAAAACAGCACTAATGTCAACACTCCTGTGACTGTTGCTGTATCATTTAGCTCGGCAACTGAGGGCAGCTTCACTGGCTCAATCACATTTGCTAGCGAGGGTGCCGAGAGTAAGACTGTTAACCTCACTGCAATAGCTCGTGATGGTGGAACAGCTGCCGACCCATTCCTCAACATCGCCAATTACGAAACCATCGACGAGGCTGGATCTAATGTGGATGCCATGAGCACTATCTACAAATACATTGAGTATGAAGACGACGATTGCGCATGGCTCACCGTTTCTGCCTATGGCGCGATGAAGGCCGACGCAAATCAAAACTGGCTTAACACATCATCTCTCTCGCAATATAACAATGACTGGAATGCAACTGATATATTCCCAGGTGATGCTGCATACTTTGGAAGCAATCAAAGTTACTCTATTTATGGTAGTGGAAATCAGTCATTCTATGTAACCAATTGCACTCAAGTCAAGGCCCTTGTTAAGGGAGGTGGCTACGGCAGCTCTACGGCAAGCTTATCAATCTACGAGTGCACGCTCAATGCCAATGGAACTGTCACTCCCTCAACTAATCCTGTTGACACTGAAGAAGGTGGCGACGGAGTTATCACCTCGGCAGAGCTTGATGAGTCAAAGATTTATAAGGTGCAACTGACTGGTGGCGGCTCTTATCCCGACCTCCTGGAGATCGGCTTCAAGACTGCACTCAGTCACTATGAGACTCCAGTGGCCACTCCAGCTACTGAGATTACAGCCAATAGCTTCTTGGCAAACTGGAACCTGTGCGAGGGCGCCGACAGCTACATCCTGCGAGTTGTGCCAAAGAACTACGACATACTCACCGAAAGCTTCGCAAAATTCACCAAGACAGGAGCTCAGGACATTGGCAACAATCTTGACAACTATATGGACAATCCCGGTTGGACAGGCTCTAAGCTCTATGAGGCTATTGGCGGAATTCGTTTCGGCACAGCTTCTTCGGTTGGTACTTTGACATCTCCTGACCTAACATTGACCGACAACAAGGTTACTGTCACATTCAAGGCTAAGGCATTCAACAACGATACCAATTGCAACTTCAAGATTTCTTGCGGCGATGCAAGTGAGACAGTCACTCTGGCTGACAACAACGAAGCTACCTACACAGTAGTCCTTGACTGCAACGCTGGAGCAGGACAGAAGATCAAGTTTGAAACAACTTCCGGTGGCAAGCGCGCAATTCTTACCAGCATCCACGTCATCGATGGCGCGCACGCTAATACATTCAATTCCATCGACTATGATGGTGTAACCTTCACAGGTATTACCAATAACTTCTTCAAAGTCAATGACCTTGACCCAGCAACAACCTACCTCTATGACGTGAAGGCAGTGTTTGGTGCTAAGCAAAGCAAGTGGTCAAACGTGATTGTTGTCACCACTCTGGGTGGAGTTGTTGGCGACGTGAACGGCGATGGCGAAGTCACCGCAGTCGATGTCACCGCCCTCTACAACTTCTTGCTTAACAACGACTCAAGCGACATCGTAAATGGTGACCAGAACGGCGACGGCGAGATCACCGCGGGCGATGTGACCTTCGTCTACAACATCTTGCTTGGTCAGAAGAAATAATAACTTCTTAACAAACATATTAATCAAAGAAGGCACCTCACTTGTGGGGTGCCTTCCTTGTTTTGTTTTAATTCCATCAATAAAAACAACGATTAGTTGAAAGATTGTCAAAAAAAATAGCATATTAATATTTTTTTTCGTATATTTGAAGGCGAATAATTTATAGCCCCAATGATTGAATTGGACAAAGACCAAACAAAGACTATTAACAATATTACAATACAAAAAACATCAATGAAAAAGCTATTATCTTTCCTCACTATTACCTTAGTTGCTATGCAACTGATGGCAGTCCCTGTTGATATTTCAACAGCTAAGAGTAAAGCTGAGCAATATCTCGCTCAAAAGGTATATACTGGTAAATACATGACTCCAGGAGCACTACAGGCAACCTTGCTCAGAATGGAGATGGGTGACAAAGCTAAGGCTCCTGTGTATTACATTTTCAACACAGCAACCTCGTTTGTCATCGTATCGGGCGACGACCGCGCCGAGGAAATCTTAGCCTACGGCGACAAGCCCCTAAACCTCGACCGCATTCCCAGCAACATGCAGGCTTGGCTCGACGGCTACAAGGTTCAGCTCGACTGGCTGCTTACTCACCCCGAGGCAAAGGTTGAAAGGCCTACGACTTACAAGTCGCCAAAAGCAGACAACACAACCATCGGTCCACTGCTCACAGCCCTTTGGGATCAAGAGGCTCCTTACTGGAACCAATGCAAGTTCAACTACAACGGCACAAACTATATGTGCTACACCGGTTGCCCTGCTACCTCGGCATCGATGGTGCTATACTACTGGAAGTATCCCATCACGCAAGTGGGACCTGTTCCAGCCTACGATGGAGTGCTTGAAATAGGCACATGGACAAGTGTGAACTACACCTACCCCGCCCTGCCCGCTGTCACCTTCGACTGGGACAACATGATTGACGATTACACTAGCTCTAATGCTACAGGCTACACCGCAGCTCAAGCCAACGCCGTTGCCACCCTGATGCGCTATGTAGGCCAGGCCGAGCACATGAAGTATGGCACCCCTGATGCTGGAGGCAGCGGCATCTACACCGTCGACGCTCAGATTATTGCCGATATGTTCATAGGCTTTGGCTACGACGAGGCGACCACGCGCATGGTTCAAAAGTCAGATTACACCGATGCTGAATGGGCAGCTCTCATTCAAGAGGATATAATAGATGGTCGCCCAATAGTTTATTTGGGTACTGCTGGTAATGCTGGTGGTCATGCCTTCAATGTCGACGGCTACGACTCCGGCACCAACAAGTATCACGTCAATTTCGGTTGGAGTGGTGAGGGCAACGCCTGGTGTGCTTTAAATGCCTTCATCGATGACACCGGCGCCAACTTTAACCTGAATCAGATAATGATAATGGGAGTTCAGCCTTCGGTAGGCATTATCAAGGCTACCCCCTCCACAGTCGATTTCCAGGGTTTTGCCGATGAAACCTACACCCAAGTGGTGAAAGTCAAGGCTCACAACATTGAGAGCAATATCAACATTGCGTTCAGTGGCGACAATGTCTACAGCGTGAGTCACACTACCATCACTGCCGAGGAGGCTGCAAGCGGCGTTGACGTGGTTGTGACCTATGCTCCCACCGAGGCTGGTGAAACCAGCGCGACCCTCACTCTATCGTGTGCCGACGAGGATGTTGAGACAGTTACCGTGCCCATAAAAGGCTTTGCACGGCCTCACGTGCCCACCCTCATCGTGGAACCCACATCGCTTGATTACACCACATCGCTCAAGCGCCCCATCACTAAGACTGTTAGCCTCACTGGCGTTTATCTCACTAGCGACGTGACTCTCACCCTAAACGACGACAACGGCGTGTTCATCGTTTCGCCAACAACTATTCCTCAGAGCAGCGTCAATCTCGACACCCCAGTTGAGGTGGCTGTAACATTCCACCCATCGGTCGAGGGACGATTCTCGGGTTCACTAGTGTTTGTCAGCGAGGGCGCCGAGATCGTTACAGTTGAGCTCAGCGGAAAGGCTAACGAGGGCAACACCGCAAGCGACCCCTATCTCGATATCAGCAAGTATGAGACAATCGATGAGGCAGGATGGAACACTAGCGACATTCGCAACCTGTACAAATACACCGAGTATGAGAACGAGGAATGCGGCTGGCTCACACTCTCCAACTATGGTGTGATAAAGGCCGACGCCACACAGAACTGGTTCACAAATGGCGGCACTGTCAGGACAGGCTCCGATACATGGACCGCCATCGACGTGTTCCCTGGCAGCGCAAGCTACTTTACCGGTGAAGGACAGTTTGCTGATTTTAGCGAGGATTTCCAAACGTTCTACGTGACCAACTGCTCACAGGTTAAGCAACTGGCAGTGAACCGCAGCAACTCGACCTATCCACTGAAGATGTACATTTATGAGTGCACCCTTAATGACGATGGAACTCTCACTTCAAGCGAAACTGCTATTCAGACTAAGCAGAACACCACAACCAATACCAAAGAGGTACTAGCATCGGACGAACTTGATCCGAGCAAAATTTACAAAGTTGCAATCTTTAATGACTTCTCCAAGCTCTATGAGATTGGTTTCAAAACTTCGCTAAGCACTTCAGTTGCTGGCGACGTGAATGGCGACGGTCAGGTTACCTCGGTAGACATCACCGTGCTTTATAACTTCCTGCTCTCTGGCGACACTAACTACATGGTTAACGGCGACCAGAATCAGGACGGCGAGATAACTGCGGGCGATGTGACCTTCGTCTACAACATCCTGCTGGGTGTCAATTAAAAGCGACTATTCTAAAAAAACATTCTCACAATGAAAAAACTCCTATCTGTTCTTGCCGTCGCAATGGTTGCGGTGCAACTGATGGCAGTGCCTGTTGATGTGTCGACAGCAAAGGCTAAAGCCGAGCAATATCTTGCCAACAAGGTGTATAACGGCAAGTATCTGGCACCTGGAGCCACCAATGCCACCCTCATCAAAGCTGAGATGGGCGACAATGCCAAGACTCCAGTGTATTATATCTTCAATACTGCCACTACGTTTGTAATAGTGTCGGGGGATGACCGTGCCGAGGAAATCCTTGCCATCGGTGATAAGCCCCTCAAGCTTGAAGGAATGCCCAAGAACATGCAAGCGTGGCTCGACAACTACAAGCATCAGCTCGACTGGTTGCTCACTCACCCCGACGAGAAAGTTGACAAACCCACAGCCATAAAATCACCGATGCTCAAAGGCAATCAACCCATAGGGCCATTGTTGACAGCATTATGGTATCAGGCAGCACCCTTTAACGACATGTGCCATTTCACCTACAATGGCACCACCTATGAGTGCTACACCGGTTGTGCTGCCACCTCGGCATCGATGGTACTCTACTACTGGAAGTATCCCACCCATCAGGTAGGCCCCATCCCATCCTACACCACAACTCTTGACTTGAGTGAGTATAACAGCGTGACCTACACCTACCCTGCTCTTCCCGCTGTCACCTTCGATTGGGACAACATGATAGACGACTACACAGGCGTCTACACACCCGAGCAGGCTGCCGCTGTTGCCACGCTAATGCGCTATGTGGGCCAAAAAGAGCACATGATGTATGGCACCGAGGGCAGTGGCATCTTTACCAGCGACACTCAAGTTATTGCCGACATGTACACCAGCTTCGGCTATGACGCAACCACTTGTCGCTTTGTGAAAAAGGACAATTTCAGTGAGGACCAATGGGCTCAGATGTTGCAAGAGGAGATTATCAGGCACCGCCCAGTAGTGTATTGTGGTGTTGACGTTGGTGGTGCAGGAGGACACGCCTTCAATGTTGACGGATATGACCCAAACCTCAACAAGTATCACGTGAATTTCGGTTGGAGTGGCGAAGGCAACAACTGGCTAGCCATGAACGCTTTTTCCGGAAGAACCTACACCTTCAGCGACAATCAGCGCATGGTGCTCGGCATCCAGCCACCTATTGGTAGACTAATTGCCAACCCTGAGGAAGTGAATTTCAATGGCTTTGCAGGTGAAACCTACACCGAAGTTGTGAAAGTTAACGCAGTCAACATCGAGAGCAACATCAACGTCACCTTGACGGGCTCAGGACTCTATAGCATCAATACAACAACAATTACTCCTGAGCAAGCAGCCAACGGATTTGACGTGACTCTCACCTATGCCCCCACCCAGGCAGGAAACAGCGAGGCATTGATCACACTGAGCTGTGCCGACGAGGACGTTGACGACGTTACCGTGCCCATCACTGGTGCAGCAATGCCACGCGTCCCCACCATCTTAGTTGAGCCCGAATCGCTCATATTAACGACGACTCTATCGTCACCCGTGACAAAGACTATCACCCTCACAGGCGCTTTCTTGACCAATGATGTGGCAGTAACGCTCAACGACGGGAATGGTGTCTACACCGTTTCACCAACAACCATTCCTCAAAGCAGCACAGGTGTTAACACCCCACTTACTGTGACTGTTACTTTCAATCCTCGTGTCGAGGGTGATTTCAACGGATCAATAACATTTACAAGCCTGAACGCCGAGAGCAAGACTGTTCAGCTCATTGGCAAGGCTGTTAATAGTGGCACTGCAAGTGATCCCTATCTCGACATCTCTAGATATGAAACAATTAACAACGCTGGATGGAGCGCGAGCGACATACAGAATCTATATCGATATACCGAATATGAGAGTGACAATTGCGCTTGGCTCACCGTTTCCAACTATGGTGTGATAAAGGCCGACGCCACACAAGAATGGTTCAACAACAACATCAGTGAATCTTATAGCACTTCATGGAATGCAACCGACATTTTCCTGGGCGACGACAGCTATTTTGGTTCCAAAACCAGCTATGCCTGCGACTGGAATGGTCTCAACCAGTATTTCTATGTGACCAACTGCACTCAGGTTAAGCAGTATGCCTACAATCGCAGCTCTACTTTTCCGCTGATTATGCGCATCTACGAGTGTTCTGTCAATCCCGATGGTTCAGTCACAGCTGGAAGCACTCCTGTCGACACAAAGCAAAGCTCGGTTTACAACACCACCGAGGTAATCACATCGAGCCCGCTAGATGCCTCCAAGATTTACATGGTTCACATCTACAACGACTACTCCTACCTTTATGAAATCGGCTTCAAGACTCCGCTCATCACCTCAGTTGCTGGCGACGTGAACGGCGATGGCGAAGTCACAGCAGTCGACATCACCGCCCTCTACAACTTCTTGCTTAACAACAACTCAAGCGACATCGTAAATGGTGACCAGAACGGCGACGGCGAGATTACTGCGGGCGACATCACATTCATATATAACATCCTGCTTGGAAACTAAAACAGTTTACTATTCATTGTTCATAGTTAGACTGCGCTTTATTTAATGAATAATGTACAATATTGCGTGGGGTTCACTGTTTTGCCGTTTTTTCTTAAAAATGCTTGCACTTTTGCGATAATTTACTTATATTCGCAACCAAAATGAATGTTTTAATAATAACCCATTAAACCCAAACACTTATGAAAAAGATTCTACTATTACTGGTGGCTTTGCTTGCTACCACTACTGTATGGGCCGAGGAGTACATCACCGACGTGATGGTAATAGGCGGCACATTGAACGAGGTAAATATGCTGAAGAGCACTTATTCCAATCTGGGCTGGACGGTCATCGACCAGGACCTGAATTCAGGCTGCGGATCGGGCAGCGATTACATCTATATGCTTTATAAGAAGGCTGATGAGTCCACAGTTAGCCTTGGTGCTTTCATCACCAAATTTGTGATTCGGACCTACGATGGCACCGCTCCTGACCATCTCGTTAACACAGATGGTCGCATCTGTTACCTAGTGCCATTCGATGGCGGTGAATATTTCAAGAGCACCCAGGGTGACCTGAATAGCCATTGCGGCTCAGGTAGCGCCACTATCCATCTCTACTACACTAAAGATTACCCCTCCCAAGGACGTGACTACGGCACTGTTAAATCAATATCCTTCAACGCTACAGCCGACGGTGGAGTGACCACTATGGAGGGTACCACAGGCTATGACCTCAACACCGGCTGTGGCTCAGGCAGCGACTATATCTATATGCACGCCGAAAGAGCTCCTGGATGGATATACACAACAAACACTGCAGGTGACCAATGCTACATCAAGGGGTTTGAAGGTCCCAAGTCACTTATAACCAATATCGTAGCGCCTGTTATCATCGATGGTGCAACGGTGACTGGTTTCTCAGGACCAGTGTTTAGCGGATTCTCCAATCTTGAAATTATAAAATTCTTTGGTGAGACAATTATCGATGAAATGCCGTCGATGCAAGGCTGCTCAAAGTTTTACAATGTCAAAACTTCACTTATTGATCACCTGACACCACCATCCATGAAAACCATTACGAGTTTTGCTTTCGCTGGCACGGCAATTAACGAAATAACATTAGATGCTGTTACCAGTGTAGAAAGCAGTGCATTCGAGGGTTGCAACAATCTGTCCTCTGTCACCTTCAACACATCACCAGTCCTAATTGAGAATTCTGCTTTTGCCAACATCAGTTCAAACTGCCAAGTGACATATCCGGGTTCTATCGAAGACTGGAATCCATTGATGTATATGTATTCACCAGAATTGATTGTCAAAAATGGCTCATCGTGGTTTTGCGGCTGGTGCGGCGGAGCAGATGAAGCAAGCCATAATATGCTATACTGGACGCTGATTGATGACAACCTGAAAATATCTTCATATGGCGAATGGTGGGAATATTATCCCGACAAGCAGATTATCGCCACCAAACGATGGCTTGGACAATCAATAAACAATATTACTTTGGAGCATGTCTACTCCATCGGGCAAAGAGAGTTTGAGAATCTTAATGAACTAGAAAATGTGTATATCGAACACACACTTCATTCTATAGGCAAAGAGGCCTTCTATGGATGCAATAATTTGAAAGATATTTGGTTTGACGGCAATCAAGCACAATGGGATGCAGTGACTAAAGATAGCCAATGGAAGAATGGAACATCCAACCTCACGGAGCACTGGCACTGCATGGTTATTTTCGACAACAATGGTCATGGCTCTACTCCCGATCCAAAGACGATTCAGTGGAGCAACCTTGACAAGGTGGATGAACCCGAACCTCTGGTAGCCGATGGCTACAACTTCAAGGGCTGGTTCACCGATGCTGAATGCACCAACCAGTGGGATTTCAACACCGCAGTTCCTGGCGACATGACGCTATATGCCGGTTGGGAGGAAATAGTTGTAAACGTGAATGGCGACGTGAATGGCGATGGCGAAGTCACAGCAGTCGACATCACCGCCCTCTACAACTTCTTGCTTAACAACAACTCAAGCGACATCGTGAATGGTGACCAGAACGGCGACGGCGAGATTACTGCGGGCGACATCACATTAATATATAACATCCTGCTTGGAAACTAAAACAGTTTACTATTCATTGTTCATAGTTAGACTGCGCTTTATTTAATGAATAATGTACAATATTGCGTGGGGTTTTTTCTTAAAAACGCTTGCACTTTTGCGATAATTTACTTATATTCGCAACCAAAATAAGCGATTAACGAACAACCCTAAATTATGCACTCATGAAAAAGTTTTTATTCATTATTGTGGCACTGCTTGCCACAACTAGCGTTTGTGCCGAAGAATTTGTCGACGGCGTAGTGGTGATTGGAGGCACCAAAAGCGAGACCAACTACCTGAAGTCGGAACTTATTGCCGACGGCTGGATTTTGGTCGACTATGATCTTAACAAGGGATGTGGCACAGGCAGTGACTACATCTTTTTGCTCTACACTAAAGGTAGCAACCAAATCAATGATGCTGGTTATTTCGTCACCGATTTTTATATCAGAACATCAACAAGCAGCTCAACACCCGACGAAATCACACACAATGGTCGCACCTATTACCTTGTGGAATACGTAGGAGGAAGTGATTTTGAGAGTAGTAAAGGCGACCTCAACTGCCACGCTGGAGGTTCCTACATACACCTTTACGTTGCCACCGATAACAATGAAAACTACCGCTCTACTGCCATAAAATCAATCTCTTTCAATTCCACCGCAAGTGGTGCTGTGGGAGAGAATGGCGGCACCGCACCATGCGACCTCAACAAGGGATGCGGCGAGGAAAGCGATTACATCTACATGCACACCAGCTCAGCCCAGAAAGGCTGGACCATGAGTGGAAGCGGGACTGATTGTCAAATCACAGGATATGTTGGCGTCAAGAACAATAAAACCCGTATGACAGTCCCTGTTACCATAGACGGCGCAACGGTGAAGTACTGCGTCGACGATGTTTTCAATGGGTTTACCAACCTTGATACGTTAATGATGTATAATCACTCTTCGCTTGCGAATATGCCGTTGCTGCAGGGGTGCTCATCGCTCAAGCAGGTCAATAACTGGACAAGCAGCAATTCCTACAACTATGACCAATTGCCCGCTTCCATAATTCGCATACCAGATTATGGATTTGTGGGTACTGCCATCGAGGGGTTGCACACAAATAATGTCACTACAATTGGCGAGCATGCCTTCGAAGGAAGCAATAGTCTGTCTTGGGTCACAGTTGATAATCCAAACGTAATGATTAGAGATTATGCTTTTGCCAACTTGAACAGCGAGCAATGCATAATTTATAGCGCCGGAGATCTTGAAAATTGGAGTCCAAGGTCATATATGTATTCTGTTCAAACAATGGTTAGAAGCAAAGATCACTTGTGGTATTGTGGCTGGTGTGGCGGTGATGAGGCCAGCGATAATCATCTATACTGGACACTGAAGGAAAATCATCTGAAAATAAACTGTGCTTCACCCGTTTGGTACGATCACCCCGAAAAGCAGATTATAAGGGTTCACAATTGGTATTCTAATATTGTCCAAATGCCTATTAATAAGCTCACTATGAACCATGTCGACACCATAGGTGGAGGGGTGTTTAGAAATGTTGATGCTCTCCAATTAGTGGACATCCAATCAGGTACAAGATATATATCTAGTAGCTCTTTCCGCGACTGCGATAATCTCCAAACAGTGTACCTTCCTCCATCAGTGGAAAGAATTAATAACTATGCTTTCTATAATTGCCCTTTATTGACCGACATTTACTTCAATGGCACACAAGAGCAATGGGGCAATGTGTTGAGAGGGACAAACTGGAAACCTAGCACAACTAAGGAGCACTGGCACTGCACGGTAACCTTCAACTCCAACGGTCATGGCACGGCCCCTGATCCACAGAATATCGAATGGAGCAACCAGGACAAAGCCACTGAGCCTACCGCACCAACGGCCGATGGTTACAACTTCCAAGGCTGGTTCACCAATGCTGCATGCACCAACCAGTGGAATTTCGACAACATCGTGACTGGCGACATGACGCTCTATGCCAAGTGGGAACAGGTTGTTGTCAACACTCCTGGCGACGTGAATGGCGATGGCGAAGTCACCGCAGTCGACATCACCGCCCTCTACAACTTCTTGCTTAACAACAACTCAAGCGACATCGTAAATGGTGACCAGAACAGCGACGGCGAGATTACTGCGGGCGATATCACATTCATTTATAATATCTTGCTTGGGTCCAAATAATTGATTACAAGTTTTGCATAAATAATTAACAAACTAAAGGGTCGCTACCACATTTAGTAGCGACTTTTTTTGTTTTTTGCTTCATAATGTTGTAAATTTGAATAATAATTCTTAAATTTGTGGGCTGATTGTAAAACAACTATTAATAATAACCAAATATTCATTTACATGAAAAAGATTTTTACTTTACTGACTGCTACAGTTTTTGCACTGCAACTGCTGGCAGCTGGCACAGCTAGCGACGCTTATTTTAACGTAGCTAAGCATTACACCATCAACGAGGCTGGTGCCACAGTCGATGGCATGGAAACAATTTACAAGTACACCCAGGCTGGAGCAGGTTACTGGCTCACACTGTCAAATTATGGTGTGATGATGACCGATGAGACCCAAAGCTGGTTTACCAACGAGATTACTGACGCTGACAACACAACTCAGTACACTGGCCCATGGACTGCTACCGACGTCTTCCAAGGACCAAGCGCCTACTTTGGCAGCAACACTGCTTATTCAGCAAAATTCAAGCAGCCTGCTAAGACTCAGACTTTCTATGTGACTTTCTGTACCCAAGTTAAGCAGTATGCTTACCATCGCAGTAATAGTTCTTACTACAACTTCATGATGGAAATCTTCGAGTGCACTAAGAATGCCGACGGTTCAATCACCGACGGCACTACCCCAATCGAAACCTTAACAAACCAAACTATTGGCGCAGAAGTAACGACTTCAAGCGAACTCGACCCCGAGAAGGTTTATAAGGTTGTTCTTACCAACAAATACTCTTATCTTTATGAGATAGCATTCAAGACCCCAGGTGAATTTGATGGAGAAGTTGTTGCTCCTGTTGCTTACGATGTAACCGACCTTGCTCAAGAAACTGTTACTATGCATTGGGACCCAAGCCCAGGTGCCAAGAGCTATTCAGTGCGTGTTTATCCTTGTGAGTATAGAGGTTTGGTTTTCCGCGAGACATTCCCCAACTTCACCAACGGCCAGGAGCTTGAAGACTGGCAATCGCTTGACGACTATACCGACAACCCTGAATGGATAGGCTTTGGCCTGAATGGATATGATGGCGGCATCGTGATTGAGAACAATGGTTATATTTCTTCTCCTATGTCTAATGAACATGGTGTTCACATTCGTCCATTCCAGAAACATTTCACTCTTAAGTTCAAAGCAAAACCCTACGATGGTGTTGAAAGTGGCGAGTTGTTAGTTTCTATGGGTGGCACTACTCAGACATTTGAAATATCAGGACCTGAGAAGGAATACACCTTTGTAGTTGAAAGAACTTCTCCAAACTACTATTCACAGACATGGGCATTCTTCTCTTTCAAGAACACTTATTGGTATAATCCAAATGATGGAGGGGAAGAAGAGGATCATCGTGTAGTATTAACTAATTATAAAGTTTATTTGGGCGATTACAGCCAGCCACAAAACACTAATTCTCCAAAATGGATCCAGCCAGCTTGGAGTGGTGACACCACCTTCGTTCACAATATTCCTGCCGATAGCACACAATTCCGTTTCGGCAGATATATCAATGAGGAAGGTAATGAGCAAATCGATATGTCTCTCTTTAATTATACCAATGCATTATATAATTATGATGTTAAGGCGGTATACTATGGTGGTCTAGAAAGTGATTGGTCTAACAAGATTGCCTATATTTATGGTACACCTGCTACATTCCTTGAGGATGACGATGAGCCAGTTGTAGGAGTTCCTGGCGACGTGAACGGCGACGGTCAGGTAACAGCTGGTGACATCACCTGCCTCTACAACTACTTGCTTAATAATGACCAGACATATGTTGCTACCAGCGACGTGAACGGCGACGGCGAGATTACAGCGGGCGATATTACGTTTATCTACAACATCTTGCTTGGTAATAATAATTAATGCTATAACAAGCATTTAAATCATATAATAAGCGCTTCTCAATTGATGAGAGGCGCTTATTTTTTAATGCACATTCTCCATTAATAGTGATATTTAAGGTTTTAATTGAAAAAGTTCTATTCTTTTTGTGTAATTAAATAATTATTGATAAATTTGGCAGTTTTTTCTACGACATAAACCGTATGCTCTGATATTTATAAAACAACTATAATACTATTTAAATTTCTTCTAAATGAAAATCTTCAACCAACTAAAAAAGGTGTTGTCATTGGCACTCATACTTTGCTTGGCAACACAAATGCAAGCGGCCGATATTGACTTGGCTAAAGCTCAAAGTGCGGCGAAGTCTTTCATGACTAAGCAAGTAGCTAATGGACGGCTTCAAGCTGCAGCCGCAAGCAATCTTAAGCTTGTTAAGGCCGAGGCTTCAGTAGCAAACCCAAAAGCAATTGACTACTACATTTTCAACGCCGACAAAGCGTATGTCGTTGTATCTGGTGACGACCTGGCACCAGAGATTCTGATGTATGGCGAAGAGGGAACTATCGATTTAGGAAACATTCCACCCGCCATGCAGTGGTTGCTCAACAAGTACAAGTATCAGATTGACGGTCTCAAGGCTGGAACTCTGGCACCTAACAATTACACTCCCAAGGCAACAACAGCAGTTGCTCCGCTGACAAATGCCAACTGGGACCAGAGCTCTCCTTACAACAACCAGTGCCCCACCAGTGGTAGCAGCCGCACTCTTACCGGCTGTCCTGCTACTTCGTTGGCCATGTGCTACTACGTGTGGAAATGGCCTAAGACATTCCCTGCTGTAGCTGCCATCAATGGTTCATCGAGCGGTGGCGTGTCGGCTGCTGCTCTAGGTGAGCGCGCCGCCGACTGGGACAACATCATTGATGAGTATACCGGTCCCACAAACTACAGTTCTACTACAGCACAAAAAACTGCCGTGGCATGGCTGATGCGCTATGCGGGCCAGTCGATTCCCGATTACATGTACGGTACCGATGCCAGTGGTGCCAATGATCCCGAAATTTATCAGGGTGTTATCAACATGGGTTACACTGATGCTCAGTTGCTCACACTCACTGAAATTGTTCAATCGGGTTGGGGGTACTCAAATAGCTCTCAACACTATACCGACGCACAGTGGAACGAGTGGATGCTTGCCGAGCTGCATGCTGGCAATCCCATTGAATATCTTGCCTATGACTATAGCAGCTATCAACTTGCAGGCCATGCCTTCAACGTGTTTGGCTGCAACACTAGCGGACAGTACTACGTGAACTGGGGCTGGAGTGGCGACAGCAACGGCTACTGCACACTGCACAACTTCACCACCAACACTGGTGCAACCGGTCAGTCGGGTTCTTACGTATTCAACTATGGCGAGGCCATGATTATTGGCATCAGACCTCCTGCAAGCGCTCTTGGTCCAAACATCGCTGTTGATCCCGCTACCATTGCATTTGAGGGCTATGTAGGTGACACCTACACCAAGACCTTCACCGTAACTGGTTACAACCTCGAGAACAATATCACTATCACCAAGCAAGGTGCTAGCAACATCACTGTTTCTCCCACCTCTATCACTGCTGCCAACGCAGCCAATGGTGTTCAGGTGACTGTTACCTACAAACCCACTGCCGCTGGCAACAGCAATGCGACTATCACTCTCGCCAGCACTGGTGCCGAGAGCGTGACAGTGAACGTTACAGGTACTGCCGCAGCCAAGGTTCCAACCATCAACGTTGACCAAACTTCGGTAACCATGGCAGCCAACTTGTCGTCGACAGTGACTAAGACCATCAACGTTACTGGTTTGTTCTTGACCAACAACATTACCGTTACCCTGAACGACAACCACGGTGTGTTCAGCGTCACTCCAACCACCATCACTGCTGCCAACGCAGCCAATGGCGTTCCTGTTACTGTTTCATTCAACTCGGCCACCGAGGGCAACTTCACAGGCACTCTCACCTTCACCAGCAATGGTGCCGAGAGCAAGACTGTTCAACTCACCGCTTCGGCTGCCGAGGGTGGCAACGCTACCGATCCTTACCTGAACATCGCCAAGTACAACACCATTGGTCAGGCTGGCGCTACAGTGAGCGGCATGAGCTCTATCTACAAGTACAATGAGTATCCAAGCGACGCTTGCGCATGGCTCACCGTTTCCAACTATGGCGCACGCAAGGCCGACGCCAACCAAAACTGGCTCAACTGTGAAGGTGAAGACAAGAGTGAAAGTGAATCTTGGAATGCTACCGACATCTTCTTGGGCAGCAACAAATACTTCACTGGATCAGCCTATTATGCTAACTGGAATGAGGCTTACCAGAACTTCTATGTGACCAACTGCTCACAGGTTAAGCAACTCTCCTATAACATTCAGTCTTCTTATTATTCCGACAATCGTTACCCATTAAAGATGTACATCTATGAGTGTACATTGAATGCCGACGGTTCAATCACTGCAGGGACTACGACTGTTGATTACAAGCAAAGCCAGCAGACCAACACACCTGAGGTAACTACTTCAATAGACTTGGATCCAAGCAAGATTTACCTGATTAAGATTTACAATGACTATTCTCGCCTATATGAGATTGGTTTCAAGACTCCTATCCAAGGTATTGACACTCCAGTGGCTACCGACGCCACCGAGGTGGGTGCAACCGAGTTCACCGCCCACTGGACAGCTTGCGAAAACGCTCAGAGCTATACCTTGCGAGTAATGCCTAAGCCTGAAATCACCACCGAGCTGCTCCTCACCGAGGGCTTCAGCAACTTCACCAGCAATGGTAACGCCAACATTAGTGGTTCGCTCAACAACTACATGGACAATGCCGGCTGGACTGGTTCAACTCTCTATACAGCCGTTGGTGGCATCCGCATTGGCTCTGGTAGCGCAACAGGCACTCTCACCAGTCCTGCACTCGACCTTGCCAACAGCAACGGCAAGGTGAGCATCGTTTACAAGGCTAAGACCTACAACAACGATACAAACTGCAACATGACCATCTCTTGCGGCAGCTCAACTGCTACAGTGACTATTCCAAACAGCACTGAGACTGAGTATACTCAAGTGCTCGATTGTACAGAAGCTGCAGGCCAGAAAGTGACCTTTGCCACCACTGCCAACCGCAAGCGAGTGATCATCACTAGCATCGAGATTTATGCTGGCGACATCACTACTGGCGATGCTAAGGCCGAGGGCGAGATGCTGTTCCCTGGCATCACCGGCACACAGTACACTGTTACCGGATTGCAGCCACTCACAACCTACATTTATGATGTGAAAGCTATTTATCCCACTCTGGAGAGCAACTGGTCTAACCTGATTGAAGTCACTACTCTTGAGCAATCATCGACGACAGTTACTGGCGACGTGAACGGTGACGGCGAGGTAACCTCGGTAGACATCACTGTGCTTTATAACTTCCTGCTCTCTGGCGACACCGAATACATGGTGAACGGCGACCAGAATCAGGACGGTGAGATCACCGCAGGCGACGTGACCTTCGTCTACAACATCCTGCTCGGTGTTCCCAACAAGTAATTAACTAAATCACACAAAAAGGGCCGTTCCTCACACACGGGGAACGGCCTTATTTTCGACTTATCTATAATGTTATTTTACTATTGATGTAATAGCTATTGCCACCACAAGGCTAAGTACCATGAATAATGTGATTATTGTTTGCCACTTCATCACTGCCCACTTGCCTCGCTCGAGCCATGCCTTGCGGTTTATCACGTCGGTAAAGTATATAACAAGATAGGTAATCCACAACATAAAAATCATCGAGAATATTGTACCCATTATTTCACCTGATGATGAATAATCATTTTTCCCAGTAACAATACTTATCACACCGCCAACATCGGCTGTAATTAAGGAAAGAATGACCAGAATCGCCAAAAATCGCCATATCGTACCCCATGAGCTGTAGCCAAATAGCTGCTTGTAGTCGATGAATAGATAAATCAATAACAGCGCAATTATCAAATATTTAAAATAACCATAGGGCACAAAAAACAGCACTAAAGCCAGCAACAGCATTGCCAGTTCAAGAACCATCGACTGATTGGCGACAAACACTTGAATAAAAAAGCCTTGAGGCAACGTGTGGCGCTTCAGCAACGGAGCATGACGGAACAAAAACCACGTGGGCAAGATCAAAGCCGAGAAGACAAACAATGTAAACCACTCTTCGTGCCCTTTGAGCCAGTTCCAAGCATAATCCATAAAATAGAGGGTGCCGGTGGATGTTATCTCACTCATCTCATGGCTATACTCTTTAGGGAAAAACCAATGTCCCAGCAAGTAGATAACAACTCCTAGCAGCACAAGCATCTTGACTGGCGGAAAGCTGACCTGTCGCTTGCCGGTGACGTAGTCACGCATCAAGTGCCCTGGGCGGAATAGCAGCTGCCAGGCAGTGTAGGGCAATGATCGCGAGTGCAATCCCCACAACTCCATCACTCCTTCCCAAACGCTCTTCCAGGTGACAGGACCCATGGTAGCCTTCTGGCCGCACAGCGGACAGTAGTTGCCCTCGTGCTCCTCGCCACAGCAGCTGCAGCGGTATTTCTCTCCCGTGTAGCTATAATCCACTGGATGCTGCTTCCACTTGCGGTAACTATCACGATAATCTTTAATTCGTCTCGACATCTTTATTCAATGATGGGTGACAGTGCAAGCCATGCATTGCCACCCATCGTGATTATAGGTGATAAAAGATTTTTATTTCTCTATTTCCTTAACGCGTAGGTAGTCGCCACTACCCTTGACTATTGTCTCGAAGTAGTCCTGAGTGTAGCCTCCATACTTGGGCGACACGGGATTGCCATAAGGATTGCGCTCAAACTTGCCGTCTTTCTCCTTCTTGATGTTTCCGTCAAGGAATTTCACAAAGAGATACTTGGCAAGGTCCTGATATTTGCGTGTGGTCGCCTGAGCGCTGTTCACGCTGTAGTTGGTAAGGAATTCCATAGCATCGGCAGGATTGTTCTTGTAGATAGCTAATGCCTTGGCCTCGACCTGTGGCTGCTGTGCCTGGAAAGCGTCTTCGATACCCTGCTGCACGCGACGCACGTCGGGAATCATCTGTGAGTAGCGGTGGTAGCACTGGTTGGCAATCAGGTTGTTTACCCAGAATGCAGCGTCAAAGTCGAAGGTATAGAGGTCGCCCTTGCCCTCACGGTAGCTTTCGGGCACCTCGTTGATGCAGCAGTACATAGGCACAAACACGGCAGTGTTGGCATCGTCAACGCCAAACCAGATGATGCCGCCCACAGGGTCGGGAAGCCATGAGCGCATCTGCGTGCAGAACACAAAGCCCGTCTGCTGAGTTGCTATGGCGCGCTCGTGACAATAGGTCACGCTGTCGACAACAAACTCCATAGGGCGGTAGCGGTAGGGAACACCGAAGTAGTTCTTGGCGCCTGGGTCTTGAGTCATGTCGTAGGGGGTGCCCTCGAAGTGGTCGCGCATCATGTCCTGCATGTTGCGCACGCTGAGCAGGCGGTCGGGCTTCACGTAGAGGGGCATAATTTCGGCACCCTTCTTGCCCTCAAGATATGGCAGGTAACGGTCCATGCCAGCGGCATACTTGTTGAAGAACGACCACGCGCGGGCGTCACAGCCGCGCAGCGTGCCATAGTCGGGAGGGCAATAGGTGAGCGAGAAGTCGAAGTCCTCGTCCTTGCCGTTGAACCAGCCCATCTTGCGGGCAAACGACACCACGTCCTTACTGTACATACAGTTCTCTTTGTCCTTGAACGGAATCTTGTGGATGCGCGCTTGATTGGCGTGAGCCGAGATGCAGTCGTCAGGGATGCGGATGGCTACCCACACGGCACCTTTTTCCTTGCCGCCCTTGCCTATCATCTCAAGAACCCAAACCTCGTTGGGGTCGCCAATCGAGAACGATTCGCCCTCGCTGCAGTAGCCCCACTGTGCCACTAGGTCGGTCATTACCTTGATTGCCTCGCGGGCCGTCTTGGCGCGCTGCAGACCAATGTAGATGAGGCTTCCATAGTCCACCTTGCCAGTAGTGTCTTCACACTCATGACGTCCGCCCCATGTCGACTCAGCAATGGTCACCTGGTGCTCGTTGATGTTTCCCACCACCTTGTAGGTGTGCGCCACCTCGGGAATCTCGCTAAGATATTTGCCAGTGTCCCAATCATAGACTTTGCGCATGTCGCCAGCTTTGTGGTCGGCAGCGGGATAGTAGTCAAGGAAGCCGAACAGGGTGTGCGAGTCGGCGGCATAGGTTATCATTGTCGAGCCGTCGACGGTGGCTTTTTTGCCGGCAATCAGGTTGGTACACGCGTGAGACTGCGCGCCCCACCCCATCATCAGTGCCACGGCCAACAGCCCCAAGGCACGTTTCTTAGAAATAAAAATTCTCATGATTTATGTTTTTTAATTATCTGTATTTTCAAAAAAAGAAAAAAGTAACAAAAGTAACAAAACTAACAACTCAGCATCATGCATTCTCAACATGCACTTTTACCTTAGCAATGCGGTATTTTTTCACCTTCAGCACGGTGAATTCGCAAGGACCGCAGGTGATTTTCTCCTTCTCATTCAGGAAGTCGCCCTTGATGTTGAGTAGCAGGCCAGCTATGCTCTCGGCCTCATCGGTATATTTTGAAAAATACCGCTCGTCGATCTCGGTCACATCGAGGAAATCGGTTATCGACGTCTTGGCGTCGAAGATGTAGGTATCCTTGTCCTCCTTGGTGTAGAACTTTTCCTCGGTGTCATACTCATCGTCGATGTCGCCCACTATCTCCTCTAGCACATCTTCCATCGTGGCAAGGCCCTGAGTGCAGCCAAACTCATCGACCACAACCGCCAGGTGTATCTTCTTCTTGCGAAAGTCCTCGAGCAGGTCGTCAATCATGCGCGACTCGGGCACGAAGTAAACCGGGCGCAGGAGCTTCTGCCACTCGAAGTCGTCGCCACTCTTGTTCACATAGGGGACTATATCCTTCGAATAGAGGATGCCCTTTATGTTGTCGGGGTTGTCTTCATAGACTGGGATGCGCGAGTAACCGTTCTCCACGATGCAGCGCAGCACGCCGGCAAAAGTCTCCTCGATGTCGATATCCACAATGTCGATGCGCGGTGTCATGATCTCGCTCACCGTCTTGTCGCCAAAGGTGAGAATTCCCTCGAGCCAGTCTTTTTCGTCGGCGCTCTTCACGTCGCTCATCTGCAGCGCGTTGGTCAGGTCCTCGGCCGATATCTCGTCGGCATGTGTGCCCACTGCCTTGCGCACAAAGCCCATACTCTTGACCATGAGGCGGGCAATGGGGGCAAAAAGTACCGACGTCACCATCAGCCCGGGTGCGGCGGCAGTGGCGAAACGCACGTTGTTGTTAGTGGCATAGAGCTTGGGAATAACCTCACCAAAGAGTAGAATCAGGAACGTGAGGATTACGGTCTGCACCACAAAGTTGGCGACGGTGCTGTTGAAGGTAAACATCTGGTTCATGGCATAGTTGAGCACAATCACTATCATGATGTTAACCAAGTTGTTGCCTGTGAGGATGGTTGCTAGCAGTCGCTCGGGCTGCGAGAGCAAATGCTCCACGCGCGAACGCTTGCCCTCGTCATCGATGCTGTCGATGTCCTTCTTGGTGAGTGAGAAATAGGCTATCTCCGAGCCTGAGTTAAACGCCGAGAACGCCAGCCCTGCCAGTGCTGTGGCGATGGCTATCCAGCTGCCCAACGTAGGGGCATTGAACTCTATCGCCTTAGGCGACGACACTGCCTGCAGCAGCTGCGCTGCAATTGTAAATAAGCAAGATAAAGGGTCAGGATCCAAAATTATGAATTTTTAGTTTTACTTATTACTTCTACTTATTACTTATTTTCTAACGTTTTTAGTTCTTATTGCGCAAAGGTAGCAATATTTTCTTGTACGGCAAAAAAATTACCAAAAATTACCCCCGTTTTCATTCGCCCTAATTCGCCGCATACACCGTTCGTACAATAAATAAGCCGTCGGTGCGTTATCTTTATTAAGGGGAAAACTATGCCCGTGCGCGTAATATCGAGCGCACACACCCCTTGATGAAACTGACCTACTACTTTTTTTTGACTAATGACACTGATCCATCACAATAGAATCACACGCGCCGCCCGCGCCATCACACTGGCACTGGCAGCATGGGCGGTGAGCGCCTGGGCACAAGAGAGCACCCCCAGCAGCGACGCGTCGGCCCTCGCCAGTGGCAAGTGGGTGAAAGTGGCGGTGAGCGAGAGCGGCATATACCAAATCACGGCAAGCGACGCCAGCAAGTGGGGTCTGGGCGACCTGAGCCACGTGCGCATTTACGGCTATGGCGGCGCCCCGCTGAACGAGACTCTCAATAGCACCTTCTTCCACGACGATCTGCCACAGGTGCCCACCATACGTAGCGGTGACCGCATCCTCTTCTACGGCCAGGGTCCCCTCACGTGGTCGTGGTCGAGCAGCAACAACGTGTGGTTGCCCATCCAGCACCCATATGCTACACAGGGCTACTACTTCGTGACCAGCGACGCCAGCCAGAGCGACGTTGCCCCCACAACAATGACAAGCACCGCAACGGGGCAACTCGTGACCACCTTCGTGGAGCGGCGCTTACACGAAGAAGAGCTCATCAACCCCGGGGAGACAGGACGCACCCTACTGGGTGAGGACTTCACCACTACTAATTCACAAGCCTTCAAATTCACCCTCGACGACCTTGTCGACGGCTCGACAGTGAGCGCCTACACCCGCTTTGCAGCCAAGACAATAGGCAGCAATAGCAGCGTCACCTTCAAGTGGAACGGTAACAACTTGGCAGGAAGCCACAGCATAGAGGCAGTGAACAGCAGTGACCCAGCCCACTACCACTACAATCTTGCCGAGGCAACCAAGCAGTTCACAATGAGCGGCACCAAGGAACTCACCTACACCGTGACCTACAGCCCTGCCGGAACAGTGAACATGGCTCGCCTCGACTTCATAGCCGTGGGCTACAAGCGACCCCTCGACCTGAGCGGCAAGAACAGCCTCGCCTTTGCTTTGAGAAACACCGACGACACGCAATATGAGCTGAGCGGCCTCACTCCCAACACCCATCTGTGGGAAGTTACCGATAAGAGCTTCCCCGTGGAATACACACTCGAAGCCGGTGCTTCGACAACGAGGTTCAGTGTGTCGAGAATCAAGACCCACGAGTTCATCGCCTTCAACGACAACGCCACCTTCCCATCACCCACACTAGTAGGCAACGTCGACAATCAAAGCATACACGGAGCACCAATACCCGACATGATCATCCTGGCACCAGCCGAGTTCCTGCCACAAGCCAATCAGCTGGCAGCGCTTCACGAGAGCGTCGACTCGATGCGAGTGATGGTGCTCGACCACAACAAGGTGTTCAACGAGTTCTCGAGCGGCACCCCCGACGCTGCCGCCTACCGCATGCTGTGCAAGTATTTCTATGACCGCGGAACCGACGAGCAAGGACACCACCTGGGCTACCTGCTGCTGCTGGGCAATGGCTACTGCGATAACCGACGCATCAGCACCGCAGGGCGAGCTCTGCGCTATCCAATGCTCCTCGTGTGGGAGAGTAAGGCCAGCGAGGACGAGATGAGCTCTTACACTAGCGACGACTTTTACGGCTACCTGCAAGACAAGACCATCATGGGCACCAGCAACAAGATGGACATCGCCGTGGGACGAATACCAGCACGCAGTGCAACCGACGCCAGCATCGCCGTGAACAAAATCATAAAGTATGTGACCCAAACCGACTACGGCAACTGGAAGAACACTATGCTCAACGTCGCCGACAACGAGGACTCGGGAAGCCACTGGCGACATGGCGAAGCTGTGGTGCAAACCGTAGCCGCCAACGGGGGCGAGAACACCAACTTCACACGCGTGTTCCTCGATGATTATGAGGCCAGGAGCGACGGTTCGGGCAACAAGTTCCCCGAGGCACGCAAGAAGATGTACAAGACACTCACCGAGGGGGCATTGTGGTGGAACTACTCGGGACACGGAGGCCCCTCGGGATGGACAGGCGACGGACTGCTCGTGACAAGCGACGTGGAGAACAACCTCTTCTACAGCCACCAGCCCATTCTCTTTGCCGCCACCTGCGAATTCTCGCGACACGACGGCACCAACCCTTCGGGAGGCGAGAACGCCTTCTTCAACCCCAACGGCGGCTGCGTGGCAATGCTGTGCCCACCACGACTGGTGTATATGGACGACAACCGCTACCTCAACATCACCGCAGCGCAGAAGATGTATGACCGCGACAATAACGGACTCATCATGCGCCTGGGCGACATGCTCACCTATGCTAAGAACAACACCACACGCGGACAGAACAACTCGCTGCGCTACCACCTTTACGGCGATCCAGCAATGAGGCCAGCAATGCCACAGCTCAACGCGGTAATCGACCAAATCAACGGCAAAGCAGTGAACGAGGACGACATGCCAGTATTTGAGGCAAGGCAGACCATCACCGTGGCTGGCCACATCGAGAATCTTGCCGGCGAGAAGCAGTCGACCTTCAACGGCTTGATTGAGAGCACACTCTTCGACTGCGAGAAGTCGGTATCCTTCTCCTACAGCTACAACTGGCGTAACCCAGCCACAGGCGAGACCGAGCAGCGCGACAGCACGCTCACCTACGAGGAGCGACAGAACAAGCTCTCGCTTAATGTCACCAGAGTGGAAAACGGCGAATTCACATTCAACATCACCATCCCCAGCGAGGTCACAGTGAGCTACGACAACTACAGGCCATCGCTCGTGAGCCTCTATGCCTACGACCCCGATAAGAAGCTTGAGGCAACCGGCTCGTGCGACGACTTCTACATCTACGGCTATGACGAGAGCGTGGTGGCCGACACCATAGGTCCCGACATCAGCTATATGGGGCTCAACAGCAACAACTTCAATGACGGCGACAACGTCAACGAGTCGCCATTGCTGCTCGCCACCGTGAGCGACGAGAGCGGAATTAACTTCTCCAATGCCGGCATCGGACACAACATGACGCTCACCCTAGACGGCAATGTCACCTACAGTGATGTGAGCAGCTACTACACGGCCATCGAGGCCGAGAAGGGCTCGGCAGGCAACATCAGCTACGCACTAAGCGACCTGAGCAACGGACACCACACGCTTAAACTCAAGGTGTGGGACGTATTCAACAACTCCAGCGAGAAGACCATCAGCTTCAACGTCATGAGTGGGCTAAAGCCCGAAATCGACGAGATTAAGGCGTTTCCCAATCCTGCCTCAACCACAACAACCTTTATTGTCACACATAACCGCCCCGAGGCAACTGTGACGGTGACTATCGAGGTGTTCAATCTCATGGGCCAGCGCATGTGGAGCACCACACAAAGCGGACGCAGCTCTATGTTCTCATCGTTCCCCATCACTTGGGACCTGAGCGACTATAGCGGTAGCCGCCTAGCTCGAGGCATCTACCTCTATCGAGCAACAATCTCGACCGATGGCCACCAAGAGAGCACCAAGACTAAGAAACTCGCCATCACCGCAATGTGATAGTGTGGTTCAAAGGCTGGGCAGCACACATAGATTAAGGATGATTTAACAAGTTTTACTCTGATTATTACAATATAACTTAATTATTTTTACTACTTTTGCAGTTTGGATTGACACTACGATGATTTCATGCCTATCATTGTACGATGAACGATAACGCACGACATATCACACGCGACATGCTGCCCGAGCCTACCCTCAGGCGGCTGCCATGGTACTTAGCCTATGTGAAGATGCTTGACAGCAAGCACGAGGAGTATGTCTCATCCACACAGATTGCCAAACGTCTTAACGTCGATGCATCGCAAATCGCCAAGGACCTGTCCTTCCTCAACATCAAGGGAAAGACGCGCATAGGATATGAGGTGCACCCACTCACCAAGGCGCTCAATGAGTTCCTGGGATTCAAGCACCGCCACAACGCGTTTCTTATTGGGGCTGGCTCACTGGGTAGTGCACTCATGCGCGACCTGGGCTTGATGCAGTATGGCCTAAACATCGTGGCAGCTTTCGACATCAACCCCGACATCGTGGGCAAGAACGTGGGCGACATTCCCATCTACGACTTCGCCGAGCTACCAGCCAGGCAACGAAGTTCGGGAGTGGCTATAGCGGTGATTGCTGTACCTAGCCAAAACGCACAAGAAGTTGCAAACACACTCATCGAGAGCAACATCAAGGCGATTTGGAACTTCACGCCCTACCGCATCAAGGTGCCACGCAACGTGGTGCTTCAAAACACATCGATTTATTCCGACTTGGCCATCATGTACAACCGCATGGAGGCGAGCGCCAATAATAACATTCTCCGCAAGTGAAGATTATAGGCATAAGAAATGGAGATGGCAGAGAGCTGCCACAGCAGGTCTACCTCATGCCCGACTCGGCAGTGATAAAGACCAACAAGCCCTTCTTCTTGCCACATTTTGCTACAACATTTACCGCAACGCCAGCTCTGGCGATACACATCGACAGGCTGGGAAAGCACATTGCGCCCAGATTTGCTCACCGCTACTGTATGGCAGTAGCACCAGCAATTAAAGTCACGGCAAGTGGCATCGACACGCCTCAGAAATGCGAACAGCAATCGGCTCTAGCACATGGCTTTGACGGGGCGCTACTACTTGGAGACTTCGACGCTTTCGACGCCAACGAGGGCATCAATGGCACAACAGTAGCCATTGAGCACAATGGCACCCCAGCAAGCAACGGCAGCCTCGACACAGCGGGAATAGACTACAGCACGCTCATCTCGCAACTGAGCAAATACTTCACCCTAAAAATGGGCGACATTTTGCTTGTTGAACTGAGCGACAACGGCATCAACCTAAAAATGGGTGACACTCTCAATGCATCATGTAGCGGCATGCCCCGGTTGACCATTAGGGTGAAATAGCTGACTGAATCGCACACTACTATAACATAGATAACATATCTTTAAACTACTATGCATAAGAAGTTTTTATTCAACATTTTAGGCCTTTTGGCCATCGCCGCGGCAACAACGTTTAGTGCCCAGGCGTACTCTTCGTCTAATTATGCCAACACTTCGAAGTTGGCTAATGGCAAGTGGGTGAAAATTGCCATCAATGAGAATGGCATTTACCAGCTCACTTTCGACGAACTAGCCCAAATGGGATTCTCTAATCCTCAAGCCGTGAGAATTTATGGTGAAGGCGGATATCCCATCAGCGAAGTACTCGATGGCTCACAGACCGACGATCTGAAGCTTGTGCCGTTCAAGATTTTCGACAACAAAATCTGCTTCTACGGCTGCGGAGTGACGAAGTACACAATGTCAACACCCACCGGAACACCCCACTACACTAGGGAGTTCAATAGCTATTCAACTAAGGGTTACTACTTCCTCACGCAAGAAGAGGGCACAACTCAACTCGAGCCTGTCAGTGTCACTAGTAATGACGACAACAATCCTGTGGTAAGGGCACAGAGTCTTGACTACTGGCATCACGAGGTTGACCTTATCTCGCCAGGAGAGACAGGCAAGAGCATGCTAGGCGAGGCAATTATGGGAAATGGAATTGATATTCCTTACTCACTTCCATCGGTATGCCTCGACTCGACTGTTGTTGTTAACATAAGCGCTGGCGCAAAAGTGACTGCAGCGTCTTATATTGTTGGCAAAATCAACGGGAATGACGTTAATTACACTCTGGTTAGCTCAAAGATTTATGCCCCAGCCAACTCTTTCGTGTCCTACAACCAAGCATCGCCCTACAAGGCTTTTGTGCCTAGCGGGAGTGCTCCCATGCTTAGCGATGGAGTTGTGAACGTCAATATCACTAGCAGCGACGGCAATGTGAACAGCGCATGGCTCGACTATGTGATTCTCACCTATTATCACGAGAACAATCTCAACAACGCTGTTAACGGACAGCTGCGAATGGGCATCAACAAGCTCGATTTGAAGCACTTTATCGCTATCGACGGAGCCGACGCCAACACTCAGTTATGGTGTATAGATAACCCCCATAGCCCAACTTCATGCATCCTCTCCAACACTAGTAATGGTTATGGATTCTCTCCCTACAAGAAAGTGAATGCACAGAACTACATCGCTTTCGACCCCACTAAGCAGTTGATGTCAATCGACAGCTTTGAGGAGATTGAGAATCAGAACATTCACGGCCTGACCACCCCCGACATGGTGATTGTTACATGCGAGGAACTCATCCCCCAGGCCGAGCGCATTGCACAAATGCATCGCGACAATGACAACATGACCGTCCACGTGCTCGACCAGCAGAAAATCTTTAATGAGTTCTCGAGCGGCACACCCGACGCCATGGCTATCAGGATGATGTGTAAAATGTTCTATGACCGAAACAAACTGAAGTTCAAGAATCTCCTCATGTTTGGTGGTGGCAACTACGATAACAGGCAAATTCTCTCAAAGCGCGACTGCAACACTCTCGTTTATGAGGCAACAATCAGCAATGACGAGGAGTACAGCTATGTGTGCGATGACTTCTTCGGCCTACTTGACGACAACTCAGGTTCTGAGCCAGCAAGCGATTATCTAAGGCTCGCTGTGGGTCGCATACCATGCGCATCGCAACAAGAAGCTCAAAGCGATGTTGACAAATTGCTCGACTACGTCAACAATCCCGACTACGGGCCTTGGCGTAACGACATGCTCCTCACAGCCGATGACTACGATGATGACTTACACTCTTTTCAAGCCGAGGGAATCAGTGAGATATTGGTTGATGAGCTATCGACTGGTTTGATGAATAACAAGGTTTATTTGAGCCAATTTCCTAACGACCCAGTCTCGGGATTTGCATTTGATGCTCGCAAAGAACTTATTTCTAAGCTTAAAGGCGGTCAGTACTTTATGACATATGTGGGCCATGGCGGTCCGAACTATCTCACTAAAGTTGCTCACCTGTGGACTGCCAATGAGGCTAACACAGTAGAGCATCCTCACTTGCCCATTCTCACCACTGCATGCTGCGACGTGGCACGATTCGACAGCAACCAGCGAGGACTAGTTGAAATCATGTTCCACAAGCCAGGCGGCGGTGCAATAGCTATCGTCACTTCGGGACGAGCTGTTTATGCCACCGACAACGATGCACTCAATCAAGCGTTCGTGAGAGCTATGTTCTGCTACAACACCAAGGGCTACATGCCCACTGTGGGCGAGGCCTATATGCTTTGTAAAACATCGTTTGGCAGAACCACCAACTACAACAAGATGGCATTCTTCCTCCTCGGCGACCCAGCAATGAAGGTCAACTATCCAAAACCCTTATTCAAGATTACAAGCATCAACGGCACAGCTGTAGGCAACTCAACAATTCCTTCAGGCCCCATGCAGGAAGTAACCGTCGAGGCCAAAGTCTACAACCCCGACGGCACAACTGTCAACACCAACTTCAACGGCGATGCCACTCTCTCAATCTACGACTACAAAAAGAAAGAGAAAACCGTCACTAAGCGCGTGAACCGCATCGACATCACTCGCGACATCTTCTTCCCGCAGAACCTGCTCACAAGCGTCAATGGACGTGTTGTTAACGGAGTATTCACTGCCAAAGCTATTATTCCACGCTATATCCTCTCAACAGGAAACGATGGCATGGTTAAGGTTTATGCTCACCAAGACGACAGCGAGGAGATGGTAAATGGTTCGTTTAATATGCTTAGGCTTAACTCCTATAATGAGAACAACCCGCTCACAGTTCACGACAATACATCACCAACAATTGAGGCAATGTACTTCAACGATGAGCAAAGCTTCACCAACGGTGCTCTGGTTCCTTCGGGAAGCACCCTCTATATCCGTGCTACCGACGACTACTCGTTTAACAACCAGGCGATGGCTGTGGGCAACACGATGAGCCTCTTGCTCGACGGCGGTAAGACTACTTATCCCTACGTCCAGAACTACTCGGCCATGAGCGACGAGGGCAAGGCTCTCGCTATTGAGTTCCCAATGAAGCTGCAGGAAGGTCGACACACGTTGCAGTACAATGTTTATGACGCGGCAGGCAACAAGGCAACCGAGAGCATTTCGTTCCTCGTAGGCAATGGCTCACAACTCGAACTTAATGTTGAGGAAGAACCTGCTGTGACCGAGGCAACTTTCGACGTCACTACATCTATCTCCACCATGCCGCAAGTCACAATTAAGGTGCTCGACAATGTGGGTAACCTCGTGTGGAACACTACTACCACCAACTTCCCCTACACCTGGAACCTCAAAGACAACAATGGCAACCGACTGCCAGCAGGTGTCTATAAGTACTACGGCACCTATAAGGGAAGCAATTCTTATGGTGGCACAAGTATTGGTCGCCTCATCATCATTGATCCATATAAGAGCAACAACGATTAATCTCTTATCAGGATAGACTATTAAACAATGAGATTCGAAGCGCTTGCTCCGAATCTCTTGTTTTTTTTCAACTAAATAATGATTTTTTATTAAACAATAAATAACCTCTTTTTCACGTTAATTATAATAACATATTATACTAGTAGTAAAAACACACTTAATTAAGCGCTTAATAATGAATAAAAAATTTTTATTCAATGTCTTTTGTTTCTTACTGCTGACAGTTTGCCCCACAACGGCAAACGCTTTGTCAGCATCTCAATATGCCTCATCTTCAAGGCTTGGAAAAGGGAGATGGGTGAAAATTGCCATACCCGACGATGGCATTTACCAATTAACCTACACTGAACTCAAAAGCATGGGATTCAACGATCCTCTCTCAGTGAGAATCTACGGATTCGGAGGACACCCTATTAATGAAACGCTCAACGGCTCGCAATTTGACGATCTTGAGCAAGTTCCTTGCAAGCATTTTGACAACAAGCTGTGCTTCTATGCATGTGGACCAGTGGAATTCTCTCTTATTGACACTTCTACTACTCCACGTTTCACTCGAACCTTCAACCCCTACTCAACGATGGGGTACTACTTTATCACAAGCGACGATGAAACTCAACTTAAGGAAGTAACCACAACCACCTATTATATAACTGGAAACAACCTCAGGAACACTAGTCTCAACTACGAGTATTATGAGCACGACCTCATCTCGGTCTCTCAGTCGGGAAAAGATATGCTGGGAGAAGAAATGCCCAACAACACCATTACCCTGCCCTACTCGTTGTCAAACATTTGCCCCGACTCGGCAGTTGTTGTCAACCCATGTGTTGCTACCAAGAACGACAGCGTCTCAACAATCTGGGCACAAGTTAATGGAGAGGATGCTGACTTCACCATTGGCAACCGCAATATTTATAGCAGTAGTTCTGAATATGTTTATTATAATAGTTCTGCTCCATCGGCAATCTTCAAGCCACAAAATGGCATAATGCCCGATAACGGCACTTTGAATTTGAGCATCACTTCTACCGGTAAGGCTGCTTGGTCAAGATTTGACTACTATTTGTTCACCTATTATCACTATAACACCTTGACTAATGCTCCTTTCGCACAGCGTCGCATGTTTTTTGACAATGTGTCATCGGCCGACATCATTGCATTTGAGAATCTCAGGCCCTCAGCCCAAGTGTGGAACGTGACCAAAGCCAAAACCCCAGTCAACTACACTCTCTCGCAAAAGGATGACGTGACAGGCTTCACGCCTCTCTACACTACTGAATATGCGCAGTTCATAGCGTTCGATCCATCGGAGCAACTCAAGAGCATTGCAGGATTTGAGGTTGTCGACAATCAGGACATTCACGGCCTGCCAACTCCCGACATGATAATTGTCACTTGCGATGAACTCATCCCCCAGGCCGAACGCATTGCACAAATGCACCGAGACAACGACAACATGACCGTACACGTGCTTGACCAACAAAAAATATTCAATGAGTTCTCGAGCGGCACCCCCGACGCCATGGCTATCAGGCTAATGTGTAAAATGTTCTACGACCGAGACCCAAATAAGTTCAGAAATCTACTCATGTTTGGTGCTGGAACTCAAGATAATAGGCAGATTAGAGGTAAGCGAGACTGCACTATTCTCACCTATGAGTCTCCAACAAGCAATGATGAGAACAACAGTTACGTGAGCGACGACTTCTTTGGTATGCTCGAAGACAACTCTGGCAAGAACCCAGCAGCCGAATTTCTTTTACTTGGCGTGGGGCGTATCCCTTGCGCATCGCTCCAAGAGGCGAAAAGCGATGTCGACAAGCTCCTGAACTACGTCAACAACCCAGACTACGGACCATGGCGAAACAATGCACTATATATCGCCGACTACTATGCTAAAGAGCACAACCTACATGCTGTTCAAGCCGAGGGAATTAGCAATATCATTACCGATGAACTAGGAACAGGCTTGATGAAGAACAAAGTCTTTATCACTCAATTTCCCAAAGATCCTTTAACCGGATATGCCCTCGATGCTCGCAAAAGCATGAAAGCGCTTCTCGAGAGCGGTCAATATTTTATGACCTACGTCGGACACGCCAATCCTAACAATTTATCAAAAACCGACATGTTATGGACCAACTATGAGTCGCTCAACATAACTAATCAACATCTACCCATCGCCACTACTGCTTGCTGCGATGTGGCGCGATTTGACGGCAGTCAGCGAGGACTCATCGAGTCTTTATTCCACAACCCCAACGGAGGCGCTATAGCTGTGCTGGCAGCAACGCGCTCGGCCTATGCCAACGGTAACGATGCGCTAAATCAGGCGTTTGTGCGTGCCCTGTTCTGCTACAACACCAAGGGCTACATGTCAACTTTAGGCGAGGCCTATATGCTTGCCAAGCAGTCGTTTGGCCGGACTACTTCTTACAACAAGATGATGTTCTCCCTGCTGGGTGACCCTGCAATGAAAGTCAACTATCCTAAGCAGCTATTTAAAATCACGAAAATCAACAACAAGACTGTAGGTGATGCTAGCATCGCATCGGGAGCGCTACAAAAAATAACCATCGAAGCTAAAGTATACAATCCCAATAGCACAACGGTCAACACTAGTTTCAATGGTGATGCTACACTTTTTATCTACGACTACCTTAAGAAAGAGCTCACCGAGAATAACCGCGACGTATACTTCCCGCGCAAACTTCTCACTCAAGTTAATGGACGTGTTGTGAATGGTGTATTTAACGTTACAACTGTTATTCCACGCTATATCCTACGTCCAGGCCAATCAGGACTGGTTTCGGTATATGCACATCGCGACAATAGCGACGAAATGGTAAATGGTTATTTCGACAAACTGACTCTCAACGCCTACAATGAAAGCGGTTATTACACAATTCATGATGACACACCGCCCACCATCGATGCCATTTACTTCAACGATGAGGAACTATTCGAGCACAGCCTGCAAGTGAATCCTTCTTCAACGCTCTACATCAAGGCAACCGACGATGTGGCTTTCAACAACCAGATTCTTGCTATTGGCAACGGTATGGACCTGAAAATAGATGGTGGTAAGACCACAATCTCCGACGTGAGATATCATGCCTCAATGAGCAACGATAGCAAGACGCTTACCGTTAAAATACCTCTCGAACTCGAGACTGGAACACACTCGCTACACTATACCGTGTATGACGCTGCGGGTAACGCTACGACTAAAACCATCAACTTCTCAGTAGGAGGTCCACAACAAGTGACTCTCTCGGTCGAAGAAGAACCGGCTATCGATTTTGCAACCTTCAACGTCGAGACCAATCTCTCAACCACCCCGTTGCTCACAATCAATGTTTTAGACTTTCAAGGCAACATAATCTGGCATACAACAACCAGCGACTTCCCCTTGAAATGGAACCTCACTGGACTCACTGGAAAAACTATGCCTGCAGGAATCTACACATTCTACGGCAAGTACAACGACGGCACAATATATGGTGGCACCAACACTGGCACCCTCATCATTGGCAAGAAAAACAATATTCAATAAGTCTACAACAAAACCTCAATAGCCAACATCTGGCACACATCATCACACTAGCCTTGCCACACTTTTAGGCAAGGCTTTGTTTATTATTACCCTCATTTTAAACACGTGTTGCAACGATTTTGAAATCTTTTTTCAACTTTTTCGTCTTTAACGTTTTGCCATCTCAAATCTTTGTAGTACCTTTGCACCGATTTTCCGATAGGCTCGACTAAGTGCCTCACGAGATTGGGGCCGCCGCACGGGTTAACTTGTAATACAATTATTTAAATGTACGCAATTGTAGAAATTCAGGGACAGCAGTTCAAGGCCGAGGCCGGCAAAAAATTGTTTGTTCACTATCTCGGCGACGAGAAGAACGAGGGCGATGCAGTAGAATTCAGCAAGGTCCTCCTCGTGGATGCCGACGGTGCCATCACAGTTGGCG
>CADAAI010000019.1 GCA_902785925.1 uncultured Bacteroidales bacterium
ACTGCAAAGATAAATGTACCTAAAGAAGCTAAAATTGGAGGTTACTCTTCACACCATTTTCAGCGATTGCAAGAATCTGCAAAAATACGTGTTAACGAATGTGAATATACAAAGAACTGGAAAAACGTCTTTGCAGATTTTTGTATATTTTCCGTCCCTCCTCCGTCCCTCGGCATAGTATCTGTCCCCCATAATTGGAGGCACATGCGCTGATTATCAGCTACTTATATTTGCAGATTTTACATTCTGCGTCGGTAAATAACTATCGTATTTTTACCTAATATAGTTCCACAAAATCACGCACCATCTTGAATATGGGTTCATAGCTGTCGAAGCGAACGGTCTCATAGGTATCGAAAATGGTGTGGTAGTATTGGAACGCATCGCCTTTCTCGTTCTCTAGGAAGATGCATGGCACTTGGCGCGTGGCAAATGGGTAATGGTCGCTGTTTGCAGCCAGGTCGCCACGATGCAATTCCTTGAAATAGTTCTTGCCCTTGTTGATCTGCTCAAAAAGCGAGAATCCACGCATGCCTTCATCACTCACCTCGCAATATTGAACAGGATTGTTATCGCCTATCATATCAATATTGAAAAGATACTTGATTTGCTCGAGAGGTACGATGGGATGCTCCACATACCAGTTGGAACCACGCAGATTGGCATCCTCACCCGAGAAAGCTAGGAAGTACATGTCATACGGTGGGCGATTCTTTGCGTAGTATTCTGCCAGTGTCACAACAGCAGCTGTGCCTGAAGCGTTATCGTTGGCTCCAGCGTAGAATACTTTCTTGCCCAGATTGCCTATATGGTCGTAATGCGCCGTGAAAACGTAGCAACTATCGTGACGTTGCCCAGACACTTTAGCAATTACATTAAAGCACTCGTAGTCCTTTAAGAACTTATTGTCAACATTAACGCTGACGTTCTTAACACCCTCAATTGCTTCGGGCGTTACCCAAATGATTGGTTTATCCACTATGTGGTCACCATAGGCTTTAAAGAACTTGATGGGTGCTGCCCAGGTATAAATAAGTCCTGCATTTGGGCATTCTCCTTTTTTCTGAAGGCGAGAGAATACATCCTTGTGTCGATAAGTGAACCAAAATTCGCAAGCCACCAGACAGTTAGCATACTCGGGCTTTGCTAGGTCGGCAAATATGCGTTCGGGATTAAAATTCAGGGTGTCAACATGATAAACGGGGAATGAGCCGTGAACACCGGGCGAATATTCTCGCATTGAGAAATCAATGCCAGGCCGTAGCTTCTTGCCGTCGGCACTCATTTCCATCTTGCCGCAGAAGGTGTTGATATCTAATTTAAAAGGTTGGATAATCACCTCATCAACACCTGCTTTCTCATACTCTTTCTGCAAGAATTTACCTGCTTTGTTAGCGCCGTCTTTTGCATATCCGCGACCTTGATACTTTGAGGAACTCAACTCTTTTATGATGCTTTTGTAGTGCGCCAAGTTTTGCGCACTAACCTGTATGCCAGCTAGCACTAAAACAATCAAAAAGACTATCTTTTTCATATCTATTTAAGAATTATTGATTACTCTTTTCAGGATTTCAATATGAGCAAAGGTACAATAATTATCCATATTTTAGGCAAAAAACACAGAAATTTCACAAAATAGTGGATTGTATCGACTGCGAAATCTTCTCTAAAAAACTGCACCTATCGATCTCAAAAAGTCTTTCAGCATCAATGGGCTGCGTCTCAGCATAAATCAAGCAAGCTTGCCCAATGAGCTCTTGTGGTTGTATTCTTATTTCACAAAGTGGGGGTGGTCCTTGTCGCCAAGGTTTTGCTCGAAATGAAATCCTTCGTAACTGAACTCCTGCAAGTGCAATGGGTCATTAATGCAATTTTCAACAATGAATCTTGTCATTGCTCCACGGCATGTCTTTGCCCAAACGGCTTGCATCTTCAGGGAATTTCCTTTCTTCACGTAGAAAAGGGGTTGCACAATGCGCACCTCATTAATAACGCGTTGCCAGTCGAGCAGGTGTTGAAATTCCTCGGTGGCGAGGTGGATGAGCACGCCGTCATCGGCTTTTATTGAGTTGATTAGTACATCTGTTAGGCGTGATTTCCAGAATCCAAACATATTCTTGCCCTCACCGCTTGGCAACTCCACGTTACCCTCCATGCGATAGGGAAGGATTCCGTCGAGCGGCCTTAATATGCCATAGAGGAACGACATTATCCACAAGTGCTGCTGTGAGAAATTGAGATGCTCTGCAGTAAGCGTTTCAGCCTTAAGGTGCTTATAGGCTTGTCCATGATAAGCAATAATGGCAGGCATAGTGGCAGCCTCCTCAAGGTGGTGCATGAATCGAAGTTTGTTCTGAGTAGCTATGGCATGGCTGCAAGTAAGCATCTCGGCAATCGTCTCGATAGGATAGGAAGCCATGTCGCGAGCGAAAGCCGCAGCCTCGTTTTGAAACCGAGGCGTGGTCATGTCAACATTGGGCATCGACTTCAATTGGTTGTGCATTATTTTAGCCGAAGCGAGTATAATCTGCATAGAGTTAGTGGTGTTATTTCATCCTTGTTTTTAAGCGTTGCCAGGCTGGAGCGTCGAAGAGGAAGCATTGTCGCATGGTTTTCATCATCACAGTAAAGCGGCTCATGGGCACAGCGAAACTCAACTCGTTCTCTCCAACCCATGGGCGTACCGATGGATCTAGTAACCCTAGGAAGCATTGATGCCCTTGTCGTGCATTCTCGGCGATTGTCATTGACACTACTGTGCTGCAACCTGAGCCAAACCTAGTCACCACAGCATCGTTGTGATTGTTATCGAAGAATGCCCAGCCACACAACCCTGAAAGCATGTCGGGAGTGGCATAGAATAGCACACCCTCGGCCCAGTCAAGTGATTCCACCTTGTCGATGCGTTGGAAGTTGAGATAGCGTTTTGTGGTCTTTTTCAATTCTAGACTATTGATGTAATCGACTACCATCTCGGGAGTGAGTTTGTATTTCTCCTTTAGTGACACAAAATTGGCCACATATTCGGGCATGTCGGCAAAGCCTGTATAGAGCTTTCCTCCTCCACAGCCTATCACGTCGACGCTCAAGCTCACACCGTTTCCTTCGCGCGCTTCTTGCAGTCCTTTAAAGAAACAGCCACCTATTATCTTGGTTTCGGCAATGGCAATGTCGCTGTACCCAAAAATCAGTGGTAGTTGAGCAGTCTCGCCAAAAGCTTCACGGTAGTTTTCAATAAATATTTTTATATCTTTCATGAGAATTATACTTTATGGTTAATTTAATAATCTGACGGTAAAGCGGCAAGGCCGCTGGGCGTCATCAAACCACGATGTTCAAGGTCGCGACAGCGTTGTTTGTTTAACTCGGTCCAATGGCTGCGCTTGCGACGTGGCGAAAGTCTTTGAGCCAATCGACCGTCATGGAGTTTCTTGCAAGTAGAATCAATCCAACCGAAACACAACGCCTCTTCCACAATCTCTAGATAGAGTAATGCGTCCCATTCTGGCCGCCTTTTGCGGTATGAAACCACCCAGCACTCACTAGCGCTGGAATGGTTCTCCACGAGCCACTGCCGCAGTTCACTGCGATTCTTAAAACTCAACAAATTAGTAACTTCCATGATTTAAAATATGCTTAATGCACCATACAAATCCTTTGGTAGTGCGCAATGCGTTGTCAGCAAAGTGATTGCCAGGGTTCCATTCGAGTATGCAATGCTCCATTCCCAAGGTTTCTTGCAACAGCTCATACTCAAAGCGAATGTTATCACCCACTTGGGCAAATGCCTTGTTGCGTGTGCGCTCCTCTCGGTCGCCAAGGCTTAGATACACATCTGTTGCCTTGACACAATGTTGCAATGCAAACTCTCTCCATCCTGCAATCCAAACCGAAGGCGACACTGCAGCCACTGCATTGAAGAGGTTTGACTCATGAGCAGCCCACAGCGCAAACAGCCCAGCAAGAGAATATCCACCGAGCACAATGGGCAGTTTGCCATATTTCTGTCTAAGTGAAGGCATTAACTCATCGGTCACATATCGCAGCGTCTCGTCAGCATGCTCACCCACTTCTTTGTCGCGCGAGAGCGCAGGATCGTGCCACGGGCTGAGCTCTAGTTCCCAGTTGGTGATACTAAAAGCCGCCATCACTAGTGGAACATTAACACGCTCAGTTATGAGAGTCATCTCGTTATTGATGCTCTCTTGCTCATGAGCACCAATGGGCTGAATGAGCAATACCAATGGCTGCTCTCCTTCCTGATAAATTATGCATTCACGACCGCCTATTTTCTTTGCTTCTTTCATCTGCTGTGATTCGATTCAATGCTCACATTTCTCTCTCGGTTTCTGTTTCGTAAGAATTATGCCACTACCGTTTTCTATTTTTCACGAGTTGATATGACTGCATCACGAGTAACTTCAATGTATTGTCATCAACGTCGCTATTCACCTCTACGCTAATCCAGTAACGCTTGTCGCCGTTAAAAGGTTCACCAATGGCTTGATAACGCTCTTTGAGCTCAGTCATTTGCTCTGGGTCGCACTTTATGGTTATAAATTTGAAATCATCGATATTGAAGTAGCAGAACATGTGACCACTAACATAGAACACAAGAATCGTGAACCTACCTTTAGAAAATTTCTCAAAAGGTGTCGCCTCGGTCACACAAGGCAGTGAGAGGCAGTAGTCACGAAACTCCTCAATGTTCATGTCTCAATTCTCTTGATAACTTTAGCTGGTATTCCGCCCACAATAGTATTGGGTTCAACGTCCTTTGTCACTACTGCACCAGCAGCGACTATAGCGCCATCGCCTATCGTCACTCCTGCAAGCACAGTGGCATTAGCGCCTATCCACACATTCTTACCAATGTGGATGGGAGCATGGGTCATGCCTCCACGCTTCTCGGGGTCTAGATAGTGATTGAGGGTGGCTAGCACCACGTTGTGACCAATCAAGGCACCTTCATCAATCGTGATGCCTCCCTGGTCCTGAAACTTGCAACCCATGTTGATAAACACCCGTTCGCCCAGGACAGTGTTCTTGCCGCAGTCGGTGTGGAATGGCGGGAACATGCCCACGCTCTTGGGCACCTCGCGACCAAAGAGCTGTTCAAGCAACGCATGCAGTTCCTCGGGGGTGTGATATCGGCCATTAATCTCAGCAGTTATTTTCAGCGCCTCTTGTGAGAGCTTGTGAAATGTGGCATGCACTGGCGAACCACCATCAATGGGTTCGCCAGTAGCCATGAAATCTCGGAATTCTTGTATTGTCATAAAAGAATCAGATATTTGCAACGAGGTCAACTATCTTCTGCTTGATAGCGTCGGTTTTCTGCTCGTCGTTTTTGGCAGTGATGATACCGCAATCCTCAGCGTTCCAGTAGTGGCAAATGTCGCGGTACTCGGCGGTTGCACCGTCGTACACGCCTGGCGAATAGCTCGACATGAGCAAAGCCATCTTCTTTACCTTGGCGGGATTGTTCACACAGTACATGCGCTGAATGGGAGCCTGAATTTGAGCGCACAGTGTGAAGTAGTAGATGGGTGCTGCGAGAACCAAAACGTCGGCCTCGTTCATCAATGGATAGAGCTCCTGCATATCATCCTGCTGGATGCAAGCTCCGTTACCCTTGGTGTGGCAGTACTCGCATGCGAGGCATCCTGCAATTTTCTTGCGAGCAACATTTACCAGTATTACGTTGTGACCTGCTGCCTCGGCAGCCTTTTTGCACTCCTCGGCCATCCAGGCAGTGCTACCATTAGCTCGTGGCGAGCCTTGTAAAATAAGAATGTTCATAGTTGTTAGTTAGTTAGTTATTAGTAGTTAGTTGTTTATTATTCTACTTTATGTTTTGGCATGTTGTCCCAATGGAAACGGAGCTCGGCGATTATTTGGTCATAGTCCTGCATAGTGAATGGACTGTCGCCCATTTTTATTATGGTGTAGTCAATTCCGTTAAACGAACGGCCCACACCAGTGTCACGGAACCCGTTGCGCAGATAGAATGCATGACGGCGGCGGCGCACATCCTGGTTGTCGCACACTTGCTCTGGGCTCTCAATGTCGAGGATGTTAGTGCAGTCCTTGTATTTCTCAATCACGCGCGATAGAATTTGCTGTCCCACACCTTTTCCGCGCAACTCTTCGGGCACGGCAAAATACCAGAACCAGTTGAACGACTTGCGGGGATAAACAATGAAAAGTCCCATTAGCGTTTCACCCTCATAATAGGCAGTGAAATCAAGCGGTATCCTCTCAACTAGCACCATAAGGTCGTCCCAAGGAATTTGCTCTTCAGGAGGGAAAGTTGCTTCATAGAGAGCCTTTAATTCTTCATTATTAGAATCAGTTGCCTTTATCTGCTTCTCAATCATTTTTGTTTCATTAGGCTCTACCTTCTTCCTGAACTTGTTTTTTAATCGCTTGTAACCCTCAACGCCAAGAATAGTAAGGCCTCCATACTGACAGGTCTTAGCCAATCCAAAGAGAACTGTCCATAGCACACCTTTTGCCGTTACACTAATCGGCAGTAGCATCTGAGCAAACGACAAGATGTAAAATGGTATGCAACACAGCAACACTATCACACCTGTCCTGAACGATAGTGACTGCAGCCATTGCTTTACCTTACGGAAAACGCCTATTAAATAATCTTTCACATTCATGGTTTCCAAACGTGGAGGCCCTCGGCCGAGGCGATGTTGTCGAGGAGTTGTAATGTCTCCTCATCAGGGTCATATATCGTTATGTTGTGGTCATCACCAGTGATGGATAGCATCGCCATTGATTGCTTGAGCACCACGAATAATGGCCTGCGCTTAAGCACCATTCGTTCCATGTCCTCTGGTGCAGGATTCTCCACCCAAGATTCGTCATCAACCAGAAAGACTATGATGTCAACGTAACAGTTGAGTTTTAATAGCACGTTAGCAAATTTGCGATAAATGGCATCCACACGTGGTGACGACAGAAAGAACTTCTCTATCTTAAAATACTGACCGCCAGCATTGGCCGGCACCTGCTTGGGCAAGATGTCGACAATCCAATAGGGTTTAGACAATAGTTCTTCGATATCAACCATCATTCAGCATTAACAGCCTTAGGAGTCCAGTGCATGAAGAATTGCAGTACTTTATCCTTGTGATAGCCCTTGCCTTCTTCAAGATAGCTTGAATCCTGAATGTGAATCACATTGCCATCTTGATCTAGCACCACAAACACAGGATATCCAAATCGCCCAGGATTGCCCAAACGTTTTAGCATGGCTTTATCGCGGGCTTCATCGGTCGACTTGTGAGGATTGTAGCTCACGTGGATGTACACAAAGTTTTCATCAATAAATTTTGCAATTTCCTCATCTTTAGTGATAAAATCGGCAAAGCGCAGGCACCACGGGCACCAGTTTCCACCCACTTGACAAATCACGAACTTGCCCTGCTCGTTAGCCTGAACAATAGCCTTGTCAATCTGCTCCATCGGGTCGATGTCATCGTTATACACTTTCTTGAGCTGAGCATTAACACTATTACTTAATGAAATCAATGCAAAAACAAAAGCAATGAGTAATGTCTTTTTCATTTTGTATAATTTATCTTATATGCAAAAAATGCATTTTACTTTAATATATATCCCTTTAAAGGATAATCAATACTTGGTGAAGTTGTATTTGGTGCGCAGTTCAGCTTTCTTTTCCTCGTTTTGACTGGTGAAGTAGCCTTTCCATCCGGGGCAGAAGTTGATGTGCCAGCGCCAGAAACGTCCAAGCGCCGACTTAGGATTTTTGTCATAGTGAGCGCGGAATTTACAGTTTTCGCAAGTGTGTGCCATAATGTTAGTATTTAATAGTTAGTTAAAATTATTATTCCAACGTGATTAAAAACTAGGCTAAATGCCCATCAGGTCGCGGTAAATATCTAGCGCAGCATTGATATCGTCGTCACCAATAGAGTTGTCGACTCTCACGTCGCCAAATGATGCAAGCAACGTACAGTTCACCTCCCCTGAACGACTTTTCTTGTCGTGACGCATAAGGCCAATGAGTTCGTCATAATCATCACAAGTGATGTGAAAGGCTCCATAATTGGATTTTACAAAGCCAGCTAGCACATAAAGGTCGGCACTTGGAAAACCTTTCAACATGTGCGAGAGCACAGCCTCAACAACCAGTCCCCACGCCACAGCATAGCCATGAGGAACTGGACTGCCATCGGCAAGAGCCTTACTCTCAAAAGCATGTCCTACTGTATGTCCAAAATTCAGAGCCTTCCTTTGACCGTGCTCTTTGGGATCCTGCTCGACTATTTCTTCCTTTACTTTCACCGATTTGTGCAAAAGTTCGAGCATCGACTCAAGTTCGATAGGTATAATATCGCTCTCCACCAACTCCATGAAATCGCTATGGTTGCTGAGCATGCCATGTTTAAGCATTTCTGCGTAGCCTGATTTGAGTTCAACTATAGGCAGTGTGTCGAAAAAACAGGTGCTCAATATCACGCTGCGAGCACATGCAAACACTCCAATCTCATTCTTCAACCCCATGAAATTTATGCCCGTTTTACCGCCAACCGAAGCGTCGACTGCAGCGAGCAATGTTGTGGGCACATTCACAAAGTCAATACCACGTTTGAATGTGGCGGCTGCCATTCCGCCCAGATCGGTCACCACTCCACCACCAAGATTCACTAGTAGCGACTTTCGTGTAGCACCGCATCGCTCTAGTTGTTGCCACACTGCTGTGAGTGTATCGAGCGTCTTGTTCTTGTCTCCACTTGGCATCTCAATGACGTGGGCCTCACTCAAGCAATGCAACCTAGGTAGCACTAATCGACGAGTGTTCTCGTCGACAAGTACAATCACCGTATTGTAATTACCAACCCCAATAATGGTCATGAGGGTGGTATCTACCTGGTTGCTATATATTATCTTCTGAGTCATTGCTCGGTTTTAAACGCTTCCATCAGGGCAGGAAGTGAAGCAAGGAGTGTCGCCATGTCTTTATAAACCATGTCGGCACCAGCCTTGTACATGTCTTTTTCTGGAATTGGACCTGTTGTCACGCCCAGAGTAAAACATCCTGCAGTATGGCCTGCCTGAACTCCAAGAGGAGCATTCTCAAGCACGACACACTCATTGGGTTGAACACCCACCTTAGCCATTGCCTTAAGATAAGGCTCAGGATTAGGCTTGCCGCGCTTCACATCGGCAGCAGTGACGCGCTGCTCGTCAAAGATGTCAGGATAATCGGTATCGATACGATCAAGCATAGATTGAGTTCCAGAACCAGTCACTAGCACGCACTTGATGCCTGCCTGACGCAGAGCCTGGAGCACCTGCAGTGTGCCCTCAATCATTTCCACATCACCTAGCTCAGTGAAATAGCGTGTCTTAACTTTATAGAGGGCTTGTGCCTCATCGTCGGTGACATTTTTACCAGCACCATCCTTGAATTTCATCTTGATGATATCGCGGCCGGTCATACCCTCATACATGTAAAACTCATCGCGTGTACACTTGATGCCGTTCTTTTTCATTAGTTTCACCCAAGCGCGGGTGTGATTCTTCATTGAGTCAAAGAGCACTCCGTCCATGTCGATGAGTGCTGTTGTAAAGTTGAACGATTTCTTGCCTGTATATTTCAAGTAGTTGGCAATAGCTGTTTGTTCAGTCATTTTATTTTGTGGTTTATGATAGGAAGTTAAATTACTGTCATGTGGAAGCAGCACTGCCCCTTCTCATAGAGCACTGTGCAGCGTTTTTTATTTTTGAAGTCGAGAAGCACGTGGCCAAGAATGGTCTTCAGGTCTTCGGTGTTGATATAATAGTCGTTCTCGTAAGGCTCAAAATGCACCCAGCTAATGTCAAACGTAGTGCCATACATGTGACAAGAACGCGACGAAGCATTACGATTCACCTTCATCAACTTGTTAACAGTGTATTGCGATCGAGTGCAGCTAGTCACCACAATCCGGTAGGCGCTGCCACTATGGGCTTTAACCGAATCGGCAAATGCACAGCCTATCTCCTCAAGCACGAGTGCCGCCTTGGGAACAAGATAGGGCATCGAGTGGGTTAGACTATCAAGAAGATAGGCCTCACATGACTCAATTTTCACCAGTGGCTGACGCAAGTGATAGGCGTCGTGATAGTTGTCGATGGGTTCAAAGCCATTGTCGCGAGCATGAGGAATTTGAACGTCATTGTAATCTATAAACAAATCCTCATAGCTACCTGGTAGCGGATAAGTGGCAATTCGATGCAGTCCGTTATCGTCAACCCAAGTAGTGTCGCCCTGTAGGTGCTTATCTTCCAGTTTGGGTTTGTTACCGAGCTTAGCGATGACATCAAGCTGTCGCTTGTCGAAATAGTCGTGATAGTGCTTCTCTTTCTTACATGACTGCATGACCATTGCCATCACAGCGACTAGCAATGCAACGGCAATGAAATATTTTCTACAATACATGATTATCGCACTTTTGGGTTACTTGCCCACTGTCTGGACAAAGAGGATGCGCTCGTTGCTAGGCAGCTTCAAAGCTGCAGGAAGTTTCTCGCGGTCAAAACCTGCACGCACCACACTCTTCAAGCCCGCTTGGGCACAATACAAGTAGATGTTTTGTGACGCAGCGCCTGCAGTGTACCCCTGAAACTCAGCACGTTCCTGCTTGCTAGTATCAACAGCAATTACTATGTTGATGGGAGCGATAGCAGCAAAGTCCTGCAGAGTAGCTAACCTGCGGAAGTCGCCAGTATTAACCACGGTGAGCGTGTTTGCCTCTGGATTATAACGACTCACCTCAGTAGGTGTCACGACATAGAGCACGAGCTCCTGACGATTCATCGCAGTTGCGATAGTGCGCTTTCCATCGTGAGTTATGCCCCATGCAGCCCACAACATGTTGCTCAAATCCTGCTTTGTAACAGTTTGGTTCTCTTGATAGTCGCGGCTCGATTTGCGCTCATTCATCACCTGCATAAGAGGTTTGCCACCAGCAGTCTGTGGCTCAGGAAGCACCTCAGCGTTAATTGGTAAACTAGCCATAAGCGTTATTATCCCTAACAATAATATTTTACAATTTGCCATACAACAAAAATTTTGACAAAAATAATAAATTTAATTGAAATAACTTGTCTATCCACGTGAATAAAAATTAAAATTACTATTTTTGCATCACAAATATTATTCAACTGCCAAATGAAATTAGGTTTCTTATTCATTACTCTCGCTATAGTTGCCGCTAATGTATATGTGCTTTGGCACGTTTATCATGTTCTGCCTTTCCCCACTTGGGCAAAATGGACTATTGTCGCGTTAATGGTTGCAGCACTTGCAATGCTAATAACAGGACTTTTTGGAGCCTACAATCGCATGCCTCTGTGGCTTGCTTCGGCAGCCTACGACGTTAGCACCTCGTGGCTCATCGTCTTCCTTTATCTTCTCATTTCTTTTTTGCTACTTGACATTGGGCGGCTTGTACATCTAGTGCCAAAAGAGCTACTGCATAATAACGTCTTGACTACCATCGCTATAACCACACTAATTACTGGTCTACTAGTCTATGGTAACATCCATTATAACAACAAGGTGCGAGAACAGCTTCAACTCGACACCTCCAAACAACTATCCAAACCTATGCGGGTGGTAATGCTCAGCGACTTGCATTTGGGTTATCACAATCGCAAAGCAGAGTGGCAACGATGGGTGAAAATGATTAACAACGAGAATCCCGACCTGATTCTCGTGGCTGGCGACATAATCGACGGACACATGCGCCCACTCCTCGACGAGGATATGGCAGCCGACTTCCATCAGCTCAAAGCACCAGTAGTGGCATGTCTTGGAAACCATGAATACATCACTGGAATTGACGATGCTATCAACTTCTACAGCAAAGCAGGTATAACGCTACTGCGCGATAGCACAGTGACTTTGGGCGACCTGGTTATTGTTGGCCGTGATGACCGATTCAGTCGCAAACGTAAGCCATTGAAGCACCTGCTTGAAGGCGTCGACTCTTCAAAATTCATAATCTTGCTCGACCATCAACCCTACAAACTTGAAGAAGCTCAGAAGGCAGGAGTAGATTTCCAGCTAAGTGGGCATACCCATGAGGGTCAGGTGTGGCCTATTAGCCTGATTGTGCACTCAATGTATGAGAATGCTTGGGGATTCTGCCAGAAAGGCGACACACGATACTACGTGAGTTCAGGCATCGGCATTTGGGGTGGCAAGTACCGCATTGGCACACGCTCCGAGTACATTGTCGCAACCATCCAGCGCCAAAATTAAAACGAGACATCAAAAATCTTCACAAAATGTAACAAAAAAATCCTCCATTCACATGGCGGATTTTTCTCTTTTACCCGATTGGGGTTTAATGAAGTCAAACAAACAAAAAACGAGTAATGTCAATGTCTAGTGTTTTCATAGAATTAGATCAAGGTGAGATTTTCTTTAAGCAAACAGTGATGCCTGACGATATTGGCCTGGAAGTGCCGCAGCATAGGCTGGGCGAGGCTGGTTTTGACGGGATGCCAATGCCATATTCATTGTCCATCCTTGGGTCTTGTTTCGTATACTCAAGCGGGCAAGACCCATAAATCTTCCTGCCACCGAGTAGATGAAGCGCACAATGTCCTCAATGCTCGAGAAGTTGCTCTTGCTCACGCTTGCCATAACCTTACCCCCCACTTCAAGAGTAGCGAAAATCTGATCGCTAGTCGATAATGATGTTCTAGTTTTGTTCATAACAGTGTCCTCCGTTTATTTAGTACGCCACGAGGGCGTTTATTCTTTTTACACTGCAAAGTTAGGGCCGATGTGTGCTAAAACACTGCCCACACAACATAAACTAAGTTAACCTTATCATTATCCACAACAACCTATCCAGGAAACTGAACAACAGCCTCCTGCACTAAAAAACAGAAATTAGGAAAAATTTAAAGCCCCACGAAATACTTGCTGCCAGGCAGTTTCGAGAGCAAATGCACTATTATGTAGCTCACAACTAGCGTAACAATCGCTATCACAGGGATTGTTATTCCATAGTGCACATCGACGAAATTGGCTTTGTATATGGGCATGATGATGTACTTGATGAGTAACTCGTGAACAAGGTAGATTCCAAAACTGTGCTGCGCAAAGTCGTAGGCAAATAGCTTGACGCGGTCTGAGAGTTTAACGTGCTTGAGTGCCACAAAGTAGCAGCAACACAGCAGTATTAGGTTCAAGCTAGAGTGCTTAGCCACCATCTTGAGAGGAGCACCAGCCCACAACAAGAGGAAAGGCAGAGCAATCACGGCTGCGACCACAACAAGATACCAGCACCTGAACCTATCGAGGTTCACATACTTGCGCAAGTAATATCCCATTACAGCAATCCACAGGTAACCTCCAAAATAGTACATTGCGCCGTTGGCACTAGTAACAGCCTGAGAAAAACCACGGTCTATGAGTGAAAGATAAGGAATCACCGCTACAATTCCACCAGCAATGAGCAGAATTTCTAGATCACGGCGCTCACACTTTTCGAGCCACGTGGCAATCATGGGCACAAGCATGTAGATGCCGAATATCACATAAATGAACCAATAGGTGCCAAACTGCGGCTTAAAAAACATGAGCACAAGCGACATTGGCAACTGCGACCACTGACGAGTTCCCATGAAACTGTCGATGAGCAACACCACAACGGTCCAAAGCAGCATGGGGAGCGCAACCCTGAAAAAGCGCTGCTTGATGAAGGGTACAAAAGGTTTAGGTTTATACAGCACCAGTGCTCCCGAAATCATGAAAAACAGGATTGAGGCACCGCCCCTCACGGCATAATCCACAGGAGTTACCACGCCCTCGCCCACTGTGCCTCCCTTGAGGATAGAGTGGGAAAGAACGACGCACACACACGCAAAAGAGCGTATGACATCAATCCAATATAATCGGTTCTCGTCGAGCTTGGGCATATTTTTTGGTCCTTACTGAAAAAGCGCACAAAAGTAGTACTATTATCCAAAATCAGCAAAAAAATCAAAACATAATTAGCAAAACTCTCAACTATTACAAAAAATGTGTGTAACTTTGAAGTCTTGATAAAACAATACTATAAAACTATGAACAGCAGGATAACCGAACTCTTTGGAATTGAATATCCCATCATAGCCGGTGGCATGGTGTGGTGCAGTGGATGGAAACTCGCCGCGGCAGTGAGCAACGCTGGTGGTCTGGGACTCATTGGCGCAGGTTCTATGACGCCCGAAGTACTAAGAGAGCACATCACCCAATGCCGTGAGGCCACCCAGAAAGAAGGTAAGCCCTTCGGTGTGAACGTGCCATTAATGAAGCCCAATGTAGCCGAGATAATGGACGTGATTGCTCAAGAGCATGTACCAGTGGTATTCACCAGTGCTGGCAGCCCTAAGAAGTGGACTGCTTGGTTACACGAGCGCGGCATAAAGGTCGCTCATGTTGTGGCATCCTCAACGTTTGCCCGCAAGTGTGAAGAAGCTGGCGTCGATGCCGTAGTTGCCGAGGGTTTTGAGGCTGGAGGACACAACGGCAAGGAAGAAACCACAACTCTGTGCCTGATTCCTGCTGCTCGACGAGCAACCAAGTTGCCACTAATTGCAGCAGGAGGCATCACCAGCGGCGAGGCAATACTCGCCACGCGCGTGCTAGGTGCCGAAGGAGTTCAGATTGGTACTCTCTTTGCTCTAACTCAAGAAAGTGGCGCACACGAAGCCTTTAAACGTCGCTGCCTCGACCTGAACGAGGGCGACACCAAACTGCTCTTGCGCAAGCTCTCCCCCACTCGACTAGTAAAAGGCGGGTTCTACGACTCTATCGAGGAGGCCGAGAACCGTGGTGCCAGCGGTGAAGAATTGCTCGACATAATTGGCATTGGCAAGACCAAGGCAGGAATCTTTGAGGGAGACGTCGAGAACGGCGAACTCGAGATAGGCCAGGCGGCATCACTACTCAAGGGCAACGACATTGAGCCCGTAGCCACTGTGATGCAGCGACTCGTGCTTGAATATGAGCAAGCCCTTGCAAGCCTGCAATCCGAAGGATTTTAGTCTAGACAACTTTAAAGTTAGTCTTTCACTGGAGGGGTGATTGGCCGTGAGCCATTCACTTCTCTTTTTCCTTTTTGCTTATCCTCTTTCACTGGCCAGCGGCTACGGTTAAGCGGAATGGTGTAATAAAGCGAGATACCAAATGCCCACTTGCCAGTGCGTGCGCCATAGCCAGGAATGTACCAAGGCTTACCACTGTCGTTTTTCTTTTCCTTGAAAAGACCATGGAACTTCACTTCCCAGCCCAAAGCAAAGTTGCTGAAAATGCCAACCTTAAGACCAGCCAAAAACTCGCCCCACAACGCATTAGAGCTAACACCGTTCAATTCATAGATTCCTATTTCTCCCCAATAGGGATTGCTGACGGTGATGTCGGTGATATCATACTTGAAAGTGCTGTAACCTAGTCTCACACCTGCATACAGCTGATATTGGGGATCATTCTTGTAGAGGAAGTTATAGTTGGCGCCAAGTTTAAAATAAGGCGACAACTTGCCTGTGTAAGTAAAGTTCATGTCTTCCGGAGTCTCCTTGGCTCGGCCCAGTCCCACAATCAGCACTGGTTGGAAACGGTTCCACATGTTAAGCGTGGCACTAAAATCGTAAGAAGCATACTTCTGCCCAAATGCCATCATCAGCGCATCGCCAAAGTTCAGTCCCAGCGACAATTCGGTGAGCTTGGGATAGTGAGGATATATCTTAGCCAATGAGTCTTTGCGCTCTTGAGCCCTAGCCTGAACGGTATCGCCAGTGAGATATTGCTGTATGATTTTCTCGTCGGTGCCCTTTGGAGGAGTGAGGACCTTGTTGGTCGACGGCTTCACCGGGGTGACCTTGCGCGGTTGTTCCTGAGCAAGCAGAGGCATCGCCACCTGCAACGCCATCAGGCACATCACAATCCTATGTAGTCTCGCTTTCCTCATTGCATGTAGATATTGATTTTTACCACATCGCTGTTAGTGATGAGTGGATCGGGTATTGACACCGAGTCGATAGCATTCTGTGTGTACTCCCACGAATTGATCTTGAAGTTGTACATCGCACCACATTCACGTGACTCGAAGTAAGGGATGATTTCGTAGTTGAAAGTGATTGTGTCGTTGTTTATCTCGGTACCATTATAGTCAAGCACATAGCTGCACGTGGTTTCGGTGATGCTGAATGGCATATACACCTGGCTAGCACTAGTATTACGAATGATAGCGCTATCATTGGGCGCACCAATGCCATAAACAGTGAGGTCGCTCAACGTAACCTTATTGTTGCCCTCCATGAATGCTGCAAGAGGAATGCCCGAGCTGTTACCCATGCAGTTATCGTTACCGCACGACGCCATCGCAGCAGCGGTGAGAATCATCACCGCCAAGCAAGCACTATATTTCCTATTCAGTTTCATTATTTCACACCTATCACTTTATTTCCTCTTCAATCTCATAGTGGTTGCGACCTGCTGAATTGCGCGCGATGAGCTCGCCCAGAAATCCTGTGAGGAACAGCTGCGTACCCAGTATCATGCAAGTCAAGGCAAGGAAGAAGTAGGGAGAATCGGTCACCAAGATGTAGTGTTTGCCGTGATACATATTATATAGCTTGATAGCTCCCACAGCAATCACGGCAACGAGGCCGACAAAGAACATCAGGCTACCCAGCAAGCCAAAGAAATGCATAGGTTTCACGCCAAATTTCGACTGGAACCACAGAGTCATCAGGTCAAGGTAGCCGTTCACGAAGCGGTCAAGGCCAAACTTCGACTTGCCATACTTGCGAGCCTGGTGGTGCACTACCTTCTCGCCTATCTTGTCGAAACCGGCATTTTTAGCGAGGTAAGGAATGTAGCGGTGCATGTCGCCATACACCTCGATGTGCTTCACCACATCGCGGCGGTAGGCCTTGAGACCGCAGTTGAAGTCATGCAAGTTCTTGATGCCGCTCACCTTACGTGCTGTGGCGTTGAAGAGCTTTGTGGGAATAGTCTTCGACAGAGGGTCGTAGCGTTTCTGCTTCCATCCGCTCACCAGGTCATAGCCGTCTTCCTTTATCATGCGGTAAAGTTCAGGAATCTCGTCGGGAGAATCCTGGAGATCAGCATCCATAGTGATGACCACGTCACCCTGCACTCGCTCAAAGCCAGTGTACAGCGCTGGCGACTTGCCATAGTTACGGCGGAAGCACACGCCCTTGATGCACGTGTTCTTTTCGCTCAACTCTTTAATAACTTGCCACGAGTTGTCGGTGCTGCCATCATTAATCATGAGCACCTCGTAAGTGAAGTCATTTTCGTCCATCACACGCTCGATCCATGCCGCCAGTTCGGGCAGCGACTCAGCCTCATTATACAGTGGTACTACTACCGAAATGTCCATATCTTGTTAAGTTGTTAGTTTTTAGTTCTAAGTTTTTAGTAAGAACGAGATTACCTCGCCCGATTAGTTACAAAACACATGAATAGAGAGTTTCAGTTTTCACTATTCGGTTTTTCAGATTTCAAAGGCATTTTGCTGGCTATCAATGCCGTGATGGCACCACCAATGCATCCCAAACTCGAAGTTATCAAGAACATCTGAAAGCAGAAGTCAAAGGGCGTAGGAAGCATGTTTGACTTAATGGCTTTTTCCAGCACATCGGCAAACTCACGAGCTGATGTGTCCTTAGGCAACTGCTTATAGGTATCGGCGACAAACTGCGCCTGCTCATACACGAAATCGGGACGCAAGTAGGTTATCACGAAGTAGGTCACAAGGCCGCATATCATTGCACCGCAAATGGTCGTGAAGATCCCCATGTTCCACAGTTCGCTGAAGGAAGCAAAACCGTTGCTCTCGATGTAGCGCTTACGCTGCCAGCGAAAGATGACAAAGGGTGCGACTATTGCTATTATGAACATCAATGTTGACAATAGTGGCACTTTGTCGCCAAAAATCATCGACATCGAAGCCACTATCAGCATGCAACCAAAAGGCACACCTAGCTCGGCACTCTTAATAAATACGTTCTTTTGACTTTCCATAATCTCTCTCAAAAAGCGCATTACAACGCTTACAAACTGCAAAGATAATAAAATATTCATAATGCACAATGCACAATTGAATCTTGAATCACTTGCATCGGCTGACTCAGTGGACTCACCTGACTCACTTGACTCACCTGACTCACTTGACTCACCTGACTCACCTGACTCAGTGGACTCACCTGACTCAGCTTTGCCAGACAGCTGAAACAACTCAATAACAACCTAAACAACAGGAGTTTCGCCGCTCCCGACTCTAGTTAATGCATAATTCACAATTGCATTTGATGTTGAGTGGATCGCCTGCGGCGAGAAAATAAACAGTTCGCTTTGCTCACTCAAAAATATATTTTTGTGTGGGACAGTTTTGATTTTTTTTTCATGAATCAAATGCATCAGTTGGCCACCTACGGGGCCCATAAAAGGGGTGATATCGAGCTATACCCCACGCCACGCACCCCTCTGGGGTACGCGACGTGAGGTTATCACATTTCGTCCCCGTTGGGTACGCTGTGGCCGACGGCAACTTCTCTACTCTTTGGGCTGACAACGCAGCGTTGTCCCTACACAATGAGGCTTCAGGATTCCTTTGTACTATCTCCTCGATGTCAATGAGCGCTTGCGGCAGTTCGCAAGGCAAAGGTAATGTTCTCTACAAAAAGACTCAACATTAAAAAGCGAAGGAGTGTAAAAATTCTGAATCTGATATAACGACAGCACATTGACTCTAATAATTGCTGACGCAAAACAGTCCGCACTTGCTCATCGAGCTGTGCGGACTCTTTTTTTTACGTTTCGTGCCGAAGGGGATGGTGCTAATTCTATGGCACACGCACAGCACGTACTGTGAAACCGTAGCTTCGGGTGACATTGTTACAGCCTACAGTTTCGTTCGTGATGTAGTAAAGGCTCCAAGCGCTGTTGGGGTATTCGAAAAGCTCGCGCGACCAATAGTATCCCCAAGAGCCAACGTTTTTGAACTCCCCCTTCCAACGGTCGCCAGTCGCTGGCAAGAATAACGACGCGCCGTTGCTTGCAGTGAACAACCTGCCATTAATACCGTTCTGCGTTGTCCATACCCAGGTGCAATTCATATACAACTCCTTAATCTGCGCCAGCGACGGCATGCGCCACTCTGGACCCCAGTTGGCAGTGGCGGCATCGTCCTCTGGGTCAAGCTCAGTCTTATTATCAGTAAAGCCATTATAGCCAAATTCACTGTCATTACAGTACTTGGTTAACGCGTACGCGTCGGTCCCACCGTTCCACCATTGGTAGGTGCTCCAGTCATACCAGTCCTTTGGTGTGGTCTCGCCCCATGCGAAGTAGTCACCGTATTCCTCTGGGCTGTTTGCGCCCACGTTCATCGTCGCCCACAACGTGCCACTAGGAAGACCCAGATCCACATAGGAATGTTCGGTGGGGTGATAGTTGCCAAGTAGGATGTCATATACAAATGTGACATCAGCGCTAGTAATGTTGCCGTCGCCATTGACATCGGCGGTGCTGTAATAAGTCATGTCGTTGTTGAGCATGTAGTCGTAGAGCGCAGTCACGTCGGCTGCTGTAACATGTCCGTCACCATTCACATCACCGACATTCGCAAAGGCCCACAAGCCACAAGCGACAATCGCCAAAAGTGTGAGTAAAAACTTTTTCATTTTTATTTGGTTATTTAGTTGGGTTAATAATTCATTAGTTTTCGCGCAAAATTTATTTTAGTTTTGCAAATTTAAACAATAAATTTTAGAAATCAGTTATCAATTGTTAGTTTTTTTTCAGAAAAGTAGTAAAGTTTTGCTCAAAACAAAATTAATAATTACCTTTGTAATTACATTACAATATTTGTGATATGAGCGAAAAAGATAATTTTCAACAGATACAAAAGCTGAGCTTGGAGCAAATCCAAACTCAGCGCGCCACCCAGAACCAAATACTTCTTGGCGAGCTCATCGCGATGAACGATGAGGGCATCAAAGAACGCATTGAGGCAGAACTATATGATAATCCTGCTCTGGAAGAGGTAAACGACGAACAAGAAGAAAGCTACACCGATAGCGTTGAAGATGGCGATGGCGACGACAATGACCGCGAGACTACTCAAGAAGTGGGCCAAGGCGATGAAGATCCGTTTGAATCGCCCTACGCTCAAAGCGATGACGACAGCGACAGCAGTGGTGACTCCTACGATGACGGTTTCGCACTCATTGCCTCCTCGCGCCGCAAACGTGCCGACGACGTTTATCGTCCGCCAGTAGTAAACGAGGCGTCGATGTATGAGGTACTGATGAACCAAGTGCGCGAGCGTGACCTCACTGAGCGCCAGCTTCTCATCGCCGAATACATCATAGGTGAAATTGACGACGACGGCTTGATGCGCCGTAGCATTCCGTCGATTTGTGGCGACATTATCTCTAGGGAGAATGAGTTTGTGACACCGCAAGAGGTTCAAGAGATGCTTGAGGTCATCCAAGACCTAGAACCTGCAGGCATTGGCGCGACCAACACCCGCGAATGCATTCTGCTACAAATCGAGGACATGAAAGGTGTGAACATCGAGGCTGCACAACTAGCCCATACCATAGTAGAAAAACATTTTGACGCTTACGAGCGCCACCATTATGACAAGATTCTCAATGCGTTGAACATCGACGAGGAAACATTTGAAGAAGCCAATAAAATCATCAAGCGCACCAACCCTCGTCCCGGCAACATGTTCAACAGTGGCGAAAGATTGGGAAACGCAACCCACATCACTCCAAACTTTATCGTCACTACCGACAACAACAAGCTGCAGCTCACTGTAGTGAATGATATTCCTGAGTTGCAAATCTCTGAAAGCTACGAGATAGAATATCAGCGACTTATGAAAAGCAAAAGCCAGAAGGTGAAAGAAAGCGACGAGGAAGTGACAATTAAGCGTCAATATGAGAGCGCGTCAAATTTCATCATGCTGCTAAAGCAACGCCAAGAGAAACTCCACAAAATAATGAAATCGATAATGATGCGCCAACAGGAATTCTTCATCACCGGAGAGACCAAGTCGCTCAAACCTATGGTTCTGAAAGACATAGCCGAAGACACAGGTTATGACACCTCCACCATCTCGCGTGCGCAGCAAAACAAATATGTCGATACCAACTGGGGAATCTTCCCTGTCAAGTATTTCTTTGTGAAGCGTCTTAACGACAATGACGCTTCGTCCTCAGCTATCAAAGAGATTATCAAAAACATGATTGACAACGAGGATAAGACCAAACCACTAAGCGATGACCGCCTGTGCGAAGAACTGCAGAGCCAGGGATTTGACATCAGGCGGCGAACGGTAGCAAAATACCGCGATAGTCTCAGAATTCCTGTTGCCCGTCAGCGCAAGGCGCTTCGCACCAATTAGGTGAGAAGGAAGAAAAATTTTGCAAAATCTTCATAACCCAATACTTAAAACACTTATTACTAAAAAAAGCATGGCATCACGACTGGCAAGAATAAGACTCCTTGATGAGGCGGCACGGTTCGCCTCCACAGTGTTGAGCCCACTGCTCACACCCAGTTATAGCCTTTTCATGGCCCTGAGCATATCGCCTAAGGTGCTCGACACCACAGGCTCACGCATCAACCTGCTAATCATCATCTTTGGCATCACATGTGTGATGCCAATGGTCACCATTGCCGTGCTTCATAACTTCAAGCTCATTAAGGACAAGCGCATGATAAAGCGGCAAGACCGACTCATCCCCTACATCACTGCCACTATCTACTACCTGGGAGCAGTGTGGTATCTTGCCTACACTCACGAGCCACGATGGCTGGTGATGTTTGCCGCTGGTGGTGCTCTTGCGTGCTTGATTTCCACGCTCATCAACATCAAATGGAAAATCAGCGCCCACATGGCAGGCATGGGTGGCTTGCTGGCGCTACTGTGGCAACTCAACGCAATGGACCTCGAGGTTATTAGCCCCGTGTGGATGACGTTCTTCATCCTCGTGGCAATAGGATTGTGCGGCTTGTTAGGATCGGCGAGAATGCTACTCAAGCGCCACACACTACCACAAGTTTTGGCAGGATTTGCCAATGGGTTCCTATGCGTGTCGCTGATGATGCGACTATTTGGATAAGAGAGGAGAGAAACGATTCACGAGCAACAATAAACGAACAACGATAAACAAAATATGTTTAACTATCAACGACGAAAAACCGTTACCGTAAACATAGGAAACACGCCACTGGGCAGCGATTTTCCCATCAGGGTGCAGTCGATGACCAACACCTCAACCAACGACATAGAAGCTAGCGTCGAGCAATGCCTGCGCATTGCCAATGCTGGAGCCCACTACGTCCGACTTACCACACAAGGTGTCAAGGAGGCCGAGAACCTTGGGCGAATACGCACCGAACTGCGAAAGCAAGGATGTGAAGTGCCATTGGTTGCCGACATCCATTTCAACCCTCGCGCAGCACTTGCTGCAGCTCAAGTCACCGACAAAGTGCGCATCAATCCCGGTAATTTCGTCGACCCAGCCCGCCAGTTTAAGAGCCTAAGCTATACCGACGAGGAATATCAAGCCGAACTGCAGCGCATCCATGACTCCCTGGTACCCTTCATCGACCTGTGCCGCAAGCACGGCACTGCCGTGAGGCTTGGCGTGAATCACGGGTCGCTGAGCGACCGCATCATGAGTCGTTACGGCAACACAGCCGCTGGCATGGTCGAGAGCGTTATGGAATATCTGCGCGTGTTCGTTGAACAGCAGTTTATAGACGTTGTAATCTCGATGAAAGCCTCTAACGTGGTGGTTATGGTTGAAGCAGTGCGTCGTTTGGTAGCCTCCATGGACGCCGAGGATATGCACTTCCCACTACATCTGGGAGTCACTGAAGCTGGATTTGGCGAAGATGGACGCATTAAGAGCGCTGTTGGCATTGGAGCCCTAATGAGCCAGGGCCTAGGCGACACTATCAGGGTGTCGCTTAGTGAAGATCCTGAACTCGAAGTACCAGTAGCCAACAAACTTGTTGACTATATAGCCAGCCGTGAGAATCATCCTCACATCGAGGGACACTACAGCAAGGGATATGACCCACTCAAGCCCGAGCGGCGTGTGGGCACGAGCATTGCTAACATGGTAGGCGGCAAGAACCCCATTGTTATCGCTTCGTGCCAACCCAATGAAGTGACTGGTAACCGCCGTCCCGACTTCTTTTATAGTAAGACAGGAGCGCTCAACGAGAGCGACCACTTTATCGTGCCCGCAAACATTTACAGCGGCGAAAGTAATACCTATCCCCTATTATCACTTAACAACTGGGATGCCACACTCGACGCTCCACTCAAGTGGCTCGAAGTGCCAGCCAGCACTCCAATTGAAAAGCTTCTTTTCCTGAAAGACTGCGGCAATGTGGCGCTAATCATCAGTCCTGACAACACCAACGTGAGCGGATGTCAACAAGCGCTCATTCATGGCATAATAGATGCTAACATCAATTGCCCCATTATCCTGCACAATGCCTACCTCGACGACGACAGCGAATGGCTACAGGTGAAAGCTGGTGCCGACCTAGGCGCAGTGCTGCTTAATGGTCTGGGCGACGGCACTTGGCTCGAAGCACCCGACTATGAAAACCAGAGCGAGATAGTGGGCTTTGCCTTCGCAATACTACAAGCAGCACGCCTGCGCACTACCAAGACCGAATTCATCTCTTGCCCCAGCTGCGGGCGTACAATGTTTGACCTTCAAACCACCGTGCACCGGGTGCAGCAAGCCACCGAGCACCTTACCCACCTCAAGATTGGTGTAATGGGATGCGTAGTAAACGGACCCGGTGAAATGGCCGATGCCGACTATGGATATGTGGGCGCCGCAGTAGGAAAAATCAGCCTCTACAAGGGCAAGGAATGCATCGAGAAGAACATACCAGAAGATGAGGCAATACCTCGCCTCATCACCCTTATAAAAGAGAACGGTGACTGGATTGAGAAACAACAAATATAATAAATATCAAATCATGAAACGACTACTTTTCTTATTACTGACAGTAATGGCTGTTACATCGGTTGATGCACAGTGGTGGTGGAACCCCAACTATCCACCCGACAATGAGAACGTTCAACTCACACAGACCAACCTTCCCATCGTGTGGATGGAAGTGGATGGAGCTACTATCGACCGTGAAGAGCGCATCACCGCTCGCATGAAGATTATCCATAATGGCGACGGAAACCTAAACTACGCCGACACAGTGGCACATCCTGGACAAACTATTGACTATGAGGGCTATGTGGCGCTGAAATATCGTGGCAACTCATCGTTCACGATGAGCGACAAGAAGCCCTACTCGTTCCGCCCACTCAACGCTCCGCTCGAGGAAGGCGGCACCAAACAAAAAGTAAAAATTCTGGGCATGGGCAAGGACAACAACTGGGCACTGCTCGCTCCTTATAGCGACAAGAGCATGATGCGCGACCTGCTCATTTTTGAACTAGAACGTCCTTGGATGTTCTACACACCACATGGTAAATATTGCGAACTCTTCCTTGATGGCATTTACTACGGTATTTACATCATGAGCGAGCTTCCCACCAAAGGCAAGCAGCGCTTGAATCTAGACGACCCAGGCGAAGAGGGTGACGAACTCACTGGCGGCTACCTGCTTGAAGTGGACCGCACCGATGAGCCCACCTACACCTCGAAGTATCACCCTGTTAATTCTTTGGGCTCCTGGATTTACAACCGTGATATCAACTATCAGTTCAAGGAGCCAGAATATGAGGACTTGACCGAAACCCAGTACAACTATATCACCCATCAAATTGACTTGATGGAGGACGCACTAGCTTCGTCAAACTATACCGATCCCGAGAATGGTTATCGCAAGTATATGGACGTGATGTCGTTTGTTGATTTCCAAATTGCTCAAGAGATTTCACACAACGTTGACGGTTATCGCCTGAGCTCAAAAATTTTCAAGTGGCGCGACAGCATTGACTCACGCTTCAAAATGGTGCTTTGGGATTTCAACATTGCCTTTGGCAACAGCGACTACTACAATGGTTGGTACACCAACACATGGGTATATCAGAACAACGATAACCTGAACTCACATGGCGACACCCAACTTGTACCATTCTGGTGGTACAAGCTCAACAAAGACCCATATTACCAAAACCTGCTCAAGAATCGCTGGGCACAGTGCCGCCGAGCCAACATGCGCGAAGACCGCATCTATGCCACTATCGACTCAATGGCTAACCAGCTCACCGCGCAAGGAGCGATGACCCGCAACAGCCAAGCATGGCCAAGGTGGGGACAATATGTATGGCCCAATCAGTACATAGCTCAGAACTTCAACGATGAGGTCAATCACCTTAAGGAGTGGATCCACGATCGCTTGACTTGGATGGACCAAAAGCTAGGCTTTGATCCTAATGCTGTTGTTTACGGCGATGTAAACTGTGACGGTCAGGTTACAAGTGTCGATATCACAGCACTTTATAATTACCTGCTCAACGGTGACACGACCTACATCGACACCAGCGACGTAAATGGAGATGGACAAATTACCAGCGCCGACATCACTGCAGTATACAACATCCTGCTAGGAAATGGGCAATAGATAAAGCACAATTCATAATATTGTTCCTAACACACAAAAAAGCGTCCGTTTTGGACGCTTTTTTGTGTTTATCTAAACTCTAAACAATTGCCTTTTATATCAGTTTTCTAGATAGAAACCGTTACCGTCCCACACAAGTTTGCCTTCACGCTGGAAGGCCTCAGGGATGGCAGTTGGGTCGGCCATGCGGTAGGTTATGTCCTTGCCCTCCCGTGGCAATCTAAAACTAGGTTGAAACTTGTTAGCATCCTCATTGCGTGAGTTAAGCACCAGGTCGATGGTAGCCTTGTCGGCTTTGTCTTGGTCAACTAGGTCGATAGCTTTGGGCTCGCGGTCAAATGGAGCTTCAATGAGTTTCATCTTCTTGGTCTTTGCGTTATATCGGTAGAAGGTGAGTATGCTATCGTCAAAACCCATCGAGGAGTCGATGTGGTTGATAGCCACTAGTTTCTCATTCTTATTGTCGCAGTTCCAGTAGCACATCTCGAGTGTCTCTTGGTTCTCAATGGTTGCATCTTTGCCAAATTTGAACACGGTAAATCTCACATAACCGTTTTTGGAGTCTACAACACAATTGTTACAACCACCCATTACCCTTGCTTGGTAAGTTCCTTTACTAAATGCTGCAAGCGCATTGCGTTCAAAACTGTCAGCTTCAAACTGCGAGCAATAGGCTCGAGCAAAGTCCTTGATTGTTGGCTGCTTGCCTGTAAAAGACACTTTGCACACCTCGGGTTGTGCAAAACAAATAGCCGGCAAAATAATTGCCAGCAATAAAAGCATTCTTTTTAAATTTGCCATATTGATAAAAGTATTTAGATTCTTTCGAGTTTTGACACTAAAACCCTTATTCGGTTTAATTAATAACGATAAATTAATACTCTAAATTGTTCGCGCGCAATAAAGCAAGGTTCTATTTCGTTTTAATTATAGTTTTATTATAACTATGAAGAAGATATTTTACATAATATTATCGGCTATTATGCTGGCGACTACAGTACAGTTTACCTCGTGCAAGACTGCCAAGATGAAAGATGCCGACGAGAAATATGAGCGTGGTGAGTATTACGCCGCCGCCGAGACCTACCGCAAAATCTACAATAAACTGCGCCGCAAGGAAGACCGATACCAGCGTGGCGAGGTGGCTTTCATGCTTGGCGAGTGCTATCGTCACTTGAACCAGAGTGCACGAGCTGCTGCTGCCTACCAGAATGCGACACGCTATGAGTGGGAAGACAGCCTCATCCCATTCTACCTTGCACAGGCTCAGCAAATGGAAGGCCAGTACTCTCTAGCCGAGAAGAACTACCGCCACTATCTTGACACTGCACCTAGCAACTGGCAAGCCAAGGAAGGAATGCGTGGCTGTCAGCAGGCACCCAAGTGGCGCGAGCAGAACACTCGCTACACCGTGAAGAATGCACGCATTTTCAACTCAAGGCGCGCCGACTTTTGCCCCATGTTCCTCGATAGCAAGAACGATGTGTTATATTTCACTTCGTCGCGCGACAAAGCAACTGGCACTGTCAAGAGCGAGATAACCGGCGCCAAGAATTGCGACGTATTCTTCTCCAAGAAAGACGACAAGGGCAAGTGGAGCAACCCTGAGCTCGTGGAGGGCGACCTGAACACCGAGTTTGACGAGGGTATTACAGCATTCACTCCCGATGGTCAGACAATGTACTTCGCCAAAGCTTTGAGAAAGACCGACTCGGGAACGAGTGTCGAAATTTATAAGGCTAGCCGTAGCGAGGCCAAGTGGAGTGGTGCCTCAAAGTTTGAAATCACTGCCGACACACTATCGGCCTACGATGACCCTGCTGTGAGTAAAGACGGCAAGTGGCTATACTTCTCAAGCGACATGCCAGGTGGCCAAGGTGGCAAGGACCTGTGGAGAGTGATGATTAGTGACGGACACGGCACTCTCGAGAACCTGGGCGAACAAATCAACACCCCTGGCGACGAGCGATTCCCCTATGTGCGCGACGACAGCACTCTTTATTTCTCAAGTAACGGCCATGCCGGCTTTGGAGGCCTCGACCTGTTCCGCGCACGTCTGCAGCCTTCGGGACGCTGGTTTGTAGAAAATATGGGGTCGCCCATGAACTCCAGCGGCGACGACTTTGGAATCACCTTTGAGAGCGAGGGCGAGAAAGGATTCTTCTCGAGCAACCGCAAGGATGCGCGTGGCTATGACCACATTTTCAGCTTTGAGAAGCCCGACCTCAAGGTATGGATTTCAGGATATGTACTCGATAAGGACGAGGAACCAGTGCCAAACGCACTGATTCGCATCGTGGGCAACGACGGTAGTAACCAGAAGGCAGTTGCCAAGCCCGATGGTTCGTTCCGCTTTGACCTGCAACGAGGTGTTAGCTATGTGATGCTTGCGGGTGCCAACGGCTACCTCAACGGTAAGCAGCAGTTCACAAGCGATATGGAGGAAGAGGATGCCGAATATGGTGTCGACTTCATTCTTGCCGCGATGACCAAGCCTCAGGTTATCGAGAACATCTTCTACGACTACAACAAGGCTACTCTACGACCTGAGTCGAAAGCGGCACTCGACTCGATGGTTCAAGTGCTCAATGACAATCCCTACATCACCATCGAGATGGGCTCGCACACCGACCGAGTGGGTAGCGACGACTATAACAACAAACTAAGTGAGCGTAGAGCCAAGAGCGTTGTCGACTACCTCATCGAGAACGGTGTAGACAGCGCACGTCTGCAATACCGCGGATATGGAAAAACAGTGCCTAAAGTGGTGACCAAGCGCATTGCGCGCCTCTATCCACAATTCAACGAGGGCGACACGCTCAACGAGCCGTTTGTCATGGCTCTCTCTAAGGAAGATCTTGCTGCCGCCGACCAGATTAACCGACGTACCGAGTTCCAAGTGCTCACCACCAATTACTTCCGCACATTCGACAGCGCGTTGTTGCAGCCTGGTATGGAAGAATCTGATTCGACAAAATCGGATGGGTCTGACATAACGCTCAAAGACAAAGACCTAGAAGGCAAAACTCCTGAAGAGATTTCTAAGATGAAGGCCGAAGCTGCCGAAATGGCTAAAATGGAAGCTCAAAAAGAGAGAGAAAAAGCCGCTGCCGAGGGTAGGGAACTTGATCCCGAGGGCAAGTATGGCGAGAATGGAAAAGCCAAAGACCAACCAAAATTTGAGGGTGGTGGACTTGGCGGAAGTACTAGACCCGGAAGCGGCTCAAATGGCAGACCAGGCTCTGGAACAGGAACAGGAAATGGTTCTACTAGGAAGTCTAATGATCCAAATGCCACAAGGAGGCATTAACAATAATTGAAATTTATAACACAGAAAAAATGTTCTCAGGAATAGTAGAAGAAGCCGCCAGAGTGGTGGCACTCAATAAAGAAGAAGGCAACCTCCACATCACGTTGAAGTGTAGCTTTGTGGATGAGTTAAAAATAGACCAGAGCGTGTCGCACAATGGTGTGTGCCTCACGGTGGTGAAATTGCCAGGCGACGGCACCTACACCGTCACTGCCATCCAGGAAACGCTCGACCGCAGCAACCTGGGTCTGCTCAAAGTGGGCGATGAGGTGAACGTGGAGCGCAGTATGCTCATGAACGGACTACTCGACGGGCACATCGTGCAGGGACATGTCGACCAAACCGCAACTTGCACTAGCGTGCGCGAGGCCGATGGTAGCTGGTACTACACGTTCCACTACGACGTTGACCCTGCCATGGCACGCAAGGGATATGTAACAGTTGAGAAAGGAAGCATAACGGTGAACGGCACCAGCCTCACAGTGTGCAACAGCGAGCGAAACAGCTTTGAGGTTGCCATCATCCCTTACACCCACGAGCTAACCAACTTCCATAACATTGCGGAAGGCACTGTCGTGAACCTCGAGTTTGACATCATAGGCAAATACCTTGCACGCATCATGGATTTTAACAATTAGACAATTATTTCTGTTATCATAAGTCTTTCATCTTATGAAAACCATTGGAATCATAAGTGACACACATTGCTATTGGGATGACCGTTTTGCCGAGCATTTCATCGACTGCGACGAGATTTGGCATGCTGGCGACATTGGCAACGAGGCACTCATCAATATGATAGAGGCTATTGGGCCTCAGGTGAGGGCTGTGTGGGGAAATGCCGATGGTCAAGAACTGCGACGTCGCTTCAACGAGACTGAAGTATTCACGACCGAGGGCGTGAAGGTCATGCTCACCCACATTGGCGGATACCCAGGCCGCTATGCGCCAGGTATCAAGTCACGTCTTGAACTTGTTCAACCCAAAATCTTCGTGTGCGGTCACAGTCACATCCTCAAGGTGATTCCTGACCGAAGCCTCGGTGTACTCACAATAAACCCTGGCGCTGCAGGACGACAAGGATGGCAAAAGGTGCGAACACTCATCCGACTGACACTCGATAATGGAAATATCACAGGCTGCCAAGTAATCGAGCTAGCCGATGACCGAAACAACCCTCAAGGAAGAATTGTTGAATAAACCTACTTCAAAAATCAAACTATTATGACAAAGTATATTAATATTCTCTTGGTACTAGCTGTGGCTGCTACATTGTGGGCATGTCACTCTACCGAGGCCAACTATAAAGAAAGTTACGACAAAGCTGTTGCTGCAAGCCGCTCTGGCGAAAAGGGCGTACTTTATCAGCAAGATCTAGAGAGGCGCATGAAGGCTAACCGTGTGGTTGATGGCGACAGCATTCGCATGTTGAATCATCATTTCAACGTCATTGACGACAAGAGCGACATCAGCAAGAAATACAACGTGGTAGTTGCTGAATTCAAACAGAAGTTCAATGCTCAAAGCTACCGCGACCGTCTGCGCAAGGAAGAAGGAAAAAACGCATTTGTGGTCTACATCTCATCCAAAAAAATCTATTGCGTGATAGCCTATACCCATGATGACTTGAGCGCAGCAGCCGAATTTGCCAAGAACCCCGAGAACTACATGAAACTTAATGTCTTAGTGCCCAGAGCTTGGGTCCTCACACGATAGTTAAGCATAGCATGAGCAAGAAAGTGAAAATATGGGTTGAAGCGATGCGATTGCGCACTCTGCCAGTATCGCTCAGCGGTGTGCTTATGGCAATTGGCATAGCAGTGTGGCAAAACCATTTCAAGTGGATTCCAGCAATACTGTGTATCATTTTTGCACTCTTAGCGCAAGTGGTGTCAAATTTCGCTAACGAGTACTACGACTATCGCCGTGGGGCCGACAAAAAAGGACGTGTGGGGCCACGACGAGGTGTCACCGAAGGCGATATAGCGCCAAAGACTCTGCGCAACGCCACTTATATAACTCTTGCTATCGCATGCTTAGTGGGATGCGGACTCATTCCTTACGGTGGATGGCAAATGATTCCAGTGGGATTAGCGATAGCCATCTTTGCTCTCGCCTATAGTGCAGGTCCCTACCCTCTCTCTTATCATGGATTGGGCGAACTCACTGTGTTTATCTTTTATGGCATAGTTCCTGTTATTTTCAGCTACTACGTGATTGCTGGGCGAATGGATGCACTGGCTATGTTAGGGGGTATCACAATTGGCTTTATGGGCGTCAATGTTTTACTGGTGAACAACTACCGCGACATGGAAGATGACATCGATGCTGGCAAGCGCACTGCAGTGGTAATCTTTGGGCGTCGACTTTCAGCCGCAGCTTATCTCTTCAATGGCTTTATGGCAATTGCTATGCTCTCACCTCTATGGCTAATGATTTACCTAAATGGTTCTCTCTCGTGGTGGGCCTATTTAGTGCCACTACTCTACCTAGTGTTACACACCTTCACATGGTTTAAGCTAAACCACCACAGTGGCGCTGCCCTAAACCCTTTGCTTGGTGAGACCGCTCGCAACATGTTAATCTTTACCATTCTTATGCTTATCGTCTTCATCTTCTAAACTTAGTCTTAGAATCTATGAAAAACACTTCACTCAGCCTACTTCTCTTGCTCACCATCACGGCATGCAAGAGCAATAATGGACAACTGTGGGAGCACAAAGCCATTGAATCCGACATGGTAGTTGACACTACAACTACAGACACTACGACACAATATATCGATACCGTGCCACAATGCGATAACAGTTCTCATGCTAGTTCGTCTTATAGTTCATCTTATAGTTCTAGTTCAAGTAGCCACAAGACCACGATCTATGACTATGCCGAGAAGAAAACCACCGATGAATTAGAAGATGAATATTACAACGTATTTGGAGAAGATGCTTTCGACCACATCGATGATGAAGAATATGATGCTGCCGAACTCTACGAACTAGAATACGACGACTAAATTAACACATTTCAATCCTTTGTTCTAAACAGAACTACAATCCCTTAATAATTAAAGCATGCGACAGATGACTCTCATCGCATGCTTTAATATCCATTACAGTCTTTGTTGCACTTACCGCTTGCGGTTCCTTACCGAACGGCCAACGCTCTGACTGCTCTTTATCTCTTTAGGCTTCGAGGATTTCTTCTTAGTCGTCTTCTTCTTGGTCTCTTCTTTGTTGCTGCCACGCTTGGTTGAAGATTTCTTTACGCTCTTCTCTTCTTTGGCCTCGGTAGCTACACCGTCCTCGTCAAGGGTCTCACCCCTCTGTTCAGCTTCAAGACGGCGCTTTGCCTCAGCTTGAGCCTGAAGTTCTTGACGAGTTGGTGCCCACAGATTTTTGTCAAAATGATGCAGACGCTCCTCGATTGAGTCGCGAGCATGTGCCAGCGACACCGAGTCGGGATAGAGTTGCATGAGCGACTTGTTCTGCAAGTTCTTTACTTTGTAAATGTCACCAGTGTACATCTTCAGCTTGAAGAAGTCGTCAAGGTTGTAGCGCATCAAGTTGTTGTCATCATCGGTAAAGACATACTGCTGCGCAATATATGGTCTAATCTCATTGAGTTTTACCCAGAACATTGGGAACTTAAGAACGCCGCCATACTCGTCCATGCGGTGCAAAACAGGGCACAGAGCATCAACGCGTGAGCGCATCTTGTTGGAACGGGTGTCGAACGACCACTTCTCGATGATGTAATAGCTCAGAATCTCGTTGCCAGGGATGTCGCTGTCGTCGATGACGTAGAGCGGATTCTTCTCGCTGCTTCCCTTAGCCTCGCTGTAGAGCACATGGAAGCGGTCGAGCATCTCATTCACTTTAATTTTATACTCATCGGTAAACATCTCGCGACCGTCAAGATACTCGTAGGCCGAAATCTTATTGTTGGCGAGCAGACGCATTATGATGAAGAACATGCTCTGACCGTCCTCGTTGGGTTCATCGGGATAATACAGAGCGGGATTCTTGCCCTTGGTCAGGTCTAGAACACGATACACGGTCTTTGACCATTGAAGGTCGGCCTCGCTAGGCTCATTTTGCTCAAAGAATGCCTGCTGACGTCCCGACACCTTAATTGAGCTGTCGCCCTTCTTGTCTTTACGGTCATTTCCGTCTTTCTTGACCACTTGAGCACTTGCACCAGCCGATGCCAGAGCAACTATCAACGTCAATACTATAAATTTCAAATATTTCATTATAATGAGTTTATGTGATGTGACAAAAACTGATATTTCCTAATTCACGATAACTTCCATTGGTGAGATGTCGCGAACAACACCATCAGGACCCTTAGCTTTAACGCGTGAGATGAAGAAGCGTTTACCGCGCTGCATGCGCTTGAAGCTGTTCTTCTGGCGCTCCGAGAAAGCGCTACCATTCGAAATCTCAGGTATTGCCTCGCCCATAGAGCCTAGGCTGATTGTCTCAAAGCTTATTACCTGGAACTCAATATCGAGCAAACCATCATCGATGGCGGCATGCAATGCGCCCACATTCATCAGAGTACTTTTAGCAATAGGCTTGCCACCCTTGTAGCGGATATCCTGACCTAGTGGTATATAAGGCGTTGGATCGGGCAACTTGCGGGCCTTGAAGGTCGAGCTACCAACATTGGTGCGTACACCGTCAATCTCTACCGATACGGTCACTACGCAGTCAGTTCCCACCTGAGCTGGGCGTGCCACCCAGTGGTCCCCACTCTTAGTCAAGGTTCCGTTGGTCATCGAAGCGCTCACTGTGCCATCGCCAATGCCAGGCACTGAAATCGACACGGGATTGTCGATACCAGCATAGAACACGTTCATCATCGTTGCACTCACAGTAGCCACTGGGTCTATAACGGTGTAGCTCGACTTGAAGTCACGCTTGAACACCTGGCCGTCACGACCCACAACCTCGATGTGACCTGAATAGTTAACAACTCCCGACTGACTTGTTCCCACCTCATAGGTGCCATCACGGCTATTCAAACGAGCGCCGTTGACATAGACAGTTGGACGTTGGGTCGAGTCTATAGCGGCAAGTACAATTTGTGCCTTGTATCTCGAACCACGCATAACTACGCGCGACTGTGGAATCACAAATGCATTTATCCAGTTCACCTTAATCTGACTTACATCGGCGGTCTCGAGATCCTCAAGTTCATCGGGACTGATGTTGGTGAGTGTGAGCAGGTGACGCAGCGCCTCACCCTCAGCATAGCGCACATCGTTCTGAAGCTTCGTGAGCAGCGTGATGGCAGCTATGGTTGGCATGCTCTCAAATATTGACTCTTCCCAAGTGGCGTTGCTCTTCAAATCCTCACTCTTCGCTGTGAAAGGCTCGGTCGAGAGCGAAGCCTCAATGTTCTGACGCTTGTCGGCATCGTTAATATATCTCAACAGGAAGTCCTTATAGCTGGTGATACGCAATCTCAAGTCCTTGCCACGACGGGTTTCGGGCGAGAGCATCACAGTATTAGGTGCGTCCACATTGTCACGGTTCTGAATCTTATCAAGACGTCCCTGTGGACCATCGGCCTCGTGAACTATCATCAGCTTCAGGCTGTCGATATAGTAATAGAGCTCATCGGCGGCATTTCTCACGTCGTTGCCCGAATTGAGGATTTCCTCGCCCTTTTCAGGATTCTCATTGTAGAAATCCTGGAGCTTCGACATCATGAGCATGTTACGCGACGTGATGGTACGGTTAGAACGGGTCAAGCCCTCTTCCACCTGGCTGAAGCCGTTGAGCACATCGTTCGACACATTAAGCGCAAGCATGGCCGTCAAGACGATATACATAAGGTTTATCATCTTCTGACGTGGCGACATCTTCGCCAGTGACTGATTTCTTCCAGCTGCCATTACTTAATTATCTATAGTGTGTTTATTGTTTAGTCGTTAAAACTGTTCTCGGTAGTGAAGTCGTCGTAACTGTCGCTCGTCTGTGCGGCGTTATCGCCCATAGGAGGCATCATGTTGCCAGCCATGGGGTTATACATGTTCACCGTCATGGCTTTAATCATCTTCTCATACACGCTGTTGAGCTGCTTCATGTAGCGAGCCATCTTCTCGGTCTCGTCACAGTAGTGAGCACTCTCGGCAGCCGACTTCTCATACATGTCACGAATGTCCTTCAAGCCTCGGTTCACGCGGTCGATGCTCTCAAGCTGCGACGAAATGCTCTTGAGCTGAATTTCATAGATAGTGTTCAGGCCACCCACATTACGGTTCAAAGCCTCCATCTGCTCGATATAGCCTGTAGTGTTGTTGGTGATATTCTCACTGTTGCTCGTGATAGCCTCGTAGCTCGACAACAGAGTCTGCTGAACGTTATTCAATGCGGTAGTTGTCTCGCTCAAGCGCTGCATTTGCTCGCTGATTGCCGACATTTGTGCCAAGTACTGCTGAGTAGCATCGGTGAGTTCGGCCATCTTCGACAGCTGGTCGCTAGCAGTGTTCATCTTAGCGATGCTCTCGCTAAGCGACTGAGTCTCCTCCTCACTGAGTTCAAGACCCTTAGGCAGACCCATGACCTCCTTAACTTCCTGCTGACTCATGGCAGCAATAGTTGCAGCCACCTCGGGGCTTGCCACTACTGTAGCGCCGCCAATGGATGAGGGAAGAGTCTGGATGGTAACTTGTGACTGTCCTTCCTGACCTGGAATTGGAGGAACTCCGTCGGTCTGTTCCTCTCCTTCAACACCAGTAATGTCGCCATTGATGGTAACGGTGGCAGGAGGTGTGCCGTCAAGCACTCTTGGACGGTCCTCAGGGTTGCCGGTATCGAGAATCGGGAACACGTCTTCCCAATGATACTCTTTCTCGGGACGCTCAAAGGCTGTGATGATAAACATAAGGACCTCGGTACCCATACCGATAGTAAGCAGCAAGTTTCCCATGGGGAGGTGAAGAATCTTGAACAGGGCACCCCAAATTACGACAGCTGCACCTATACTATAGGCAAAGTTGAAGAAGCGCTGGGTAACCATTTGCCTGTCCCTCTTGCGCTGTGTCCTTGTTTTGTTAACGCTATTACTATTATCGTTAGCCATTTTGTTGCTATATTAAAGTTGTAATGTCTGTGTTGATGTCAAGTATATAATAAGGCTTTTTTAGTCGCAGCAGTTGTTCTTGCGTTTCGACTTAGTGAAGCCTACCTTTGAGCGAACGCAACGGAAACCTATGTAAGAGCGCTGCTCGTTCTGGTATTCCCACATCCTGATATCACTGCGAATGTTGTGAGCGACATCTTTCCAAGAGCCTCCTCGCACTATCTTGCGTGACATCTTGTAGGGGTCTTCTTTTGCCACATTATAACGGTATTCAGGGTTCAGGTCATTAGTCATCTGGTCGATGCTCTCGGTGTAGCTTGTAGAGGTCCACTCACTTACATTACCTGCCATGTCAAACAGTCCGTTATCGTTGGGCTCATAGGTCCCAACGGGTGACGTTATGATGCTTCCGTCCCGCACATAGTTTCCTTCGTTGGGTTTAAAGTTGGCATAGAAGCAACCCTCATCCTCGGTAAGCGGTAAGCCACCGTCCCACGGATAAATATTCTCGTTCTTGCCGGCACGGGCAGCAAACTCCCACTCGGCCTCAGTAGGCAGACGGAATGGCTCAATGTAAACGCCATCCTTGCCGAGCGACTTCTTCAGGAACTCGGTGCGCCAGTGGCAGAAGGCATTGGCCTGCTCCCAGCTGACTCCAACCACAGGATGGCTGTTGTAGTTGCCGTTAGCGAAATACAAGCGAACGTATGGCTCGTTGTAACTGTTCTCAAAGTCATTGATCCAGCAAGTGGTGTCGGGGAAAATGTTCACAATATAGGTGTTCACAAAGTCAAAGTCGCTCTGCAACGGACGTGTGATAGTTTGCCTGATGATGCGACCGTCGTCATCGACAAAAGCGGTATCCTTGCTAATCATAGGATTAGTTGTAGGAACTGCGTGGTCGGTGTTATAATCACGAGTGGTCGGGTCGAAACGGTTGCGACGCTTGGCTGCCTCGGTGAGGTTATACACCTCATAGCGATAGTTCATCTGGCGAGGGTCAAGCTCTTTCTTGCCGGTGATGGCATTGATGCGATATACACTCTCGATGGCGCGCTCCTCATCCTCACTAGGGTTCTTCCAGGGGATATTGCGGCTCCAATTCAAGTGTGGAGTGATGGGATTGCCGTCCTTATCCTCCTCAATCTTGAACTCCTCGTTGCCACCGTAGGCTGGGTCGGCAAGGCGCTCACGGATGATAGAGTCGCGAACCCAGTAAACAAACTGCTTATATTTACTGTTGGTGACCTCATTCTCGTCCATCCAGAAGGCGTCGACACTCACGCCGCGAGCTGTTGAGTCGATACCCCACAACGAGTCGCGTTGAGCAGGTCCTTCCTTCATCGAACCACAATCAACGAGCACCATACCGTAGGGCGTTGGCTCCGAATAGGTCACTGCACCCACTCCGGTAACTTCGCCTCCACCGCTGTTGATCGACTTGCGAATGCCACTGCAAGAAGCTAAAGCGATTGTCGCTATAACAAAAATCAATAACTTTTTCATTATACTCTAGAATATGTTATCTTGTGTTGTTGTTTATCTTTTTCTCGTGCACCATTACATGATGCGAATGCTCTTATGCTTATTTTTGTTTACTTCGCCCAAGTTGAGTTTCACGTTATAGTTCAAAAACAACTCGTGGCTGCCATGCGTTGCTTTGTTCATCGAAGAAATGGGGAAATCGTAGGCATATCCCACAAAAAAGTTCTTGAACTCGGCACCAAACATAGCACTGACAGCATCTTTGTAGCGATAGGCAAAACCTCCTGAAAGGAATTTATTGTACCGCACACGCAATGTTGCCTCGGCTTGCCAAAATTTAGTATCGGTCTTGGCAAGAATCGAGGGCTGTATTTCAAATAACGTGTTTTTTATAGGAATATTGCTACCAGCCATCAAATAAAAGAAGCGACCAGTCTCAAACTCATATAAATCTTCCTCGTTTTCTCCAGCTTTAAGGGTGATGGTTGGAGCCGTAACATGAGTAGTTGAAGCTGCTACCCAAAACCACTTGTGAATAAACGACACTCCAGCTGCCACATCAAGTGCTCTACCGTTGACCACTCCCTTGGGAATAGCATCGTCGGCATTGGTATGAGCTTGGTCGGTGTCAGGGATTCTTACACTATCGCCCTTGAAGGTCTGATTGAGCAGTCCCACTTGCACTCCAACGCTCAGCATTCCACCAAGCATCTTCTTCTTCCAGGCTAGCTGTGCCGCTACGGTCTGTGTACTGAAAAGACCCACGTTCTCCTGTTGCAACAAGAGTCCTGTACCCCATCTCTTGCCAAGGAACTTAAATGGCATGTCGGCCATCGCCATGAAGTTCATGGGGGCATGCTTCACACCTATCCACTGCAGCTTGCTACCAGCTGTAATATGGATAAAATCAACATTTCCAATAGAAGACGGGTTATAATACGACGGTAGCGCCCAGTACTGGGTGAGTTGAGCATCAATCTGAGCATGCGCCTTAAAGGGCAGTAATGCCAATATCAGCACCATTGCTACAGCAAATTTTGTGATATATGTCTTATGCCTTTGCATCGTCTTTTCTTATTCAAAATAGAACGTCAGCACTACCATACTGTTCTTCAGTTTACTAACGCTCTTGGTAAAAACCTCCATCTGCGGGTTGTCCTGCAAATCGGGGCGGTTCTTCTCTAGTAGGTTCTTCAAACCGAAGCAGAATTTCAGCTCGGGACACAGTTTGAAGAACGGCAAGTAAAAGTCGCAACCCATGCCCACTGTGAGCATCATGTCAAAATCCTTGAGTCGTAACAGGTCAGGGCGCTCCTTACTCAAATCATATATGCCCATCACACCACCAGTAAAATATGGCCTGATGTTATGGTGGCGGCGAGCCGAGAATTTCACGTCGAGTGGCACCACTATATAAGTAGCCTTTATGTTCTGACGCTGTTCCTTGATTGTTGGGTCGAGAGCATCTTCGGGTGCATAGAAATTACGATATCTTACCACCTTATTACCAAAGTACATACCGGGCGAGAAGCGCAAGTTGAAATGGGTCGACAACCTCAGGTCGGCAAGCACATTGACACAGAAGCCTGGCGAATGGTTGGGAATGTCGGCAAACCATGACTGACCGTCCTCACTGATGTAGCCGTTGTTGGTAATCTTAAGGTCCTGAAAGTTCACGCCAACCGAGAAACCGTAATGAATGCGCTTCATGTCGGCATACTGGCGGTTCAATATCTTATCATTATCCTGAGCTACAGCGCTAAAAGCGGCTATCAGCAGGACGATTATTGCAATATTTCGATAGTTGAGATTATTCATCTTAACTTTAATAACGCAATTTTCCCTCTCTTATTGCAATTTTTCCGCTTTTTGAACATCAACACCCTTCCTTTTTTACTTTAAATGCCTCTACTATGCAGCACAACCGATAGTTTCACTTTTTTACCAGCCTTTTCATGAGCAGATGAACTATCCATGCGGTGACGATGAGCAATGGCAACGTGCATGCAAAACTATAATCATATATCATGATGCCATAGTGACCAAATAATGGCGCCACCAGGTAACAGAATGCGTTGTTTACAAACTTTTGCAACAGGTAAATCTCAAAACTTATCCCTCCCAGCCACAACAATGGTTTCAAGCACAACAGCTTTCCAACTACACCCTCATGGCCGTTGAGTACAGTAGCCACCACAATGAGCAGAGCCACTGGAATCCACCACAATGGAGCATTCTCTAGCTTCTCGGTCACCACACCCCCTTCAGCATGAATCGCGATGAAAATTGCGAGCACAGTAAGGGCAACAACCTCAATGAGCGAGGAGTTGATAGTTGATATTTTCTGCATTTTCTCACGCCATTTCAAGCGGTCGATAGTTAAGAACAGCGCTATTCCCATCGAGTAATCGATGAATCGAGCTAATGGCCAAACATATGTATAACTTAGAAGGCTGCTCGAGCAAGTCAAGTCAAGGGCGATGAGAACACAAGCAGCCAAAAGCAGAACAATCCAAATCATGTTTAGCGACCACTTCACAGTAAAGCGTAGCAACAATGGAGTAAGCACTATGCACAGCAGTAGCGCGCTCAGGAACCAAGAATGGATACTATAGCCGAAATATATATCAGGATTGGGCACCCACGACTGCAAGAGCGCAACATGCAACGGCAGGTCCCAGCCATAACTGAACTTGTGCATCATAGCGAGATCGAGCACTATCATTGCAGCTAGCACTAACCAGTGAAGCGGGAAGATGCGCCACAATCGACGCTTGTAGAAACGCTTCACGTTAAAGCCTTTATCATAGTGCATAGCACTCAAGAATCCACTCAACATGAAAAAGAATGTCACGCCGGCATAGGTCATCTGGTCAAACTCATGCATCGCAAAGTGAAAACACACGATGCACAAGGCAAAGATTCCACGCCAACTGGTGAGTGTCTTTATCATTTGGCAGTTACATTATAGAGGTATAATTGTTCTTGCGCGTGAAAAGGCCCTTAATCTTGTAGCCAGTGTTGACAACGGGGCGAATCAAGGTGAACAGAGGCACTGAGAACAGCAATAGCGGCAAACGCAACAGGTAGCAGTTCCTGAATGTGGCAAGCATCATGGGTAGCCATGTGACCAACAAAATTGCCACTGCAATCAATATCACAGCGAGGTTGGTGTAGCTCATCACCACTGCACACACCAGCGCAGCGAGCCGCAACCAGTAGAGCAGCGACATCCATGCTTGGCAGCGGAACTGTGACTTATATTTCACATGGTGTGATGTGAAGTCGCGACGTGATTTCAGGATACCGAAGGCATGTGGTAAGTCATCGTAGTGACTTGTAACGAAGCTAGCTGGAAGCATCTCGAGGCGTGTATTCTGCCCAGTGGCTATCTCGCTCACGAAGATATCATCATCACCCCATTTCATCTCGAGAGATTTCGAAAATCCCTTATTGCGATAGAACACCTCTTTACGGTAGGCAAGGTTGTCGCTTGTGCCGCGGTAGGGCTTACCTTTGATAGCACTCAGTATCCACTGCATCGAGGTTGTCATCTCATCGAGCACACGGTAGTTTTTGCCAATGCCCTTATAACCCTCATCACCAAAGTGCGAATAACCAAGCACCACGTCAATACCTGGTCCAAAATTGCGCATCATTGCCATGAGCCAACGCTCACTATGTATCTGACAGTTGGCATTGGTAGTGAGTATTACATCGTGCTGCGACGCCTTAATGCCGAGCATAACGGCAAGTTTCTTGCGCGAAAGCGAGCGAGTCTGATCGGGAACAGTAACAATTTTCAGGTGATCGAAATACACCATCATGTCGCCCACCAAGTCTTTAGTGCCGTCGAACGAAGCATCGTCAACCACAATCACCTCAAATGCCGCAGGATACTTCTGCCGCATTATCACTGGCAGATACTTGTTGAGCCACTTCTCATCGTTGTTGGCAAAAACTACAACCGACACAGTGGGCAAGTCATCGGGATGAAGATAGCGACGAGTGCGCTCCTCCCATTTCATGAACTTCAGCAATTTCATGCTGCGGCGGTTATACCACACAACCCACAGCAGCGACAATACTAGTGCCAGCCCCAGCAAGCACCAAACTATATAATGTATTTCAAACGAAAAAATCATTTACTTCTTCTTATTTTCGCTACAAAGGTACATTTTTTTTTCCGTACCCACACAACAAACGGCGAATTACTCGATAGCCTAATTCACCGTTCTTTGCCTTAGCACCTTCAAGGTAAAACGAGACTTTTAACTATCGCCTTTTATGTGTTGGCGAAGTATTGCCACAAAGGGGCAAGCATGAGCGCCTGCTTGAGCTGCCCCGAACGCATCATCTCAAGCACCTCGTCACGAGTTAGAAGCATCACATCGATATCTTCGGTACGGTCGAGATGCTGTTCTTGTAGTTTCTCAACACCAGTAGCAAGAAAACAATGGGTCCAGTTGCTGCATGTGCTGGGATTCTGGCCAATAGTCATTATTTCCTTCCATTCGCCACCACCAAATCCTGTCTCCTCAAGAAGTTCACGGCGGGCTCCTTCTTCGGGCGTCTCGCCTTGCTCTATCACACCGGCACACAACTCTATCGAATCAAGATCAAGTGCATAGCGGTACTGGCGAACAAACACAAAGTGACCTTCCCCAGTGATTGCTATCACGTTAATCCAATCAGGATACTCGAGTACATAGAACTCGTCGTTTACCTCTCCGTTAGGTAGTTGCACGGCGTCACGGCGGGCTGTGAGCCAAGGACGACGTATCAGATATTCACTCTTGAGCGTTTTCCAGCGTTTCATTGTTGTGATGATTTGCTAAATTTACTGCTTTTGCTTCGGTGCAGCAAGTTGCAGGGTGCGATATAGGTTGCAACCTATGAAATTGCCTATAATAGAGGCAAGATAGATGATAAGAGTCTGCCCAGTCCATTCGCCTGGCAGCAAAGCTAAGGTGTAGTAAAATGCATCGGCAATGCTATGCACAAAGCCACACATGATAAACAGTGGTATGCCAAAAAGTAGTGGTAGCCACATCTTCTGACGAGCAAAGTTCACTACAGTCGTCATTATGAAACCACAGAATATCGCAAGAAGCATAACATTCCAGAAGCCTTTATCGATACGATTTTCCACAATTTTGTGAGCAGTGTCGACAAGGTCAGGAATGGCTGATCTGATAGCAAGTGCCACAAGCCCACACCCCACTATATTCCCTACAATAATTACAGGCAGTTCAATCCAGTCGCGACAAGTCTCGACAAACCCGCTGACACCTGTATAAAGTTTCATCTTGTAACAAACCACGGTTATAAGACCGAAGGAGAAAAGTACGGCACCAACGATGCCGCCAACTTTCAGAAAAGCCACTCCTCCTAAAGATATGCAGATTCCTGCAAGAATTGAATCGATAATTGTTTTGCGCATATTCAGGCTATAATCAGTCTGCCGGCTGATAACGACAGACTCATAGAACGATTACAGTTTTTTCACTCTCCTTAAGATGGAATATAAAACAAAAACGCTGACAGCTATTGTTGACCTTCGTCGTTAACTGTCAGCGCTTTGTCCTAGGGTGGGTGCTGACGGATTCGAACCGCCGACCCTCTGCTTGTAAGGCAGATGCTCTGAACCAGCTGAGCTAAGCACCCAAACTTTTTTTCGAAAAGCGATGCAAAATTACAACGCTTTTCTGAACTGTGCAAATTTTTTGCGGTTTTTTTGCACTTTTTTCTCAAATCAAGGATAAATATAAGACTGTTATCCTCTCACCTACTACAACGGAATTCCATTCTCAATTATCGCCGTGATGTCTTGTGGCTTATTGATGATTACATTGGCATGATACTCCTTGAGTTCCTTTACAGGCCTGAAACCCCACGTTACGCCCACCGAATCGATGCACGCACGACGCGCAGTTTCCATGTCAATGCCCGAGTCACCAATGTAGATGGTGTCTTGCTTAGCAATTTTCGCCTCACTAAGAATCATGAAGATGATGCTGGGATCAGGTTTCACAGGAACACCCTCCTGCTGACCCTGAATAGCAATCCACGGGATGTCGGGGAAGAAATGGTTGATAATCTTGAGCGTAGCCTGCTGATATTTGTTGCTTGCCACAGCTAGTTTCACTCCGCTCTCATTGAGCTGCTGCAATAGCTCTGGAATACCGTCATAGGGCACTGTGCGGTCGGTGTTGTGCTCATTGTAGTACTGCTTGAAATCTTTAAGCATGGCATCAACCACAGCAGCTTTCTTGCGTGCGTCCTCGGGCAATGAGCGCTCTATGAGTCGCCTCACGCCGTTGCCCACAAAGTAGGGATAGGATGCCACACTGTGAGTGTGGAAACCGTTGCGGTCGAGTGCAAAGTTCACCGCCTCGCCCAAATCCTTGATGGTATTGAGCAGTGTGCCGTCAAGATCAAATATTGCTAATTTTTTCATATTATCGTTGTTCGTTTATCTTTATTGTTGCCGAAGGATCAATAATCTTGCCCAAGAATCTCCCCACTCTCCACTCTGTACTTTAGAACGGATATCCCACCGAGAAGTGTATCTCGGCATCGCGCTTAAGCGATGGATTGATTAGTGGCCAGTGCTCCTGTCCCGACGATGGATTGTGAGCCTTCATGCCCACGTCAAATCTCATCAAGAAGTAGGTGAAGTCCATGCGCAAACCTAGTCCGTAGGACAACGCAAGCTGCTCCACAAACTTGTTGAACTTGAACACACCGCCTGGCTGGTTCTCATATTCCCTGATGGTCCACACGTTGCCACAGTCTATGAAAGCGCCCAACTCAAGCACCCAGAACAGCTTGCAACGATACTCAAGATTAAGGTCTAACCTGATGTCACCGCACTGGTAGATAAAACTGTTCTGCGCCTTCTTGCCGTTAAAACTACCGGGACCCAAAGTACGAACGCCCCAGCCGCGCACGCTATTGGCGCCACCCGAGTAGAAACGTTTCTCAAACGGCAGCACCGTGCTGTTGCCATAGGGCACCGCCACGCCAAGTCCTGCATGGAAAGCGATAGAGCTACGCGAACTAATATAGTGCGTCAGTGCAAAGTCAGCGTCAACCTTCACATACTGCGAGTAGCGTGTGCCCACAACCTTGTAGCTGTCGTCCTCCTCGCGCTTCTGACCAATCAGGTGCGAGATTCCATACAGCAGGTTGCCCGCAGTCTCGGCCGAGGCCCTCACAGTGTAAATATTGTCCTGGAACACGGTAGTGAGTGGATTGGTGGCACGGCGATTGGTTTTATAGAATGTGTAGCCCATGCGCATGATAAGGTGGTTCTCGTAGGAGTAGCGCAGCAGCGGATTGGTGATACTATCCAGGAAGTTTATCTTGCTTTTAGGAAGGTACACATAGCTCAGGTCGATGAGGTTGAACGTGTGCCGCATCTGATTGTTGCGTTCGCTCCAGATGTACTTCCAGCCTCCACCAGCAATAATGCGGGTATACTCGGGGCGCTCCTGGTAGTTAAAGCTCGTCATGAATTCCGTCGAGGCCTGAATGCGACGCTTAAAGCTCTCGCGAAGGAACGGCATCTTAAATTTGGGGAATGTGATACCCACGTCGCCCGAATATTCACTGTAGTTATCGTTAATAAGGCCGCTCAAGTCGCCCGAGAGGCTCTCATACGACGCTTTGAACTTGACGTTAAACAACTCCGATCCCTTGAAGATGTTGCGGTGCTGATAACCAGCGCCTATGCCGAAACCCAAGTCTCCCTCGCTGTTGGTGCCCTCGAGCGAGAACGAGATAGTCTGCGACTTGTCACGATTGAGCAGGATATATGCGTCGACCCACAAGTTGCCGTCAATCTCGCCAACAGCTTTCATGTCGATATTGATAAATTTGATGATGCCCAATCGGCCCAGGGCTTTATAGGTGCGGTCAACATCACTAGCGTCGTAGATGCTGCCGGGCCTGATGAAGCAGTTCTCATCAAGTATCTCCTTTTTGATGTAGCGGTCCTCGCCATAGAGCACCGTGATGCCGTTGTAGCTCTCACGCTCGCCATACACACCGTTTTGCATGTTCACCGCATCATAGCTGGTCACAAAAATCACGTCGCGCACGTAGAATTGCCTATGTGTGTCGATGTGTGGCAAGTGCGGCAAGTCCTGAGTCTTGTCGCTCAGCGTCAAGGTCAGGTCCACATCGTGCGAGCCAGCGGCGGTGTCGGCCATGAAGGTGATGTAGTTCTTGTTGAACGCATAGTATCCATTATTGCGCAATCGCTGCACGATGAGCTCGCGCTCTGCGTCAAGCTTATTGTGGTCGAGCAGCGAACTGCTCTTTATAGGGAAATCGGTCGTGTCACCCAAGATCAGCTCGCGCAGACTGTCATTCTTGATGTCATAGCTAATCGACCTGATGCGGTAAGGCTGGTTCAGCGTGATGTTATAGTCAACCCTTGCTTTTTTCTTTTTAGAATTGAGTTGCACCTCACTGGTAACGGTGTTTTTCAGGTAACCTTTGTTGGTAAGGGCACGTTGCAGCTGACTCTCGCTCGCCATGGTCAGGGTAGAGTCATATATCACGGGCGGAGCGCCCACTCGCCTAATCCACTTGTTGAACCAGTTGGTCGAGTCCTTGCCGCTCATGTTATAGATGGCAAGCTGCATCTTGAAGCCGCCCAGCACCTTGTGGTTCTCGGTCTGACGCAGGTAGTTGGTCAACTCCTGTTTGTTGATGCCACTCTCGTTCTCCTTGTCGAGGATATTGATGTTCACCTTGTCGAGCAGCAGCTGTCCATCGGGCACGTGCTTGGTCGACGCACACGCAGCGAGCAAGGCTGCCAATATTAGCACCTCAACTATGCGTGATATTTTGGTAGTTATCCTCGTCATTTATATATAAACAAAATGCAAAGTTACCACCTTTAAATTTAATGTCAAAAGGAAAACGAGAAAAGTTTTCTTTGCTTCGCGGCAATCACCAATCAATTTTCAGCTGTCAGCAAGCAGCAGCGAGCAACGAAATTAACGAGCAAATAACCAATAAAAAACTGGCTAAAATCTCCATTTTTCTGGTGAAAAGCCCATATATCTGTTAAATGAAGTTAATTTTCGACGATTTCTGCTTGAAAATTATGTTTTATAACACAAAACACTATATCTTTGCATCAGTTTTCATGGTATTAGTTTTTTAAGGTTATGAAATCTTAGTCGTCGTGAGACGATTCTTTTTCATTGTTTTAAGGTTTATGTTAATGGTATTAGAAAGTTAATTAGTTAAGCAATCCCCGACGATGAGTCAGGGATTTCTTTTTTATATACCACTCCCCTCGCCTCTTTTTTCAGAGACGAGGGGAGTATATTTCTGCATTGTCCGTGGCGTCTGCCCAATTGTGCATTGAGCATTATGCATTGTGCATTCCGAGATCTCTCCACTCTCCACTGTAAGTCAATTGTCCTTAATAACACCAAGCCGAGAGGCTACTAAACATAATTATTGTCCTTAATTGTCTGAGCAAAACCCACGCGTCAGCCCAACCCACTCACTTCAAGTAATCATCAAAGTATCGCGTGATGCGCTCGTGCAGATGCACGCTCTGATGCCCAGCCATGTTATGTCCCTGGCCGGGATACACATAGAAGTCAGGCTGAGTGCCTGCGGCGATACACGCCTTCAGGAACGAGTAAGCGTGCTGTGGCACCACTGTTGGGTCGTTCAGCCCAATTATAATCTGCAGTCTTCCCTTCAGGTCCTTTGCCTTATGGATAAGGCTCGACTGGGCATAGCCCTCGGGATTGCTCTGTGGGGTATCCATATAGCGCTCGCCATACATCACCTCATACCACTTCCAGTCAATCACTGGACCGCCGGCAACGCCCACTTTAAACACCTCGGGATAGTTAGTGATCAAGCTTATCGTCATGAAGCCGCCATAGCTCCAGCCGTGCACGCCAATGCGCGTTGTGTCGACATAGGGCAACGACTTCAGATATTCCACGCCCTGCATCTGGTCGCGCATCTCAACCTGGCCCAGGTGACGGAAAGTCGCCTGCTCAAACTCGCGGCCGCGGTTCTCGCTGCCACGGTTGTCGAGGATAAACAGCACATATCCGCGCTGCGCCATGTAGGTCTCCCAGCTGCGGCTGCAGTAGTGCCAGCGGGCATCAACGTTGTGCGCGTGAGGACCGCCGTACACATAAACCACTGTTGGATATTTCTTCGTAGGGTCGAAGTTCACTGGCTTCACCATGCGATAGTACAGGTCGGTCACGCCGTCGTCGGCCTTGAGCGATCCGCACGAATATTCGGGCACGCCATAGCCCTGCCAGGGGTCGGGAGCGGTGTAGTAGCGCATTGCCTTGCCGTCGCCGGTGTTCACCACAGCGATGTTGCGGGGCACGTCAGGCTCCTGGTAGTAGTCCACCAGCCAAGCACCGTTGCCGCTCAAGATGCCGCTGTGCCAGCCCTTGCCGCCCTCGTCAACTCGCGTGCGCTTGCCCGTGGCAACGTCCACGCTGAACAGGTTGCGTTGGATGGGGCTCACCTCGTTACTCGCTATCACTATCGCCATGTGCTCGGTGTCAAAGCCCAGCATCTCCATCACCACCCATGCGCCGCTGGTCAGCTGCTTCACGGGCGTGCCGTCGGCGTTGTAGAGGTATAGGTGGTTATAGCCGTCCTTCTGGCTCTGCATCACAAATTTGCTTGCGTCCCACGGCAGGAAGACGATGGGATTCTGAGGCTCCACATATTTCTCGCTCGTCTCGCGGTAGATCTCGCCCACCTTGGCGCCAGTGGCGGCGTCGTAGCTCACCAGGCGGCAGTCATTCTGGTCGCGGTTGAGTTCAAACATATACACTAGCTTATCGTCGGGGCTCCACGCTATGTTGGTGAAGTAGCGGTCGGTGGGATCGCCAGTCTCGAGATAGACAATCTTGCCTGTTGCTACGTCGAGGATGCCCACCTGCACCTTGTGCGAGGTGCGGCCTGCCATCGGGTACTTCTCGGGGGCGGGAGTCGCCTCAACATGCACCGAGTCATAAATCTCAGGAATAGTAACGAGAGGATAGTCGGCAACCATGCTCTGGTCCATGCGGTAGAACGCGAGCTTGTCGCCATTGTTACTCCAGAAGGTGCCCTTCTCGATGCCAAACTCGTTGCGGTGCACACTTTGGGCGTACACGATGTCGCGTGAGCCGTCGCTCGTGATCTGCTTCGACTCACCGTTGGCAGTCGTCACCCACAGGTTGTCATCCTTGACAAACGCCACGTTGCGGCTCCCCTTGTGCCAGTCGCTGTTGGTCTCGCCCTTGTTGCTCTGGCTCCACTCGGGGCAGTGCTTCTTCACGTCAACGAGCATGCGGTCTTCGCCGGCATACACCAGCATCAGCGGCTTGTCGGCATAGGGGAACGACGCCCACTTCAGGTTCACAGGTTTGTCAACTCCTGCCCACGCTTGCACCTGCTCGGCGGTGAACGCGAGCTTCTCCTTGCCAGTCTTCGTATCCACTGTCCAGCACGAGTCCTTCTCCATGTGCATCAGCTGGTTTCCCTGCCAAGCAAGGCTCTTGTTCTTAGGCACCATGTTCTGGTAGTTCTTGCCACCAAAGTTCAAGTCCTCCAGCGAGAACTCCTTCTGTGCGTTGGCGCTCACTGCGCTCAGCAGCACCACAGCAACGCAATAAATCAATCTTCTCATTGTTATCTTAGGTTTTTAGTTTTTGTTCTATAGTATAGTGCCTAGTGAGTCTAAAGAGTCTAAAGAGTCTAAAGAGTCTAAAGAGTCTAAAGAGTCTAGAGAGTCTAGAGAGTCTAGAAAATCTATAAAGGCCCCAATTGTGCATTGAGCATTGTGCATTGTGCATTGTGCATTGTGCATTGAGCATTGTGCATTGAGCATTATGCATTGTGCATTGAGAGGAACTAACCTCTCCACTGTTCTCACTTCGGCTTATCAAAGTCGCCGCTGTCCTGAGTCTGGATAGTGTATATCTCGCGGTAGATGTCGTTGCTCTTGAGCAAGTTCTCGTGAGAGTCGCAGCCAGTGATGCAGCCATTCTCCATCACGATGATGCGGTTGGCATGCAACACGCTGTGCACGCGCTGAGCCACTATCACTTTGGTCACCTCGGGCATATAGTCGCGTAGCGCCTTGCTGATGCGGGCGTCGGTGGCGGTGTCGCAAGCGCTGGTCGAGTCGTCGAGCACCAGCACCTTGGGGCTCTTGAGCAATGCGCGGGCAATGCACAGGCGCTGCTTCTGGCCGCCCGACACGTTGGCGCCGCCCTGCTCTATCACAGTCTCGTAGCCGTTGGGCATCTCCTCGACAAACTCGTCGGCGCAGGCAAGCTTGCAGGCGTGCTTGCACTCCTCGAGCGTAGCGTCGGTCTTGCCCCAGCGCAGGTTTTCGAGCACCGTGCCGGTGAAGAGCACATTCTTCTGCAGCACCATCGACACGTTGTTGCGCAGCGTCTCTAGGTCGTAGTCGCGCACGTCCACGCCGCCCACCTTGATCGAACCGCTGCTCACATCATACATGCGGCTTATCAGCATCGCCAGGGTCGACTTACCGCAGCCGGTGCCGCCAATGATGCCTATCGTCTCGCCGCTGTCGATGTGCAGGTTGATGTCTTTTATCGCATAGTCGCAATCGTCAACGCCAGCCGCCGTCTGTCCCGCCAGCAGGGTCGAGATTGTGGGTGGAGCACCAGTCTTATTGTAGGTGAACCTCACGTTCTCGAAGTCGATGCTGCCGTCGGCGACGGTCATCACCGGATTCTCGGGGTTCACGATGTCGGCCTTCTCATTGATGACCTCGGCAACGCGCTTGCCGCTTGCAGCGCTCATCGTGAGCTGCACGAATATCATCGACAGCATCATCAGGGCGCTCAGGATCGTCATCACGTAGGTGAAGAGCGACGTCAGCTGGCCTGTCGTCAGGTCGCCGCCCACGATGTGCTTGGCTCCGAACCACGACAGCGAGATGATGCAGCCGTACACCACTATCATCATCACGGGGTGGTTCAGCGCCATCAGGCTCTCGGTCTTCACAAAGAGGCTATACAGAGCCCTCGCAGCCTTGCTGAACTTCTTGTTCTCGTAGTCCTCGCGCACGAAGGCCTTCACCACCCTAATTGCCGACACGTTCTCCTGAACCACATTGTTCAGGTCGTCATATTTCTTGAACACTTGCTGGAACAGCTTCACCGTGCGGCTGATGATCAGGTAAAGCACCGTGCCCAGTATCACCAGCGCTATCACGAAGATGATGCTCATCTGCGTGTTGATAAACACGCACATGAGGATGCTGAACACCAGGTTCAACGGCGCGCGAACCGATACCCTGAGCAGCATCTGGAACGCGTTCTGAAGGTTGTTAACGTCCGTAGTCATCCGCGTCACTAGGCCCGACGAACTGAATTTGTCGATATTGGAGAACGAGAACGTCTGGATGTTGCGGAACATCGCGTCGCGGAGGTTGCGCGCAAAGCCCGACGACGCCTTAGCCGAGAAACGGCCTGCCAGGATGCCAAACAGCATACTCAGCGTGGCGAGCACCAGCATGATGCCGCCATACTTGTAAACATTGCCCAGGTGGTTCTTGGCGATGCCCTCGTCTATTATCCACGAAGTGACATAGGGAATTAGCACACCCATCACAACCTCTAGGCCGATGAAGATGGGTGTCAGTATCGACGCAGTCTTAAAACTGCCTATCTGCTTTATCAGTGTCTTAAGCAATTTATCGTGCTTTTTTGGTCTTTAACGTCGCAAAGATAATAAATACTTTCCACTTTGCACTTATTACCGCTCTTTTTTTCCAAAAACAACAAGAACAACAAAGAAACAATGCATTTTAAGGGGAGAGGAAAGTGGGGAGAGGAGAGAGAGGGCTGCGCATGGAAACATGGAATCAATGGAATCAGTGTAATCACGTAATCGGTGTGTTCACCGTGTTCACCGTGTTCAGCCTTGAGGGTTACAGATTGTAAGTGGAAATTTTGGAAAAACGAAAAAAGTGGGACACTTTTGAAAAAAAATTTTTCTTGCGAGAAAAATGGACGAATTCGGGGCGTTTTTCTGGTCCAAAACGGAAGTGCGGGACAGTTTGCTCAAAAAATGCGCGGTTACGGATTGTAAGTTGGAGAAACACAAATTACCATTAATTGACCATAAATTATCAAAAACGGTGGAATCGGGTGACTCACCTGACTCACTTGACTCAGTGGAATCACTGGAATCGATGGAATCAGTCAACTTTTTTCAGGAATAAGAGAAAACATCGCATCAAATTGTAATGAACAGCGCGCATGCGCTGCAATACACTAACTACACCTTTGCTTGTTAAGTGATGTGTGGGTGGCAACATGTCAAAGAGCGATTTTTGCAAATGCTGTTCTGCATTTGCAAGTGAGAGGGCAGAGCTTCACTAATGCATAATGCACAATGCGCAATTGCGTTAGATGCAGACATCAAGAATGCAAAATGGCATTGAGGTTGAAGCAAAGGTAATACGTTATTATATAAAGAAACAATATTAATATATAAGATTTTAAAATATTAAGCTAAAATAATGAAGGGAAGACGGATAATTTTTTGCTATATAACAACAAATATCACCCATATTGCCATTTATTTTGCTATATTTGCAGATTAAAAAGCAAAACCACAAAAAACTATTACATGTCAAAAGAACAAGAACGTGCCGAGCTGCATCGAGTGATTTGGAATATAGCCAATGACCTGCGTGGCAGTGTTGATGGCTGGGATTTTAAGACTTATGTCTTGGGAATGCTATTCTACCGCTTTATCTCGGAGGATTTGACTCGTTACCTAAATAAACTTGTAGCTGATACTGGAACAACCGACTTCGATTATGCTTCGTTGAGCGATGCGGAGGCTTTACGTGCCAAAGACCAGACGGTGCAAGAGAAAGGCTACTTTATCTTGCCGAGCGAGCTGTTTCAAAACGTTGCAAAGCGAGCT
>CADAAI010000020.1 GCA_902785925.1 uncultured Bacteroidales bacterium
GTCGCACAGCAAGCGACTCGGAGTGAAACTTTTTGGTGGGCAATTCGCAAAGGCCGGTAACATCATCCGCCGTCAGCGCGGTACCGTTCACCGTCCAGGCGCCAACGTTGGCATGGGCAAGGATCACACCTTGTATGCTCTCGTTGACGGAACAGTGGAGTTCCAGCATCGCGCTGGCCACACCTACGTTAACGTAGTGGCAGCTCCACAGCAAAGCGAAGAAAACTAAGACATCAACTCATTGAGGCCATGCGCCTCACGAGACTCTAAAACGAAATCATCGACCACAACAGTGTGGCCGATGATTAATTTTTTTATACCTCCCCCTCGGAGCAGCCTAAATTATGCATTATGAATTCTCCAAGGCTCGCTTGGTGTCGCGCTTGAAGCGTTTGCGCGAGTACTGTTTCTTCGATTTGTGCACGCGGTGCGTAGCGACCCACTGCCCACCACCATTGCGATCCATCTGCTCGTCACGCGATATCATCTTGATGATCTTATCCATCGCATTGCTTTTTGTTATCTTCGATTTCTTCATAGTTAAGCATTTAAATCATTCTTCTTTTAGCAAAAAACATGCCATCTTCTACACTCTTTCGAAAAGGCCTGTCATGGATGTCGTGCAATACCATTATTTCCATAACTCAAAGTTTACTCTATTGCAAATATACAAAAAAACCACCCCAAATAAATGCTTTATTTCTAAAAAATACACCTTAATATAATAAAAACCCGTATATTTGCGTTTAATTTTATAAGGCTAACTATGCCCTTTTGTGAACGAACACTATAAACGACAAATAACAACACACGATATGAAAAGATATTTACTTGCTATGGCGTTAATGGCCAGCACATTAATGGGATGGGCTCTTGAAGTGGAATGCACTCCTGGCAACCTCGCTTCGCTAATCGACGACACTAGCATCACATCGCTCACCATCACAGGCGAGATGGATGCTCGTGACTTCAAGTTTATCACCGACAGCCTCGATGCTCTCACCACAGTCAACCTGTCGGGAGTAACCATCGTTGCCTACAGTGACCACAACAAGCCGCTGTTCAACAACGAGATAAACCATCCTGCCAACTGTATCCCTGCAATGGCATTCTTTGGCAAGAAAATCTCTCAAATAACTCTCCCAGCAAGCACTAAGGGTATTGGTATGGCGGCATTTGCTGGATGCAGCAATATCACATCGTTTAATTTCCCCGCAGCCATCGATTCGATTGCTGCTTACGCGTTCTCGGCTACTAAGTTAAGCCAACTTAACCTGCCAGTCACTGTGAAAGCAATGGGCGAGGGTGCATTCTCCAAAATAACAACCCTCACCTCGGCCACTATTAATCCCACAAGCCCAATGGCAATAGCCAAGTGTGCCTTTGAGGGATGTACCAATCTTACCAGCGTGACTCTAGGTCCCAATGTCAAAGCTATTGGTGACCGAGCATTTAAGGGCACAATCAATATTTCACAATTCAATTTTACCGGTGCCAACAACATTACTCACATTGGCAAAGAAGCATTCTTGGGCTCAAAGGTCAGCAACTTCAACTTTGAGCAGGCTGCCGCACTCGACGGTGTTGACGATTGGGCCTTCGCACAGTCTAAGCAGACGAGTGCCTCAGCCTCAATTTTGGGTAAAGGTGCTTTCTACTATGCCGATCAGCTAACTTCATTCATCCCCGGCACAGTTTGCGACACAATCCCCGACTTCGCTTTTGCTGGAACAGCTATCACCAATAATGTGACCGAGAACCTTGAGAACCTGAGCTACATTGGCAAGTATGCTTTCTACAACACTCCCGTTGTGGAACTCACACTGGCATCTAGCCTCCAGTACATTGGAACCATGGCAATGGCAGGCATGACCGAGCTAGAGAGGCTAACAAGCAAGGCAACCGAGGTTCCACAGCTGGGTGAAAATGTGTGGGCAGGTGTTAAGCAGGCTATGATTCCTCTCACCGTTCCTCAACAAAGCTATGACGCTTATAGTGTTGCCGACCAATGGAGCCGATTCCTCATACAGGGAGATGGACCTGATCACATCTATGGCGATGTCAACCTTGACGGACATATCACTGCAGCCGACGTCACTGCTATCTATAACGTAATTTTAGGTCTATCATACGAATTTGAAGCTACTGCCGACGTCAATCAAGATGGATCTATCACTGCAGCCGACGTCACTGCCGTTTACAACATTATCCTTGGCACCAGCAAAGCGCCTGTACGCATTGCTCCTGTTTCATTCGACAACGATAAGGTGAGCTCACAAGACTTCATTATCGAGACAGGAATGAGCCACAATATGAGCATCGATCTTAGCAGCGATGCAGAGTTCTCGGCAATGCAGCTCGACCTCACTTTACCACAAGGACTCTCTATCGACAATGTGGCAACAACCACTCGCACTCGCGGCATGAGTATGGGCTACAACGAGATTGAACCTGGCAAGTGGAGAATATTGCTGCACAACGCAACTGCCATGAACGGCAACGAGGGCACTATTCTTGACATCACTGTCAAGGCCGACGATTCATTCGGCGGCAACGATGTAATCATCATTGACAACATCATCGCCGTTGAGCCTTGCGAGCAATCTCACCTAATCAACGCCATCACTGTTGGGGTGGGCAACACCACAGGAGTTAAGGATATTAACATCGACAATAATCCTAACGGTCCTGTCAATGTCTACAACATGAATGGACAACTCTTGCGCTCTAATGTCGCCCGCGACCAAGCAACTCAAGGACTGCCTGCTGGCATCTACATCGTTGGTGGCAAAAAAGTAATAATCAGATAACCAACTCCGTCACTAAAATCTGACTTCTGACATACGGACCAATGCTTAAAAAGCTATATATATTAATCCTCGTGATTTGTGCCTCCATGCAGGCTCATGCAATCACGGTGGAATCTACTGCTGGCAAATTATCGACTCTGGTAACCGACCACAACGTTACGGCACTCACTGTAACGGGACACATCGACGCTAGAGACTTCAAATTCATTACCGACAACCTCGAGAAACTTAAGATTCTCGACCTCTCTGGCGTGACTATCGATGCCTATTCCAGCACACTCGACGACCAACTAATTGCCGGCGACTACACGTTTGCACAAAACACCCTACCTTACTGTGCACTCACTGGTATGGTAACGCTAGAGTCACTCAGCCTGCCATCCAACCTCACAGCTATCGACTACGCGGCTCTGGCTGGGTGCTCGGCACTCACTTCAATCTCTTTACCATCACACCTCAAGGTGATTGGCGATGATGCGTTTAACTCATGTAAAGCCATTACGCAAATCGATATTAATAAAGCACTCAATCACTTGGGCAACAATGCATTTGCCCACTGCACAGGTCTCACCCACCTCATCATCAACACCAATGAACCGATATCAATTGGTAACGATGCGTTTGCCGAATGTATAAATCTCGCCCACGTGACATTAGGTCCTAACGTCACAGCTATCGGCGACGGCGCTTTCAATGGCTGCGCAGCCCTCACTAAAATCAACTTTTTGGATGGCTCGCAACTCGAGGACATTGGCGACAAAGCATTCTACAACTCGGCAATCAACAAGATGAACTTTGCAGCAACACCGCTTCTTAAGCATCTGGGTGCATGGGCTCTTGCACGCACTCAGATCTCCAGTTTCTCGCTGCCGGCCCATGTCAAGCGACTTGATGAAGGTGTGCTATTCTATAATACACTTCTCACTTCTCTTGAGTTGCCTAAAACGCTCACCTATCTGCCCGACTATATGCTCGCAGGATGCGACAAAATCAATGGGGCACCATTTATGACGCTCAACTTGGGAAACATTGGCGACTTCGCAATCTACAACCAGTCACAGCACTCATCAATCACCGTCCCCTATCAAGTTTATTATATTGGTTCCCAGGCCATGGCAGGTATGACTGGACTCAACGAAATCACCAGTGAGCCACGTCAAGTGCCCGAACTAGGCGAGAACGTATGGGCTGGCATCAACCAAAGTAGAGTCAAGCTCAACGTTAGCAACGAGAGCATCAACGACTATAGTGTTGCCGACCAGTGGATGAACTTCATCATTGGAGAGGCGCAACTCAGGGGTGACATCAACAGCGACGGATTTGTCAACACACTTGATGCCACAAGTGAGAGGTCATATATCCTCGATGGCAACACACAAGGCATCAACACTAGTCTAACCGATGTAAACGGCGACGGAAACGTTAATGTGGGCGATATTGTTTCTATCTACAATATCATCAACGGCACTGAGCCTTTCGACAAACCCTACCACACCTACTTCAGCGACATTATCGATGGCAACGGAAAACCAACTGTTGGCAACAATGTCGCACTCGACATCATTCTCGACAACACCATCAACTACACTGCATTCCAGTTCGACATAGAAACACCAAGCTACGTCTCTGTCAGCAGTGCAACTCTCTCAGGACGTTGCGTGGGACATGACATTTTCCTCAAGCAGGTGAGTCCCAACCACTTTAGGATTATGAGTTACTCGCCTGCTGGCGACGACATCGAGGGATATGAGGGTGTATTACTCACACTCAACATATCAAGTACACAACCTATTGGCTCTAACGACAAAATCGACCTCAAGGAAATACTCTTTGCCAATAATCAGGAAGTAGTTTACAAGCGCGACAACCGCACGCTCAACTTGTTGGGCACCACAGCAATCGACAACATCACAGTCGATGAGAGTGATAGGCCAGTCAACGTCTACAACACTCAAGGTCAACTCTTAAGACAGGGAGTGCCTGCATCAACAGCAACGCAAGACCTACCTTCTGGCATCTACATCGTCGGCAACAAGAAAGTCTTCGTAAGATAACTATCATTAAATAATAGAACTTAAGTGGGCTAAAGTGGAAAACACACTTCAGCCCACTTATTTTTTCCCTCATCCATTCCCCCTCATGACCACAGCAAGTGATAAATGAAAATTTATTTTATTATATAAAGTTTTATTATTACTTTTGCATGTTGTAACCATTAGCTAATAAGAACTCTCAATCATAATTGTCAACTCCACTCTGCCACTGATATATGGGAAAGAACAAACTCAAAAAATTTGCCGATATGGAAACGTTTTCTTGCGTTTTCCAGTATCCTTTTGCCAAGCTCCAAGAGGGGCCTTTTCCCTTAAAGGGCAAATGGAACGAGCAATATTTTCACAACACCAATCCCATTGTGCTGGAGCTTGGATGCGGCAAGGGTGAATATGCCGTGGGATTAGGCAAGAAGTTCCCAAACAAGAACTACATTGGTATTGACATCAAAGGAGCTCGCATGTGGACAGGCGCCAAACGGGTTGAGCAAGAAAGCATTAACAACGTTGCATTTCTGCGTACGAGCATTGAGCTAATCGACCAGTTCTTTGAGCCTGGCGAGGTATCCGAAATTTGGATTACTTTTCCTGACCCACAAATGAAGAATGCCAACAAGCGTCTCACTGGAACGCGATTCCTGAACAACTACCGCAAGATTCTGGTGCCTGACGGTCTCATCCACCTCAAGACCGACAGTCCTTTCCTCTACACCTACACTCACGAGCTCACACGACTTAACGGTCTAAACACCGTAGTCGATACCGATAACCTCTATGCTAGTGGTCTTGCTAACGACATCCTCGAGATCAAGACACACTACGAGATGCAGTGGTTGCAACGAGGTCTCACCATCAAGTACATTAGCTTCCACCTTCCACAAGAGGGTGAACTGCTAGAGCCTGAAATCGACATCGAGCGTGACACCTACCGTAGCTACGGACGAGGAGAAATCCAAATGCCACAGATTTTTGACAATAACAAATCACAAGAATAACAAAACCTAAAACTGAATTATGACTGAACTTTATCCATCACTAATACTTGATGCTCTTCGCACAGTGCGTTATCCGGGCACAGGCAAGGACATTGTCACCATGGGAATGGTTGAGGATGATATCCGCATCGACGGTAACCGTGTGTCGTTCTCACTAATCTTCCCAAAAAAGACCGACCCATTTATCAAATCTATCGTCAAAGCTAGCGAGGTGGCCATCAATACCTATATTAGCCCTGAAGTGGAGATTAAGGGAAACATTGCCATCAAGAGCCCCGACCCCGAGGCTAAACCAAAAACCAACGAGCCGCTACCAGGCGTGAAGAACATCATCGGTGTCTCAAGCGGCAAGGGTGGCGTAGGCAAGTCGACAGTAGCCTGCAATCTCGCTGTGGCACTGGCTCAGCAGGGATACCGTGTGGGACTGCTTGATGCCGACATCTTCGGCCCTTCTATTCCCAAGATGCTGGGCATTGAGGACGAACAACTCTATATGGAGGAGGTGGACGGACAAAAACTAATAGTTCCGGCCGAGAAATATGGCGTGAAGGTGCTTTCCATTGGTTTTGTGGTAAGCAAGGATCAAGCGGTACTGTGGCGTGGAGCTATGGCAAGCAATGCCCTTAAGCAACTCATCACCGAGGCCAATTGGGGCGAGCTAGACTACTTCATCATCGACATGCCACCAGGCACTAGCGACATTCACCTCACCCTGGTACAGACTCTCGCCATCACAGGCGCTATCGTTGTGACTACTCCACAGGAGGTCGCACTAGCCGATGCTCGCAAGGGCGTATCGATGTTTATGGGAGAGCATGTCAACGTTCCGGTGCTTGGCATCGTTGAGAACATGTCGTGGTTCACTCCTGCTGCTCATCCCGACGAGAAATACTATATCTTCGGGCGCGATGGTGGCAAGAATCTCGCCGAAGCCCTAAACGTGAAGTTGCTTGGCCAGATTCCTCTTGTTGCCACAATTTGCAAAGGAGGCGATGACGGTGTACCTGTAATTCTCGAGAATTCCGTTTCAGGAGTTGCGTTCCTCAAACTCGCCACAGCCGTTGCCGAGGCCATCGACCACCGCAACGCCACTCTCCCTCCCACTAAGCGTGTAATAACTCATTAACAACCACATAAAAACATCACATTTATGAAAAAGATCTTTTTACTTTCAGCAATGGTTGCAGTGCTCTTGACCGCCTGCAACAAGGTGCCCATCTCGGGACGTAACCAGTTGAACCTCGTTTCCGACAGCGAAGTGCTCCAAGCAAGTCTCGCATCCTATAAGGAATATATGGGCAAAGCTACCAAGTCGACCGAAACCGTGAAAAGCGCTCAAGTTACTCGCGTAGGACAGAAAATCGCTGCTGCTACCGAGGCTTATCTTAACGCCAACGGCATGAGTGACCAAGTGAAAAACTTCGCATGGGAATTCAACCTGGTTAAAGACTCTCAACTCAACGCTTTCTGTATGCCTGGCGGCAAAATCGTGGTTTACGAGGGCATTATGAATATTGTGGGCAGTGACGACGAACTGGCAGTGGTACTCGGTCACGAAGTAGCTCACGCTGTAGCTAAGCATAGCAATGAGCGTTTAAGCCAGCAGAAGGCTCTGGAATATGGTGGTGCTATTCTTGGTGCTATCACTCAAAATGCAAGCCAATCTACTCAAAGCCTTGCAAATACAGTGTTTGGACTTGGTGCCAACTATGGTGTAATGCTTCCCTTCTCGCGCAAACATGAGACCGAAGCCGACAACATTGGACTGGTGCTGATGACTATTGCAGGCTATAACCCTGACTGTGCTCTCACTTTCTGGCAGAAAATGAGTGCTGGCAGCACCAACACAAAGGCTGAGTTCATGAGCACTCACCCAAGTGACGCCACTCGCATTGCAAACCTGCAGAAGCAAATTCCTTCGGTGAAGCAGAAGTATGGTGCCTACATCCAGACAACACAACAAGCTCCAGCCACTTCTACTTCTTCCACCAAGAAGTCAACCACTACCAAGAAGTCAACTTCAACAAAGAAGACTAGCAAGAAGAGATAATGCTTGTTATTCTCTTATCCTACCACAAGTGTGCCCAAGCAACACCTTGAGCACACTTGTTTGCTAATTAAAAAGAAACCACAACACTATAATCATGAAAAAATTTCTCCTCTTTACTTGCATCCTAGCTATAACTGCCAGTATGGCAATAGCCAAAGGGCTCAAAGGAAAAGTCATATATGTGAACCCTGGACATGGGGGATGGACTGTAAACGACCGTCCACATGCAACCATCAACTATGAGGCTATGGACACCATGAGTTTTTTTGAGTCTAAGACTTGCCTGTGGAAGGCGCTGGAACTGCGCGACCGCCTCAAGGCTGCTGGAGCCAAAGTAATAATGTCTAGGACAACCAACGGGTGGGTGTCGGAAGGCGACAAAAACATCACTCGCAACGACCGCTACGAGACCTACGACGATGGCACAGGACAGCAGCAACTCATAACGCTCTTCAAGATTGCAAGCCAAGTCGACTCTATTAACCCCGACTATTTCATCGCCTTGCACAGTAATGCTACTGGTGGTGGCGACGGCAAGAAGGTGAACTATCTGCTCTACATGTACCGTGGAGAGACTGGAAAGGACTATGCTCCAGGCAGTATCGACCGTGCAAGGGTGGCATTCCCCTATGTCTATGACAACCCGCTCACAGTATGGACTTCGCCCGACACTAGCCGATACATCGCTGGCGACCTCACTTGGATGGGCGGCACACCACCGGGCACGCCCAATGCTCTAGGCTATACTGGGTGGCTCGCCGTGCTCAAGCACAAGGTGCCCAGCTTCCTTGTCGAGGGTTCTTTCCATAGTTATCAGCCAGAACGACAGCGACTCATGAACCGCGACTACTGCCGCATGGAGGGCATTCGCCACTTCCGTGGCATTAATGCTTGGTTTGGAGGTAAACCTGAGAAGCATGGCTACATAGCCGGAACCATCAAGAGCGCCGACGAGACGTTTACCGACTCGCTCTATAACTACAAGGAGGGTACCGACGACCAGTGGAAACCCATCAACGGCGCAATAGTCTATCTGCTCGATAAGCACAACGTGCGCATCCGCCACTACCGTGTCGACAATGAGTACAACGGTTTCTTTGGTTTCTTCTATCTCAAGCCCGGCAAGTACACGCTCATCTACGACGCACCAGGCTACGAGACTCGCACCGAGCAGGTCGAGGTGAAACGCGACCGCACCACCTACTGCATGCCACGCCTTCACCGCTACCACTACGACATCCAGTAACTTAGATGAAATCACGCAAAAAGAAAATATTGCTCCAGGCTATCATTGCCATCTTTTTAGCAGCAGTGATAGCTCTCATTGCCGCATCATTCTATTTCTTAAATTATGCGCTAGGGCCTTACAAGCGCTCCCACCAAGAGGCAATGGAGCGTTTCTACAAACGCGAGCCGGCATCGCTCAAGACATGGGTCGACTCTCTAGAGCTATGCCACGTTATGCACGACACCACTATCAATATCGACAGCAGGGGCAAAATGGCGGCTCTTTACTTGCGTGCGCCACAACCCACCAATCGAGTGGCTGTGCTGTTGCATGGCTATAACGACCGTGCCGAGTCGATGCTACACATTGCTTACATCTACTACCACGATATGGGGTTCAATGTGCTGCTGCCACATTTTTTCGCCCATGGCGACAGCGATGGCGATCACATTGACATGGGATGGCCCGACCGCCTCGACATGATTAGATGGATTAATGTGGCCGACAGCATGTTCCGTGGTGACTCCACATCGACTCAGGTAGTGGTGCACGGCATCTCGATGGGAGGGTTTACCACCATGTGCATTAGTGGCGAGAAATGTCCACCCTGTGTCAAGTGTTTCGTCGAGGACTGTGGTTACACAAGCGTGTGGGATGAATTTGCTGGCGAAATGCGCAACGAGTTTGACTTGCCCGCCTTCCCTCTCATGCACACCACTAGCCTGCTGTGCAAAATGCGCTATGGATGGACTTTCAGCGAGGCTTCAGCTATCAACCAGCTTAAGAAATCGACACTCCCCATGCTCTTCATTCATGGCGATGCCGACGACTTTGTCCCCTATGCCATGCTCGACCACCTTTACGCCGCCAAACAGCATGGTTACAAAGAGAAATACGTCGCTCACGGAACCGAGCATGCTCGCTCATTCACCAATCACCCCGAGGAATACACTAGCCGTGTGAAATCCTTCGTTTCCCGCTTCATTAAATAAATCATGAAGAACCTAGTTGTTATAGTTGGTCCAACAGGAGTGGGTAAGACGGCAGCTGCTATCAAGCTTGCTCAACACCTTGGTTGCGACATCATCAATGCCGACTCGCGTCAGGTGTTCCGAGGCATTCCCATTGGCACGGCAGCCCCCACTCCTGAGGAGCAAGCTCTGGTACACCACCACTTTGTGCAGTTCAAGGAACTTGACGAGTACTACAGTGCTGCCCAATTTGAGGCCGATGTCATGTCTCTCTTGCCATCGTTGTGGCAGCAAGGCGACTATGTAGTGATGTGTGGCGGTTCAATGATGTATGTCGATGCGGTGTGCAACGGCATCGACCCAATCCCCGACATTAGTTACGAAGTGCGCACAGCCGTCAAGCAGCAGTGGAAAGAGCATGGTCTCAAACCACTATTGGAAGAGTTGCAACGCCTCGATCCAGCCTATTATTTGCAGGTCGACAAACTCAATCCCGTGCGCATCATCCATGCTGTCGAGGTATGCCGTCAAGCCGGTGTACCCTACTCCTCGCTACGTACCGGAAAGGCTAAAGAACGGCCATTCAACATCATCAAGATTGGAATCAACATAGACCGTCCTGCCCTCTTCGACCGCATCAATCGCCGAGTTGATGCCATGATCAGCCAAGGTCTAGAGCAAGAGGCGCGCAACGTCTACCACCTACGCGACCTCAACTCACTAAACACAGTAGGCTATAAGGAGATGTTTGCAATGCTCGACGGCACAATGGACCGCACCACAGCCATCGAGCGTATCAAAAAGAACACTCGCCTCTACGCTAAAAAACAACTCCGCTGGCTCCTACGCGACCCCGACATCACCTGGTGCACACCCAACGAATGCCTCAACACCGCCCTCAACCTACTGAAATTTGTGTAAATTCCAAAAAAACACCGATTTTTATGGAATCAATTCCACAAAAATCATGTTTTTTGTGGATTTAACTAGAATAATTTACTATCTTTGCCAACACAAATTACTTGCAATATGATTTATCGAAGTATAGAGAAAGACTTAATACAACATCTTTTTAAAGGCAAAGCTATTGTGATAATGGGGGCTCGTCAAGTAGGGAAAACTACCCTACTAAAAAAATTATTTGCCGACGGAAACGACATTTTGTGGCTCAATGGAGATCAAAGCGCCACAAGAGCTCTTTTCGAAAACATTTCTTTGACTAGCATCAGACCCATTATTGGCAACTCAAGAATTCTCATAATTGACGAAGCTCAAAGAATCAGAGACATTGGCATCAAACTTAAAATTATTATTGATGGCATGCCTGAACTGCAAGTAATCGCTACTGGTAGTTCATCTTTTGATCTTGCCAACAAAATCAATGAGCCACTGACTGGACGCAAATGGGAATATCATCTTTTCCCTTTGAGTTTCAACGAACTGGCAAACACCACTAATGTTTTAGAAGAAATACATTCATTGCCTCAGCGACTCGTATTTGGTAGTTATCCAGAAGTAATTAATAATGTTAATGATGAACAAAAAACTCTAGTGGAACTAACCGATAGCTACCTCTACAAAGACATTCTGGAATTCGACAGCATTCATAAACCCGATAAACTGGTAAACTTGCTACAAGCTCTTGCCTATCAAATAGGTAGCGAAGTTTCTTACACTGAGCTATCACAACTCACCGGCATCGATGTAAAAACAGTGGATAAATATATTACCATTCTAGAACAAGCCTATATAGTATTTAGGCTGAGGTCATTCAGCAGAAATCTACGTAACGAACTGAAAAATAGCCGTAAAATTTACTTTTATGACAACGGAATAAGAAATGCGGTAATTCGCGATTTTTCGCCAGCTGAGGTTCGTGGAGATGTTGGTGCATTATTTGAAAATTATATCATTTCAGAGCGAATAAAACATAAACATTACACTAATGACTACTCAATTAGTCGTTTTTGGCGAACATCAACACAGCAAGAGATCGACTATATTGAAGAAAAAGATGGCAAAATAAACGCATTTGAGATTAAGTGGAACCCTAATCGTAAAGCAAAATTGCCGCTATCATTCAAAAACGCCTATCCTCTAGCCTCATTTAATATCATCAATCGCAATAATTTCTACGAATATCTTATTTGAAAATGGTCCCAAAACCCATAACTCCTGAAAACGCTTACTTGCGGCTCACCACGTTGTGCGCACGCTCCGAGCAAGCCGAGGGTGACTTGCGCAAGAAGTTGCATGATTGGGGGATAAGTCCATACAACATCAACGAAATTATCAACCGCCTAAAGCAGGAACGATTCCTTGACAACGAACGATTTGCACGAGCTTATTGCCACGACAAACTACGTTTCAACGGCTGGGGACGCATCAAGATTGCCTTTATGCTTCGCGGCAAGGGCATTGAGCAAGAGTTTATCGATGCAGCTCTTGCCGAGATTAACGAAGAACAGTATTTCGCAATCCTCAACGACGCACTGGAAACTAAGGCGCGAAGCCTCAAAGACAGAGAACCACAACAAGTCCGTAATGCGTTGCTTCGCTTCGCAGCCTCACGTGGCTTTGAGCCAGCACTCTTCTTCCCTGCCGTGTCACGCCTAACCCAAACAAGCCATGAAGATTAAAGACTTGCTCACCAGCGCCACAGCAGTGATCATGCCACGCAACTGCTCGGTATGCGGAAAGCCGCTCGATGCCGATGAGCGCTACATCTGCCGTCGCTGCATGATGGACATGCCACGCACCCATTACGAGGATATCCCATTCAATGCATTCGACCAACTCATGGCAGGAAAAGTGCCCATCGAGCGCTGCGTCAGCTACTTCTTCTACCAGAAGAACGACCCATACGCTTCTATTTTACACGATATTAAATACCGCAATATGCCCACTATGGGGCGATGGCTCACCGAGCACGCCACTCACGAGTTACTGCCGAGCCACTTCTTTGACGGAATCGATGCCATAGTGCCTGTGCCTCTGCACTACACCAAGCTTGCCAGCCGTGGCTACAACCAAAGTGAGTACCTTGCCAAAGGCATAGCACGAGCCATTGGCGTGCCTGTCATCAAAGCTTTGAGGGCAACAAAAGAGCACTCTACCCAAACCCACAAAGACGCTGCCGAGCGACTACTCAACACGCAAGGTATGTATGCCGCCAGCTCGCACCACTGCCATGGCCTTGACGGCAAGCATCTACTCATTGTCGACGACGTAGTGACTACAGGCTCTACCCTACTCGCTTGTGCCACTGCTCTCAAAACGGCCATTCCCAACGTGCGTCTTTCGCTCTTCACCCTCGCTGCAGCCCAACTCGAATGACACGTCAGCACAATATTTAGACATCTTTGCAGTTAAAAATATAAATAACTCACGATATGAAAAAGATTATCACTACAATATTATTCGCTGCTATCATCCTGATGAGCGCTAGCGCGGCAACGGTAAAGAACGACTACTTCACACTAACAACACCCGACGACAGCTGGTTCCTCACCAACGACGACGCCCTCAGGCCCTATGGCGCACGAGTCGACGTGGCACGTATGGATGCTCGCGGCGCAACTCTCGAACTCGCACGCATCGATTATATCGAGGGTGCTTTCGACCCTTTGCTCTACCTCACCCATCAAGTGCTGGAGAAAAAGGATGTCTTCTGCCGCACGGCAACCAATTTCACCGATGTCTATGATTCGTTCCTAGCGCACCGTCCAACACAGAGCGTGCAGTTCAAAAAAACGTCAAACAACTACACCTACGACTGCGAGGCTGCAGCGTTCAATGTGGGATACGGCACCGTATTGGTAATCATGGCACACCGCAATGGTATACCCAGCTTGATAGGCCGAGTGCTCGATGCTCTCATTTTCAATGTCGACACCACACCAGTCACTACCGCCGCGCAGTGTGTCAATGCCGCCAGCAAGGTAGTGTCACGCCATCATCTGCCCATTGGCAACAACGAGCACCTGAGTGGTGTGGAGATGAGTGGCGACTCTTCTACCATCACCCTCAAAGTCACTGTGCCTTACATCACCAAAGAAAACGTCAATGTGCCAGCTTTCGTCACCACCAAACGCGACGCATGGTTCAAGCAGGCACCCGAAGCAATGAAGTTCAACCTCCTTCTGGCAGCAGCAACACGAGAGCGTAAACTCCTGCGTTACTTCTACGTCGACACCAAGGGCAACGAAATAGGCACTCTGCTCATCTATCCCGAGGAGTATGAACAAGTAGAACAACTTGCCGCCGAGAAGCAGCAAAGCATTATCGAGCAAGAGATTGCACAAGCTCAAGAAGAATTGCGCGCACAGGAGGCAAAGAAAGCCGAGGAAGAAGCAAAAAAAGCTGAACTTGCCGCCGCCAAGCAACAAGAAGAGAAACAGGCTAGTGCTCCCAAGCAACCTACAACCATCACTCACATCGTGAAATCGGGCGATAGTCTAACCAAGCTTGCCAAGAAATACAACACAACCATCGCTGCCATCAAAGCCGCGAACCCCACACTGAAAAACGATCAAATTCAAATTAACCAAAAACTCGTCATTCCTCAATAAACGCTCAACTGGAGCATCACTTTTTATTCTTCATAAAATTCAGTCACATCCTGGTAGGCCTTATCGCCATCATATAGGAAGTAGTGCTGGCCCTGTCCCAAACCCATAATGTTGCTTGTTTGGTGGCTACTGTTACCTGCATTGAAGATTATATTGATGGTTTCGTAGTCCACATCAAAGCGGTGCGTCCACCACACCACTCCATCGCTGGTAGTGCGCGTCTCGGTCATCTGCATGCCTGGCCAGTTTCCGTTAAGAACAGTATTCCTGCCATTCACATACACCCATGAGTATAGATAGGGTGCCACGTCGGCTCTCACGTTGATTATTATTCCAGTCTCAGGAGTCTCGGGTTGGTAAGTTCCAAGTATTATATCATATACCAATGTTATGTCGGCAGAATTAATCGCTCCGTCACTGTTCACATCAGCAACTATAATATCCTCCTCACTTGTCACAACATTACCCATCAAGATATCATAGAGCATGGTAATGTCGGCGGCATTTACCGTTCCATCGAGATTCACATCTCCCAGCGTCATACCTGGAATCCCCCACTGCTCGCCAAGCCACTGATATTTGCTCTCAAAATATTCCTTAAAGGTGTCTCGGTCGTTAAGGATATCAGGGTTTCCATACTGAGGCCACCTCGCTGCATCGCTCATCGCCGCATGATAAATCTGGTCTATGAAGCTGTCAATAAAGTCCCCCATTTCCTTGTAATGAAGCAGAACAAAGCGGTTCCAATGCTTTAGAACAATCTCCTGGAAATGTGGAAACTTCGCAATCTCACCAATCCACGTCTGCGTGAACGCAGGGCGGTCATAGATGAATCTACCTATATTGCGGTGATAGGCGTTGCCAAAGTCCCACACCGGCCCAAACATTATTTTGGCATCGTTGCCGTTCTCTTTGTGCCAAAAGCAGCTGCCGTGAAACGACTCAGTGTCGTCGAGTAACTCCTGAACAATGTAGTAGCACGCTAGCGTGTCGGGGTCGATATAACTCTCCCAACTGTTGTTTGTTTTGTCTGTAACGTAGATAGCAGCATTGGTGGAATTGATAAGTCCAGTCAGATAGGTGCGCTGCTGGTCACTCAAGTGCTCGGGTGACTTATAGGTCGAATATATACTGTTACCGTTGCCCTCAACGGTTCGCACTTGCTCATCCTCTTGATAATTGTCAATCTCAACAAGCCAACCTCCACTCACCACAAACGGGCTCGTCTCATAGTCGGCCTGCTCGGTAACGTTCACGCGGTCGGGCTCCACGCGCACTGTCTCGGTGAGCATGTAAAGCCCTATGTAATCGCCATTCAGAACAACCTCTACGGGCTGCTGCGACGGTGTCCACGCCAGCCCCATGCGACGGCTGAGTTCATATCCTACAGTGTTACGCAAGCAACCCAGTTTGTCATCGGCATTAGCCATCAGCGCCCAGTTTTTATTGCGTTTCATACCAAGCAACGAAGTTTTAGCGTCGAGTTTTAATCGGTAAGGCTTCTTGTCAAAATCGGTCCAAGTGTAGTTACCACGACCACGTATCTCCATTGGTTGTGGTGCTTCCTCCGAACCCACATTTTCAACACCCTCAATTCCCATATTATCAATATAGTAGTAGGCATAAACATATTCTTCCTTCGACGTGATGGGTTGCGAATTCTCGGTGTTGATATACATTACTGGCAAGGTGCCTGAGTAGGAAGTCGCCTCCCCAGGTTTTATCCAAGTCCCCGAGGCCCAGTTATTGCCACTTGTGGGTGTGTACACCCATCCCACGGGTATCGAGAGTTCGCAGGTGGTGGTGCGCCGCTCGTTGCGAGAGGTGATGCGATCTTTCAAGTCGGGGAAAGTTTCGTTGTGCATTCCATCAGGAATTGTGGTCTCGGCAAAGCAATACCTGTACATTCCCGTCACGGTTTCAGGTATGGTGATGCTCCACAGGTTGTCGCCCTCGTTAGTCATGGTCATCACATAACTCTCTAGGTTGGAATAGCTGCCAAAGACAAATTTCACCACCGAGTATTTCGTGAGTGAATTGTCGAAATAGAATGTCCCTTTAGGAATGTCGAGCGCGCTGGTGTCAAAAATGCTCATAACCAGCAACACAAGGGCTAGCAGTGTGTTTTTTCTTGTCATTGCAGGTAATTAGAGGTCAAGACTGAAAAGGGCTATTGCGTTGCGGTCGGTGGCTTGCGACACCTCATCGGGCTCAACACCAAGATGCTCAGCAATGAAGTGGCAGATGTAGGGAATATTGGCGCTCTCATTACGCTTGCCGCGGTTGGGCACTGGTGCCAGATAAGGCGAGTCGGTCTCAAGCAACAATCGTTCTAGCCCCACCACAGGCAGGATGTCCTTGACGTTGCTTTTCTTGAAGGTTACGATGCCGTTCACTCCAAAGTAGAAGTCACCACGCTCGCGCACCTTTTCCACCTCCTCGGGAGTGCCAGTAAAGCTGTGAAACACACCTCGCGGCAACTCCTCGCCAAAGTTGTCCAGCACACTCAATATCTCGTCTATAGCGTTGCGGCAATGGATGATGAATGGTAAGTCTAATTCTTTGCACCAATGCAATTGGGTGTCAAGTGCCTCCATCTGCTGTTCGCGCCATGTGGAGTCCCAATACAGGTCGATGCCTATCTCCCCTACTCCCACTGGATGATACTCTTCGAGCAATGGGCGCATAGCCTCAAGTTGCTGCTCAAAGTCGGCATTCACATCCTCGGGATGTAGCCCTAAGGCAATCGACACATATCCAGGATTGGCATCACGTGTCGCAACTACCTGCTGCACACTCTCAAGATTCTCGTTTGGCAGAATGATGTGGCGCACGCCAGCATCTTTGGCGCGCGCTATCACCTCGTCACGATCCTCATTGAAATCGCGGCAATAAATATGACTATGTGAGTCAATCATTCTTAAACTAAAATCCTCTTTACCTTAAAAAACAAGAACTATCTATCGCGGTCCACAAGGCGGTTGATTATGCCTTCAAACACCTTATAGGCATCGTAGCTCATCTTTGTCTCATGCAGCAAGTCAAGGGCATTATGAGAATAGTTGACAATGGCATTGCGTGCCAAGTCTTTGAGGCCGAGTTTCTCGTACAGCGCTGTCACTGCAGCGATTTTTTCCTGTTTGGGCGAGGTGGTATCGGCAAGCCAGCGGTTGAGCTCAATTGCATCATTGCCTGCCGAGTTGTCGATGGCATTAATCAGCAGGAATGTCTTCTTGTTGTTCACGATGTCGCCGCCAATCTCCTTGCCAAAGGTCACTGGGTCGCCCCACACGTCGAGATAGTCATCCTGAAGTTGGAAAGCAAGACCCAGATTTACTGCCATGTTGTAAATTGAGTCAGCATTCTCCTTATCGGTCCTTGCAACAAGCGCTCCAGCCTTGCAGGCACAACCCAGTAGCACCGATGTCTTGAGCCTGATCATGTTGATATACTCTTCAACAGTGACATTGTTACGGGTTTCATAGTCCATATCATATTGCTGGCCTTGATACACCTTCATTGCTGTATCGTTAAACAGGTCCATCATGTCATGAAGTATGTCGTCGTCAACTCTAGATATGGCCTGTGTTGCCATTGTGAGCATGGCATCGCCACTCAGGATTGCCACATTATCATTCCACTTGCAGTGAACGGTGGGTTGACCACGGCGCAGGTCGGCACGGTCCATCACGTCGTCATGGAGCAGGGTGAAGTTGTGGAACAACTCAATGCCTAGTGCCACGCTGGTTGCCTTGCCTAGGTCGCCACCCATAGCCTCGCAGGTCATAAGGGTGAGTACTGGTCTAACGCGCTTGCCCCCTTGGACCATTGTATAGGATATTGGCTCATATAGCTTTGCTGGCTGAGCGGGATAGTTTATGTTGTTGATAGCGCCTTCCACTAGGCGAAGGTAATAATTGTAGTCGTGCATAATCAGTCGTTTTTATAAGCGTCAATAAATTTCTTGTAATCTTCAGCATTATATATGCTTTTCAGTGCCGACAACTGCTGCTCTATAAGGGCTTTATCGGCATTTGGCGATTGGGCATCGGCTTTCAAGGCGAGGCCCAATTTCTCAGGGGTAGTCGCGCTGCTGTACACCTTCATCTGCTTCTCTAGCGAGAGGCCAGCCGCTTTGCTGTCGAGCAGCTCGCCAAAAGTAGCATTCAGGTCCTCTTTGTTAAGCCTTGTGCACACTTGCGCAAGTTCCATTACTTTAGCATTGGCTTGTGTGTAGTTGAGCGTTCCGCCAGCGAGACCGTCAATGATGTGGTCGCACAGCTCTCCTGCCACGTCTTTTCCATCGTTGAGCAGCACTTTGGCAGCAAGCGCCATTGTGCTGTCGGCTTTACCAGCTTCGGCGATAAAAGCATCGACAAAGGGAGCCTTGAACGTGAGACTGTCGACAGCGGCATTAATGCTCTCAACTTGCTTGGCTAGGGCAGCGCTGTCACCACTCCATGCCTTAACAAAATCTTGAGCCATGGCAATACCTCTTTCCTTGCTCTGTGTGCAGCCGCCAAGCAAAGCAACTACAGCAATCAGGACTATGGGCCAAAAATATTTTAACCGTTTCATATTTATCTAGGACTTAATTTCTTAACTTACCACTTAAAAACTTATTACTTACTCATTAGAACCTACTCCTTGTCCTCGACTAGCTGTTCAAACTCATCCCAGAACTCGCCTTCTGGTAGGTTCTTTGGACGTTCTATGAACATCTCCTTAGCGAGTTCGGGGTCAGAATCCAGCAAGTATTTCTTGAATGCTCGGTTATAAGCATTGATAATAGCTGTGTCACCTGTTACCTGAAATTCGGCCTGCTGAGCCTTGGCCTCAAGTATGGAGTTTTGCATAGCAAGGGTGTCGCTATGGTCGGTTGCCACAAGTTTCTTAGCGGCCTCGGTGGCAACGGCCATTGCCTTGTCGAGAAGTGGCGACGGCTTCTCATTATTCTTGCTTGAGCAACCTAGCGACATCAACGAAATGGTAATGGCTATAAATAAAATGTGGGTTAATTTCATTACAATTAGTTTTTCTCTTTTATCTTGCAAAAATACTAACTCATTTCCTAATATCCAAAAAAAATCCCTCACTTTGATGTGAAGGATTTTATCTTAAGTCAATTTGAAGACCTGATTACTCTGCCTCTTTGGGCTCAACGATCTTCCAGATGATAGCTGCAAGGATTGCACCAACAAAAGGACCCACAATGAATATCCACAGGTTAGTGAGGGCAGTGCCTCCCTGGAACACAGCGGGAGCGATTGAGCGGGCGGGGTTAACGCTAGTGCCGGTGTAACGGATGCAAACCAGATGAACGAGTACCAACGACAGACCGATTGCAAGACCTGCAAAGTTGTTGGTAGCTCCATTGGTCTTGGCTGTTGCACCAAGCACTACGAGTACAAACACGCAAGTGAATACAATCTCAGCGATAAGGCCTCCCCACATGGTAACGCCCTCTTGAAGATCGTTAGCGCCAGTACCCTCAAGGCTGCTGTTACCTACCAGCAAGAACAGAAGAGCCGAACCAATGAAAGCACCAATCACTTGGAAAATCATATACATCGCACAATCCTTAGCACTGATGCGCTTTGTAAGAAAGCATCCCAATGTGATGGCTGGGTTAATGTGGCAACCGCTAATTCCACCTATAGTGTAGGCCATTGCAACTACTGCCAAACCAAAGGCAAGTGCAGTTCCCACTACGGCAGGAATATTGTTCACTGGGTCACAACCAAGGCTTACGGCAACACCGCAACCCATCAACACGAGCACCATAGTGCCCACCATTTCAGCTAAATACTTTTTCATTTGTCCAATAATTTTAGTTAGTTAATATTTTGGGGTTTAAAATTTTCTAATAATTTCTTATTACTTGTTTGTTATTACTTAATTCAGTATCGTGCTGTGATGTGGAAGCACGGCTGACGCCGCTCATATTTTATGAAGCAACGCTCGTTGTCACGCAGCTCCTTGAGGGTCTCGCCTAGTGTGTTCACTAGCACCTTGTGCGATGCAACGTCACCCTCAAAGTCGGCAAGAGAGTCCACTTGCTGAAAACAGTTATAAGCGATATCAAATGTGGTGCCATACATATGGCAGCTCTTGCGCACAGCGTTGCGATTCACCCTCTGCAGCCTCCTCACGTCATCCTCGGTGCGAAGCAGCGACGTTACTATAATTTGATATTGGGCTAGGCCCTTGTTGCGAAGCTTATCCTGAAAATTCTCGGCTATAGTGTTGAGAAGGTCACTGGCATTATTTGTCAAGTAAGGAACCGAATGTGTAAGTTTCTCAACAAAGAAGAGGTTAGAAGTTTCAACGGTGCTGAGCGAAGCTATGAGCACGCTGTCTATTTCATCGCGGGTCTTTAGTGGCTCGATACCGAACTCCTGTGCCGCAACTATTTGGGTATCATTAACGTCGTCAAAGTGGTATAATTCCCTGAGGTTGGCTCGGCCACCCACCACGCGCTTGCCACGCTTGGGCTCATCAATGTTTTGAGGCAAAGCATAAACTAGAACAGCCATCACAGCCACTATCAGGAAGGTGAATATTACTATTAGGCGTTTTTTCTTAGAATTATGTTTTACTTCTTTCATACGGCAAAATTACAAAAAATGACTAAAAACTTGTAATTTGTTTTCTGTTTTTTTATGATTTGAGGTGTTTTTTATTAATTTTGCAATATCTAATCTATAATCACTGGATTACTAATCATCTGTAAAATGGAACGTTTAGACTTAACTCTTGCCGAGAAATTACTGAAGATTAATGCGATAATGCTACAGCCCGACAGCCCATTCTTGTGGGGCAACGGCTGGAATGCACCCATCTATAACGACAATAAAATCACGCTATCTTATCCCGATGTGCGACGATTCATAAAAGTGGAACTCTCCAGGATGATTCTCGAGAATTTCCCACAGGCCGAGGTCGTTGCCAGTGTGGCAATGGGAGCTATTGCTATGGGAGCTCTCGTGGCCGACACGCTGGGATTGCCGTTCGTCTACGTGCGAGGCGAAGCCAAGGACCACGGTCTGGAAAATGTGATTGAAGGTAATTTCAAGCCTGGGCAGCGAGTGGTACTCATCGAGGACTTAGTATCTACAGGGCACAATGCCATCAGGGCGCTACACGAGATGCAACTCGCGGGTGGCGACGTGCAAGGAATGGTGGCTATGTTCACCTACGAGTTCCAGCAGGCTCTCGACTCTTTCCGCAAAGAAGGACTTGAGCTCATCACTCTCACCAACTACAACGCAATGATGGAGGCTGCTCTAGCTTCCGGACACATCAAGGATGCCGACGTCGACACATTCGAACTATGGCATGACGCGCCCGACAACTGGACCCCAGCCCCACAAAAACTAGACTAACCCAAACAACGACTAACGATTAACTAATTACGAACATGGAATCTTACAAAAGCGACAAGAACACTATTGACTTCAATATTCAAGTAATTTATAGCAAACTCAGTGATCCTCGAGTGTTCAAGGCACACATCGACCAAAATATCGACCGACTGCCCCAAGAGGCAAGAGAGCATTTGGAAAAGGTGAAGTTTGAAGACGACGGCATTAGTGTTGAATCTCCAATGGGACCGCTCAAGCTAAGCGTGAGCGACAGCATTGAGCCTTCTATGGTGAAATATACCGCTATGTCTTCACCTGTACCATTTGGACTAGTAATCAACCTAGAGCCTATCGACGAAAACCACACACAAGCGGTCGCCGAGCTCAATATTGAATTGCCTTTTATGCTCAAGGCTATGGTGGGAAGCAAACTCACCGAAGGGGCAAAAAAAATGGGTGAAATGATTGCCAAACTTCCTTACGGGGAACTCTAATCAATTTCATTGAAAAAAACACCTACTTCTTTTGGAATTACAATAAATATTTCCTATTTTTGCACAAAATACAATAATTTTACTAATAACCCTTTTAAAACGAAACTTTTATGAAGATCAGCAAAAAATTTAGCGTACTAATCGTGATGCTTTTCCTCGGGGCTATGGCTACCCAAGTATTTGCCCAACCATCTATTCCACGCCGTTACAGCACTACCAAGAAGAAATCTTCTAGCTCCTATAGCCGCAGTGGTGTGTGGGGCACTCAATATGACTGGCTCGGAACTCGCTATGCCACTTGGAACGACATCCGCTATAAGGATGCAGGTCAAATCCGTGTGCTCAAGAACTCTATCTATGCTCGTCACGGATACATCTTCAAGGATGCTAACCTGCGTGCCTATTTCAACAGCCAGCCTTGGTATTATGGATATCGTAGCGTAGTGCCCACAAGCGCTTTCAACACCTACGAGAAAGCCAACATCAAGTTCCTGGGAAAATACGATCATTAACCCGCTTTTAGCACTCGGTTATGAAAACCAACAAACACTACATTGCTGCAGGTCTGGTGCTTGCAGCAATGTGTTGCATCATTACGACTGCAACCACATCATGTAAGCGTGCCAATGCCACATCAAGCGAGGAAGTCACCATTGCCGACACGACTTCTACTCAAGGCGAAGAAGTAACACAAACACCTCTTGCTGGCGACAACTCTATCCCACAAGGAGCAAGAATCCTGATGAGTGTCTACCCCGACTTTGTAAAAGACTATAAGAACGGTAAACTGATAATGAGCGACGGGTCGACTATTACCTATGATGACGGACGCAAGAAATCATTTGTCGAGCTACTCGACGATGCCGACCCCGAAGACATGTTTGCTTTCAACTATGACCTTAACTCTTGGATTCCTGGGAAGATGCAGGACGCCGGACGTAGTCGTTGCGAAGAGCTGTTCAAAAAAATGTACGGTAACTCCGATGCTGCCGTTAGGAGAAATCTTGTGTCAGTGCGATGGCCATTTGGGCAGGCCACCAACGGCGGCGGTGTAAACAAGAACATCAAGACTGTGAAATTCACAAAAATCAACGGAGCCAACAAGCAACTTGAAAAAGTTGTGGCTGAGTTAGAGAAACATCCCGAGCTACACAAGTATCTAGCACAGTCGGGAGCATTCTATTGGCGACCAGTGCGAGGCGCCAAGCGTCTTAGCGCTCATTCCTATGGCATGACAATCGACATCGGCGTCAAGTTCAGCGACTACTGGCGCACACAGGCCCGTGACGAGAATGCTACCGTCGCCTACCGCAACAAGTACCCACACGAAATAGTCGAAATCTTTGAGAAATACGGCTTCATCTGGGGCGGACGATGGTACCACTACGACACTATGCACTTCGAATACCGACCCGAAATCCTCCTACACGCTCGGAACAAATAACTTGCAACATCACTTAATATTACAATGTAATTAAAAAACGTCACAAGAGTTTTTCTCTTGTGACGTTTTAATCTTATCCCTCAAATGCGCAGCCAAACTTAACACTTCCTAATGAACTCCTCCATCATCGCGTAATGGTTGCGCACATCACGGTACAGCGCCAACTGGTTGCGAGTGCGATCCAAGTTGTGGGTGGCATACTTGATTTTATAATAAGTATCACCATTGATGTAGTCGGTAAGGAAACGGGCACACTGCATGAACGGGAAAAGTGCTACAGCATAAGGCAGCAGGTCTATCTCAATCGGCTTGAGGAAACTATGCGCCGATTCAAGATATCCAATTGTGAACGACTTGAATATGTCTTCGTTGAAACCTACGCAAGAGATGTCGGGGTCGTCCTCAGCAGTGAAATTAGCACCTGTGCGCAAGAAGTCACCATAATCCGAGAAGATGAACGATGGCATCACTGTATCGAGATCTATCACACATAGCACCTTACCATCTCGGTCAAACAGCATATTATTGACCTTTGTGTCGCAGTGGCAGATGCGTTTGGGCAATTTACCCTCACGGAAGAGTCGTTCAGCTTGGCACATCTCGTGCGCATCTCGTTCCAGCTCACTAATGATATCCAGCACCTCGTGGCGACGGCCCACCTCATCGTTCTCGACGGCTTCGACCAATTGGCGCATGCGCAGTTCCATATTGTGGAAATCGGGGATTGTCTCTCCAAGTTTTTCAGGCACATCTACCAACATGCGCTCAAAGTCACCAAAAGCCTTGCCAGCATCATAGGCACTCTCGGGCGTAACAGCTTCGTGTGTGAATGAATCAGGAATAAATACCATCACGCGCCAGTAACGCTCGTCATTATCACAATAGTAGGTCTTGCCAGCACGAGTCTTGATAAATTGCAGCACTTTCCGGTCGATATCATCCACTCCCAATGCCTCCAACTTTCTACGCTGATGTGCGGTCACAACCTCAATGTTATGCTGCAGCAGGTCCACGTCACGGAATATGGCGTTGTTGATGCGTTGCAGCACATAGTCGGGAGTAGTGCTACCATCGGTAACAACACGATAGGTGTCATTGATAAGTCCATTGCCTAGCGGTTTGACATCTCTCACCACACCCAACATCTCAAAGTGTGACAATATGCTTGCTGTATCAATTGTTTCCATGGGTCATCCAGTATTTTTTGCCCTTGGCCTTCAATTGTTCAGTAAAAGCTTGAGCAGCAGCACGTGTGGCAGCTTCATCTTCATGTGATGCAATAGCATGATGATACCCTATGATCTTGTTCCATTCTCCTCGGGTGAAGTCAGGAACCTGAACAGGGAGGTTACCATTGTCCATCGACATACTTCCCAACTCGGCCAGGCAACACCACTCGGCCAAATCATACACATCTATGTCAAGAGGCAATCCGTTTTGCAGGCAGTACACCAATCGTGAGTCCATGATAAAGTCCATTCCTCCATGACCGCCCACTTCTTTTGCCTCTTCACCATATCGTCTCACGAGTGGTGAGGTGTAATTCTTCAGCAGAGTCTCTGTATCTTCTTTATTAAGATAAGAATGTCCTGTATACTCCTTGCTCAATGCACTTATTCCTGCTTTTGCCATCACATCACTTGCAAGTGCATATCCCTCGATTGGATATTTATTGGCAAATCCCTTGGTTCCTGTGAGTTGATACATGCGGTTATAAGGTTGGGGAGTCATCACGTTGTGATGCACCTCAATTACCTTGCCATTCTGGGTCGAGATGAGCGTCGTGGTGTGGTCTCCATTCCTGAATTCAGCATTCTTTTCGCCTGTGCGTTCTTCAACTAATTGCCTGCCGTTGAACGAACGTGTATCCATCGCAACTAGTGTTTTCATGCGGTCTCCACGGTGAATGTCGAGCACTTGGGCAATTGGGCCCAAGCCATGCGTAGGATAAAGGTCTCCACGGAACTTGCTGTTATAGTCTAGGCGCCAGCCCAGCTTGTCATCGGCCCCACGTTTCCAGTAGTGATCCCAATAGGGCGACAGCTCGTGACGATAGGCTCCTTGTACATATATGACCTCGCCAAGCAGTCCCTGTTGGGCCATGTGAAGTGCATTAAGTTCAAAAAAGTCATAGCAACAATTCTCAAGCATCATCACGTGCAGACGCTTACTCTCACTCATGTTGATGAGCGACCATATTTCTTTTAAATTCATCGCCGACGGAACCTCTATCGCAACATGATGGCCATGCTCGAGTGCCTCACTCGCCACAAGGTAGTGGTGAATCCAATCAGTTGCGATATAAACCAAATCAATGTCGTTGCGACGGCATAGGTCCTTATATCCATCTTCTCCATAATAGACATCGGCAGGTGGCATCGATGCATCACGGAGTATCGACTGGCACGCCTCGGCACGGTCTCTCTCATGGTCACACAATGCTTTAACCTCAATCCCTGGAATATGGGTCCATCGCTCCACGGCATCGGGACCACGCATGCCTAGGCCCACAAACGCCACCCTCACGACAGGCATTTTCTCAACAGTAAGACCTAATGCCGATTTCTGACCGGCTGGACGCTCTGGCACCTGCGTGACAATAGTTCCATTCTCAATGGTATAGGGCCAATTGAACTGAGCACACATCTCAAATGGCAACACTAATATTGCCACCAGAATAGCAACAACCTTTATCTGTCTCATAATCATGGCAAATTTTATATAATTGAAAAACACAAAGGTAAGAAATACTGGCGAATAAACCAAAATAAATTCTCAACCAAGATTTAACCATTCAAATTTGCTTACTAAACGATAAAAGGAAACTCTACGCAAACGATTACACAAAATTACACTTCGATAATGTTAAAATTAATTTTAAATATAATATAATTTCATTATTTTTGGGTGCCATTAATAACATTTTGTCACAAGACGAAAAAAATATATAAACCAACATATTATAAATAAACTTATTATGAAAAAAGTCTACCTAATTTTCGCAATGGCGTTACTGCTGCCGTTGACCACCCTTGCTCAGGGATGGCCAGCCAATTATGGCGGAGTGATGCTGCAGGGTTTCTTCTGGGACAGTTACAAGGAGACCCCCGACTGCAGCCCCTTTGGTCCGTGGGCCAACCATGTCACCAACGAGGCTACTGAAACACACCAACCTGGCTATACCTGGGCAACCATGTATGGTGCTGGATGGACCGAAGGTGAAGAATGGCAAGTGCCAGTAACCACCTGGAATAGTCTGATCGCCCACAAGAACGAAATCACTCCTTACATCGACCTGCTGTGGCTGCCTCAGAGCGGCTCGACTGTTGCCGACTCCACTATGGTCTATTATGAAAGCGAAGACAATAGTGGTCGACTCGGCGAACGTCCTTGGAGAAATGGATATGAGTGGGGATACAATGATGGTAATGTAATCACCAACCCCGACTGTATGGGCTTTGTACCTGTGTTCTATTTCCACCACGGACTATCTTACAATCCCGATGGAACACCCTGGACCTACACCGACAGTGAGGGCCGCACATGGACACCAATCTCCTACTTCGGCACCGAGGCCGAGCTGCGTGAGCTGATTTCGACCTACAAGGCCGAAGGCACTGGAGCCATCGAAGACGTGGTGGCAAACCACCGCGGCGGCTTGGGAACCTGGGCTGGCGACAAGTACTCTATCGAATTCCCAACCGAATGGTACCAAGGCACTTTCAGCCCCGAGGGAGAGTACATCCAGTGGAGCAGCGATGACGTGTGCAATGATGACGAGAGCCATCGCGGCACTGGTAATCCCGACTGCGGCGGCCAGGGTGAATGGGCACGCGACATCGACCACCACAGTCCTGCCACTCGCGCCAAGGTAATCAAGTTCCTCGACTTCTTGAAGAACGACCTGGGCTATGTGGGCTACCGCTACGACTATGCTATGGGCTTCGAGGAGAAGCACTTTGCCGAGTACAACACCACCCTGCGACCCACCTTCAGCGTGGGTGAATACTGGGGCTCGAAAGAAGACATATCCAACTGGATTCACAAGACCTACATGGAGGGTACTTACCAGAGCGCAGTCTTCGACTTCCCATTGCAGAGCAACATCCGCGAGGCGTTCAACAACGGCACCTACCAAATCTTGAACAACGCGGGCCTCATCAGCGACCCCGTCCTCAAACGCTATGCCGTGACCTTCCTCGACAACCACGACACCTTCAAGGACCTACCCACCGACGGCTCTAACTATAACTATCAGCACCGTGTGGAGAGGAACATAGTGGAGGCCAATGCCTTCATCCTGGCAATGCCTGGCACCCCTTGCTTGTTCTATCCTCACTTCATGCACCCCGAGTGGCACAACATTCTGTGTGAGCTCATCAAGGCACGCCGCACCGCTGGCATCACCAACGAGAGTGAGCGCTCAGCAGCCATTCTCGTGGGCACCAACGGTATTCAATGGGTTGTAACTGGAACCAACGGTCAGATTTGCTTCCAGCTGGGCGACGCTACCGACCAGGGTGTTCCCAATGGATTCACCACAGTGTGGGAGAGCGACGAAGTTGATGGCAAGCGTGTGGCACGCTTTAGCATCACCTCCAGCCTCTACCGTTTGATTCAATTCAATACCAAGAAAAACCTCATCAACGGTTATCCAGTCATCGACCGCAACAGTTGCACCTTCAATGGCTCAATCACCGTTAACGTGAAGCCTTCGAGTGAGGGCTGCAAGCTGGTTTACACCACCAACGGACAGATGCCTAATGTCAACGACCCAGCCATCACCGAAGAGACTGCTCTTACTTTCAGCGAAACTACCACCCTCAAGGTGGGCGTTGTAGCTAATTACTCCGTGCCTACTTCATCGGTAGTTACCCGCCAGTATGTGAAGACTTCTACTGTCAGTGACAAACTCAACTTCTATGTGAAGGATGACAATGCTCCTTACATCTACACCTATTACTACGACAACGAAGGTAATAAGGTTGAGCCATTTGGCTCTTGGCGTGGTTATCTGGCTTATGAGAAAGTTACTGTGGGCGGCCTCGAGTGGTGGCACGTTAAGATGGACAAACCTGAATACCCAGTCAACCTGATTATCAACTGGGAAGGCAGCCAAACTCCCGACATCGATGGCATTACAAGCGATGTGTTCTACACCGTGAAGGATGGTCAGCCTAACGATGTGACCAATATCTACATGCCTATGATGGAAGACCCCAACTTGTCAATCGACAAGCCCACTGGCAGCTATGAGAACGGCGTTTCGGCGATGATCACATCTTCTTATAGTGGTGCCACTATCGTTTATACTACCGACGGCACCGAGCCCACCACAAGCAGCCCCACTATCACTAGCGGTAGCACAGTATCATTCAATGAGAGCGGCAACCACTACCTGCGCGCCGGACTCGTCAGGGACGGAGAGGTTATCAAGAAACTGGCACGAAGCTACTATGTTAGTGGTGGCACTGGCAATGGCGTGAACATCTATGTGAAGAACATGACCACCAACGACGTGCCTCACATCTATGCTTGGGACGCCAACGAGCAGGCTGTAACCGCTTCAGCTACTGGCGACGTGCTCAACGAGACCGAGACCAACTGCGGACAAACCTGGTACAAGAAGCACTTTGACGCAGTACCTGCTGGCATGAGGTTCATGCTCACCGGTGATAAGGACAAGAGCGCCGACATCAAGTATCTTGAAAATGGCCACGACTACTACTTCTACTACTACCCAGGAGCACACTTCGGCAACAGTGGCTTCCAACCTGGCTACATCGATGTTACTGCCGACAGCAAGCACACCACCGACGTGAAGGCTATCACCGTGTTTATGTACGACAACGGCAATGAAGAGTGGTCCAACGGCCTCAAACTCTATCCTTATGCTAACGACCACTACATCTTCTGGAACTGGGCAGAATCAGAATCTTGGGCTGAATCGGCATTCCCAACCACCAACCTTGGTGGCCAAAGCTGGTTCTACTGCACATTCCTCGACAAGGAGAGCATTGGCGCAATCATTTACAACGGTGCAAACGATAGCGAGCGCTTCGAGGTGAGCAACACCACCAGCGACGTCTTCATCAAATTCCCGATTGCCAACGACAACTGGAGCACTGGCGAGAATGTTACCAGCAATTATTCTCAATATCTGCCAGCAGTCGAGACTCCCGAGGAGGGCGCTGTCACTCCCGAACCCGAGCACATCATCCCGGCTTGCGCCACTTCTGTAGAAACCAGCTTGCACTGCTACTTTGAGAACAGCAGCTTTGGCTCGCCTTTCGCTTGGGTTTACAGCAGCACTAACACCTTTGGTGAGCACGGCTGGCCAGGAGAGGCACTGATAGAAGTTGTGGGTACTGCACCTAGTGGCAACCTCATTTACCGCTGGACCAACAACAACATGTTCAACTCCCCCAGCCACGTCATCTTCAGCAACAATGGTCAGTCGCAGGTTGGCCCGTTTGAGTTTGTCAACGGCGGTTATTACACTGCCAATGGCTTGGTTGGCATCACCGACAACAACGTCAAGGAACTTAACGATATAAAGTCGGCATGGGAAGGTAAAGAATACCTCATCACCAACGACATCACAGCCGTGGTCACTGTCACCGACAGTCAAAACAAACGCCGCCTCTTTGCTAAGGACAACAACGTATTGCCCCCAACTGAAAACTGGGGCATGCCCGTGCCCGACGCATTGCAAGACTACACCTACGATGAGAGCAACTGGGTGGAGCTCGTGTTACCCGAAGGCAGCGATATCAATCTTGACGGCTATGACCTGGTTGGCGGCACTGTAGTTGGCAAATACTCAGGAGGCGAAAATCCCGTTTTGGAATTGACGGCAATACCATTGCGTAGCGAGGAGCACAGCTATACTTACAACAACTACCTTGTTGCCAACTTTGACGTGCACAACTATGACTACTTCTACATTCGTCCAAAGGCTCAGGAGTACAGTATCATTAAGTATGCTATTTATCGCAATGGTAAGCTCGCAATGTCTAACCAACCCGGCGACAACCCATGGGACATCATGACCAATGCCGAGGTGGAGATAATCGATGATTCCACTTACTGGCAGAAAGAAATTCCACTGCGGCAGTTCCTCACCGAGGATGGCGTATATGAGTTAGAGGTGATTTGCAAGGCCTGGGGCCGGTATAACCGCGTGGCAGCAGTCAACGCCACTAGGATTGCCGACTTCCAAGAAATGGAGGCCATTACTCTTGCCGACCTGCTCGAGAATGGCGAGAACGATAAATTCTATCGCATCGCCGACTCTCTCGCGGTAGTCGACGTGCCACAGAACTATGAGCCGTTTGCCTTCCTCAGCGACGGCAAGGACAACTGGATTAGGGTAAATTACCCCTATGACTTTTACGATATGTTCCAAAAGGACGGTTTCATCGCCGCAGGAACCCTCAAGGCAACTCTGCACGATGTAGATTTTAACCCTTACCTCGAAGTCAACTCTGCCAGCTTTGGAGAGCCATTTGATGATGCAGTAGTAGTTCAGAGAGTGAATCTCGCTCAACCATTCACTCTCAAGCCTAACCAGGTGGTTGACGTTACTGGATACTGGAACGCTACTGACAACGCACTGCATGCTTATGCTCTAAGTAGTGACATTCAAGACCAGAACATCACCCTCACTACCGATTGGGCAGGATGGGGCGAAATCCTTACTGACAGCACTCGATACACTGTGCGTGCCGCTATCACTCTCAAGGAGCCATGGCACACCACAACCACCGACAGCATCAACACTAAAGATTATGACTACGGCGACTTCCATAACTACATTGCCAACGCACTCTATTGGCCTCAGATTGCAATAGCCATAACTGGTGATGTCAACGGCGACGGTCAGGTAACTGCGGTCGATGTGACGGCGCTCTACAACTTCCTGCTCAACAACGACGATTCCGACATCGTCAATGGCGACCAGACTGGCGACGGCATAATCACTTCTGCCGACGTTACTGCAGTCTACAACGTCTTGCTGGGCAGCCGCAAGAAAGTAAAGACCTACTCTTTACGCAAACATTAATCGCTTGAACATCAATCCATAAAAAGGTGCCCCAACCAAGGAGCACCTTTTTATTATCTCCCAATCACCATTATCTCAAAACTTTTCACTATCTTTGCACTGAACGAGGCAAAAACTCCCCCTCTCCACGCTATACTCTATACTGAACAAACTAAAAACTAATAAATCAATGAAGAAAACCATCATCATGTGCACTGCACTACTCATGGCTGGAGCAGCCGCTGCCCAGCCAAAAATCACCTACCCAAAGGCTAAGACTGTCGATGTCGTCGACGACTACTTCGGAACCAAGGTCGCCGACCCATACCGTTGGCTCGAGGACGACAACAGCGCCGAGACTGCCGCTTGGGTGAAGGCCGAGAACGAAATCACACAGTCCTATCTTCAGAAAATCCCGTTCCGCGACAAGGTTAAGGCGCGTCTCACCGAGCTCGCCAACTACCCCAAGATGGGCACGCCATTCTATGTAAAGGACAAAATCTACTACTTCAGGAATGACGGCCTCCAGAACCAGAGCGTCCTCTATGTCAAGGACAAGCTCGACGGAGAGGAGCGCTTGGTCTTCGACCCCAACACCCTGAGCCAGGACGGCACAGTCGCCCTCCAGAGCCTCAACTTCTCGAAGGACGGCCGCTACGCTGCCTACACTATCACCCGCAACGGTAGCGACTGGAACGAAATCATCGTCCACGATCTCAAGACCGGCAAGATGCTCGACGACCACATCGTCTGGGCCAAGTTCACCGATGCGCAGTGGCTCGGCGACGGCTTCTTCTATAGCGCCTACGACCAGCCCGAGGACGCCAAGTCGTCCAAAAACGAGTGGCACAAGGTCATGTACCACAAGCTGGGCACTCCGCAGGCCGACGACTACCTCGAGTTCCGCAGCTACGACGACCCTCTGCTCTTCCATCAGGTGGGTGTCGACGAGGATGAGCGCTTCGTCTTCATCCTCCAGAGCGCTGGCGAGGGCAACGCGCTCTACGTCAAGGACCTCAAGAACGTCAATCCTCACTATGTGAAGATTGCTCAGGATGGTGAGTACGCATTCTCTCCCATCGGTGTCGACAATGGCAAGATTTACGTCATGACCAACCAGAACGCGCCTTGCTACAAGGTGCTGGCCTATGATGCCGACAATCTCGGAGCCAAGAACTTCACCGAGTTCATCCCCGAGAAGCAGTGGGTGCTCAGCGGCATCCAGATGAGCAACCACAAGTTCATCGTCACCTACGACCGCGACGCCAGCACTCATGCCTATCTCTACGACCGCAACGGCAACGAGATGCACGAAATCAAGCTCCCGGCCCTCGGCTCGGTGGGCTTCAGCAGCAAGAACAAGCGCAGCGAGGTGTTCTACAACTTCACTTCCTACACCTTCCCCTCCACCATCTACAGCTACAATGCCGAGACCAACGAGTCTACACCCTTCTTTGAGCCAAAAATCGCGCTCAATCCTGCCGACTATGTCACCGAGCAGGTCTTCTACCCCAGCAAGGACGGAACCAAGATTCCAATGTTCCTCATCTACAAGAAAGGCATGAAAAAAGACGGCAAGCGTCCAGTCTTCCTCTATGGCTACGGTGGCTTCAACGTGTCGATGAACCCAGGATTCAGCTACGCCCGCACCCCATTCGCCATGATCGACAAGGGCGGCATCTGCGCCTACACCAACCTGCGTGGCGGTGGCGAGTATGGCGAGGAATGGCACAAGGCAGGCACCAAGATGTCGAAGCAGAACGTCTTCGACGACTTCATCGCTGCTGCCGAGTGGCTCATCGCTCAGGGCTATACCAAGAAGGGCAAAATCGCTTGTAACGGCGGCAGCAACGGCGGTCTACTCGTTGGCGCTGTTGTCAACCAGCGTCCCGACCTCTGGGGAGCTGCTGTGCCTCAGGTGGGTGTGATGGACATGCTACGCTACCACCTCTTCACCATCGGCTGGAACTGGGCACCCGACTATGGCCGCAGCGACGACAGCCGCGAGATGTTCGAGTATCTCAAGGGCTACTCGCCTCTGCACACCATCAAGAACGACGGCACGCCCTATCCTCCCATCATGGTCACCACCAGCGACCACGACGACCGCGTAGTGCCTGCCCACTCTTTCAAGTATGCTGCACAGCTACAAGCTAGCGACACCGGCAACGCTGTCAAGCTCATCCGCATCGACGTCAACGCTGGCCACGGCCACGGCAAACCCATGAGTAAGGTCATCGAGGAGTACACCGACATCCAGTCGTTCATCATGTACAACCTCGGTGTGAAACCCTAACCAGTCGACAGTTGAGAGTTAAGATGGGAGCTTTGCCGGCTATCGCCGGAAATTAGAGCACTTCGTGCTAAAATTATTTTAATTTAAAATTTTAGCGCCCTTGGGCGCAACACTTACAATTTTAGAGCCGTAGGCTCTCTAATTTCCACTCCACAGGAGTGGCAAAAACGATAATGAGACCTATGTTAGAAGCAAAAAACATAATCAAGCGCTACGGTGACCTCGAGGTCCTGAAAGGGGTCTCGGTCACCATTGGCGACGGCGAGATTGTCGCCATCGTCGGGCCCAGCGGTGCCGGCAAGACAACCTTGCTCCAAATCATCGGCACCCTCGACACGCCCAACGGCGGACAGGTGCTATATGACGGCACCGATGTTCTGGCACTCAAGCAGCGCGAGTTGGCGCACTTCCGCAACCGCAACATTGGCTTCGTCTTCCAGTTCCACCAGCTCTTGCCCGAGTTCACCACCATCGAGAACGTCGCCATTCCGGCCCTCATTGGAGGAGATAAGCGCTCCGATGCCTACGACCGGGCGCGACAGCTCCTCGACTACCTAGGACTCAGCCAGCGACTCGACCACAAACCCGCGCAGCTCAGCGGTGGCGAGCGGCAGCGTGTCGCTGTAGCGCGTGCCCTCATCAACAACCCCAAGGTCATCCTCGCCGATGAGCCCTCGGGGTCGCTCGACACGCAGAACAAGCTTGAGCTGCACCAGCTCTTCTTCGACCTGCGCGACAAGTTCCACCACACCTTCGTCATCGTCACCCACGACGAGACGCTCGCAAGCAGCGCCAACGTCGACCGCGTACTCCACATGCGCGACGGACTAATAGTCGAGAGTGGAGAGTGAAGACGAAAGAGGATAGAGGAAAGAGAACTCCCCCCTAAGATAGACCAATGGTGCAAACCGAATGCAGAACCGAGTTTGCTCTAGTTATGCTGAGGTGCAGCCCATTGCCGCTGAAAGAGCGGGTGCTCCAAAGGGGCGGGGGAGTATGACCAGCACACCACGCTTCGCGTGACTTATGCTTTGAAATCTCCCCGAGCTAAAGGTTAGAGCACTTCGTGCTAAAATTATTTTAATTTAAAATTTTAGCGCCCTTGGGCGCAACATTTACAATTTTAGAGCAGTAGGCTCTCTAATTTCCACTCCACAGGAGTGGCAAAACTAAAAACAATGAGAACTATCATCCTTGCAATAGCAACGCTCTTGGCGTTCACGGCTTGCGACCGCAGCCATGACGGCAAACTCGACTCAACCTTCGAGACGCAGCTTGTCGACATCGTCACCTACACTGGCGTCGACGACGACAACCACGCCGTCTTCCGCCTTGACGGACGCGACGATGATCCCGCCGTCATGCTCTTCACCAGTGTTGGAGCCCCCGAAAAGGTCAAGACCCACGAACGCGTGCTCCTCACCTATGCCGTCAACCACCGCGCCCCCGATGGCTCCTACTGCTATGTCGACGCTATGGGCTACTCGCGCATCATCAACGACTCCATCCGCGTCAACTCCAATCCCATCGACACCTATTCCATGCGGCCCATCCGTCTCAAGAGTGTGTGGCGCACGGGCGAGTACCTCAACCTCTACGCCCAGGTCGAGTACACCGGCAAGAACCGACTCCTCTACATGATGATCGACCGCGACACCAAGTATAACGATACCGTCGACGCCTACCTCGTACACGACCTCCTCGCCACGCCGCCCGACAGCATCTTCTACTGGCGCGACACCTACCTCTCTATCAACATTGGCGCTCTCAAGAGCCCCAGCGCTCCCTGCCACGTCCTCCGTCTCTACCTCAACGACGACAACAACCCCAACGTGAAATCCCACAACTTCAACATAAAACCGTAGAGAGTCGAGAGGAAAGAGGAAAGAGGAAAAAGAACTCCCCCTATATCTTAGAGGGGGTGCCCCAAAGGGGCGGGGGAGTATGCACACACAGCAAGCGCAGCTTGCTTTCTCTCACCACTCACCACTCACCACTCCCCTCTCACCTAAACAAAACTAATAACTAAAAACTAAAAACTAATAACATGAACTATCCTCCTCAATATGCTCCTCCCCTGCCACCCAAGAAAAAGAGCGGCTGGGTCAACGTCTTGCTCATTGGCTGCGGATGCCTCATGGGCCTCGGTCTGGCTACCATTGCCATCATGGCACTCATTGGCTACAGCATTTTCAACCAGGAGGATCCCAACGACACTGCTATCATGCTCGACAACCTCAACCTCAAGGGCAAACCAGCGGTGATGTATAGCAACGCCGAGGAAATTACTGGCAAACTCCATCTCGACATGCCCAAGGTTTCGGTGCTCGAGACCCTTGGCACACCCTCCGAGTATGCCTACGCCAAGTGGGACGACCGCATCATCTATATGTATGGCGACAGCTGCACCGTGGAAATCGGCTTCGACCATGGAGTTCTAATCGATGCCACCACCTATTGCGACGGACAGTCCACCACAATAATCGGCGACGAAACCGTAGTCAACGAATCTGCCCTCGACAGCATCTAGCTTTCAGAGGTAAGAGGTGAGTGGTAAGGAATAGACTATGCCTTTGTCTGACCCCGTCCGACCTTAATGACCCTATTCAACGTTAATGACCCTATCCAACTCACAATTAACAAAAATCCTTTTTGTCCCAACATTGCACCGCAGCCCTGCTCTATATCTCCGTCCCCGTACTCGGCGACAAAGTCGCCGTCAATCATTCCGTCTCTGTACTCGGCGAGCCACAGTCTCGCTCTACGTCTTAGTTAAAACAATCTCATCAGCCAGCCTGTTCAATGCCAAGCATTGTTCACGAGTAATGACACAACTATGATTATGATGTGGCCATGGGGCAACCAAAAGCAAACGGCCTTCAGCACATGCATCAAATTGACGACCATGGGGCTTTTGCATGGGTGAAAATCCATTCTCTAGAAGAATAATTTGAGGAAAACCAGCCTCAAAAGCCCGTTTCATTATCTCTTTTTCTCCTCGACTAATACATGGCGAAACAAGTATTGCACCATCTTTTGCCTTCAATAAGAATTGATTGCAAGCAGCCTCTATCTCATTTGATGTCATGCTGCGGGAGCACTGAACTGCAACTTTATATGGATAATCAAGCAGAAAAACATTGCCCATAGCTGCAACAGAGGTGCTTGAGATTGTTATATCTTGGTGAATAGTAAAATACTCAGGGTAGTTACGTTTAACCCACAATCGGCGAGGATTATCTTTCAGATAATTAAACCAAGCTTTTAATTGTCCCTTTCCAGTTAGAATACGATCATTATAACCAGACTCCCATAATGGCAATGACCGAGACTCCGTCTCGGAGTACGCCGACAGAGCACGATAAGCTGTGGTAACCTTTCCTTTGAAACGGCCTATTATATGGCCCAAATGACGAGAGAGACGATCTTTGACATAAAAAATGAAATGAACATGGTCAGGCATCAATTGAAGATATAATGTCGAAACTTCAGGACTCTCAATTGAAATATTAGACCAGATTTCAGAAACCTTCAAACCAAGTTCGCTTGGTTCGACCCACGCTTCAGAATGACTTGTATTAGCATTTCGCAAACTACCTAATAAAGGCTTGCGACCCGCAATGCACATGGTTATCATGTAGACACAACGACCATTATAGTCATGGCCTTCCTTTCGACGTTTCATCGATGGAACAGCCTCCAACTCTGGATGCTTTGTCCGCCATACATAGCGCCTCTCATTCACCTCTTCATTCATGATACAAAGATAACACTTCTATTCAACACCACAAAATTAAATACTGGTCGCCATCTATAATTCCGCCTCTGTACTCGGCGACAAGTCGCCGTCAACCACTCCGTCTCTGTACTCGGCGACAAAGTCGCCGTCAACCACTCCGCCTCTGCCCTCGGCGACAAAGTCGCCGTCAACCTATCCGTCTCTGTACTCGGCGACAAAGTCGCCGTCAACCTCTCCGTCTGCGTACTCGGCGACAAAGTCGCCGTCAACCACTCCGTCTGCGTACTCGGCGACAAAGTCGCCGTCAAAGATTTCATCCTTACACCGCAGCCGCAGTCTACCCCACCGCCATTGCTTTTCCCACAATGCGAACCAAGCAGCTCGTACAAAACCTTTGGCAAGTGAGTGCTCGCTATTTCATTATTCTACCAAGTAAGGTATCCTTGAACCAATACTTATAAAGCTTAACCATTTCATATTCAGGAAGGCTTTCCAAGTATTCTAATTCAAAAACAATTCGTGGCTCTTTGTCATTTGATTCAGGATGAACCTCTGCTTTATTTCCTATTCTAGCAGTTCTTATAAGATAAAGGTCACGAACACCTTTCCCTTTTATGTATGGCATAAAAAAGTATAATTTATTAAGAACCACAGTAGAAGGAAAAGTTTTAGCCTTGCCAGTATAATAATATTTAATTGGTTCTTCTTTTAAGAAATACTCTTCATTATCTTTCTTCACAAGGCCAATAAGTAGATGTTTCGTCCTATCAAGTGTATACTGTTTTTTAGGACGATTTACAACCAACGTATGGGAGTCATCATCAAACAGCCTTAAATCAAGCATCGGCAATGCCTCTCGCTTTAAGAATATAGGATGTGATGATATTGGTTCCTCATCATATATAAACCTATATAGGCTTTTGCCAATCTGTTCAACAATCCCACAAACAAGAGCATTGCCCATAAGAAATGCTCGTCTTCCATCTGAAACCGCTGGGTGAAGAGTGTGGTTGTCTGGAAACATGTTTAACCTCTCTAACTCAATTGGCAACAAACGACGATATCTACCTGATTTTGTGCGCACAACATGTTTAAACCTTGAAGGAGAAGAGCCTCCTTCACCAGTTATAATAGTCCTTGAGGGCTGATCTGCATAGTCTGGGAAAGTCATTCCACCTTCTGAGAATATATACTCAAAACCCTCTTTCGAAACACGTTTTATCTTTTTGGGACCTTTCTCATATTTCCATTTTGGCAAATCTTCTTCAGAGATAAAATAGTCTTCAGGAACAATCTTCTCATCAATCAAATTGCCTCCTAAGGTCTGTCGCGGACCATCGTATATAGCTTCAGCATCAACACAATACACACGACGGTTAAGCATAATTCCAGCATTTCCAAAAGGACTGGTCTTTTTGCCTTTATTAAAATGAGCTGATACTTCTTGAATCGTACCTATTATGTCAAATTCTGACAATGAACCTTCTTTTGGACGAAACTCAAATGCTTTGGCCATAACGCCATCATATTTCACCCAATCTTCAAGTGATTCGACTTTGTTTGCAATTACTGAATTCTTCCTATAACCAACTATATAAGTCCTTCTACGACGCTGTGGCATACCATAATCAGCAGCATTTATTATACGCCACTCAACTATATAACCTAGGTCTGATAAAGATGCAAGTATAATAGCAAAATCCCGGCCTCTTTGTGTCGCTGGTGAATTAATCAAACGATCCACATTTTCAAAGAAAATGTAGTTAGGGCGATTTTCTCCTTTTTCAAGTAGTATACGATAAATCTGCCACCATAGCACGCCCTTCTTGCCTTCGATACCACCTGAACGACTAAGGGTTGCAGCAACAGAATAGTCTTGGCAAGGGAAACCTCCCACCATTAAGTCATGGTCAGGTATGGACTCTGTTGGTACCAAGTTTATGTCATTATTAACATGACCTTTAGCACCAAACCTAGCCTTATAAACAAGAGAGGCATCTTGGTGTATTGTAGATGGTTCCCACTGGTTATTCCAAATGGTGTCAAAAGCATCCGAAGCACCTTCCAAGCCAATGCGGAATCCACCCACACCTGCAAACAACTCTACGACTCTTATTTTATTCTTTTTTCTCATTCTGTTATCAATTCTTTTACAACATCACGACTCAACCAAATATATTGAGGAATCATTCGCAATCCATTTATTACAAGCGTTTTGCTTTTTTCTTCTGATGTTGTTGCTCCACCTCTTACAAAAACTTTATAGTTAGCTTTCTTTGGGAAATTTGGCGACTCTTTATAACTTCCAGATTTATTGATAATATAATTACCCTTCTTGTCTTTCTTCTTATCAATCTGTAGCCGCTTATTGATTATTATATCTCTAACATCATCCCATAATCTTTTTACATTTTCTGTAATAAACTGCTCGCTAAAATATACACGTTTAAATCCCGCAAAAACTATTTCATTATTTATATAACGATAAATAATCAATAAGAAGTGATGTCCTGTAAAATAGTCATACACTGCAGAATCTTCAAAGTCTTCTTCCTTAGTCCAATCATCAAGATTTGGAAGAAACAATTTCATATCTTCTTTAATTCTACCATTTGCTAATACAGGTACACTTTTAGCAATAATCCCAATTTTTGCAAAATCTTCAATATCATTTAGCTTTGAAGCATTGCCCCCAAACATTTTAATTACAGCTTGTTCTGCGAAGTTTTTTTTGCCTAAATTGATGTCAACACCTAACTCATCTGCAATCTGCTGGAATGACCACCCTTTATACTTTTGGGTCATTATTTTACATTTTTCATCAATATCAGCATACTTACTGATAGTTATTTCTAGTTTCTCAAATTTCTTTTTTGAAAAATATTTATCTGCAATTAGAGTAGCGTATGACCTCTTGAGCCTAAAACGTGGGTTATTTGGATATTTAGGAGCAGTGTCAATCAACATCAATTGGCCACGTAACTCATGTGATAAACGAGGATATTGTAATTCTCTTTCTTCTTGGGTTCTATACTCACGATGAATACCAATAAGAAAATCACGTACAATTAGCCAATCTTGTCGAAGTAATAATTTGTCTTCCTCACTAAAAACATAAAATTGATATCCCAAAACAGGAAAAGCCTGATATCCTTCAAGTTTTACTGTTACTGGTGATTTATACCAATAATACACCCACAGCATATGAGCTAATTTATGCCAAAAATTTGACTTTTCAAAATCCTCATTAACTATAACAGGAATCGATACTGCTGTTATACTAACAGGTTCTTTACATTCATAAACAAATGGTGAATCTTTCTTCTTGGGTTTTATGACACCAGTGGTTTTTATCTCAGTTTCAATTCCATCAACTAAAATATCTGGACCTTGCTTACTATCTTTTTTGCATCCTAACACTGACACCTCTATAATATCGCCAGCAATACCCTTAACCTTATCACGTCCTTCATGATGCTTAAAAAGTCCTTTGCTATCAACTTGCAATAATGTTTTACCTACAGCATTCATGAGCAAACAATCAACTTGCTCTTTTGTGAATACTCGACTTTTGTCAATTACTACTCCCATTCTTGACATTTAAAATTATATAATCTCTTTGCAAATGTACAAAAAAAGTGTTTCCTAAAGAAAAAAATACTCCTAAAGTTATTAACTCAACAATTGCTCACAATCGACCTAACAATTCAATTAATACCACTAAGTCACACATTATAATTTTCGGTCAATTCACGGTAATTCGTGTTTTTCCATTCTCCTTCCTTCCTGAAATCTTTTTAATCTAGTTTTCAATCAAACAATCCCTTACCTTTGTGCGCATACACGTACCTTAATTATATCTATCATCATGAAAACAAAAAATAAAAAAACTTCCTGCTTCAGCAGACTTTTCGACACCGTCAGTTGCCACTTTGTGAGATTAAATAAAATTTTTCCATTTTTGTCCCACCAAATTTCCACTCCGCCAGGAGTTGCAAAAACCGAGTCACCCGAGTCAGGTGAGTCAGGTGAGTCAGGTGAGTCAGGTGAGTCAACTGACCACAGTGATTCCAATGATTCCAGTGAGTCCACCGTCTTTGATAATTTATGGTCAATTCATGGCAATTTGTGTTTTTCAACTTACAATCCGTAACCACCCATTTTTTGCGTAAACTGTCCCACCCACCACCAAACATAAAGCAATCTACCCTCCATTCCTTAACATCTAAAATAAATTTTACTCATTATGACTACAAACCCTCAAACTTAAAAATTTTTTTTTCAAAAGTGTCCCACTTTTTCCATTTTCCCAAAATCCCCACTTACAATCCGAAACCAAATTTTAGTGCGAAGCACCACAATAATTTTAGCGCGTAGCGCTCTGATTTCCACTCCGCCAGGAGTGGCAAAAACCGATTCAACTGAGTCCAAAAAACTAACAACTATAATCTTCCCTCTCCACTGGAAATGCATTCTGCATTGATTAAGTACCCTTTTCGCGCCATTTGCGTGATTAGCGTGAGTTCTGCCCACTCCCCTCTCCACTAGAATTTTTTTGCTAACAAAAAAATTCGTACCTTTGCAAGTTAATATCAATAATAAGAATACTAACTATTAAAACATATAGAATTATGGCAAACGAAAACAAGAAGCAGAACCAGATTCAGATTGAGGTTCCCAACGATGAGATGCAGGGTCGCTACGCCAACCTTGCCGTTATTTCACACTCTCCCAACGACTTTGTGATGGACATGATATTCGTGGCTCCCAACACTCCCAAGGCCCGTGTTCAGGCCCGCGTGATTATGACTCCCGAGAACGCCAAACAGCTGCTCTACGCCCTCAAGGAGAACGTCGACAAGTATGAGGCCCACTTCGGCGAGATCAAGCCACGCCAGGCCAGCAACCCCAACGCCATCATGGACTTCCCCCTCCCCAAAGGACAAGCCTAAAACAGGGGAGAGGGAAGAGCTTTGCCACTCCTGCTGGAGTGGAAATTAGAGAGCCTTCGGCTCTAAAATTTGTATTATAATTAGAACGACTACGTCGTTAAAAAATTTTAGTGCAAAGCACCAGTTTAATTTTAGCACGAAGTGCTCTAATTTCCGGCGTAAGCCGGCAAAATTGTGAATTATGCATTAATTAAAAAAGATGGAACATAATTTATTTATTTATAATACACTGACGCGTCGCAAGGAGCTGTTCAAGCCCTTGCAGGAGCCTAATGTGGGCATGTATGTGTGCGGTCCCACCGTCTATGGCGACCCACACCTGGGCCATGCCCGTCCGTCAATTACTTTCGACGTACTGTTCCGCTACCTCAAGCATCTGGGCTATAAGGTGCGCTACGTGCGCAACATCACCGATGTTGGCCACCTGGAGCATGACGCCGACGCCGGCGAGGACAAGATCGCCAAGAAGGCACGCCTCGAGCAGCTCGAGCCCATGGAAGTGGCGCAGTACTACACCAACCGCTACCATGCCGCCATGCAGGCGCTCAACGTGCTGCCCCCCAGCATCGAGCCTCACGCCACAGGCCACATCATCGAGCAGGAGGAGCTGGTGAAGGAAATCCTGAAGAACGGCTACGCCTACGAGAGCAACGGCAGCGTGTACTTCGATGTGGAGAAATATAACAAGGATCACCACTACGGCAAACTGAGTGGACGCAACCTGGAGGACGTGGTTAATAACAGCCGCGAACTCGACGGCGTGGGTGAGAAACGCAACCAGGCCGACTTCGCCCTGTGGAAGAAGGCTCAGCCCGAGCACATCATGCGATGGCCATCGCCATGGAGCGACGGCTTCCCAGGCTGGCACTGCGAGTGCACCGCCATGGGACGCAAATATCTGGGCGCCCACTTCGACATACACGGCGGAGGCATGGACCTCGTGTTCCCACACCACGAGTGCGAGATCGCACAGGCTGTGGCAAGCCAGGGCGACGACATGGTGCACTACTGGATGCACAACAACATGATCACCATCAACGGTCAGAAGATGGGTAAGTCGCTGGGCAACTTCATCACGCTCGAGGAGTTCTTTACCGGCAACCACGAGATGCTCGACCAGGCCTACTCGCCCATGACCATTCGCTTCTTCATCCTGCAGGCACACTACCGCGGCACCGTCGACTTCTCGAACGATGCACTGAAGGCTGCCGAGAAGGCCTATGAGCGCATGATGGACGGATGGCACCGCCTGAACGACCTGAAGGCTGCCGACAAGAGCAGCATCACGCTCGATGACTACGCAGCACGCTGCGCCGAGGCGATGAACGATGACCTGAACACTGCTCAGGTGATTGCAACGCTCTTCGACGCATGCAAGGTTATCAACCAGGTGAACGACGGCAACGCCACACTCTCGCAAGCCGACATCGACTCGCTCAAGGCTACGTTCCAAACCTACCTCATGGACGTGCTTGGTGTGCGCGACGATGCCGCCGGTGGCGACAGCGTGAACTTGGAGCCCTACCGCAAGGCTGTTGACCTGCTGCTCGAGATGCGAAAAGCTGCCAAGGCCAATAAGGACTGGGCGACTAGCGACCTCATTCGCGACCGCCTGAACGAGGCTGGCTTCGACGTGAAGGATACCAAGGACGGATTCGAGTGGAAAGTCCGCTAAAGCGCATGCGCTTGAAACTAGAACTTCTAGGACATCTAGATCCTCTAGAAAAAACGAACAACCAATAACGAACCTCCGTGATAACTATCATCATACCGGTCTATAACGTGCAGCAGTATCTTGCACGATGCGTCGAGTCGGTGCTCGCGCAAACTCACCACGACCTCGAGGTAATCCTCGTGGACGACGGGAGCACCGACTCGTGCGGCACGTTATGCGACCAGTACGCTGCTCAGGACCAGCGCGTCAAGGTCGTCCACAAAAGCAATGGCGGACTGAGCTCGGCACGCAACGCCGGCCTTGACGTGATGACGGGCGAGAGAGTGACCTTTGTCGACGCCGACGACTTCATACACCGCGAGTTCGTCGACAAACTCCTCCATGCGATGGGCAACGATGCCGACATCGCCGTGGCGCGATGGCAGGAGTGCGACGAGGGCGAGACGCCACATGTGGCCGACGTGCTGTGGAGCAACGTGATTAGCTTCACCCGCGACGAGGCCATCGACGAAATCTACTACCAACGCCGACTCACACACTCGGCATGCAGCCGCCTCTTTGACGTGCGGCTATTCGACGGCCTGCGCTTCCCTGAGGGCAAGCTCTATGAGGATCTGGCCATCAGCTACGACTTGCTCAAGAAGGTGACGAAGGTGACCTATGTCGACGGCCCTGCGCTCTACTACTACATGCACCGCCCAGGCAGCATCATCGCCACGATGAAACCCGAGCGCACCCACGTGCTCGACCACCTGGAAAGGATTGAGCAGCAAGTCGCCGCCGAGGCGCCACAGCACCTGCCTGCAGTGCGCAGCCGTCACATGAGCGCATGCTTCAATATGCTGCGTCTCATGCCCACCAACGACCCGCAATGGCAGTCCACCAAGGAGCGCTGCTGGAAATATGTGAAAAATATGCGATTTTTATGCATTAAGGACAGGAATGTACGCATCAAGAATAAACTCGCCTGCTTCCTATCATATTTAGGAGTCGACTTTTTAATGATGATTATCAACAAAAACCGACGTTTTTGTTGAAATTTCCTACAAAACTGTTAAAATTTCTTACACCAAGCGGGTTTATCTATAAAATTTGCCCGTTTGTATATATTCACTTGCAAAGTTTATTCTTTCAGTATATTTTTGCGATTAATTCATAGGCATAAAGGTAAAATTGTTTTAGGCTTGTTTATTTTTATACATTTGTTGTTTGTCCATGAAAAACACATTTTTTTGGGTTTAGTAAATTTTAGGCTTCAAGAAAAACTTGAAATTATCGAGGCGGAGACGTTGATGTCCCCGCCTTGGTAACGCTTATAGGGCTCAGCTTCTCAGTGGAGAGGGAAACGAAAAGTGGAGAGCTGAGCGCTATGAAACACTCTACTCTCCACTGTGTACTCTCAACCGAGAAACGGCTTACTTGCCGAACTTCACCTTGAGCTTCTCGATCATGTCCTGGGTCATGGTGTCGAGGTCGTACTCGGGCTTCCAGTCCCACTCAACGCGCGCACAGGTGTCGTCGAGCTTGTTGGGCCAAGAGTCGGCAATGCCCTGACGCAATGGATCGAACTCATATTCCATCTCAAACGATGGGATGTACTTCTTGATGCAGTTGTAGATAATCTCGGGATCGAAGCTCATCGCAGCAATGTTGAACGAGTTGCGGTGAACAAGGCGGCTGGGATCGGCCTCCATAATCTCGATGGCAGCACGCAGAGCGTCGGGCATGTACATCATGTCCATGAAGGTGCCGGCCTTGATGGGACACTTAAACTTCTCGCCCTTAACGGCGCTGTAATAGATGTCGACAGCATAGTCGGTGGTGCCGCCGCCCGGAGGTGTCACGTAGGAGATGAGGCCGGGGAAGCGCACCGAACGGGTGTCGACACCAAAGCGGGTGAAGTAGTAGTTGCTGAGCAACTCACCGCTCACCTTGGTCACGCCGTACATGGTGCGTGGCTGCTGAATGGTGTCTTGAGGAGTGCCGTCCTTGGGGGCATTGGGACCAAATGAACCGATAGAGCTGGGCGTGAACACGGCGCACTTATACTCGCGAGCGACCTCAAGGGTGTTCATCAATCCGCCAATGCCAATCTTCCACGCGAGCAGTGGTTTGCTCTCGGCTACAGCCGATAGCAGAGCTGCGAGGTTGTAGATTGTGTCGATGTCATATTTCTTTACTACATCGGCAATCTGCTGTGCATTGGTGATGTCGACGATTTCTTTAGGTCCCGACTCGGCGAGCTCGCCTTTGGGCTCGGCTCCAGGAATGTAACCAGCTACAATGGCATTGTTGCCATAGATGCTTCTCAGCTTCATGGTGAGTTCAGAGCCTATCTGGCCTGTTGACCCAATTACTAAAACGTTTTTCATATTGCAGTAAAAATAGTTGTTTTAAAGTTTATGAGTGCAAAATTAATCACTAACAATCAAATTTAATAAAATTTCGGCAAAAAAATTGTTGTATGTCGCGATTTTTTTAGAACTTTGTGGGTACCGAAGAGAACATAAACATTATAAACAACTATTTTAGAATTAATTTCACTTATGTACGGTAAATTTCAAGAACACCTTAGCAATGAGCTGGCAGCAATCCGCGAGGCCGGCTTGTACAAAGAAGAAAGACTAATCACCACTGCTCAACGAGCAGCAATCAAAGTGAAACCCGAAACCGATGTATTGAACTTCTGCGCCAACAACTACCTTGGACTTAGCGACAACAGCCGCCTGATTAAGGCCGCTACCGACATGATGGCCGAGCGTGGCTTCGGTATGTCGAGCGTCCGCTTCATTTGCGGCACACAGGACATCCACAAGGAGCTCGAGGCGGCTATCAGCGACTATTTCCACACCGAGGACACAATCCTCTACGGCTCGTGCTTCGACGCCAACGGTGGTCTCTTTGAGGCTCTGCTTGGTCCAGATGACGCGATCATCAGCGACGCGCTGAACCACGCCTCTATCATCGACGGCGTGCGCCTGTGCAAGGCTAAACGCTACCGCTATGCCAACGCCAACATGGAAGAGCTCGAGGAGTGCCTGAAGCAGGCTCAAGAGCAGCGCTTCCGCATCATCGCCACCGACGGCGTGTTCTCGATGGACGGCAACGTGGCTCCAGTCGACAAGATTGTTGAGCTGGCCGAGAAGTATGACGCTATGGTAATGGTCGATGAGTCGCACTCGGCAGGTGTGGTTGGTCCTACTGGCCACGGTGTTGCCGAGCAATTCAACCTCTACGGCAAGATTGACGTGTTCACTGGCACTCTTGGCAAGGCCTTCGGTGGCGCTATGGGTGGCTTCACTACTGGTCGCAAGGAGATTATCGCTATGCTGCGCCAGCGCTCTCGCCCATATCTGTTCTCTAACTCAGTTGCTCCCGTTATCGTGGGCGCCAGCCTCGAGATGTTCAAGATGCTCAAGGAGAGCAACGAGATTCACGATAAGCTTATCGCCAACGTGAACTACTTCCGCGACAAGATGATGGCTGCCGGCTTCGACATCAAGCCAACTCAGAGCGCCATCTGCGCCGTTATGCTCTACGACGCTAAACTGTCGCAGGACTTCGCCGCAGCAATGCAGGAAGAGGGCATCTACGTCACTGGCTTCTACTATCCAGTAGTTCCCAAGGGCGAGGCTCGCATCCGCGTTCAGCTCTCGGCAGGTCACGAGCGTGAGCACCTGGATAAGGCCATCGACGCCTTCATCAAGGTGGGCAAGAAACTTGGCGTAATCAAGTAAAATAGAGATAAATATCTACACTTCAAAAATCTCCCCCGCTGAGCGCGAGGGAGATTTTTTGCTTTTATCCAATAGGAGTTAATCGTGCTAGCGTAGCAAAATGGTTGTTAATAACTTTTTGGGCAAAAAACTTTTTTGTTAATGAAAAAGCACTATTTTTGTAAAAAATATTGCCTGTTGGCAACCTAACTGATTTATATAGAAATATATAAATATATACCAAATCAAAACGTAAAATCACCCGAGGCGTGCCTTGGGTGATTTTATATTTTTGATGAACTAGATAATAAATCTTGATAGAGCAATAAGGGAATGATGATTGTTGATCACTGTTTTGAGTATAAAAAAAGAGGCCCAGATTTCTCTGGGCCTCCCATAGGGGGCGATTACCTACTCTCCCACTTTCGCAGTACCATCGGCGTGGTGAGGCTTAACT
>CADAAI010000021.1 GCA_902785925.1 uncultured Bacteroidales bacterium
CTCCGTAGGGCGGTCGGGGGGTCTTGACAGACAAAGAAAGGGGAAAATTCCCCTTTTCATCCCCTTTTAGGCTGATAATCAGCCTTCTAACTTTTTCAAAGCCGGAAAAATAGAAAAAAACGTAAAAATTACCTTGTTTTTTTCCGTAAGAACCCCGATGTACACTGGTTTTACCATAGGTTGGAAACATGTAAAAAACACTATTTTTCTACCAATCGGAATTGAGTCCAATACTATTTACGCATCTCATGTAACGATATCAGGCAAAATTATAACAATTATTTACCCACCATTCTTCGTTTCTCTGAATGAGTACGGAAATGGCGGGTTTAATTTAGTAACATCAACTGATGATTTTACAACACGCGATGCATCTTGCAGTAATGGAAGAAGGTGCCGATCGTGATTCTGTTGCTACTTCTCAAGAAACCATCAAACTTTTTGTCTGTCTCATGCTCGTTATACTTTGCATTTTGCCTACTGACGATGTGGTAATACTCGCGTCCTTCTTCGCCTAGAGTCGCCAATGCGAGCCCTATGCTTATCCAGTCGGCATAGTTTTCTGTCATATCGATGTGGTTACGTGCAATGTACTTACAGCATTCATACACGCGCTCATCGGTGTCATCTGCATGCTTCCTGTGGCAGAATGGGCGCGGAGTCGGCTTTGGCTTGCGATACACACCATTGTATGATGCCGCATTCTCGTTTACATAAGGATTTTCATCATAGCTCAAGCATCGCAATCGGCAGACGTCGCTACAAGCATGGTCTATGACAATGCCAAGCTTCTCAAAATCAATCAGCAACTGATCAAATTGTGCCCGGTGCTGATTTGGGTAGAGCAGTGGAATGATAACGAAGAAACCTTTGCCTCCAACCGAGCGGCTGGCATAAGCAACCTCTGCGATATTGCTTAGGACGTCTTCTTTGAGACTCTTAAATTTTTCCATATCAGGATTGTCTTTTGCATCAATATCAATGCAAATAAGGCCGCTATGCTGAACTAGGTTCTCTGCCTTGCGACTTCCACTGAACACACCACTTATAGTAGCCTGGGGTAAATGGTATTTGATCGCATTGCGCTTGGTCTTGTTTACGAGAGTGCGAAGACACTCTATCTGTTCTCGGTATTCTCTGCTCTTAGCAAGAAACTCGCCTAGAGTAATGTTTTTCGGTTCTCTGTCAAACATACTGAAGAACCATGAAATTTTTCTGTCAAAAATATTATTTTCCATAGTGTTTAGTTTGTTTTTTTGAAAACTATGTCAATTGTCAACATGAAAAAGATGGGTATCTCTCTGTGTAATAGGGGTTAAGTCTCCTTTTCGATATTGACATCTAAAGAATAAGTGTTTTCGCTCATTTGTCAATTATATTGACTTTTATGGGAAACTTAACTTATTGATACTCAGCTGTCTCTTTTTATGTGTGTCAATGCCGAAAAGATTCCAAATAGCCCAATTGGTGGGCATTGCAAGGCGATTTCGGCATTGACATTGACATAAAATTACACTTTACCGTTTAGCGCTTTCGAAATATAAGCAGGATCTCTTGATATTCCGTGTGCGAAAGCCTTTTGGTTGGTAATGCGAACGTTTTCGGCGAATAGTCTGATCCAACCCGCTATAGTGTTGGGCGTGACAACACTCTTCTGCTGATTGATGTCGAATATCTTCTCATACACTTTTATGGCGGTGTGCTCAAAATAGTGCATGCAACGTATGGCATAATCCATGGCTTGTTCCGATATGTTGAATGTGTATGATGAATTCTCAATCAAACTCATCATGTGTACTATGCCTGCCAAGCGTTCAACATGAATCTGAAGTTTTCCATAGATTGAAATTAGGTAACTGTTATCGATATTAGCAGCCTTCTTTTCTTGTAGGGAATCATAGTATTCCTTATACATATGCTCACACTTCCCTGTGATGTTTATAGTCCCTTCAAGATGCTCATAATTATAGATGCGAGTAAGACTGGCAGCCCATTTATTGAGTATCTCCTGGTCGAGATGGATTATCTCTCTTGGAGGAAATTCAAAATTGTCGGGCCATACAAACAAGAAACGCTGATTCATGCCATTGTAGACAAATAGTTCATTGCCGAACGTTGAACGAAGAAGATCGGGCTGGATGTCGCCAAAAATATTCATGAACGCATTCCTGAGTATTAATGGCTCTTCTTCTCCCTTTCGGTTGACAACAAAACTATCGCCATCAAAGAGTCTGAGAATTCTAGATATTGCGCCACTTTTAACATAACGATTCAGATCATCAAAGAAGCCTTTAATTTCAGGTTGGTAGGCGAGAATACCAGTTTTACTATACTGTAGAATGGTATTCCGCGCCTCTTCTGTGAGATCATCAACAATTATCTGGTTCAGGCGCGGAGGGTTTGACTCGTCACGGTCTTTGTTGGTTTTCCAAGTTGCATACTCTCTCTTAAACAATTCACCATTTCTGTTGTTGATTTCGCGTAATGGTTTAAATACTTCCTTAGACGGAGCTGTTTTATTTGAACCGCTTGGAGCAACTATAGTAAGCCAAATTTCTAAAGGATTAGTATAAAAACCATCATAGATCATTATGCGCTTTCCAATTACTGTAGAAACTGCTGAGAATACAGCAGCTACTACAAATTCACTTGGACAGTCATATTTTGACGCAATCTCGTTAATGAATGTCTGTACCTGCAAAGGCAGACCGTCAATGGGAAGCCCCACCTCGTCATGGAGACGGAGCTTGCCATTATTAGAATTAGGTTTACTTGCTGACATTGCTTTCTGGGTTTAATTTGCATCCAACACGTTTTTCAATGTCACTCAAGCGGTAGCGACGTTTGCCACCAATCTCAATCTTCTTGAGGTAACCACTTTTGTCCCAACGGTAAAGTGCCATCTTTGATACAGACAGCAATTTTGCCGCTTCGTCAATGGTTAACAACCGATCGGCCTTGGCATCCAGCTTGGCCTGTTCTCTGGCGATGCTCTGCCCACCGAGCAATAAAATTCTTGCAAATTCCTTCAAATCTTTTGATGATACTTGAAGAATCACATTTGTTTCAGAATTCAAAGTTTCTAATATAGATGAATTCACTTTTAATAAACCATAGTTGATTGGAATTGGTTCTCATTCTTTACCTATGGTGTGTCTCCTCAAGCTTCGGCTCTCGGTCACCGAACCTTGCGCCAGTCCGTCACTTGATTTGACATCGCAAAATTAGGATGTGACACCGTGAAAAAAAAAGACAAGATTTTTATTGCCTATTTAGTGCGCCCTAAATTAATTTATTATTACCTTTGTAACAATAAATTACATGTCAATAAAATGAGAAGACAAAAAATAACACTTTTCCAGAGCATTAAAACCAATGATGATTGCTATAAGTTTTTGGCTAAAATAAAATGGCCAGACGAAAGCTTCGTATGTAGAAAATGTGGTAGTACAAAATTCTATAAAGGGAGGTCTCCGTATTCAAGACGATGTTCACAATGTAAGTATGATGAGAGTGTAACAGTGGGAACCATGTTTGACAAACTTAAGTTTCCAATTTTGATAGCCTTTAGTATGGTTAACGATTTAATCTCTTATGATCAGGGTAATTCATCATTTGATTTATCCGAGAAATATGGATTGAACAGAAATACGTGTTTGTCATTTAAATATAAAATTCAACGAGCAATTGGGTCCCTGCGACAAAAACGACTGGGTACCGCTGTTGGAGTAGGAGTATATAATATATATAATGAGATGAGTGAGTCCTATTTTTATAGAAGAGTAAAACCAAAGCAACGCATTGTGTTTGCTATTGAGATAATAGGTGCTAAAGTGAATAGGGCTTTTGGTTGTGTTATAAATGATGGCAAAGCGCAATATGTTCGTGATTTCATAAATCGTTATATTGATAAAGATGCATATATTGCAATGAAAGAAATGGGAAGAATAAGAATACCACATAAGGAATTCCCGTATTTTCATTATGTAGAAAGACATAATATGCTTGATGCTCATTTCAATCTATTCAAAAAATGGCTGCAAGACGAACGTAGGCATATAGATTATAATCATCTCCAAGGTTATCTTGACGAGTATATTTTTCGATTCAACCGACACAAAAATAAAAAAAGGGATTTTTCGTCAATTATTCGTGCGATGGTTGTGAATAAGAAATAAAGGATAATTGTTAATCAAAAATGCTATTAATATCATTATTTAGTTGATTTTTTCTTAGATAAAGTTACTTGTACGGCTGAAAATACACCAGAATTGCACATTTATTTGGCATAGTGCACAGTAGTTATGTCATTGTATGTTAGGGGAATAAATAAAAGGAGGAGTGGACACACGGCTTTTTGGCCTGAGAGAACTGAACCTTTTGTAATGTGTTGATATCTAATGTTATAAATATGTGCAATTTTATTTTGAAGAGAAAAAAGGAGAAAATTAACATTTTCGTGCGATTTGTTAAAAATAGGGCAAAAAGTTCAATTTCAGCACTTTAGGTGTGGAATAAGAAAAAATTATTTGTGCAATTTGACGTACATTAGCAAAAATGAAGAGGAGATAAAAGATTGAATATCAATCAATTATCTCCACTTTCAGGTGTCCAAGATGAGAGTCGAACTCACACGCCCAATCGGGCACTACCCCCTCAAAGTAGCGCGTCTACCAATTCCGCCACCTGGACAAGTATTAAATTGAGCGACAGACGGGACTCGGACCCGCGACCTCGACCTTGGCAAGGTCGCGCTCTACCAACTGAGCTACTGTCGCAAAATGTTATTTCAAAGAGCTAGAGCGACAGACGGGACTCGGACCCGCGACCTCGACCTTGGCAAGGTCGCGCTCTACCAACTGAGCTACTGTCGCATTAGAGAAATATAGGTGTTTTCTCAATTGCGGGTACAAAGTTAGTACTAATTTTTGAATCCGCAAAATTTTCACCTAAATTTTAAAGATTTTTTTACATTTAATTTTTCGTATTGAGAAGGTTGAAGAACTGGTTTTGAAGTTCAACGTTCTCAAACTCACCGCAATACTGCATTGTAGCGGTAGTAGTGGCTTGTTTTTCGATACCACGCATTTTCATGCACATGTGAGCAGCATTACAAACAACAATCACGCCTTTGTTCTTTATATTCTGTGCTACTACCTCACAAACCTGACTTGTGAGGCGCTCCTGCACTTGCAACCGTCGCGCAAAAGTCTCTACTACCCTAGCAAGCTTGCTGAGACCCACAATCTCTCCATCGGGAATATAACCAATAGAGATTGTGCCATAGAATGGGAGAACATGATGCTCACACAGCGAGTAGAACTCAATGTCCTTGACAATGACCATCTCGTCGCCCTCATGATTGAAGAGCGCCTGCTTGATGAGCTGTTCAGCGTCCGAATGATATCCGCTGGTGTTATCTATTAAAGCCTTAGCCGCACGTTGAGGAGTCTTGGCCAAACCTTCACGGCTTGGATCCTCACCCAAGAGTTCGATGATAGCCTTAATGTGAGAAGCTAGTTTCTCGACCTGCTCGTCATTATATATAGGTTTCTTGTTATTGCTCATTATTTCCACACATTTATGTGATCGTGAATAATAGTCATTTCTTTGGCATAGACGGGGAACGCCTGCCTGAGCTGCTTCATTGCTCGGTGTGCCGCCTCTTCGTCGGCAAAGTCACCAAGTCGCAGTCTCCATGTTGGAGCTTTATAGTTGAAATAGAATTGATATTGCGGGAATTTCACCGATATGTCGCGTGCGCGCTTCTGGGCATTTGCCTTGGCATTCTTCGACTTATTAGTGTGATAAACGAGGATGCGGTAACCATAACTTCTCATCTCAACCTCTTGCCTTGACTGGAGATTAGAGCTATTCTTACCAGTACTGAAATCTCGGTTGAGTGACTCTGGCTTCTTGCTGTCGACCCAGGGTTTCTTCTCGTTGTTAGGAGCGTTAACTGCAGTGTTATTGACCGTTGACTGTGCAGGACGTGGCCTCTGCGCGTTAACGGCACCATTGCCAGCTCCATTATTCTCGCCGCTAGTAGCTGAGCCCTCTCGATTCTCGCCACCACCATCAGTTTTAGTCTCAGAGGTGGTTGCTGGAGTCTCTACTTTTTTCTCAGGCTCGGGCTGTGTGCCACGGTTAAGTCCTGTGGGTGCATTAATATTGACCTGTGCTAACATAGCTGGCACACAAGCAATTGCAAACCCAATCACAAGCATAACGCGTTTAAAATGAGACTGTTTCATATTGGTCGAGAATAATATAATTACAAATTAGGTCACAAAGATATAAAAAAATTATCAATGTGACCTAATTTTTAGGTGACAATTACAGCTATACAAGATTTAGAAAGCTGTAACGATGCCCATAAAGTCGCCAGCCTTGAGCGATGCGCCACCAATCAAGCCGCCGTCGATGTCGGGCTTAGCAAAAAGCTCAGCAGCATTGCTTGGCTTGCAGCTACCGCCATAAAGGATAGTAGTGTCGCCTGCAATCTCATCGCCGAACTTCTCGGCCACGAGCCCACGAATGAATGCGTGAACCTCTTCTGCCTGGTCGCTAGTAGCGGTCTTGCCAGTGCCAATAGCCCAAATTGGCTCGTAGGCAATCACGATATTTGCCCACTGCTCGGCTGTGAGGTGGAACAGCGATTCGCTGATCTCAGCCTTAATCACATCCTCTACCTTACCAGCTTCGCGCTCCTCAAGGCTCTCGCCACAGCAGAAGATCACTTTCAGCCCTGCCTCAAGAGCGAGATCAACCTTTGTCTTAAGCATCTCGTTCGACTCGTTGTAGTAACCACGACGCTCGCTGTGACCAAGTATTACATAGTTGGCTCCTGTCGATGCTACCATGGGTGCAGAAACTTCGCCAGTGTAGGCACCGCTATTGTGATCGGCACAATTCTCGGCAGCGAGACCCACCTTGTTGATGTCGATAACTTGTTTCACTGCAGTGAGGTGAGTGAAAGGCACACCAATCACCACGTCACACTTGAGTTCAGCAGCCTGAGCTACAGCCTCGTTTACAGCCTTTGCCAATTCCACACCTTCGGGCACTGTAGTGTTCATCTTCCAGTTGCCAGCAACAATGTTTTTTCTCATTTTAATAAAAAATTTAAATGTTGATATTTATTATGTTATCTACAAATGTTTTACATCAAAACTACTGTCCCTCACTATCAGGCTTCTTGAATTTGTTTACAATGTAACTCACCACTGGATAGATGCGGTTGACAAATAGCAACGCTATCATGATGAGCAAATAGGGCCACAGCATTTCCCAGAGTTGGAACGATGGCGCCATGTCATCGCTCAAACGCGCCAGAGGCACATTGCTAGAAAGCAACTGCTTGGCAGGGAACGACGAGAACGTGCGTTTCCACATAATAGTACCACCCTCCACATAGACAATGGCAGGATTGCCGCGAGCAAGCATCTTAATCTCACTGTCATCGCCAGTATAGATTGGATAGGCAGGATCAGTAAGTGACGTCCATGACTCAATTTGTGCCTGACTTGCTGAAGTAACGGCTGTGAGAGTAGCACCACGGTCGGTGCACGCACGTGCAATGTCGTTGAGCACGAAGGCATAAGCTCGGTTCACCTTGTCAAGGTCCGGTATGAGCAGCAGCACTTGATTAGCAGTAGAGTCGAGCACCTCGTCGGTCACATCGGTTCCACTGTCATAGATACTGAACGCATTAAGAGCGGCCTTCTGCGCTGGCGACAAGTCGGGTGTCACCTTGCGACGACCCACAAAGTTCCAGCCGTCTTCATCATCGGGCACACTATCGATACTAAACTCGTGCTGCTTACCACCCTTCTCATAGATAAACACGAAATCATTCTCATTCACAGGCTGCATGTGCGACCCAATGTGGCTTCCAACCTTATAGGGCCGGAAGTCGATGAGTGGTTGCCTAGAATAACCCACGTATGATATAGCAAGACTCAAGAGCAACGTGAGCAGCATCACTATCCACTGAATTATTGGACCATAAATGCATGGAACCGACTTATTGTGAAGCAACAGGTAAATCAGTCCTATAGTCAACGCCACGTTTTTCCAGAACGTCTGCCAATTGCTAAGCTTAAATGCGTCGCCAAAGCAGCCGCAATCGGGGACAGCATCGGTAACTGCCAGAAAATAAGTCAACGGCAGCATCACGCACATCATCAGCAACAAAAGTAGCGGTGTGGCACGCCTCAGGCACCCAGTAATGAGCATCACGCCAAGTGTAAGCTCTATCGCTGGCACAGCAAATGCCAACACCACTTCACTACCCGCAAGCGATGTAAGGTTGAGCGCCGCAATGTATTCCTGAAACTTGTAGACGCTACCCATCGGGTCGATGGCCTTGACAAAGCCCGACACCACAAAGGTTGCGCCAACGATGAGACGCAACAGCACAACCATAATCTTGCTCAAGCGATTGTCATCGATGCGCTTATGTATTTCAGCTAATCTTGATGCCATGAGATAAAGGTCTTATTGCTTTATTAAGCCTCACCTTCATTGTGCTTGATGAGAGCAAAAACCGAGTAATTGATAATATCCTGAAGGTTGGCGTCGATGCCCTCACTTACCTTGGTTTTTCCACCGTTATCCTCAATGGATTTGATGCGCTGGAGTTTTGAGAGCACCATGTCGGTATAGCTTTGGACGCGCATCATCCTCCATGCCTCACCATAGTCGGTGTTCTTGGCTATCATGAGCGTCTTAGTTTCATTTATGTACTGGTCATAAAGCTCAAGAGCACGCTCGCGCGACATATCAACATCATCGGCATACCCCAATTCGAGCTGTATTAATGCCATAATGCCATAGTTGATGATACCAACGTATTCGGGCCAAATGCCTTCACCAACTTTCGATTCTTGATTTATCTCGAGAGTTCTAATTCTCTTGGCCTTGATGAGAATCTGGTCGGTAAGAGTCTCGGGACGAAGGATTCGCCAATTAGGCCCGTAATCGCCCATTTTAAAGACAAACATTTCACGACATTGAGCTATCACATCGTCATATTCTCTGTTTGTATCTGTCATAAAATATATTTATGTGAGTAGTCTATATATATATTATCGTGCAAAGTTAGAGAAAAATGGTGGAAATAGGAAATTTTTTGATTGATTTGTGGTTGATACAGGAATAATTGCGACGCAACACCTAGAATATAAACGAGATTTTATATTGTGATTGGGATGCCAAAAAATCATAAATTGCTTAAAAGGGTTTAAAAGAAGAGAAATAAATCAAGGAAATGATGTTTAAGTAATTATTTATGAGTAACTTTGCACCCGTTTTAAAGAAAACAACAAAAGTATTGCAAAATAACATTAAAACCCTTTGAATTAAACGACATGTTAGGAAAAACTAACGTAAAGTTCCGTCAGAGTATTGTTGTGCGCTTCTCGGGCGACTCAGGCGACGGAATGCAGCTTGCCGGCAACATCTTCTCTAGTGTGTCGGCCGAGATGGGAGACATTATCTCTACCTTCCCCGACTATCCCGCCGAGGTGCGTGCCCCACAAGGCTCGCTAAGCGGTGTGAGTGGTTTTCAGGTGCACATCGGCCATGGTGTTCACACCCCTGGCGATGAGTGTGACGTGCTGGTAGCAATGAACCCAGCTGCGCTGAAACAGAACGTGAAGTTTTTGAACAAGAACGGTGTTGCCATTGTCGACATCGACTCGTTCAAGGAAATTGACCTCAAGAAGGCAGAGTTCAAGACCGACGAGCCTTACAAGGAGATTGGTCTTAAGACCCAAATCGTTGAAGTGCCCATGACATCGATGGTGAAAGCCGCACTTGAAGACAGTGGCATGGATTTCAAGTCGCAAATGAAGTGTCGCAACATGTTTGCGCTGGGGCTCATCTGCTGGCTGTTCAATATGCCTCTAGCAAGCGCCCGCCGCTTCTTGCAACACAAGTTTGGCAACAAGCCTGCAGTATTTGACGCCAACTGCAAGGTGTTACTGGGTGGCTATGATTATGGTCACAACATTCATGCTTCGGTATCAAAATACCGCATCGAGACCGAGGATATGCGTCCCGGCATCTACGTCGATGTTAATGGCAACAAGGCCACTGCATGGGGACTCATCCTAGCCAGCGAGAAGAGCGGACGTCCACTCTACTTGGGCAGCTATCCCATCACTCCTGCCACCGACATCTTGCACGAGCTTGCCAAGCGCCGCGACTTAGGGGTAAAAGCTTGCCAAATGGAAGACGAGATTGCTGGTATTTGCTCGGCAATCGGTGCTGCTTACGCTGGCAGCTTGGCTGTGACAAGCACCAGCGGTCCTGGCCTGTCGCTCAAGAGCGAGGCCATGGGTCTGGCTGTAATGTCGGAACTTCCGTTAGTGATCATCGACGTTCAGCGTGGTGGTCCATCAACCGGTATGCCAACCAAAACCGAGCAGACCGACTTGCTACAAGCCCTCTACGGCCGTAGCGGCGAGTGCCCATTGGTTGTTCTTGCTGCAACCTCACCAACCGACTGTTTCCACATGGCATTTGAGGCAGCCCGCATAGCTATTGAGCACATGACCCCCGTCATCCTGCTCACCGACGCCTTTATCGCCAATGGTTCCAGTGCTTGGCGCGTACCTGAAATTGGTGATTATCCTGAAATTCACCCCAATTTTGTTCCTGAAGACAAGGAGGAAACTTGGCATGCCTATAGCCGCAACGATGAACTCGTGCGCTACTGGTCGTTCCCTGGCGTTCCTGGCAAGATGCACCGCGTGGGTGGTCTCGAGCGCGACTACGACACTGGCGTGATCTCCAATAGTCCCGAGAACCACCAGCGCATGGTTAATACTCGAGCCCAGAAGATTGCCAACGTTGCCAACCACATCCCCGAGCTTGAAGTAAAGAGCGAGAATGAGGGCTGCGATACAATCCTCATTGGTTGGGGTGGCACCTATGGTCACATTCTAACTGCCTTTGAGCATCTTAACAAGGCTGGCAAGAACGTTGACTTTGCTCAGTTCCAATATATCAACCCACTGCCCCGCAACACACGCGAGGTGCTCTCACGCTATAAGACCGTGATTGTGGCAGAGTTGAACAACGGACAGTTTGCGACCTACTTGCAGAGCCAGATTCCAGAGCTTAACATCAAGCGCATCAACAAGACACAAGGTCAACCATTCCTTGTTAATGAGATTGAAGAAGGTGTAATCAATATTATGGAGGGCAAATAATCATGACAAATCAAACATACGAACCCAAAGACTATAAGAATGATATAGCAGTGCGCTGGTGTCCAGGATGTGGCGACCACGCTATCCTTAACGTGCTTCACAAGGCAATGGCTGAGTTGGGCATTCCTCCTCACATGGTTGCCGTGGTATCGGGTATTGGTTGCAGCTCACGTCTGCCCTACTATATGAACACCTATGGTTTCCACACCATCCATGGTCGTGGTGGAGCCATAGCTACTGGAGTGAAAGTGGCTAATCCTCAACTCACCGTATGGCAAATCTCTGGCGACGGTGACTGTCTCGCTATTGGTGGAAACCATTTCATCCATGAGGTTCGCCGCAATGTGGACCTTAACCTGTTGTTGCTCAACAATAAGATTTACGGCTTGACCAAGGGACAGTTCAGCCCCACAAGCGACCGCGGCTGCGTGTCGAAATCGTCACCTTATGGTACTACCGAAGACCCATTCATCCCAGCAGAGCTCGTGTTTGGCGCTCGTGGAACATTCTTTGCCCGTGGTATCGACGTTGAACTAAAAATCAATCAAGAAATCATGGTTGAAGCCGCTGGGCATAAGGGTTGCTCGGTAGTTGAGATTCTGCAGAACTGTATGATTTTCAACAACGGCATCCACAACCGCATTACCGACAAGGCTGTTCGCGCCAACCGTACTATTCACCTCGTTCATGGCGAGAAGATGCTCTTTGGCAAGAACATGGATATGGGTATTGTTCAAGACGGATTCGGACTCAAGGCCGTTCGCCTCGACGATGGTGAGTACACTATTGATGATGTTCTTGTTCATGACGCCCATTGTCAAGACAATTTCCTGCACCAGCAACTCGCGATGATGGACGGCACCAATTTGCCTGTAGCCCTAGGTGTAATCCGTGATGTTGACGCACCAAGCTATGAGACCGATGTTGCAGTACAAGTACGCAAAATCCAAGCTAAGCACCGCTTCAAGAACCTACGCGACATGATTCTCTCAGGTGACACTTGGGAACGAAAATAATCTTTTTTATTAGATTAGAGGCTAATTACATTGAAGCGATAGCGCTGTTGCGCTATCGCTTCAATGTATATCTGCAACCAGGGAGAGTAGCGATGACACCCTTTGTGTCAAGCTCTACAAGCGTTGCCATGAGCCGGTAAATCGGGAGTGCCATCAACCCTGCAAGATCGTTGATGTGCAGGTCTCCCTGCTTACGCAAGACATCCACCACCTTTTGCTGCTCAGCAGTGAGCTGGGGGAACAGTTCGAGTTCCTGAACTTTCTCGGGAACCATTTTCGACTCCCATCGCATCGCCTTAAGCAAGTCTTCGGCGCACGTAATAGCCGCAGCCTGATTATTCATGATAAGGCGGTTACAACCTTTAGAGAACTCGTCGCTTACACGCCCGGGGAGTGCAAAAACATCTCGACTATAGCTGGCGGCAATATTAGCAGTAACTAGGGCGCCGCCTTTATCGGCACTCTCAACCACAACGGTGCAGTCGCTCAATGCTGCAATGATGCGGTTGCGTGCAAGGAAATTTCCACGATGAATCGCATCTTGGCTTGTATAGTCGCTTACCACTGCCCCGCCCTGCTGCACTATGTGGGCAGCGTCGTCACGGTGCTCGGAAGGATATATTTTATTCAATCCGCAAGCCTGCACACCCACGGTAGGCACATGATACTTGATAGCTGCGCGATGAGCATTGATATCGGTGCCATAGGCAAGACCACTCACTATCACCACATCATTCTCAAGCATCTGAGACAGACCGTCGACCAGCTTGTCGCAAAATGCTGCTCCATAATGCGTACTACGACGAGTACCAACAATACTAATCACATGCTTGGCGTTCAAGTCACAATCGCCTATCGTATAGAGCAATATTGGAGCGTCGCTGGCGTTTAGAAGTCGCTGAGGGAAATCGGTATCGGTGAAATACAGCACCTTGATGTTCTTGCTCTCAACAAACTCAAGCTCGCGTTCGGCCTTACGGAGCATCTCGTCACGATGAGCGTGCTCCCACACCTTGCTACGACTCCCTGTGATTGACTTCAGGTCGCTATCGCTCAAAGCAAAGAACTCCTCTTCGCTAGCAACGACATCGAGTAGACGCTGAGCAAGCTCAACTCCCATTCCTCGCATCCCTGCAAATGCCATGCGATACAATATGTCGGGAGTGTTTACAGCCATTTCTCGAACTTTTGAAACAGTTTCTCGCTTCGGGAAAGCTTACCATCTTCAAGACTAACAACCGAGACAACGGCTTTCACTGCCATCTCGCCCGTGTATTTATTATATATGTCTTGATGGAAGACGAATCTAACACCTCTTTTCTCGACCCACAAACTACTGAGCATCACGTCGCCACTGCGCAACGGAGTTTTGTAGTCAATCTCAACGCGGTTGAGTACAGGGATAATGCCGTCGGCGCTCATTTCCTTGAACGAGTAGCCTGCCCAGCGGCAGAACTCATGACGAGTCATCTCAAGGTAGTGCAGATAGATAGCATTGTTCACTATTCCCTCACTATCGAGCTCATAATCACGCACGGCAATCTCCAGCGTGTAGATATATTCGTTATTCTCCATTTTAAGACTGTATTTCTTAATATAATTGCAAAGTTAGTCATTATTTCTCAATTTTTGATAAATTAGCCTGCACCTCAGAAATAAAAATGAAAAAAACTTTTTTCCGTTTTGTATTTCTCTCGGTTTGCACTAATTTTGTCCTCAAGTTATGATATATCCGGCGAATTTTGAATCGAAGATAGGCTTTACCACTGTGCGTAAAGAAATTAACTCCAGATGCGTGAGCACACTGGGGCAGCACTGCTGTGAACAGATGCATTTCTCAACACACCTCGACGAGGTAATGCTATGGCTCAAGCAAACGAACGAATTCCTTGCTATCCTGCAGTCGAAGCGCGAATTCCCACTGAACTATTTCTTCGACATGCGTGCAACACTAAAAGCCATATCGGTGCCGGGCAGCCACTTGAGCGAGCAAAGCCTCTTTGACTTGCAGCGTTCACTCAACACCGTGAGTGAGATTGGGCACTTCTTCGACCGCAGCGCCGACGGTAATGCCACACCCTACCCTAACCTTGCTAAGCTGGCGAAGACCATGCAATCATTTCCAGATATCGTAACCGAGATTGGCCGCATATTAGACAAGAACGGAAACATCAAGGACACTGCATCGCCATTACTTCAAGATCTGCGACGTGCTATTGCCAGTGCAACAGCCAGCATAAACGGCTTGCTGCGCAGGGTGATAAATGCTGGCCGTGAGGCTGGTTACCTTGACAAAGACACGACACCGAGTGTGCGTGATGGCCGTCTGGTTATTCCTGTGTCGCCTATGCACAAGCGCAAACTGCGCGGCATCGTCCACGACGAGAGTGCTAGCGGTCGCACCGTCTTCATAGAGCCCGAAGAGGTTGTCGAGACCAACAACCGCATCCGTGAGGCCGAAGCCGAAGTCAAGCGCGAAATAGTGCGCATCCTTACCGAGGTAACCGACATGATTAGACCCCACGTCGAAGAGCTGCTCGACACCTACAGCGTGCTGGGCCTTATCGACTTCATACGTGCCAAAGCTGTCTTTGCACACGACGTCGACGGCCAAATGCCGCATGTAGAGAAAGATCCTCATGTGGAACTTTATCATGCCATTCATCCAGCCCTGTTACTCTCGCTGCGCGAGCAAGGCAAGGAAGTAGTTCCCTTGAACATCGAGCTCAACCGCGAACAACGCATACTACTCATATCTGGCCCCAATGCCGGTGGCAAGTCGGTGTGTCTGAAGACCGTGGGCGTGGTGCAGTACATGATGCAGTGTGGCGTTCTCCCCACAGTATATTACAATTCCCACATGGGAATGTTTAACAGCATCTTCATCGACATTGGTGACCAGCAGAGCATTGAAGACGACCTGAGCACCTACAGCAGCCACCTGCAAAATATGAAGATGTTCCTCAACCGCGGCGACAAGCGCTCGATGGTGCTTATCGACGAGTTCGGAAGTGGTACTGAGCCACAGATTGGAGGCGCAATTGCCCAAGCAATCCTCGACCAGCTCAACAAGAGCCGCATCATGGGTGTTATAACCACCCATTACCAAAACCTCAAGCATTTTGCTGATGAAACTCAAGGTATTGTAAACGGTGCCATGCTTTATGACCGTCAGCTCATGAAACCATTGTTCCAGTTGTCGATAGGTTATCCTGGTAGCTCGTTTGCTATTGAGATTGCTCGCAAGACTGGTATCCCACGTGAGGTAATCGACAAGGCTAGTGAAATAGTGGGCAGTGACTACATCAACATGGACAAATACCTACTCGATATCGTTCGCGACCGCAAGTATTGGGAGAACAAGCGTTATGATATCCATCAAAAAGAGAAAAAACTCAATGCTATCGCCGAGCAATATAACGAACGACTCGAGAAGCTCAATAGCGAATATAAAGCCATCCTCAAAGAGGCCCGCAACGAAGCACTCGACATCATTGCTAAATCCAATTCACAGGTAGAGCGAACCATAAAAGATATCAAGGAGATACAAGCCGAGAAGGAGAAAACTCGACTCGTGAGACAGCAGCTTGAGGAATTCAAGCAGCGCTTGGCTCAGGAAGACGGTGAGCCAGAATTAAAAGAAATCAAGCCGCTTCGCTCCGTTAGCATGAGCAAGCCGCCCAAAAAGGAAAAGAAAAGCAAGAAGACTCACATTACAAAGAGAGATGACCTAAGCCGACCATTGCTTCCTGGCGACAGTGTTTTGCTCAAAGGAGGTGCATCAACGGTGGGAACAGTCATCAGCATCGACGAGAAATATGCAGTTGTGGCTTTTGGTAGCCTGAAAACACGCGTCGAAGCCTCAAGGCTTGAGCGCACTTTACGCAAAGCTGAAGTTCGCGAGAAACCATCAATCACTAAAGCCACTGCCGACGACATTAGGCATCGACAGCTTCACTTTAAGACCGAAATCGATGTGCGAGGCATGCGCGCCGACGAAGCTGTACAAGCAGTAACCTATTTCATTGACGACGCAATCCAGTTCATGTACAAGACCGTACGCATCCTTCACGGCACAGGAACAGGGGCATTGAAAGAAGCTATACGCCAATACCTCAATACCGTGAATGGTGTAAAAAACTATCATGATGAGCATGTGCAACTGGGTGGAGCTGGCATCACCATTGTCAATCTAGAATAGGAAATTAGTAGAAAAGAATTAATCGAATCAATGGAATCAGTGGACTCACCGGACTCACCTGACTCACTTGACTCAGGGGGACGTTTCTGAGCATTGGCGGCGGTATCACACCCTATACTATAATAACCATGTCAATGAGCGCTTGACTAAAACAAAAGTCAAGCAAAGTTATTCCATAATTATCCTGAGCTACAATATTAAAAATAATACATAGTGCAAAATTCACACTGCTATAACATGGCTAAGTAAATATTTAGGGATGTGATAAAGAAATAAAAAAATGCTAAAGGCGGTTTTGACCCTTAGCATTTTAGGCGTTAGGTCACGTTTCACAACGATCAACGCCCCATTGATGAAAAAAATAGTGATTACTTTTATTGATTTGCCTTATGTGTTATTATTACTTTGCAAATATATATCTAAAAAACATAACACGCAACTTCGTTTCAACCAATCCCCACAAAAAAGTCATAAAAATCCAATATTTATCAACCAGACCTTAAAGCACAAATATAAGCCCATATTGTAACACGTCTTAATACCACTGAACACCATTGCTATAACTTGAGTGCTTGTCGTACTTGAAGTCGCTCAAAATACTTGACTTGACAGCAATGTGGAAATTGTAAGACTTGTAAGGCCCAACGGGTACAAAGCTAGCGCTCATCACGAAGCAGTGCATCTCACGGCTTATCGAGCAGTTCATGTAAGCAATCTTGTGTGTGTCGAAATTGTAACTGCCCGAGAAATTGATATTCCAGTTCTTGGTGGGTCGAATATTACCATTAAAACTGAGGTTGTGAGTAAACTTACCCTTATACTCCATTTTCTTGTAATCAAATGCCCCATAACCATAGTTCAGCGAGTAGTTTATAGTGAGACTCCATGGGCATTTCCAATCCATGTATCCATCGGACCTGAGGGTAATGTCTGACCCCTGAACCTGTCCACCCTGGTTCTCTTCATCCTCGCTATTGTCGTTTGGATTCTTTCGGTCTCGCACCTTAGGCTGCTTTTTCTTATCATCGCCATCCTTATCTTTCTTGCGCCCAAACAGTTTCTTGAACGTGTCGTTATTAAACGTGTAGGAGAACGACGTTCCTGTGCTAGAAAGTCGTCCCCATCCACCTCCGTGGAACAAACGCAACTTGTTGATGCGCACAGGATTGCCATACTCATTGACAGCATACTTATAAACGTCCCAAGTGGCACTGAGGTTGAGGTTAAAGCTCTTTGTGAGGCGCAGCAAGATTGAAGTCTGCAGATTACTCCAGTTCAGCGAATCGGCTGCGAAGTTATAGGATTGACTCAACGACAGATTCTCGATGAGCGAAATTTTCTTGTAACCAGTGCTGTCTTCATCGCTCTTAATCTTCGCCTCAAGATTGTTGTTGATTGTATAGGAGAGTACTCCATTCTTTCCACTCTGCGGTTGCCCATAAACTCCATGCTGGAAGTATGGATACCTAACGTCATGAGCAACACCTTGAGCATCGGTATAAGAATAGTTGCCGTAATATCCCCAAAATTTAGAACCAAAGTCGGGTCCAGCTGAGAAAGTGATTGTAGGCGTAATCACATGACGAACCATCTGAAGTTTGTCGCCCATAAACTTCAACGGCTTGTAGAATCCATAGAGTTTTGTACTCACCGACAATGAAGCTGAGAAATCAAACAAGTTGTAGAAGCTATAGGTGGTGTCTCGCACCACAGCATTGGCATTAGGATCCCACATCTGCTTAATCTTGCTAGAGTACATCCTGTCGTTGAGAGTTATTGACGGTGTTATGTTGATGTATTTAAACACATTAAACGTAGCCTGAATGGGCACACTGTGAGAAAATCCATTTCGCCAGTCTTTAACCAAGTTCTTGTGGAAGAACTGATTCTCCTTGGCAGTTAAAGAGTTTTGGAAACGTCCCGAATAGGATATTTTTATCTTCTCATACCAACGCTCGGCACCCACGGCACGCTTGCGCTTGAATGGCGTTATCTGCGCCATTGTGATGGTGAAATTGGGGAAAGAGACGGTAAGAGTCGAATCGGCGGAGCGCTGCGAGACGCTTGCTGTAGCCGATATGCTCCACTTAGAGTTAGGGAAATTATAGGACCAGTTCACTGTCGAACTCTTGGTATTCTCGGTAAACGAGTTGCGATAGTAGTCGGTGATGTTGCTACGCGAATATCCACTTGTGGCAAAGTTGACACTTGCCGAGAACTGCATGTTAGGATTAGACTTGGTGTCTTGTGTGTGACTCCACACTACTGAGAAGTTGCGGCCTACCGAGTAGTCAGGATCACCCTTGTCGCCGTTAACCGTAGTCAGGTAGCTTGCACTCAGGTGTCCCGAGAACTTGTAGCGTTTAGAGTAGTTGGACTGTACCGACACACCCCAAGATCCACGAGTATAAATCTCACCCGTGAGCGCAAGGTCTATATACTGGCTCAGCGCAAAGTAGTAGCCACCATTGCGCAAGTAGAAACCTCGGTTATAATCCTCGCCAAAAGTGGGCACAAGAATACCGCTCGAATACTTGTTGGTGAACGGGAAGAATGCAAAGGGCACAGCAAGTGGCAAAGGCAAATCCTCAAGGACCATGTAGGCAGGACCAGTGATTACGTTCTTCTTGGGGCGCATTTTGGCCTTTGTGATTTGGAAATAGAAATGCGGGTGCTCATGGTTGTCGCATGTTGTGTAACGACCATCCTTGATGTGATACTCGTCATCCTCGTGCTTCTTAGTGATGCCGCCTGTAAGGTAACCTTCACCCTGCTCGGTAATAATGTCGGTGATAATACCCTTCTTGGTCTTAAAATTGAATGCCAGCTTCTTAGACTCATATTCGCCACTGGGATCACTGAACACAGGCTTGCCCTGCAGTTCTCCAATCGAATCAGGAACACCAACAGCATGCACCACGCTACTGTCCATATTCATTGATATAGACGATGCTTTGAGCGACATGTCATCGTAGTTCACCTCGCTCTCGCCGTAGAAATGTAGATCATTGCGCCCGAAAAGGATAAGAGAGTCCTTGGCCGAGAATTTTACCACATGGTCAATATCAACAGCATGGGTCTTCTTGAATCGTGCAGTATCGCGAGGCGCAATAGCAACCGAGTCGTTGAGCGAATCAACGGCAGTGCGCGTTCGACCGAGCGGAGCCCTCACCTGAGGTGAGGCGACCACGTTGACAGCACAGGCAACGAGCACAATCATTGCCACGCACCAGAATAATATTTTCAGACCTTGAATTCTCAACCTAAAGGGTGCTAAAAACGGAAATAACCTACAAAATTAATCATTTCTGCCAATATTATCTCAACATTGACATTAATTAAATGTTGGCACCACTAAAAACGTTAAAGTTTTTTATTTTTTAAGATTGATTATGACGAAATTCGAGGTCGAGTGAGGAATAATCGGGCTCGCCAAAAAGCGAGAACATCTCATCGAAGCGAGCTATAGTGTCGCCACCAAACTTCTCAAGTTTGCGACGTGTCACCTCAAGCGGACGAGCAGGACCCACGTGCGACTTGCTATAGAACTTATCGGCATAGCAGACAAGCTTCTCCTCTAGGCTCAGCGGAAGGAGGTCGCGATGCGGCAGCGGCAGGTTGCGCTCCTTAATCTCTTGCATCGATAATCCTGTACCGGTATGCCGTTCACACACAAGAGCGTGCCTAAAAAGTCCGATCTCGTCGAGCATAGACCGCCCTATCACACCATGACAAATGTAGGGCTCGGTACCGTGGCAATAAATACCTGGCGCATCGGTGCCTAGTATGCCAATGTCGTGCAGCATTGCAGCCTCGACCACAAAATCGATATCTACCGGTGTGTGATGCGCTACAAGACGCTCGGCGAGTTGTCGTGCCATTGCCGCCACCTGCTCGCTATGCTTGATGAGCAAGTTGCACAAAGTGCTGCCTTGCTCGTAGTAGCGGTAAATTATAGAATAAGTGTCAATCATTATTTTTAGAGGTGAAGCTAAAACTAAGGTGTGTCACACTTGATAACAACATGCAACACACCTTTTTGAAAATATCAAACTAATTGATTAGTCGAGAATGGTTACCCAGCCATGGATGTCCTCAATGTCACCCTTCTGGATGCCCTGAAGATGGTGGTAGAGCTTAGTTACAACGGGACCAGGATTGCCATCCTTAGAGATCACATAAGTCTTGTCGTTGTCGTTGTCATATACTTTGCTCAATGGGGTGCAAACTGCTGCAGTTCCGCACTCGGCAGCCTCGTCAACCTCGGCGAGCTCCTCGATAAGAATTGGACGGCACTCAACCTCCATGCCAAGGTCCTTAGCGATTTGCTGCAGACTCATATTGGTGATTGAAGGCAGGATTGAGCCACTCTTTGGAGTGATATAGGTGTTACCCTTGATAGCAAAGAAGTTGGCTGGACCGCACTCGTCGAGATATTTTTTCTCCTTAGGATCAAGGAAGAGAACAGCGGTGAAACCGTTCTCATGAGCGCGAGCAGTGGCACGCATACCGCATGCATAGTTTCCACCCACTTTCCAACGACCAGTACCGCAAGGTGCTGCACGGTCATACTCACGATAAACAGCCACTTGAGTAGGCTTGAAACCTTGTGGGAAGTAAGGACCTACTGGAGTAACAAAGATGATAAGAGTGTACTCGTTGGCTGGCTTAACACCTACTTGAGGAGCAGTACCAATCTCTACTGGACGAATGTAGAGTGAGCTTCCGCTCTCATAGGGAGGAATGAAGCGCTCGTTGAGCTTAACAACTTTCTTCACCATTTCTACAAACAGTTCTTCGGGTACAGGTTCCATCAAGATTCCCTTGGCGCTGTTGATAAGACGCTGAGCGTTGGCTTCGGGACGGAAAATGCGAATCTTACCGTCTTTTCCCCTGAACGCCTTAAGGCCCTCAAAGATTTCCTGACCGTAGTGTAGGCAGGTAGCCGCAATGTGGATATTGATGAACTCCGAGTCGCTGACTTCGATCTCACCCCACTTGCCATCCTTGTAGGTACAACGCACGTTATAGTCGGCCCTCATGTAACCAAAAGGAAGACCGCCCCAATTAATGTTCTCTAAGTTTGTCATAATAAATAATTGTGTATTAAAAAGTTATATTATTGATAAGTTTTAATCTCCAATTGTTTTAGGTTCATTTATCTTCATTCTAAGGCGAAGGTCACAATGCCACTTTCTGAGTAATACTGCCTACTTTCACCATATAGATGCCGCGTGTATTTAGCTTTAACTCTGACGTTCCTGCCGGTAACGTTGCTTGCGACACCAGTTGACCCAGAATAGTGAACACCCTCACCTGCACTGGTCGTTGTGTGCGAATAATAATGGTGCCATTGCGCTGGAAAATCTCAACGCCATCAGTCACTTTAGGGTCGGTAAGGCTCTTGCCTTGAACCTCGGTAGTTGTCTCGCGCCATTGCACCTTGGCTGTGGCAACAGTGGTCGAAGCCATCGCCATCATCAAGGTCAATATCACAAGAAATCTCCTCATCGATTTTTCTTTCGCCAAAGTTCTAAATGCAAAAATACAACAAACTTTGAAAACAGAAAAAACTTTAGAGGTATTTTTTCATATTATTGCTTAAAAATTGTCAATAACGCGATTTTAGGCGATAAAGGCATCATTTTAAGGCCTGTTTTACCGCCTGATTTCACGCACATACTTACAGATTGTAACCTCTAAAAATCATAGGTAAGGATTATAGACCTTCTCATCGGCAACGGTAGTAGTGTCGCCATGCCCAGGTGCTATCACTGTGTCGGGTGGCAGCGTTAGGATTTTGGTCTTGATGCTGTCAATTAGCACCGAAAATGAGCCTCCCAGAAGATCGGTGCGGCCTATGCTGCTCTGGAACACTGCATCACCAGTAATCACCACCGAGCTCGTGGAACAATAGAACGACAACGATCCAGGAGAATGACCAGGAGTCTCAAGCACACGAATTTCCTCACCGGCAAAGTCGATCACGTCGCCCTCGGCAAGAGTGCGGTCAATTGCGAGCGGTGTAGAGTCGATTTTCAGTCCGAAGCGAGCAGCCTGAGTTGGCATCTGCTCGGCTATAATGTCCTCTTGCGCCCCAGCCTCTACAGGCACACCATATTTCGTTGCCAGCCAGCGTGCTGCGCATGCGTGGTCGATATGGCAATGCGTGAGCAAGACATGTTTGACTGTGAGATTATTGCCATCGATGAACGAGGTTATCATATCTTTCTCACTGTCGAGCATCATTCCTGGATCAATGACTATGCATTGCCCTCCGGGTCCACTCCACAAGATGTAGCAGTTCATGCCGAAGGGGTTCATTGTGAATCGCGAGATTTTCATTTATTCAATAAGTTTATAGGGGGAGATACACAATCTTCTTGGTGTTGAAGAATTCTTCTTTGAAATAGCTGCTTATTTCGTCGACTAGCGCCTCATTTTTATACCTTGACAACTCTTGCGACAAGTCACCACCCTTTAGGCACAAGAGCCCATTGGGAACAGCGTTATTACATTCTTTTGATATGAAACGCCTAACCATTTTAACCATATCGGGAAGAGGCATCACAGCACGGCTCACAACAAAATCAAATTTTCCTTTCACCTCAAGGACATCGCCATGCTGGAAAGTGACATTTGTAAGGCCAGCCTGCGAGGCAATATCTTGGGCCACTTTCAGTTTCTTGGCAACACGGTCAACCAAATGGAAAGACACTTCAGGATAATAGACCGCCAACGGCAGACCAGGAAAGCCACCACCAGTGCCTAAGTCCATAACTGTTGTACCAGGAACAAATTTCACGAATTTCACCAGCGCCAGCGAGTGCAACAAGTGGTTTATCTCAAGGTTCTGAATGTCCTTGCGAGAGATTACATTTATTTTGTCGTTCCACTCAGGATATAGGCGCATCATTACACCCAACTGCTCACGCTGCTGCATGCTCAGCTCGGGGAAATATTTTTCGATAAATGTCATTACTAGGTTAATTCTAGGATAAAAAAGGATTATAAGCGTTTCAAGATAGAATCGTCGCTATAGAACTGCTCCAAGTCGCCGTAGTCGATATTGATAGTAGGCTCTCCCACCGATGCAACGGCTATTACACTGGGGTCATAACTCCATGTCACTCCTCGGCTTGTGAAGAAGAAGTTGGAGGTCACGGTGAGGTTTGGTAGGTTGAAGTAGCCCAGATCGTTGAGCTCATCTTCATTGCTGGCTCCCTTATCGTCCATGAGCTTTTCCTTGAGTTGTGCAGTGAGTTTGTCTAGGCAGTCGTCGCGAAACATATCGCTAAGGGTGACACGTTTCATATCCTTGAGATCGAGACTCACGTAGTGATGTGAAAGCGAGGTATTTTGTCCGTTTTTATTGATTGACTCCTCACGGCAGAAGGTTAGCAGATCATTGTCGTTATAAACCACCTTTATCCTGATTGTAGACTCCAAGCGGTCGACATCGATTTCATCGTAGTCACCAGCCACAGTGTCGGTGCTGGCACGAGTCTCGCCAGAGTTGCTTGGCGTGTTTTGAGCCACGAGCGACTGTACATAATTGCGCATAGCATCCTTAACGGCCACTATCCCTTTGGGGGCCTTGAGCAAAGCGCTAGAAAACAGCTGCTGAAGCTTCTCAACGCTTGCCGAGTCTTTAAAGGCTTGGGGATAGGACACCACCAGATTGACCTTCATCTCGCACATCTCACCATTGCTCTTCTTGAAGGAGCCGGTCTGCGACAAGGAGTCGGTGGCTATCATCACATCACCACCTTCGCTCGCCGTGTCACTCCCTGAGCAGCCACAAGCTAGCAACAGCATTGCTACGACGCAAACAGGTATAAATCGGTTCATAATAATGATATTCTTTTTGTTTTTTTAAAAAAATGCTCACGCTCGCAAAACATTGATCAAGCTTAGTTTTGTCTCGCTTAATCGCATTTTTAGTGCGCTAAAGTATAAAAAAAATTGTTAATAACGAAATAATAAACGTTTTAAAAGTCTTTTTTGACAAAAAATGCACTACTTTTGCCCTTGAATGATTAATAACATCCTAAAAACACACTTAATTATGAGAACTTTTTTGAAATCTATAGCACTAGTAGCTGTAATGGCTTTGGCAGGGATTAGTGCCAGCGCACAATCACCAGCCATCGACAAGATAGCACAGCTCGATGATGTCTACAACTTCTATATGCCAGCCTCGATGATAAAAGGAATTGGCAACTTGGGTGACATTGATATCCTCAAGGCCACTCCCATCCCAACCAGCATGCTCAAGAAAGTGAAGAGCATGCAGTTTATCATGGCAGGCAAGAAGAAAGTGGTAAAGAAAGCACAAAAGCTTCTTAAAGACCTTGATGACACCCGCAAGTACCAAGTGCTATTCCGCTCAAGCTCTAATAAGGAAGAGAAGATTGCTGCCTACGCCTACCCTGCTGGCAGCCCGGCATTTGGTGAGATAGTGTTTGTAGTCAACGAACATGACCGCCAACTCATTGTTCTCCAGTTCCTCGGCAATTTCACCATGGATGACATCAATGACATTGAGGAAGAGATGCGCGACGACAAGTCTGCTCCCGAGGACGCACCAAATAATGGTAAAACCACCGTCACAATCCTTGACGACAAGGACGCCATCTAACCATTTCTACCGTGCACTGAAATCACAAGGTCGTTACCAGCGCGCTGGTAACGACCTTGATTGTTTATAACTTTAATCACTGATAATAAAGTTCCAGGACTTGCTTTCTAATCGTCCACATGAATCTACTCGCCCGCAGGTATCACTATATATAAGCATCTTCCATTGAGGCTGACGAAAGATTTTTTTGCCATCAATATGGGTAAAGGTAAGTGGCCTAAATCGTAAATTTGCTGGTGGCACGTAACAATGGTTTACTATCCACCCTGTTGTGTCTCTGTCAAAGATATAGCCTTGGAGTGGATCGGATAATTGCGTAGAATCAGCATTAACCTGAACAGAGTCTTGATTAACCGGGCAAGAGTCATTCTCGCTTGTCATAGCGCCCACACAAACTGTAGACGCAAGTGCCAAAGACATGAGCAACTTGATTTTCATAACGCAATAATTTTGAGGATGTCCACAAAATTACCTTTTTAATTTTAAATCATCAAATCAAAGCCACAAGTATTAACAAAATTTGTGATGCACAATCCTTTCTAAGTGATTGTGCATCACAAATTAATATGTTTTAAATGACACTGTTGGATTAAAGCATTCACCGCCATCATGCTTAACTGCTGATGGCGGTGAATTTATTTTTCTTGAAAATAATCATATGATTATCTCCAAGTTATTGGAAGTTGTTTCACTTAACTATTTTCTTGACTGTTGACTTGGAACCGTCCTCATAGGTTGTAACAATTATGTTAACACCTGGGTAAGGAGTATCACTTGCAACACCAAGCATGTTGTAGTAAACAACGTTCACAGGCATGCGGTCAGGCGAAATGCCAATGATGCCAGTAGGAATATCGGACAACTGCACCGGGAGAGTCTTTTGGGCAATATAAAACTCCTTGTCATCTTGAGCAAGTGTATGATGATTAGCTCCAGCAACAGGTGTCTTCTTATAGTAGAGACGAATAATGAAAGTCATGTCAAGAGTCTCTCCTGCATCAGGCACTCTAGCGCCAAAGGTTCCAGTAAATACATTGGCGGTGTCTGTTGGACGATTGCCAAGTTCGACAATGCTTTCTGTACTTTCAAAATTTTCAAATAGATAATCTGTACTCTCACGATCGTTGAACTCTTCAAGTTGCTCTTTCACGTCATCACACAGACGCCAAGCACGGTACTTGTAAAGAGTATAACCTTCAGGAACATCGGCTGTGGCTCGCAAGAAAACATTAAAGTAGGCATAAGTGTTTCCCCCCTCATCAGTCCAAGTGTGTTCACTCTTCATGCTACCTATTACCTCAGCCTGAACCTTTCCAAATGCAACATCCTTCATAGGTGCACCATAGGTATTCTTGTTCTCCATGGTGCCATCGGGACGGTAAACCTCAACCACAGGCACATACTTAGCAACATCAGTGGTTTTCATAGTCTCATCGTAGGTGGTAACATGAACCACTTCATTACCATTACCCACTTTGTCGCCCTGGATATCAAATGTTGCGTTCATGGGCTGATAACTACCATCCTCGGTGTGCTGAGCATAAGCAACATTAGTACTAGGTGTGTTACCATTCAAACCGCGCATAATGTCATAGCGATAAATCACCTGTTCAGGATGAGCCTCAACATCAATAGCCACCTTGCCTTCTTTAACATCAAGGTGGCGATCGTTATCGCTCTCAACCTCGGTAGCGGTGTATTGGTTAGCACTCAGGTCAATTTCAGTTTTGTAGACAGGAACAGTAATCACATTACTATGAGCTCTGCTCTCATCGTTTGCGACAACCGATGCTGTCTCCACCTCAAGAACATAGTAATAACGATTGGGATGCTCATTGGTAGCAGTTGAAACCTCAAACATATCACTGAACTGAATGTTGTGGAAGTCAACCTCAGCATTATTAGCATAACGGGTATTCCATGAACCTGATGTATAGTTATGGGTTACACCACTGCGCTGAGTACCATTCACATAGGTAAAATCATAGGATAAGGAATATCCGTTTAAATGATACTTTTTACCTATTCTAAGAGTACCAACATGCTGTCTAACACTAAGATTATCAGAATTATTAGTTTCACTCAAACAACGATATAGATTGAAATTGGTATAACCAGTACCATAGCCCAAAATTCCTCCGCTATTAAGGTGAGCCACTTTGAGCTTGTAAACCATTCCGTTGCTAACGGTGATGTAGTTGTCATACTTGTTCACCTCACGATTCACATCATATTCACTCACATAGTGACCATAAATCTTAAGGTCAAGAGCCTCAAGTGGGTCCATACCTGGTATTACAACTGTAGCCTCATTAGAGTAAGTGAGTTTGAACCTATAATCAGGTTTAGGGCGTCCCTGAACTATATAAGAAATTTCATGAGAGCTTGGGTCTCGGTCAATAGTGTAAGTATAGGTGTTTTGACGAGTACTATTATTATAATATCCTTCTACTGTATTGATGAATGGCTGATTTTCAATGACACCAAGTTGTGTGTAGGTAGTATTGCCAAAATCATCGGTAACAACTTGATACACATAGTAAAGCTGTGGAATTGCCGTGCTTGAAATCTTATCAATTGAAGACTGCCAGGTGAGAGTAACTTCGCACTTAGTGTCATCGTTGTCAGGAATCTTAGTTGTGGCACTCAGGTTAATATTATAAATCATGCTCTGTGGCTGATGCTCTGTGTTATATTTAGCATAGTGCGCATACCATTGACCATTGTCGTTCATATCACGAGGATCAGAGCTACCACTTCCACGCATCATGCGATAGTCGGGGATAAAGAAATTAAGACCATCCATGAAGTAAGATGTAGTCCCTGAGTTTCCTGACATGGCAAAATAGTGCCGGTTTTGCAATACCGAGCTACAGTCGTGTTGAACCGGATAGCTTTCGCCTCCTGACATTTTCTGGTAAAAATCTGTTGTTTGCGAACCTTCACCGCCATCAGTTGGACTGAACTGTTCAAACATGTTTTCAAAAGGCACTTCGTGACCATTACCTGCAATCTTTCGACTTTGTCCTTTTGAAAGGAACAAGAACTTGTTGAGGGTTCCTGAGAAGTTGTAAACAGTGCCACGATTAATACCATCTCCCACGCGCATACCATCGGTGAGCAACTGCACATAGGCAATTTGACTGCCTATGTATTGAACAAGCTGTGCTCTGGTAGTGAATGCTGTGTTACCCGACACATTTGTATTATCAGCTATAGGCGAAGCATCATCTTTAACACTCACGAGAAAGAGAGTGTAGCCTTCTTGAGTTGGCGCCTGAACATCGCCCGCAGCGATATCCCAGCCACCAGCATTGGCACCATAATAAACCTCATTCTCACGAGTTGTACCATTCTGAGCATAACCATTGTACAAAGGACCGGGCACGCTAGGGTCGCAATAGGCGGCGCGTAACAGAGCCACAATCTGATAGGGGTCGGTTGCCACATCGGTGAGCTTGCTAATGTGGCTTGCACCCTGTGCATCGGTCCATTCGTAAGTAATGGCTTCATATTCAGCAAATGACAAAGCAGCATTCTGTGCCCAAGCGCTTCTAGTGCTTAAAAGGCACAGCATTACCAATAAAGAAAAACGTATTAAATATTTCATTTTAAAAAAGATTTTTTTGCTGAGACTAAAAAAGAGCTCAAGCAATTCAACAAAATAATTATTAATTCATCTTTTATGCAAAAAACATACAAAAATAATTCTCAAAGAATCGATGTCAAATAAAACCCAGAAAAAATAAAGGGCCAATTATGTACTAAAAATCAACAACATATATAACCCAAATAAATACTACCAATTTCAGTGCGCAAAATTACAAATAACAAACAACATGAAACCAATATATATACTTAAAAACTCTTAACAAACATTTAATATCCCCCAATAGACACTAAAATATTACTAATAAATACAAAATAAACGAAAAATCACACAAACTATGCTAAAAAAACAATTAATTCGCACAAAAAAAGGTGCATGGCGGTTGCCATGCACCACAACATAGTATTTCATGTTTTTACTCGAGGCCACGGAGGCGGAGGAGAGCCTTAGCATCGGGCTCGCGGCCACGGAACTTCTTGTAGAGGGTCATGGCGTCCTCGGTGTCACCAGCCTCAAGGATGTAGCGGCGATAGTCGTTGGCAACATTCACATTCATAGGACCTTCCTGCTGGAAACGCTCCCAACCGTCGGCCTCAAGCACCTGAGCCCAGAGGTAAGTGTAGTAACCGCAAGCATACTGCTCATCGTTGAAAATGTGCTTGAAGTAAGGACTGCGATAGCGATACTCGATAATCTTGGGCATGTGCAGACGCTTTGCAACTGAGCGCTCAAAAGCCTTAACATCGATGTCGTCACACCAGTTGATTTTGTGCCACTCGATGTCGAGCAAAGCAGCACCCACGAGCTCGGTTGTCATGAAGCCCTGGTTGAACTTCGACGACTCGATGAGTTTGTCAACATAAACCTGAGGAAGAACCTCGCCAGTCTTGTAGTGCTTAGCATAGTTCTTGAGCACCTCGGGCACGAGCATCCAGTGCTCGTTGATTTGAGAAGGCAGCTCGACCATGTCACGATCAATGTTAGTACCTGCAAGGCCACGATAAGGCACTTGAGTCAACATTCCGTGCAGGGCGTGTCCGAACTCATGGAACACGGTTTCAACCTGATCGATGGTTAGCAATGATGGAGTATCCTTGGTGGGAGGATTGAAGCTACCCACATTGTAGACAATTGGGCGCTCAACTACACCATTGTAGTTATAGGCACTTTGCATCTCGTTCATCCAAGCACCCTGGGCCTTGGTTGCACGTGGAAAATAGTCGGTCATGAACACAGCCAAGTGCTTGCCTTGGGCATCCTTAACGTCGTAGACGGTAACCTCGGGGTTATACTTGGGAGCATCTTTCATCTCGGTGAAGGTGATACCGTAGAGCTTGTTGGCAACATAGAAGATACCATTCTTAACCACGCTATTAAGTTCGAAGTAAGGACGAATCTCATCCTCGCTGAAGCTGTAACGCTCGGCCTTCACCTTGTTAGCAAAGTAGTAGTAATCCCAAGGCTCAAGCTTGAAATTAGCACCGTGAGCATCGGCATACTTCTGCATATCGGCAACCTCCTCGTCAACCTTCTTGATGGCTGGACGCCAGATTTGCATGAGCAGGTCCTCAGCTTTCTCAACAGTCTTAGCCATCACTGGGTCGCAGGCATAGTCGGCATAGGTCTCAAAGCCTAAAAGGTTGGCCTTGCGCTGACGCAACTTAAGAATCTCGTTGATGTTCTTGCTGTTGTCCCACTCGTCGCCGTGGCTTGCAGTGCTGGTGTAGAGTTTATACATCTTCTCGCGCAGGTCACGGTTGTCGGCATCGTTGAGCACAGCAAGGCGAGTGGCAGCCGAAGCGGTGAATGCCCAGCCCTCATGACCACGTGCCTTGGCGAGCTCGGCAGCACCGTCGATAGCTTCCTGAGAGAGACCTGAGAGTTGAGCCTTGTCGGTGACATAAATCACGTTCTCGCTCATCTCACGCATCACGTTCTTGCCAAAGGCAAGCTCAAGCTCCGACTCACGTTGGTTGATTTTCATGAGCTCTTCTTTCTGCTCGGGATTGAGGAGAGCGCCCTTGCGCACAAAGCGTTTGTAGTACTTCTCCACGAGTCGTTTCTGCACTGGATCGAGACCCATTTGGTCAGCATTGTTGTGCACCATCTTGATGCGCGAGAAAAGTCCATCATTCATGTAGATCTCATCGCCATGAGCAGTCATCAAGGGAATGAACTTTTCGGCAATCTCCTGCATTTCGGGAGTAGCGTCACTCTCGTTCAGCGCCCCAAACACAGCGCACACCTTATTATATAGTTTACCGCTATTGTCAAGAGCCAACACGGTGTTCTCAAAGGTAGGAGTTTGCCTAGCGTTAGCTATCATCTCAATTTCCTTGTTGTGCTGAGCAATACCCTCCTCAAGGGCTGGCATGTAGTGCTCATACTTGATACTCTCGAATGGCGGAATCTGATACTTTGTCGTGTACTCCGTCATGAATGGGTTCACATTCTCGGCAGTTTTCACTTTTTTAGGGGTTTTGCCAGCTGCAGGCAATGCCATGACAGCAACGGCGAGTAATGAAACAATTGTCTTTCTCATAAATCACATTATTATTAATTAGTTAATTGTTTTTCCAAACGAATGTAGCAATCTGTGGATAATGATCGCTGTCACCAGCCTTTTCACGACACCAGTCAACTGATTCTATCCCGCCACGATAGAGGATGTGATCAATCTTGAAAAACATTCGGCGATCATGGAATGTCCAAGTAATACCCGTGCCGCAGTCCTGAAATGTGTCGTGTAAATCGTCTCCTCTAATGTTGCGATAGCAGTAAGACGAAGGAGCCTCATTAAAATCACCACACACTATTAAGTTTTCAGGACTACTGTCAATCATTGAACGCACTATAGCAGCCTCTTCGGCATGACGCCTGAAAGCAATTTTTAGCTTATCGAACAGTGAGCGTTTGATACGTTGCAATTCACTGCGCTTGTTAACATTAACACCTTGCTTGGTAATGGTAGCATACAGGTCTTTATCTCCTTCACCCATGCCAATGGAACGCAGATGCAAGTTTAAAATACGCAGTTGCTTTCCATCGGGAAACAAAATATCAAAGCCCTTGGCATAAACACCTCCACGATATTCGTGCTCACTATCGTAGGCCGAGTCGGGAACCACAGTATAAGGATATTTCGAAAAAATCATCAGGTCACGCCATCCGTCGCTGTGATAGGGATACTTTTTTTCAAATTCAGCACGCATCATTTCTACATTAGATAAATTAAAATAGGTGCGTTCCTGTGAACCCTCTTGCAAAAGCACAAAGTCAGGATCTTGGTCAAGGATATATCGCATCGACTTCGATGGTTCATGGTTACTTGGGTCGTAAGGGCCAAAATTGGCAACATTATAACTCATCACCCTGAAGGTCGAGTCGGCATCAAAATTTTTAGCAAAAAGATTAAGAGGGCACACGGTGCTCACTGGGCTCCATGAAACTGCGATGGCTACGATGGGGATGAGCGCATATTTCCACCTGAACAAGAGAAGCCACGCCAGTGCAATTATCACATTGACCATCAACACAACTGGCATACCCAAGGTGAGCAAAGGCATCAAGCTACTCTTGTGAGGGTCGACCACCCCACCCCAAGCCGACAAGAGCATCACAACTGCCATCACCACCGTGATAGCAAGCAACACTGCTTTGATTGTTATTTTTCCCAGCTTGAGACCTTTCATATAGTTTTATCGCTTGCGTGATGCGTTAAACAGGAACTCTTTCTCCTCATCGCTCAAAGCTCCGTAGCCCGAGCGCTTGAGCTTGCCCAATATTTCGTCGAGTCGCTCCTCGTTGAGTGAAGTCGATTGTTGACCCTTAGTACCGGTAGCCTTAGTATCGTTCTTTGGTTTCGACGACTTAGGCGACTTGCCTTTGATGGGACGCCATGCTTGAGGTTTATTGCCCTTGAAGAGTGAAACCACAGCGTCGATGCAGCGGTTAATCCACGAGGTAATGTCGTGACCCCGTCTTATCTCCAGCCCAAACCACAGGCCCATGAGCATGCCGCCAATGTGAGCCACATGACCGCCAAGGTTGCCACCCTCAATACCAATCAGGTCGATAAACACAGTAACAATCGCCACCCACTTGAGCGAGATTCCGCCAATGAATAACAGATTTATTTGATAATCGGGCCTATAGACCGCCACAGCAATCACTATCGCCATCACCGATGCCGAAGCGCCAAGCATCATTGCTTGACTGCTGGCGAGGTGAGGCAACAAGTTATAGGCAGCAACATATAGAGCGGCACCCGCCAAGCCACCAAGCACATAAAGTCCACCCAGCTGCCTAGGCATGAAAAACTCTAGGAAGATGCGCCCAAGCCAGTAAAGCCACAGCATGTTGAATAGGATGTGCAACACGCCATAGTGGGAGAACATATAGGTGATTATAGTCCATGGGCGCCTGAGCAGCAAAGGCAGACTAGACGGCATTTCCACCCACTGCAGCAAAGCATTGCTCGTTCCTGTAGCAAGAAACGAGACTATACCCGCAAGCCTGAGCACCACAAACACTGCGATGTTGATATAAATCAACCGCATGAGCAGCGACGATGCCAGATATTGCTTCTTTAAGTTATCAAAATCCATGATTACGGTCAAAGACGCCCTTCTTCTTCCAGTATATTAATATAATGAAGGCAAAGAGCATACCACCCAAGTGGGCAAAGTGTGCCACATTGTCCATTGAACCTGTCACTCCAAAGAACAACTCAATGAGGCCATAGCCCAGCACAGCCCATTTTGCCTTTACGGGAATAGGAATAAACATGATATAGAGCGGCATGTTGGGGAATAACATGCCAAAAGCTAGCAGAATACCAAACACCGCACCCGATGCACCAACAGTGATTAGAAGGTTATAGAATTGATTAACTGTTATCACTTCACTTCCTGTATTCACTCCTGTGTAGCCACTCAAGTCTCCAATCGAGAATTGCCAAACCAACTCTTGCACCAATGCAGCGCCTAGTCCACATGAAATGTAGAAAAACAAGTAGCGCTTAGCGCCCATGACACGCTCGAGCAGCATACCAAACATCCACAACGAGAACATGTTGAAGAAGATGTGTGTTAATCCAGTAGAAAAACCACTGGAATCATGCATAAACATGTAGGTGAAGAACTGATAGAGGTGGAAGTCACTACCTTGCCAGTAGTGTAGACCTAAAATTGTATCTAAGTCGATTAAGCCACGCATCTTGAGCAAGATGGTAGCAACCCACATTATAGCATTTATAATTATTAAGTGTTTGGTAACTGGAGGCATCATCGCACTCCACCTGCTATTACTACCCATTTCAGTAAGTTATTGGTTGTTCTAACTATAGTATTCAAGCGAGATCTAGGCACTTAACACCTTATTCTCTTTCACCGGACAAATTTATAGTAAAAACACGAAAAGTCAGCATTAAAAGGGAGAAAAATGACCTTTTTTAATAAAAAATATAAAAAATGTTCCAATTTTTTTTGTTGAATGTTTTTGTTATACTATATTTGCGAGGTTAAAAGCATTAATAACTATTTTGTTAACTATTTAATCATCTTTTATTATGAACAAAACAGAATTAGTAAACGCTATTGCTTGCGAAGCAAAATTAACTAAAGTTCAGGCTAAGGCTGCCCTCGAGGCAACTATTTGCGCAGTAGAGAAAGCTCTCGGCAAGGGCGACAAGGTTGCTCTCATTGGCTTCGGCACTTTCGATGTTGTAAAGAAAGCTAAACGTCAGGGCGTTAACCCAGCTACTGGTGCTAAGATCACTATCCCCGCTAAGAAAGTGGTTAAGTTCAAAGCTGGTGCTGAACTCGCAAAGAAGGTTAAATAAACTTCGTTAAGCAAGTATTTAACGAAATAAAGGTTTCTTGTCATCGACTTGAAACCTTTATTTTTTATTCCATAATCAAAGGATTGCATAGATTATAGATAATTAAAAATAATAAATATTTAATATTAATCAAAGATTTTCACTACCTTTGCACTTGAAAAAGCGCAATCTGGGCGCAATGATGACCGAATCTATTGTTGTTCAGACTATTACATGAATAAACTAATCAATTATATTTTATATTTAAATTCACTTTTTACACAATGAAGACTATCTACACTTTCGGTAACGGTAAAGCAGAAGGTAGCGCCGACATGAGAGACCTCCTGGGAGGTAAAGGTGCCAACCTCGCCGAGATGAACCTTATTGGTGTGCCTGTTCCTCCAGGTTTCACTATCACCACTGAAATGTGTCGCCTCTACAACGAGAAGGGACGCGACGAAGTTATCAAACTCATCAAGGGTGACGTTGAGAAGTCAATAGCTCACATCGAGAGCTTGACTGGAAACAAGTTCAACGACCCATCAAATCCTCAGCTCGTATCGGTGCGCTCAGGTGCTCCCGTTTCGATGCCTGGTATGATGGACACCGTTCTTAACTTGGGTATCAACGACGAGGTAGCTGCTACTCTTGCCGAAAAGAGTGGAAATCCCCGCTTTGCATGGGACAGCTATCGTCGCTTCGTTCAGATGTACGGCGACGTAGTTCTTGGCATGAAGCCTGAGAACAAGACCGACATCGACCCATTTGAGGCTATTATCGAGAAAGTGAAAGCCGACAAGGGCGTTAAATTTGACACTGAGCTCGAGGTTGAAGACCTCAAGACCCTTGTTAAGCTCTTTAAGGAGGCTGTTAAGGCCAATACTGGCAAGGACTTCCCAACTAGTGCATGGGATCAGCTTTGGGGCGCAATCTGCGCTGTATTCGACAGCTGGAACAACGAGCGCGCTATCCTCTATCGTCAGATGAACCGCATCCCCGAGGAGTATGGCACCGCAGTTAACGTTCAGGCCATGGTTTATGGCAACATGGGTAACAACTCGGCTACTGGCGTTTGCTTCTCTCGCGACGCTGCTACTGGTGAGAACCTCTTCAACGGCGAGTACCTGATTAATGCTCAGGGCGAGGACGTTGTCGCTGGTGTTCGCACACCTCAGCAGATTATGACCGAGGGTTCACGCCGCTGGGCTGCCCTTCAGGGCATCAGCGAGGAAGAGCGCGCAAGCAAGTATCCTTCACTTGAGGAGTCAATGCCCGAGTGCGCCAAGGAGTTGGTTGAGATTCAGCACCGCCTCGAGGAGCACTATCGCGACATGCAGGATATGGAGTTCACCATCCAAGACGGCAAGCTCTGGCTGTTGCAGACACGTAACGGCAAGCGCACTGGTGCTGCTATGGTGAAGATTGCCATGGATCTGCTTCGTGAGGGCAAGATCGACGAGAAGACCGTCCTCAAGCGCATGGAGCCTGAGAAACTCGACGAGCTTCTCCACCCAGTATTCGACGCTTCGGCAATGAAGACTGCCAAGGTTGTTGCTAAGGGTCTTCCCGCAAGTCCTGGTGCTGCTACTGGCCACATCGTATTCTTTGCTGATGACGCCGAGGCATGGGCACAGCGCAACAAGAAAGTTATCTTGGTTCGCCTTGAGACTTCACCCGAAGACCTGCGCGGTATGAGCGTAGCTCAGGGTATCCTCACCGCTCGCGGTGGTATGACCAGCCACGCAGCCGTTGTTGCTCGCGGTATGGGTCGCTGCTGCGTTTCGGGCGCTGGCGAGATTCTTGTTGACTACAAGAACAAGACCGTTGAGATGAGTGGTAAGGTTTACCACGAGGGTGACTGGATTTCATTGAACGGTAGCACCGGTGAGGTTTACGAGGGTCTCGTATCGACCGTTGATGCCGACATGAGCGGTGACTTCGCTGCTATCATGAATCTGGCTGAGAAATACAGCAAGATGTATGTTCGCACCAATGCCGACTCACCACGCGACGCCAAGGTTGCTCGCAAGTTTGGTGCTAAGGGTATCGGTCTGTGCCGCACCGAGCACATGTTCTTCGAGGGCGACCGCATCAAGGCTATGCGCGAGATGATTATCGCCAGCGACGAGGAGAGCCGCCGTGTAGCACTCGACAAGCTGCTCCCATTGCAGCGTGGCGACTTCGAGGGCATCTTCGAGGCTATGGACGGATTTGGTGTTACCATCCGTCTGCTCGATCCTCCCTTGCACGAGTTTGTACCCCACCAGCTCGCTACCCAGAAAGAGCTTGCCGAAGAACTCGGCATCACTCTCGACGAGGTGAAGAACGTGTGCGCTAACCTCGAGGAGTTCAACCCAATGCTCGGCCACCGCGGTTGCCGTCTGGGCTGTACTTATCCTGAGATTACCGAGATGCAGGCACGTGCCATCATCGAGGCAGCCCTCAATGTTAAGGCTCGCGGCATCGACGTTCATCCCGAGATTATGGTTCCCCTAGTAGGCGTTCTTCCTGAGATTGACATGCAGGCTCGCATCATTAACGAGACCGCACAGAAGGTATTTGCCGAGCGTGGCGAGACTGTTGCCTACAAGGTAGGCACAATGATTGAGATTCCACGTGCGGCTCTCGTAGCTGACCAAATCGCTAAGGTTGCCGACTTCTTCTCGTTCGGTACCAACGACTTGACTCAGATGACCTTCGGTTACTCGCGCGACGACGCTCCTAAGTTCCTTGGCAAGTACAAAGAGCTTGGCATCCTCAAGGTTGATCCATTCGCAGTCCTCGACCAGGAAGGCGTTGGCCAGCTCGTTGAGATGGGTACCAAGAAGGGCCGTGCAACTAAGCCCGAACTCAAAGTGGGCATCTGTGGCGAGCACGGTGGTGAGCCTTCGAGCGTGAAGTTCTGCGCAGGCCTCGGCATGGACTACGTTTCTTGCAGTCCTTACCGTGTGCCCATCGCACGACTCGCAGCTGCTCAGGCAGCCGTTGAAGGCAAATAAGGATTACACCTTATTAAATTATAAGCGGTAGAACCTCGCAACGAGCGTTCTACCGCTTTTTTTCATCACACATCAAGCAACCGAATAATTCAAGGCGTTGCCTAAATTATGCTTTATCAATAAGGTTTGCGATATTTGTCAGGATCGGTATCTTCCATGATGCTCAGGTAGCTGTTGTAGCGTGACTGGCTGATGCGGCTTTGTTCCACCGCCTCACGCACGGCGCAGCCTGGCTCATGAGTGTGAGTGCAGTTGCTATATTTACATTCCTTTGAAACCTTGAAAATCTCAGGGAAATAGTGAGCAATCTCGCTCTTCTCAAAATCGATAGTGCCAAAGCCTTTCACTCCCGGAGTGTCGATAATGTGACCAGCGTCATCGCCTGGTATGTCGAGCATCTCGCTGAAAGTGGTAGTGTGCATGCCTGTGTGGTGCACCTCCGAGATATCACCCACCTTAAGTTTCGCGTCAGGAACGAGCAAGTTGATGATAGAGCTCTTCCCTACTCCCGAGTTGCCGCTGAACAATGCAGTCTTTCCACGCAACTCATCGCGCAGCAGGTCCAGCCCATCGCCTGTCAGCACCGACATGGGAACGACTGTGTAACCAATACTCCTATACAAATAAATAACAGCATCGAGCAGCTCGCGATCCTCGGGCTCGGTGAGCAGGTCAATCTTGTTGAAGACGATAGTTACTGGCACGTTATAGGCCTCGGCAGTAGCAAGGAAGCGGTCGATGAAAACGGTGCTAGTCTCAGGATTAACAAGGGTAACAACCAGCACAGCCATGTCAAGGTTGGCAGCAAGAATCTGGAACTCGCGCGACAGGTTACTCGCACGGCGTATGATGTAGTTGCGACGAGGCAATATCGAGCGTATGAACGCTGTGCCATCCTCCTTAACCTCAATCTCAACGTTGTCGCCCACAGCCACAGGATTAGTGCAACGGAAACCCTTCAGTCGCAGGTTCCCCTTGATTTTGCAGTTGCGCTCGATGCCATCGGCTGTGCGCACAATGTACCAGCTGCCAGTGTTCTTTATTACTAATCCTTGTGTCAAAACCTATATTTTGGGACAAAGGTAATGCAAATTCTTCAAAAAACTCCCCAAAAATACTTTTTCTTTAAAAAAACACCACTTGATAACAGAAGATTGGAATAAAATGCTTAACTTTGCTTTTTAATAGTATAATGTAGAAATTTTAATAAAAACCTCTCAAATATATGGAAAAGAAATACATCCCCGATTCCGAGATGATCATCAACGATGATGGTTCCATCTTCCACATCCATCTGAAACCTGAGCAACTCGCCGACAACATCATCATCTGCGGCGACCCAAGCCGAGTGAACATGATTGCTTCCTATTTCGAAACAAAGGAATTTGAAGTCTCGAGCCGTGAGTTCCACACCATTGGCGGCACTTACAATGGCAAGCCCATCATGGCATTGTCGCACGGCATTGGTGGCGACAACATCGACATCGTGGTCACTGAGCTTGACGCTCTTGCCAATGTTGACTTCGCCACTCGCACCGTGAAGGACGAGCACCGCACTCTCAACATCGTGCGCATTGGCACCAGCGGTGGTCTTCAGCCCTATGTTCCCGTAGGCACTCCCGTTATTGCCGCGAAGGCGCTTGGTTTTGACGGCGTGGTGAACTACTACGCTGGCCGCAACGAGGCGTGCGACCTCGAGTTTGAGCGCCAGTTCTGCGAGTTTGTGAAGTGGAACCCATTGTTCTGCAAACCCTACATCGTAGACGCCGACCCAACCCTCGTTGAGAAAATCGGCCGCGACGATATGGTGCGCGGCTACACTATCTCGGCAGTGGGATTCTATGGACCACAAGGACGTGAGGTGCGTCTGCCATTGGCAGAACCCGAACTGAACAAGCGCATCGAGGCATTTGAGTACGAAGGAGGCCACATCACCAACTATGAGATGGAAGGCGCTGCACTGCAAGGCCTTGCCAAGCTTATGGGACACCGTGCCATCACCATCTGCTCTATCATCGCCAACCGCGTGGCAACAGTTGCCAACCCCAACTACAAGACTGCTGTCAACGACCTGGTTAAGACTGTCATCGAGCGACTAATGGCCGATTAATAATTCCTACAAACATAAAAACCGGGAAGCGCTTGTAACGTTTCCCGGTTTTCTCTTTGTCGCCAGCCATTCGGTTCTGGTGTAATCTTGATGGAGATTGTTTTTTAGGTGAATACTATCACCTCATTTTAATTTGCGATGAAGCCTTCTAGTCCTGGCTCATTGATGCCCGAAGGCATATAGGCTCTTGCAAATTGCTTGAGGAAATTGATGGTGGACTGCCTTGGCCCACGCTCAAATTGCTCCTCTTGTGTTTCAAATTTTAATTCTTCGGTGTAATTTTCTTGCATAGGCAGCCTTTCTTAAATAAGTTATACAACTTTATAACGCACTTAACTGCCTATTATTATTTCAAATAGAGATATTTTTTCTAAAAAGTTATTAACAGGTCTGTCAGGTGATAGGAAAGAGAGAAGAGGGGAGAATTCAGATATCTGACCAAAAATTGTGCATTGGCTAAGGAAACTGGATATTGTTCTTTTTGAACATGTCGATATCGAGCTTCTTGAGGCCACAATTATCGAGTGAGCGATACTCATTATGATCGTTAATGTATAGACGCTTGTGGCCCTTAAATTCCTTATTGCTCAAGGCAAGTGAATTCTTCTTGTAGGGCGAATTCACTCCACTCAGGTCAAGCAGTGTGTGGAATACAACCATATTGGTCGACACTGGCACTTGTGCATGAGCCTTGAGCTGAGCCACGGCATCGGGATGCTGGGAGGCAAAAGTTTGTGAAGTCCACACCAGCAGTGGCACACGCAACTGATAATAAGTGGGAATGGGCGACGCATGCAAGAAGCGGCCACGATTGTCGTCGAAGATATCCTCGCCATGGTCGCTAGTGAAGACCACTGCACTGCTCACACCCTTAGCATCTACCTCACGAATGATAGCAGCGAGCACCTTGTCGGTGTTACGCACTGTGTTGTCATAGGCATTGATGAGTTCGCGACGATACACTCTCTCGGCCGAGATCACGTTGTCGGGCTTGAAATAAGCCTCATTGCGTGGATAGCGGTCCTTATAGTTGAAATGCGAGCCATACATGTGCACCACGATGAAAAGCTTGCCACCGTCATACTTTTCAAGACGCTTCTTCACGCAGCCGATGAGGTCATCGTCAAAGTTTTCACTTCTGAGTTCCATGAGCGACACTTTGTCCTTGAGAAACTCCACTTCCTGGGCCTCACTACCAAAGGCATCAATAAACGAGTGGTTGCGTTGCTGGTTGCTGTAGAATGCCGTCTTATAGCCCACCTCGTTAAACGCTGTGATTATGCCTTTGCGATAGTACAGACTATCATAAGCTTCGCATCCCGCACCCGACATCAGGGTGGGCACACTCTTGTGAGTAGTGTTCGACATCGTTAAGGCATCGCGATACACGACAAGGTTGTCGAGGGCCGAAGTGCCTGGATTAGTATTACGGTTGTAGCCATATAGGCTCCAGTTGTCGGCACGCGAGGTCTCACCTACAACAAGCACATAAATCTCGGGAATGCTGTCATTACGGGTTGTAGTTGCATGATAGGTGAAATCGCGCGAAGTCTCGGCATATTTCGATTGTTTAACAGCGCGCTGTATTGCAAGCCCCATATTGTAGGTGCCGTTGATGGGGAACACATCGTCTTGTGCCTTGAAGCCTTTGTCGACCATATAGTTCACTGCCAATAGCACCAATCCAGCCACGAGCAATGGAATGCTCCATCGACGCTGACGGCGGCGGAACTTGTCGCTAAGTGTTGTCTTGGCCCGCAGCGACACTATCGACATGGCAATGCCAAAACCGTAAAGCCCTATCACGAATATCACAGCCACGAGCAGGTTGGCAAGCAACTCGGTAGCCTCGCCAGGATTGGTTGTGAGTACGTTGAGGAACATATCGACAGCAATTGGCGACTCGCCATAGAGCCACAGCAACACTATCTGGAAAGCGTCAACAAACATAAACCAGAACAACCACCAAAACATCTTCCCAGGTTTGCGAGCCCACGTGAGGGCCCATGCATAGAAACCAAGTGGCAGCACTATTTGCACTATGCGTGTCAATAGTGACGTCGACTCGGTAAAGAACATGATGAAATTGGGCAAAATCACCATGAACAAGAACAACCAGTAGATGTAATGCTGATTGGTGAATATCTGTTTGAATTTCTTCATTTACTCATTTGTTGTTTTCAAAAAACCTGCAAAGTTAATAATTTTTCCCGAAAACAAGGCCTCGGTTGAATGGAAATGTGTAATTTTGCCGTTACTTAACGAGGCAAAGCACAATGAAGAATTTATACTTGCAACTATGGTTGACGTTTATGAAGATTGGCGCATTCACATTTGGTGGTGGATGGGCTATGATTGCTATCATCGAGCGAGAGATAGTCGACAACCACAAGTGGATTGCCAAGGATGAGTTTCTCGACCTACTCGCTATTGCACAGGCAATGCCTGGCATCTTGGCGGTCAACATCGCAGTGGTGATAGGTGACCGCCTCAAGGGCATTAAAGGCAGTATGGCGGCTGCTTTTGGCACAATCTTGCCATCGTTTCTCATCATTCTTGCCATTGCCATTTTTCTCACCCCCGAGACCATCAAGAACAACGAAGTGCTGTCACGCATCTTCAAGGGCATCAGGCCCGCCGTGGTGGCTCTCATCATTGCTCCGGTAATCACCACAGCACGCGCCGCCAAAATCAACTGGAAGACAATCATTATCCCTGTTGCGGTGGCATTACTCATCTACTCGGGATTGCCAGTAGTTTCCAATCCTATCCTCTACATAGTGCTGGGAGGAATAGGCGGCTACATCTACTACACCCACGTTACCCTTAAGCAGCGAAAGGAGGGCAGTCAATGAACATCTACCTGAAGTTGATATGGGCTTACCTGAAGATTGGACTCTTCGGCTTTGGCGGTGGCTATGCCATGCTCTCGCTGGTACAGAACATTATCGTGGAAAACGGATGGCTTAGCAGCCAGATGTTTACCGACATCGTTGCAATATCGCAAATGACGCCTGGCCCCATCGGCATTAACAGCGCCACCTACATTGGTTATGTTACAACAGGCAACGTGTGGGGATCGATACTCGCGACCCTTGCCGTAGTACTGCCACCTTATCTTCTCACGCTCTACGCCAGCCACTACATCTCACGCCACAGCGACAGCACAATCATCAAGGGCGCTTTTATGGGGCTAAGACCAGTAGTTGTGGGTCTTATAGCCAGTGCCGCGTTGTTACTGATGAACAAAGAGAATTTTGGCCTTGCTGGCAGTAGCGACCAGCTCATTTCCATCATCATCTGCATAGTGTCATTCTGTGTTGTGTTCTTCACTAAGATTCATCCCATTATTGTTATTATATTGGCTGGGATTGCCGGCTATTTCATCTTTTGACTATGACTTACAAAGAAGCTACAGAATATCTCTTCAGTCAGCTTCCTGCCTTTGAACGGCAAGGAGCTAGTGGCTACAAACCAGGACTCGGCACTGCAATTGCCCTCGATGACTGGTTGGGCAACCCTCACCAAGCCTACAAGTGCATCCACGTGGCTGGAACCAATGGCAAAGGTTCAGTAGCCAACATGCTTGCAGCCACGCTCCAGGCAAGTGGATACCGTGTGGGATTATTCACTTCACCTCATCTGGTGGACTTCCGCGAGCGCATTCGTGTTAATGGTGAGATGATTGGCAAGCGCTCGGTTAGCCACTTTGTAGAGCGCTGGCTAGAGAGCAGGCTAGACTGCGAACCATCGTTTTTTGAATTAACTACTGCGCTAGCATTTGAATATTTCAAGAAGCAAAAGGTGGACTATGCCGTGATTGAGGTGGGCTTGGGAGGACGGCTCGACAGCAGCAACATCATCATGCCCATTTTGAGCGTGATTACCAACATATCAATCGACCACACCCAATTTCTGGGCAACACCCTCACCGAGATTGCCAGCGAGAAAGCAGGTATCATCAAACCTTGCGTTCCTGTTGTGGTGGGCGACGCTTCACAGCCCGAAGTGCGCAAGGTTTTTGAAGACACGGCACATGATCAGCACTCCCCTATCGTCATTGCCAATGATGAACCGCTAGTGAAGAATTCAGAAAAAAACGCCGATGGCACTCTCTCAATCTCAGCAACCAATTATGACGGCACACTCACTTGCCAACTCAGTGGCGACTATCAAGTGGCAAATGTCAACACCGTGCTTCATGCAATTGAGGAGCTGAAGAAGAACGGCATGAGGATCAAGAAAAGCGATGTAAAAAAAGCCTTGGCGCACGTGTGCCAATTCACTGGCTTCATGGGCCGCTGGATGGTTATTGGCAAGAATCCCACTGTGATATGCGACGCCGGGCACAATGCTGGAGCATGGACCATTCAGTCGCAACAGCTGCGAGAGCTGAAATGTGACATGTTGCACATGGTTCTCGGCTTTTCGGCCGACAAGGACATCGACACAGTGCTAGGCATGATGCCTAAAGATGCTATCTACTACTTCACCCAAGCACAGTCATCACGCTCGATGAAAGCCGAAGCTCTGCAAGCCCTGGGAGCAAAGCACGGATTGAAAGGTGAAGCCTACCCCATAGCACTCAATGCCTATAGGGCAGCAATAAAAGCTGCCAAGCCAAGTGATACTGTATTCTTGGGTGGCAGCTTCTATGTCCTAGGAGATTTATTCAAAAAATTAAAAACAACAAATCGCAAATAATCCTTCAAAAAAGCGAGTGATTACAAGTCGGCTGGTGGCTGATTTTGCAAATCAGTGTCGGTGTAGTCGAGCGAAGTGGTGTAGCAAGTGTTGTTTTCATCGTCTTTGTAGCTGTAACATACCACTCCAGCAATATAATGCGACTTGGTGTAGGCTCGCTTAAACAGATAAATCGTTGAGTCTTTAGGATCGAAATCCATGAGCTTGTATTTCTTTTCCACATTGGCGACTACATTGTTGAAGTCGGCCATGGCTTCTTCCTTTGTATCGCGTGGATTATAGAACGATATGTTGTAGAACTTGCCGTTATTCATGTTAACAGTAAGATTCACCCACAGCATCCCTCCAAAGTTGTAATAGTCCGATTTGTGCCCGAACACGAGTGCATCGTCATCACTAAGATTCTCGAGCAGAATCAACCCATATTGTGAGAAATTGTCGACAACCTCCTGAGCAGTAGCACCAAAGTGAGTGTCGAAGAAAACGGTTTGTACACTATCGTTCCACAGTGTGTCGGTTGTTGCTGTTGAGTCGGCAATTGAATCGTTATCGCCCGACCCAACTGAGAACGAGAAGTTGCAGGACGGAAGAGCCACTGTTGCAACCATCACTGCGATGGTAATTAACGCTGAGATGTGATTTTTCATTGTTATATCATATTTTAAAAAACGGAATACAAAATAAAAAAGCAGTGGAGTTATAAGCCGGGTTATGTGGCCGTTACCCATGGGTAACGCCGCTTGTCATTTATCTGTCTGGACGTGTTGCCACGCCAGTATAGCAGTCTACCCCCCGCCAATAGACGAGCAGCCCTGACGGTATACTTGACCTTGATGTCGCCGTGGCGCCCGGTGGGCTCTTACCCCGCCTTTTCACCCTTACCACCGTGAGGTGGCGGTTGTTTTCTGTCACCTTAACCCTGAGGTCACCCCCAGCTTCCCGTTAAGAAATGCGATGCTCTGTGTTGCCCGGACTTTCCTCTCATGCTCAAGGCACGAGCGACAAGCCGCTCCACTGCTTTTGCGGCTGCAAAGGTACAGCTTTTTTATTAAACAATTGTCAACTATTAAAAACAATTTTATTGTCTTCAAAACATTGACCAGTAAACAAAGATTCACTGGCCAATTATGAATTTATCAATATTTCCGACATCTAAAGTCTGACATTTAGAATGCCTTGAAGCTCATGTCAAGCGACTTTACGCTGTGAGTAAGAGCACCCACCGAGATATAGTCTACACCGCATTCGCCATAGGCGCGCAATGTGTCGATGGTGATGCCGCCACTCGACTCTGTCTCAACCTGGCCGTCAACGATTTTCACAGCCTCGCGGGTGAGTTCGGGGGTGAAGTTGTCAAACATCACGCGGTCGACGCCACCAGCTGCAAGTGCTTCGCGCAACTCGTCAAGGTTGCGTACCTCAATTTCAATTTTCAGATCCTTGTTGTTCTCCTTGCACCAGCGTTTTGCGCCCTCAATGGCAGCTGTTATGCCACCAGCGAAGTCCACGTGGTTGTCTTTCAAGAGAATCATATCGAAGAGGCCTATGCGATGGTTGCAACCGCCACCAATCTTTACGGCATCCTTCTCCATAATGCGCATGCCGGGAGTTGTCTTGCGGGTGTCGAGAACCTTGGTGTGAAGGCCCTCAAGTTCCTTCTGGTAACGAGCGGTTACAGTAGCAATGCCACTCATACGCTGCATGATGTTGAGCATGAGGCGCTCTGTTTGAAGCAACGACTGCACCTTGCCCTCAACAATGAAAGCGATGTCGCCCGGTTTCACATGGGCACCGTCCTCGATGTAGGTTGTCATCTTGAGCTCGGGGTCAAATTTATCAAACACCTTCTTTGCCATCTCAACACCAGCAAGGATTCCTTCCTCCTTGATTATCAGGCGCGAACGCCCCATCTCGTCGGCAGGTATGCTGCACAATGTGGTTGCGTCACCGTCACCAATATCCTCGGCAAATGCCAGGTCTATCAACTCATCAATCAGTTCGTCTCTTGTTTTCATAGCTAATATATATTATTTATCTGCTACAAAGTTAGCACTTTTTCCTTAACTTGACTCGTTTTTCTTAAACAATTATGCAAGGAAGAAGGATTATCAGGGTAGAGGGAAGTATTTAATGCACAATGTGGCTGTTCGAGGTAGTTCGTTTGAGATTGGGCACATGGGTTTCGAATTGTAAGTGGGGATTTTGGGAAAATGGAAAAAGTGGGACACTTTTGAAAAAAAATTTTTTTGAGTTTGAGGGTTTATAATCATAATGAGTAAAATTTGTTTTAGATGTTAAGGAGTGGAGAGTGGGCCGCTTAATGTTTGGTGGTGGGCGGGACAGTTTGCACAAAAAATGCGTGGTTACGGATTGTAAGCGCGTGGGTGGTTTTCTCAGACTATTACGGACAAAAAGAAATGTTTTCATTGGATGCTGGATACTAAGCCATGCGGCTTGTGGTTATTAAGGACAATTGAGGCGGGAATAAAAGGAATTAAAGACATCAACTCGGATAGTGTGTCGGAATCGATGGAAACATGGAAACATGGAAACACTGGAATCATTGGAATCAGTCAACTATTTTCAGGAATAAAAGAAAACACCGCATCAAATTGTAATGAACAGCGCGCATGCGCTGCAATACACCAACTACACCTATGCTTGTTAAGTGATGTGGAGGTGGCAGTATGTCAATGAACGCGTGTGTGCGCAAAGGTAATGGATGGTGGGTAGTAGAGCAACATTAAAAAACACCGCAAGGCTAAATAAATATCTTGCGGTGTAAAAGATTTTTGTCCTCATGAGAATCGTGCTCTTGAGGACCTTTTATAATGATATTATTGGTTTCCAAGCAGGATGTTGTAGACCGTGGTAATGTCGGCACTATTAATAGAACTGTCACTATTAACGTCACCGTTAACTAGGTTTGAAGCATCGCTATTAAGCATCCAGTCATAAAGTGCGGTGACATCGGCACTATTGACGTGGCCGTCACCATTGACGTCGCCAGGAATCACTTCTGGTGGCAGTTCATCGGTATAGTGGATGGTGAAGTTGTCGATATAAATCTTATAGGACGTGGGTCCAGCTGTCATGTTGATTCGGTAGCGTGCAGGAACATCAATGTAAAGGGGGAAATTTAACGTGGCGTTGCTGCTGGCGGCCACCGTTGAGCTGGTCTCGCCATTCGAGTTGGCTACGGCAGTCCAGGTGGCACCCTGGTCGGTGGAGCGATAAAGGACGAACTTGGCTACCGATGTAGCAGCATTGTAAACATCGAACGAAATTTTCTTGCTCACATATCGCACGTCTTCAGTCATGGTGAGCGACGCGGGCTTCTTCATCAGCGTGGAATGCTCGCCCGAGCAGTAGTTGCTGCCGGGAGCTGTGACATAGCAGTTGACGAATTTCCATGTTGATAATGTGCCCTGCACATCGACGTCGGGAGGTGTCGTTACCACTGTCATATCCTCGAAGTCCTCGATAGTGGTAAAGGGTACCTCATCGTAATAGTAGATGGTGAAGTTGTCGATATAAGTCATGTAGGTGGTAGCTCCCTCTGTAATGCTGATGCGGTAGCGCGACGGGACTTCTATGTTGGAGGGAAAGTTTAACGTGGCATTGCTACCGGCAGCGACTGTTGTGGTGGTCTCTCCTCTTGAGTTGGCTACGGCAGTCCACGTGTCGCCATGATCGGTGGAACAGTATAGTGTGAACTTCGCAACCGACGTTGAGGGATTGTAGGCATCAAACGAGATTTTCTGGCTCACATAGCGCACATCTTCTGTCATGGTGAGCGATGATGACTCATTCATCACTGTGGAGTGCTCACCCGAGCAGTAGTCGCCTGGGCTAGTGACGAAGCAGTTGTCGAATTCCCATGTTGATAAGTTTCCCTGCACATCATCGGCGGGAGGTGCCGTTGTTGCCGTCATCTGCTCAAAGTCCTCGATAGCCATTGAGTAGCGCTTAATCTCAAAAGCAATTTTATTGCCCCAGAAACTGGAGTTATCAGACTTTAATAACCATAATTTGTAAACCACACCTTCAGTGCCGTCAAACTCGCACTGGAAATTCACTGTGGCGCTTTGTCCAGCGGGAATTGTAACGGTAGGTGAGTAAACACGCTTCTTAATCCAAGATGCAGCTTCATCAATAATATACATTTGTAAGGTGCCAATAAAGTCGCCAATGCCGCTATTGCTGATTACCACCGAGGCATGAATGTCGAAAGGATCCATATAGTAGCCTGGTATAGAGAGCTGTGATGAGATGCTTAAAGAATAATTGCTGCTCTCGGCGACATTAAGGGTTACAGGTGAACCTATCATCTGGTTTTTCTTGTCATAGACAGCAAGCTGATATGTCCCCGGGTCGGCAGGTGCTGTAACAACGCTTCTCACAATCACATTATCATCGGTTGCGACATCAATCTTGATAGCGTCGCCAGTACTGATAATCGTTTCTTGCTGCTTGACGACAAAATAGATGTTGTCGTAATACTCGTCACCAGCGTTGGCTATTGTAGCCTTAACTTCAAAACTTGAATTAGTGCCTACTTTAGAAGGAACTTCAAGCGATTCCAATGAGAGGATGCCATCATTGGTCTCTTGCCCGTCAAAGTACATTATTCCATCATGAACAGTGACATTGATATAACCAGTTGAGGTGTTGGAGTGCTCGTAAGGCACATATTCTGTCATACCAGCCTCTGGAACCATATACATGAGCCACAGGCGATATTGTCCATTGGCTAAATCGGTGGGAGGGATGTAGTTCTCAAGAAAAGAATAGGGATATCCAATCATGAAATCCATATCATTTTGTTGGCCTGGTTTGAAATCTACCGTATTATTGTTGAGGTCGGTAAGATTAAGGCCATATCTAAGAACAACAGTGGGATAATAACCATATCCATTGACGCAGAATCTATTTAGTACAATTGGTGCGCTTTCTCCCAAGTTGACTTGCGACACACTTGACTTATAGTCCTCGCAAATAAGCTCTACATAATTTTGTGGCTCAACGGTATTACCGTCGTCAGGATAGAAGCCGACAAAGATTGTTTGTAATTGGTTGAAACCACCCTCAAAGGAGCCACTCTCGTCACTTGTGTTCAAGGCGGTAACGAGGAAATAACCATTGCTTACGCCTCCCCATCCCCAGTTGACATGAAAATAACCCTCGTCGTTATATCCGTCAAAGACAAAAGCGTGGCCTCCATTAGGTGTGTAGCCGGTATAAAAAACAGGTCGGGAATTATCAAGCTCATTCATGATAGTCTGCTCCCATTCATTGATAGGAGTGTTTACTCTCCTCTTACATATCATGCCTTTGTTATAGCCAAAATAGTTTTTCAACGCCTCCATCATGCGATAATTCCAGCTGCCACTTCCTCTGCCGTAATTCATATCACATGATATACCCACATGAGACATAAGCGTGGCAACAGCGTTGGCTTGTATGTCGGTGTAAGAGCCATCGTAAGAGTCGAGCATGTTGTCCCAGTCGTAGGTGGTGCTGCCGAAGTCGGCGCTCAGGGTCTGCTCACCGCTATGGTTCACATCGCAAACGTAGGAGTGGCTGCCGGTGCCGGTGATGGGCCAGCGGTGATAATACATGATTTGCGCGGCAGCGGTAGCAACGCAACCTGCTGCTGCATGATAGGTGGTGCCGTCTTCAATATAAGTGGGACACAAATTGTTGTAAGGCTCACTTTGTGACCAATTGCAAGTGAGCAAAGGTCTTACGCTGACCGACCGTTTTGACCTGGGGGAAGCCACTGGAGCATTGGGATTGTTGCGCAAGTACTGCATCTCCTGTGAATATACCTCAAGCCAGTACTGTAGCCCATCGGGGATGTTGTTGATGTCGAATGAGCCTTCATCGCTAAATCCCAAAATTGGAGCAGCTTTATCGTCAGCCGAGACTATTATGTAGCCTTTGCATTTACCTTTGTTGAACACATAATAATCTACATCCGGTGATTCAGACTTTGCCGCCAGGACAAGCTCTAATTGCTGTGTTGCAGGTGCAGCTCCATGTAAACGTGGATCATGGTTTCGACGCATGTGGTTTAATGCTAAAGACTGAGCCTCGTCGATGCTAATTTGCTTGCCATAAATATTGGTGGCTGTCAAGCAGAATACCAAAACCAGTAAAAAAGTAATCTTTTTCATTTTATGGAGTTTTAAATTATTCTTTCGTTATTGGTGATAAAGAATGAAATCTGATCATAGAATTCACTAAGGAAACGCTGCCTCGTTGCTTGTATACTCTACGTAGCCTAGAGTGGCTAGAAGAACTCTATTGTTGGGGGGAGTAGTTATGCACGAGGCGTAAACCCATGTTAATGTTCCTTATATTGGGGTACTCATACCAACGGGATGTCGCTCGACACAATACTTCACTGCTATTAAAGCTGCCACCACGAATCACGCGTTTAGTGCCAGAGTTAGGGCCAGTAGGGTTGGTCTGAGGCTCTGAGCCGTAATCTCCAAGCCAGTCCATACACCATTCAAACACATTGCCGCTCATGTCATAAATGCCCAATTCATTAGGTGCCTTACTAGCAACGGGTTTATGTCGAGGCACGGGGTTGCCGCTGTTGTCGTAAAACCAAGCGACCTGAAGTAAGTCATCACTCCCGCTATAAAGGAAACCCTTACTCAAGTTGCCACCTCGAGCAGCATATTCCCACTCTGCTTCAAAAGGCAAGCGGAAATGCATTCCTGTCAATTCGTTCAGTTTCATTAAAAAGTTCATACAGTCGTTATAGTTAACCGACTCAACAGGTTGCTTATCTCCTCTATCAACACTTGGCTTCCTGTCAAGAACAGCTTCCCACAACTCTTGTGTCACTTCGGTCTGCCCGATTAGAAAAGTTGAAAGCGTTACCTGGTGAGCTGGTCGGCTATTGAAAGCCTCGATGTTATCATCTTTATCTCCCATAGTGAAAGTGCCACCCTCTACTTTAATCATTTTGAACGATACGCCATTGACGGTGATAGTCTGAACCGCATCTGTGCCTTTTGATGGCTCATCATCCTTACCACAAGCCAATAACATCATTACTGGGAGTAACAATAATAGTAAAAATACTTTTTTCATAACAATGTGATTTTATAATTTGTAATTGATTATTTCTTTGTAATCTTCTTGGTTGCATGGATAAGTTCTCCGCTGGCAGTCACTCCCTCGACGGTGATAGTGTAAGTAGTATTAGCAGCATCGCCAGTGTAGAAGTTGAAGCGGGCTTGTTTGTTGTTGCTGATGGCGACGCTGGGATTCCAGTAAAGTGTCTCGCGAAGGTCGGCACCCTCACCAATTCCGCCGTTGCCAGTGTCGTAGCGTGGCGCGTAAAACTCGGCAGGCTTTTGATATCCAAGAGGAGTGATAGTTTTGATGGTGTGATCGGGACGTCCTCTTTTCAACTCAGTACCATCTTTGGTTGTAATAGCAACGATGCCACCTTTAAAATTGCCACCTCCGAAAGCCAAAGCCTCAGCACCACGAATGTAATCAATTTGCTTAACTACATCAAAGGGATAGGTGTCTTTTAGCGCCCTATAGGAGTCGCCATCTCCGAACCCCTCTAATGGAGTTCCATCAACTAAGATACCAATCCGTTCTTTTCTACTACGGGTGCTGAACAGTCCATTAGGTGTGATTGCAATACCCGTAAAGTATCGTAGCGCAGTCTCAAAGTCACTAATACTGCGCTTTTCAAAAAACTTGTAATCATGCGAATGGGTTGCGACAATTTCATAGATTGTGAGTGGTTTATTGCGCTTGTAACCTTGTACTACTATCTCATCAAGCAGCACGCTTGCTACCCCTTCAACATACTGCAATCGGTTTTTCTCGTTGCTGATGTAGCTAATGCTAAGTTCATTCTCCTCAGTTTCGTTCTTTTTTATACTTCGATCAAAATCTAATGCCGAAAGTGAAGGAAACACGTCTTGATCAATAGACAGATTACTCAGAGAAGAGCCTTTTTTATTTACTGCCTGAATTATAAACTTAGTGCTGTCGGGGAAAACCACGTTGTTGATTTCCCACCGTCCATTCTGGTCACTTGTGGCAATGTCAGCATAGCGAATGCGAGGTGCTATAACCTTTACCATGGCGTTTGGCATCAACTTGTTGCGCCATTCGGTTCGGATTGTGCCGCTCAATGTTTGCCCTTGCTCAATAGGGAATTGTGGCGCAACACCTTTTCCCATAAGGGCATGTGGCACATCATATCGTCGCCAACCTTGAGTCATCATGAGCATGTCTAGCTGCCTGCTGCGGTTCTTGCTCTTAAAATACCAACTCGGATTGTTGATGCTGCCTTGCAGGTCACTCTGGAGGAGCAGATTAGTGAGAATTGATGTGGTACTGTCGCTGGCAATGGTGCGGTCATCAGTGACCGAGACTGCGAGATTGCCAGTCGCATCGGCAAACTCGCTCAAGTCAACACTGGCCTGTACCAACTCTCGGCTATCGTAGTTATTTCGATCATTATTGAGCTTAGCACTAGGTGCTTGTTTTCCAGTGACAAAGAAAAGTCGCTCACTGAGCATACGGCCGTTCTCGTTAATCAGTAATGCTTGAACGACTCCTGCAGGAAGGGTGTCGGAATTGATGGCAATATTCTCTTGTCCTGTGGCGAGCAAACTGCCACGTTGCTGCAAAGCTATCATGGCCGTGCTTTGATGCCCGCCTTTTGCCTCAATTCTTACAGTATTGTTTTCTTGCGTTACTTGCAGCACAGTTGCATCACTTCTCACTTGAGGCAGGCCGAAAGTCTTTTCGCCGAGTTCATTCTCTCGGCAAACTGCTTTGTAGGTCATTCCTGATTGTGGAGAGAAAGTAGTAATGCCCATGCCGTCGTGAGAAGTGTTGATGCTCGTCACTTTCTTGCCGCTGCTGTCAACAATGTCGCCAGTGATGTCGATTGACTTGCCGTTGCTGTCCATCGCCTTGAAAGTCATGCGGTTCTCAAAGTTAGGAACGAGATAGCCGCCCTCGGGATAAAAGCTAACATCGAAGGTGGTGATGCTGCTCGCTGGGAAAGTGATATACTTACCGTAGTTGCCATATTGCACAAAGACTACTCCATCACGCAAGTTCTTGTGATCAATCTCGATGCTCAAGTTACGGTTACCGCCTTGCCAGTCGGTTATCTCCCCATTTGGAAGGATGTAGCTGAATGATTTGTAAGGACAAGGCTCATTGGTCTCGGTATCAATATACCGCAGGTTTATTTTTAGACTTTCGTTATCCTTTCCCTGATTCTTCCATTCAAACTCATAATCAATTTTGCGTTTGATGGCGAATGAGCTTGTGATTTTCATCTTCTTTTTGAAAAAGTACTGCTCACCCTGGTTCTGCATGAACATTGTGTAGGCGGTGAGTGTGTATTCTCCCTCGGCGATTCTAGTAGGGTCAAGTGGAATATATCCCTTAAACACGCCATCACGCTCCTTGATCTTGACACGCATGTCAACAGTATTCATCGGGCTAATGAGTTCCACATAGACAAACTTGCTCGCATCAACTGGCTGGTGATTAGCAGCGCTGACAACAAAGGCTCGAAACCAAATTGTGTCGCCTGTGATGTAATAGGGCTTGTCGGTCATGACGTGTATTTTCTCCTGCGGGTAGTTGTAGACCTGCCAGTCGAGATTCTGCTTGAGCTGCGCAAAATCCTGAGCCAAGCTACCCACAAAGCACATAAATGCTAAAGACAAAGAGAGAAGACACTTTTCCATAATGAAACTCAATATAGAAGGTTAAACTATTATTTACTATTTAAATAACAAAGTTAAGAAATACTGCATACAAAACGAAATAATTTAATATTTTTTAATTTACCCCCCCATTTACAATAATTTGTTAAACATTATAGTCTCGCGAGTCTTTTTTAATAGAATACCAATCCACTATAGTCCATTCGAACGAATTTGAATATATCAGCTAGATTAAAGTAGCTAGCGAAGCTCGTCGAAAAGCCTCGCAAGATGGATTATTTTGTGTTTGACGCTGGATGGTCGCTGCGCTTTGAAGTCAAGCGCTAAGTCATTCGTGGTGATAGGGCTCGCCTCGGAGGATGGTCATGGCGCGGTAGAGCTGCTCGGTGAAGATGAGGCGTATCATCTCGTGGGAGAATGTCATGGACGATAGGGAAATTTTCTCGCTGGCTCGAGAATAGACTTCAGGCGAGAAGCCGTAAGGCCCCCCAACGACGAAAACGAGTCGACGCTGCACCGTCGCCATTTTCTTTTCGATATAGCGCGAGAATTCCATGGATGTGAACTGCTTGCCATGCTCATCGAGCAAGACCACATAGTCGCTCTTGTCGAGAGCAGCAAGGATGTTTCGGCCCTCGGCATCTTTCTGCTGGGCCTCGGTGAGATTCTTCGTGTTCTTTGCATCGGCGATGTACTGGATTTCGAAAGGCACATAATGCTTGAGCCTCGAGGAATATTCCTCGATTCCCTTTCTCAGATAGCCTCCAGCCATCTTTCCAACTACTGCCAGAACAATTTTCATGGTTAGATTTATACAAAGAACTTGATGCCGCGGGGATGACATGTTACAGTCATATCGGTAATCATCGACATAGGCTCGCCATCAATGTGGTAGACACGCGGCAACGAAGCGTGTATTTTGACTTGACGAGCGCGGAAGGTGTCGACGTGACGGTTCTTGTCAACTGTCTTGGTGAAAAGGCTTCCGCCAACGATAGCGCTCTCAAGCGGACTGAAAGGCTTGATAATTGTCACGTCGAGCAGGCCATCCTGCAGACTGGCATGTGGAGCAATAAAAGCGTTATTGCCATACTGCGAGGCATTGGCGCAAGTGATGACAAAGACATCCTCGTCGATAAGGCGTCCGTCAATCTCGATACTGCAGTGGATTGGCTTATAGCGCACATAAACCTGAAAAGCCGTCTTTACATAGTTGAGGGCGCCGCGTTTTGTGCGCTGGGCATATCGGTCGGCGATATCGGCATCAAAGCCCATACCGGCTGTGCAAACGAAAGTGTCGTCGTTGAGGGTGCAGTAGTCACACACCTCTATCTGGTCACGGTTGATAACCTCAATGGCACGACGCATGTTCATGGGTATCTCTAGGTGACGCGCAAGTCCGTTACCCGAACCACAAGGAATGATGGCAAGCGCCACATCGCTGTCCTTAAGAGCCGACGCTGCACCATTGACAGTGCCGTCACCGCCCACTGCTATCACGCCATAATAGCCCTGCTCCACCGCCTGGGCCGCAAGATCGCTCACGCGCAGCTCGCGTGTAACGAATGCGACCTCCACGTCAAACCGGGTGTGGTCGATAACCTCATCTAGGAGTTGTGGAAATCGCTCCTTCTTGCTATTACCCGAGAAAGGATTGACGATTGCCATTAGTTTCTTGCGCTGTTCCATAATGCAAAGTTACTACTTTCTCACCAAACTGGCAAATAAAGAGTGTTAACAGACACTAGATAAAAAACCACGGCGGCTCTACTCAGAGCTACCGTGGCTAATTTCTCTAAAGCGAAGAAGAGATTATTTCTTCTTGCGATTGCCGTAACGGCTCAAGAACTTATCAACACGTCCAGCGGTGTCAACCAGTTTCTGCTTACCAGTGAAGAATGGGTGAGATGAACTTGTGATCTCAAGCTTCACCAGGGGATAGGTCTTACCGTCGATCTCAATAGTCTCCTTTGTGTTGACAGTTGAGCGAGTGATGAAAACCTCTTCATTCGACATGTCCTTGAAAGCAACTTCGCGATAGTTGTCAGGATGAATACCTTGTTTCATTTTAAATATATATTTAAATTGTTATACAATAACAGTGTTGGTAAGACACTGGAGGCAAAGCCTCTAAAATTGTAATGGCGCGCAAAGGTACAACAATTATTTGGACTGACCAAATTTTTGTGTTTTAAAACCTGATAATTCATTACTTTAGGGTCAATGTAGAGTCAACTGGCAAGTGCAAAATTAGGCAAAATGTTTGAAGAACTCTTTCTTGGGTGTTGAGAAATTTAGTTTTTCCCTTGGTCTTCTATTGAG
>CADAAI010000022.1 GCA_902785925.1 uncultured Bacteroidales bacterium
GCGCAGCACCCAATAGCAATTGTCATTAATAACCACAAGCCGCATGGCTTAGTATCCAGCATCCAATGAAAACATTTCTTTTTGTCCGTAATAGTCTGAAAAAACCACCCACGCGCTTACAATCCGTAACCACGCATTTTTCGCGCAAACCGTCCCACCCACTACGAATTATTAAGCAATACAACCCTTGCTCCTTAACATCTAAAACAAATTTTGCCCACTATGACTACAAACCCTCAAACCCAAAAAAATTTTTTTTCAAAAGTGTCCCACTTTTCCCACTTTCCCAAAATCCCCACTTACAATCTAAAACCAATAAAAAATTTTTTTTCGAAAAATGTTCCACCCAATATCTAACGCACTACAATTCCGGCGTAAGACGGCTTTTCGACCACCATGTGGCAGCTTTTCGAGATCACCCCCGTGAATCTGCAATTTTAATATCAATTTTAATTCAACCTTCAGCTCGGGGAGATTCAAAAGCATAAGTCGTGCGAAGCACGGTGTGCGGTCCCGAAGGGATTTGAACTTGACCCAATTTTAAGCGAAGCGCCCTTCCAGCCTCAAGGTGTTGAGTCAACAGCCCCCCCGATCACGTTCCCGATCACATCAATAATTTGGCAGATTCCAGTTTTTATTGTATTTTTGCAAAAATAAAACAGAACATTTTATTAACTAGAAAATATCATTATGACACCATTAATTGAACGTTTTATTAAGTACGTGAAGTTTGAAACAACAAGTGACGAGAACACTGGCGTTACCCCATCAACCCCCACTCAGATGGTCTTTGCCAAGGAATTGAAGAAAGACCTTGAAGAAATGGGATTGAGCGAAGTGTCGCTCGACGATAACGGCTACCTCTATGCCACTCTTCCCGCCAACACCGACAAACCTATTCCCACCATTGGATTCATCGCCCACATGGACACTGCTCCCGACATGAGCGGCCGTGACGTGAAACCACGCATCGTGGAGAAATATGCTGGCGGTCCCATCACCCTCAACGAGGAACAAGGCATAGTGCTCGACCCAGTTCAGTTCCCCGAGCTTGACGACCACATTGGCCAAGACCTCATTGTGACCGACGGCACTACCCTACTCGGTGCCGACGACAAGGCAGGTATCGCCGAGATCGTTAGCGCTATCGAGTGGTTCCAGCAGCACCCCGAGGTGAAGCACGGCAAAATCCGCATCGGTTTCAACCCCGACGAGGAGATTGGACTTGGCGCACACAAGTTTGACGTAGAGAAATTTGGCTGCCAGTGGGCCTACACCATGGACGGTGGAGCCGAGGGCGAGCTAGAGTTTGAGAACTTCAACGCTGCAAGCGCCAAAATTACCATCAAGGGCTTGAACGTACACCCTGGAATGGCAAAGAACAAGATGATAAACGCCATCCTCGTTGGCAACAAGCTTATGTCGCTGCTGCCCGAGAGTCAGACTCCAGCCACTACCGAGAAATATGAGGGCTTCTACCACATCGTGGGCATTGAGGGCACCGTTGAGGAGTGCAAACTCACCTACATCATCCGTGACCATGACCGCGAGCGCTTTGAGGCACGCAAGGCCGAGGTAGAGCGCATCGTTGCCTTCATCAACGGCACTTATGGCGACATCGCAACCGTTGAACTCAAGGACCAGTACTACAACATGCGCGAGAAGATTGAGCCCGTAATGCACATCATCGAGACTGCCGAGCAAGCTATGGAGCGTGCTGGCGTGAAGCCCAAAGTACAGCCCATCCGTGGCGGCACCGACGGTGCTCAGCTCTCGTTCAAGAATCTACCCTGCCCCAACATCTTCGCTGGTGGTATGAACATGCACGGCCGTTACGAGTACGTTTCAATCCAAGCCATGGAAAAAGCCATGATGACCGTGGTTGAAATCTGCAAGATTGTAGCCGAGAAATAATCAACTTCACACATAATAATAAAGGCGTGCCAACTTGATGTCGACACGCCTTTATTTTACGTTTGTTCAATCAACTTATCGGTTGATTCTCTGTACTGGGAATGTAAAATAGGTTTGTGGATAAGGCTCGTCCTTGAGGGTGAAATGCCACCACTCGGTATCGAGAGGCTTGAAGCCAAACCTCATCATAGCCTCACGAAGAATCATGCGATTCTTAAACTGCTTGGCAGTAATTGAACGTCCAGCCTTTGACTTGCCGCCAGTATACTTGCCTGTGGTGGGATTACCGCAGAAGTCGGGATGACTCTCCACGCCAAACCAATCGAATGTGCAACCCATATCTACCTCTTTCTCAGTATTCATATCAAAGAGGGTGAGATCGATGGTAGAGCCACGAGTGTGACCACTCTTGCGAGCGATATAATCAGGGATAAGAACATCCTTGTTGAGCTCGGGATAGAAATATTGCTTCATCTCGGTAGCATTCAAGTCTTCGGCCCAACGCATAAAGTCATCAACACCACACTGTGGGCGATAGGCATCAAAAATCTTGAGACGATAGCCCTTTGACTTAACGTAGTCACTCACCTGCTTCAGAGCTTGAGCAGCTTTGCGAGTGAGCAACGCTGTGGGCTCAAGGTAACCATCAATGCGCTTACCCACGAAATTGTAAGTGCCGAAATAGCGTATCTCGAGAATGGCATCGGGCACCACATCGGTGATATTCACAAAGTCACTGTAATCGTCGGTAGCAACGGAAGTACCTGAAAGACGATGGAACTCAGCCTTGGCTTTTGCCATCTGCTCACAGAACTCGGGACTGTTGTGCAGCTGCGAATAGCCTATGGCGGCCACCAATCGTCCTGCCTCGACATCGCTCTGCCAGTGTGCTCCTACTATCACACGACTGTCACCATACTTATAGGCACGGGCAAAGAGAGCGTCGGCGCTGGCAGGATTGAGTTCTGAGAGTATCAAGGCTGTAGCCCACGCAGTAGCGGTGTGGCCCGAAGGATAAGAACCATCTTTTGAGAGGTCGGCATCGCTTTCCTCAACGCCATCGGTGAGCAGATGCTCATGGAAATACATAAACGGGCGCTGACGTTGATAGAACTTTTTGGGTGCCTTGCGAATTTGTGTCACTGTTACAATGCCTCTAGTCAAGAGGTCCCAAATCTCGGGAGTCTCTTCCTGGCTGATGTGCATCCCAAATGGCTCGCTGAAGATGTCGAGCACATGGTCATAGCCCCACACAGCATCGCGACGTGCCATAGTGGCACGCTCGGGGTCAAGTCGCTGCTCCTTACCCCAGAAGAATCGGTTGATGTCATGCTTGAACATCTCACTTGCAGTATCGGGCGGTGCCGGCAGACAGTTGATGATGTTAGGCATCTGCTTAAGGGTCAGATAAGGCACTGGGTCAAGCGTGTTTTTTGCTTGCCCACTCAAGAAGCCACTTGTCAGGATGGCAGCAACAATAAATAATTTTAAAGTTTTCATCTGCTTAAAAATTATAAAGAAAAGGCTGCAAACGCCATTATCTGAACTTTATTTGCAGCCTTATGATTAAGTAAAAGTCTAATTACAGGTTGGGGTTGATTTTGGTCCACTCGCTGATGGGAGGAACGATGTCGAGAGTAACGAGCTCATCACGCATGTGGCACAAGTGCTCATAGCTAGCATCGAGTTTTGCGTTCTCATCGGGTGTTCCTTCAGGAACCTTAAATGAGCATCCGTTCTCATCGAGAGTGGTATCCATAGCCATCATGATGTTGTTGTACTTGCCATTGTTAACATAGGTGCCGACGGGCCATGGGAACTTCGGGCCGCCCATTGCCGAGCGAATCATCTCGACCGACAGATAAGCAGGGCTCTGGAACGAGCTACGTCCGCGCAGTTCAATAATCTTGGCTCCACCCTTGGTTACGTCAAGCTTCATCTGCTCCCACTCCTCGCTGGGGAATTCGGGAGTGCCGATGATCTCGGTCAATGGCTTGCCGTCGATCTTAACGTGTGAGCCAAACACTGCCATCTGCTCACCATGGCCACCATAGGTGGCACAACCAGTAACCTCGCTCTGCATCACGTTGAACTTCTTGGCAAGAGCACTTTGCAAGCGAGTAGAGTCGAGACCAGCTAGTGTAGTAACCTGACAGGGTTTCAATCCACTGTAAAGCAGAGTTACAAGGCCAGTGAGATCGGCAGGGTTGAAAATAATCACCACGTGCTTGCAGTCGGGGCAATATTTCTTGATGTCCTCGCCCAGGCCACGTGCAATCTCGCAGTTGCCCTTGAGCAGATCCTCACGGGTCATGCCAGCTTTGCGAGGAGCGCCACCACTAGAAATGATATACTTTGCGTTGGTGAACGCCTCTTTTGCGTCGGTGGTAGCAGTGATTTTCACATCACCAAAACCACTCTGGCGCATCTCCTCGGCAACACCTTCGGGAGAGAACACGTCGTAAAGACAAATGTCGTTAGTCAAGCCCATCATAAGGGCTGTCTGTACCATGTTAGAACCAATCATACCGGCAGCGCCGACGATTGTCAATTTGTCGTTAGTCAAAAAAGCCATAGCTAATTGTTTTTTTATTATTTTATAGAATTAAGTTTTTCTCTCAAATCATTTGAACCACAAAATTAGTGCAAGTTGAGAGAAATACAAAATGAAAAAAGTTTTTTTCACATTTTTATTTCCGAAGCGCAGCCTATTTTATCTAAAATTACACAATAAAACACATATCACAAACTAAAAACGTAAATATATTATTTAAATAAATTTAAATGAGCTAGTAGCAAAAATGAGATCAAATCAGCAAATGAAACCATCATTATAAAATCGACTACCAATAATAATCATTATTGTGTAGAAATCGCCATCAACATCACTACTATTTGTGATTGCCCACCAATATTTATAACGCTACTTTTGCAGACAAAAAATACATATTGAATGTTTATAAATAGAACAAGCTTATTATTACTGCTGTTTATTGTGGTTTTTAGTCTGCGTGCTCAAGTAAAAATCACAGGTTCAGTTTTAGACAAAGCCACTCAAGAACCCATGATAGGTGCCACAATAACAGTAGCTGGCAGCAAGAATATCGCAGCCGTGACCGATATTGATGGGCGATTCTCAGCCATCGTTCCTGATAAGGCAGCAATCACCATCTCCTACATTGGTTACAAACCTCTTGTCGAAAAAGCGCATAATGGCATCTACCTTATTGAATCACAAACCAATGCTCTTAACGAGGTAGTGGTCACTGCTCAAGAGTCGCAAAAACTCAGCACCTCATCGGTGATTGGCAGGCAGGCCATGGATCACCTGCAACCGTCTAGTTTTGGCGATATGATAGAGTTAATTCCAGGTGGACGAGCTCAAGACCCACACTTGACAAGCCCTAACACCATCAGTCTGCGTGAAGCCGGTGGCGGGAACAACAACTATGCCACATCATCGCTAGGCACGAGCTTCATGATTGATGGGGCACCCATCTCGACAAATGCCAACCTGCAATATGTGAGTGGTGGCACCGACAGCGAGTCGCTCAAACGCGATTTTATCAACCAAGGTGTTGACATGCGCAGCATATCGACCGATGACATCGAGCGTATTGAAATTGTGAGAGGAATTCCATCGGTTGAATATGGCGACCTTACAAGCGGACTGGTGAAAATCGAGCGCAAACGTGGCGGCAACAACGTCACAGCTCGCCTCAAAGCCGATATGGGAAGCTATCTGTTCTATATGGGCAAGGGCTTTGAATGGCAGCCTCGCAAGTTATCGCTAAATATCAATGCCGATTACCTGGATTCACGCATCGATCCTCGCAACACACTTGAGAACTACAAGCGCATAACTTTGTCGGCACGAGCTCACAAGGTTTGGAATGGAAAGCGCTTCAACACCACACTTTCAACAAATATCGACTACACAGGCTCTTTCGACAACGACAAGACCGATCCGGACCTCAACGAAGGTGCTATCGACACCTATAAGTCGTCTTACAACCGTTGGGCATTTATGACATCTTTTAGTCTTAAGCCCAACGACTATGACTCCTGGTTTAAGGCTCTGAATGCAACCCTATCGACATCGCTTGATAACGACAATATAACGCGCGAGAAATTCATTCAACTACGTAGAGCTACAATTGCAGCAACCTCGATGGAACCTGGAGAGAGCGATGCCGTGATATTGCCTTACAGCTACACCACTAAACATCAGGTTGAGGGAAGACCATTCAACCTGTTCTTGAAAGTGAACGCCAAGTTGCAAGTGCCATCGACCAAAGTCTCAAACTCACTGATGTTGGGTGTAGACTGGAATGTGGACAAAAACTATGGCAAAGGTCAAATTTTCGACCCAACGCTACCACTCTATCCTGGCATGAGTGGACGACCACGTGACATATCTCAGATTCCTGCAAACTACACGCTCTCGCTCTATGCCGAAGAAAACCTGAAAACCACAATAGGCCGCAACACCCTTGAGGTGGTCGCAGGAATAAGAGGCTCCCATATGATGAATCTCTCAAGCCGATACACTCTCAATGGCAAGTATTATTGGGATCCACGCGTTAACATCGGGTGGACATTCCCACAGTTCAAAGTGGGCAACGATGTGGGATTTGTTCGGCTCTCGGGAGGACTTGGCGAGCACACCAAAATGCCCACCATCGAGCATCTTTATCCTGAACCAGTGTATATTGACCTAGTGCAATTCAATTATTACCATCCCAACGAAGCCTACAAGCGCATCAACATCATGACCTATGTAGTAGACCCCACCAACTATGACCTGCGTGCTGCACGCAACTTCAAGTGGGAGGTGAGTACCGACATCAACATTGCCGGCAACCGTCTGTCGGTGACCTACTTCCGCGAGAACATGACTTCGGGATTCCGCTCCACTGCAATCTATGCCCCATTTGATTACAAACTCTATGACACATCGGGCATCGACGGCAGTATTCTCACAGGTCCTCCATCTATGGATGATGTGCCATTTGAGATGACACGTGAACTCGTGGCACACTCTCACTACTCCAACGGCAGCCAGACCAAGAAAGAGGGTATCGAGTATACCTTCGCCTCACGACGCATCGAGAAGATTCACACTCGACTCACCATCAACGGTGCGTGGTTCAAAACTGTACACCGCAATTCAGTGGCTCTTATGGAGCGCCCATCTCAAGTGGTTGGAGACAAGCAGATACCCTATGTAGGCATTTATAAAGATATCGAAGGCTATACCGACGAGATGGTGAACACCAATTTCACCCTCGACACCGACGTGCCACGGCTTAAGTTGGGATTCTCAATCTCGGCACAATGTCAGTGGTTCACATCCAATCAACGCATGCCCATCAGCAACTATCCCAATGAGTATATGGACATTGACGGCAACATGCATAATTGGACACCTGAGCTTGCCAACGACGTGCTACTCAGATACCTAATCCGTAATAACACCGAGTCAATGTACGATCTATTCAAGGTTCCCTTCTCAATGAACATCAATTTCAAGGTCACAAAGAAATTCTTTAACGACCACCTCCACATTGCAATGTTCTGTAACAAGATATGGGATTATACTCCCAGCTACGAGCGCGATGGTGTAACCATTCGCCGTCATATGACACCCTATTTTGGTTTAGAAATGAATATAAAACTATGAGAAAGTCTTTTATTTATTTAATAAGTGCTCTGGCTTTGTTTTGTGTAACGTCCTGTCACGACGACTATAAGGACTACCTTACCACAGGGCACATTACACTCACGCTTCCCGTCGAGGGCGAAATTGAAGCCATTCAATATTCGGTCAAGATGATGGACCTCAACAACCGCAACATTATCACCCTTGCAAGAGAGACCAGCAGCACAATAATCATTGAAAACCTGTTTCGTGGCGCTTATTCCATAAACGTGGAAGGCGTTGTACGATATCTTGACAATGACGCGACAATTCATATAAGCCAGTTTCGAGCACAAAGCGATTATGTTTCGATGGTTGAACTAAACGATAACACCATTTCGCTTGAAATGATATTAATGGATTTATCCCTATGAAAAAATTTCTGTTAATAATAATCCTTATAACTTGCTGTACAACAACCAATGCGCAAGATATTGATAGCATCTCCACCATGCACGATGCCATTGTGGAACATCAGACAATCATCAACGATGTGCACGAGATTTCATGGCGCAATCCGGCGATGATGGAGAGTGCCTTCAGTCACTCGCTAACCCACTTCTATCTCTCTGCCGACTGGCAAAAAAAGAGCACACCTTTTGTTCTACAAAAAGGAAGCGGACATTTTCTAGCTTCGGTTAAGACTGATTCTTACATCCGCCTTGGCAAAAACTCGGCTGTGTGGGGGAAGGCATCCTACACTACAGGCAAGAACCACGATATCAAGTGGAACTCAGTGGCCGACTATGATCTTCTAAAACCCGACATTCTAGGCGATACCATCGGTGGCGATACTCGCAGGGAAAAATATGTGTTTGAGGGTGGATATAGCACACACCACAACCGTTGGCATTTGGGAGGAGAAATGCTATTCCGTGCCGAGCAAGAATACCGTAAAGTAGATCCACGCATGCGAAGCATCGTGAGCGACTTAACACTGCGTGCTGGCGCAGGCTACGACATCGCCCAACACACCTTGGCGTTCAGCTTTCAGGGCAACATTTATCGCCAGACCAACAGTGTTGATTTCTATAAGCCTTTAGGCAGCATTCCAGAATACCAGCTCATGGGACTTGGCGAGATCTACACACGATTTTCGGGCGACGTCAACGACCTTATCTTCAAGGGAGGAGGAATCAGGCTGCAGCTCGACCTGGCACCTATCAATGCATATAACGGCATAATCGCAAACCTATGGGTGTCGCAACATAGTTATGAGCGCGTGGCTCGACTGCTAAACTCGCTACCACTCACCACTCTTTATAACAAAGAAGTGGGCATAAGGGCTGGTTGGAAACATAACGGAGATCTTGACTATGCTTTGTGGGCCGACAACCAGTTCAATCGCCGTTCAAGTGATCAGCACCTTGCTGGCACCTCATCGTCGCAGATTTATCCCGTCATTGCACATCTCACGATGTACAAGAACTACATAATCAACACATCCTTCAATGCCATAATTGGACGCAAGGGCGGTACCTCATGGTGGATAAAAGCTAGTGGAGGTTACACAGGCAATCGTCAGCATTTTGTGTTCCCACGCCGTTCCATGAAATATGGCTACGCCTTTGGACAAATCGAGGGACAAGTGATTCACAACGCATCAAAAAACTGGACCATAACAACCCAACTCGAAGGCTCCTATCACGCATGCGTCAACGACTATTTACTACTGCCCCTTGCCGACATGGAGCCGCATTTCATCGATATGATTGAGCACAACTACAATGTTTTGAAATCTAATTTCACCATTGCAGGAGCCCGCTTTCGAGCCGACTACCGCATTGGAAACTCACGATACGCCATTTTTAGCGAATTGCAATATGACATAACCATTTGCTCCAACCATGAGCACCAAAACCACATTGTCGTTTCTTTAGGAGTTCACATTTAATTATGAATAAAAAATATATAGCATATTTTCTCGCTGCACTTTTGATTCTTTCTTCGTGTAGCAAGGATGAAGAGATTATAAACGCACCACTGAGCATTCGCTTGCAATTACCTATGAATCTCGATAATGCAACGCTTGAGCACGCCGAAGCCACACTTACCAACATCGAAACCATGGTTAGCTACAGTGTTGGCAATTTCAAACTTGACGGCAACAGCTATCTCTCAACAGTCACACTCCCCGAGGGCAGATACAACATTGAAGCCACTGGCAACATAAGTTACTCTATTGGCTCAAGCACTGCTAGTACCACCATGAAGGCCGAGGCTCTGGGAGTGGAGGTTGCAACCAAAAATAAGGCAAATTCGATGGTCACCTTATTATTTAACAACTATAATGCAGAGGCTGGAATGGTGATAGAGGAGATATTCTTTACCTCAAGCACTTTCAGCGGAACGCAACGACCTTACACCGATGACCAGTATCTTATTCTCACCAACAACAGCGACCATCTTATCTATGCTGACAGTCTAGCTATAGTGGAGTCAAAATTCCAGAGCGACATGCAATGGGAACTCACACCTGACCTGATGAGAGATGCAATAACGGTGAGCTGGCTGTATCTTATTCCTGGCAACGGAACCAGTGTGCCTGTCGATGCTGGAGAATCATTGCTTATCGCACTCAATGCTAAGAACCATACTCTCATCAACTCCAACTCAATAGACTTGAGCGGAGCGCAGTTTGAATTCTATGACGTGAGCCCCAATACTGAGTTCTTCGATGAGGACAACCCTGCCGCCACCAATCTCATCAAGTGGTATAGTGACCTATGGAGCTACACTATGCTAAACAACAAAGGCACAAAATCCTATGGCATTGTGCGTATGCACTCCGATTACGACACTTTCATCGAGAGCAACTACTACAAGTACACCTACATCGTGAATGCCGCTTGGGGAACTTATGAGAGTTCAGGCGACGGCTACTTCATCCCCAACTCTTGGGTGATTGACTGGGTGAACCTTTCCATCCAGAACGAATGGGCATGGAATGTGGCATCCCCAGCGCTCGACTCGGGATGGACCTATTGTGCTGAGACCTCGAGCGACAAGTCGAGATACGGCACCTCGGTAATCAGAAAGAGTGACGAGAGCGGCAAACTAGTTGACACCAACAACTCTACTAATGATTTCTTGCCAAGACAGAAACCCTCTTTAGCACAATAAAAAACAAGATTCTAATAAATTATTAATCAAACTTTTACACTATGAACATTATTACTAAATTAAGCGCTTTAGCGCTACTGTGCGGATGGCAATTAACTGCCAACGCTACAACTCAAGAGAATGTGTATGACTTCGCCAACAACAACCTCAATCTTGAGGTGGCTACTCCAGCCGATTGGGAAGACCCAACAAAGGGTGTGATTAGTGGTCAAGAACTGCGTCAGGGCGATGTTGTCTTGACTTCGGTTGATGGAGCAAAGCCAAACCGCATGTGGCGCACCAATGCTGGCGTGACCTATCTGCAAGTAGGTGGAAAAATCACCATTACCGCCGATGAGGGCCGCGCCATCACAGGTATTACATTCGAAGTCCAGAACTATAAGTTCTTCCTTGAGGCACAAGCTGGAAATGGTGAGCTTGATGCCACCAACTATGTGTGGAGTGGAAATTCTACTGCAATCACCTTTGATAACGAGAATGCTGCCAACGAGTGGAACACACAGTCTTTGTTGCTCACTATGACAGTTACCACTAATGATGCTAATGACGAAACTTACACTCCCGATGCTACAACCTACGTTGAAGTGAGCTCTATAGCCGAGTTCAATGCTTTAGAAGTAGGAACTCTCGCCAAACTCACACTTAACAATGCCCAAGTTAATGGAGTGGACTGGAGTACTGCCTATGTTGAAGATGCTTCAGCTGCCGTTGAGTTTGACGGACTGAATCTTGATTTAGAACGTGGCGATATCCTGAATGGTTACATTTATGTGAAACGTGGACAATTCTACTATGACGAAGATCCCGACGACGATGTAGATGGTCGCGAGCGTCCACAGGCCACTAACGATGCCCTTACTAGTGCCGATACTTACACAAAGACCAGTGGCAATGAATTGCAACCCACCCTGTTCACTATGGCTGAGCTGCTCAATGATGCCAACTTTTCAAAACTTGTCGCTCTTAATAATGTAGCAATTAGCCTGAATGGGCGATTCTATATAGCTGAGGCCGATGGCCTGCAGGTTCGAGTAAACGACATGTTAGGGTATCTTCCTCATGACTATGAGATACCAGAAAACGGCGAGTTGTGCAACATCACAGGTATCTTCTCCTGGAACGGCTTGGCTTACCAGATTTATCTCACCAGCATAGAGTCAACCCCCACCTCTATTTCCAACGTAAATGCTGACAACAATGAAAAAGAGGGTGCAGTGTTCGACATTATGGGGCGTCAGATGCAAGGCACTCTGCCTGCTGGCATTTATATCAAGAATGGACACAAGTTTATAGTACGCTGATTTATGAAGACATTTATTCTTTCATTACTAACATTTGCATTTGGAATGACAGCTGCATCGGCCCAGTCAACAGGTGATGTAAACCATGACGGAGCAGTGAACAGTGCGGACATAACCGTTCTATATAACTTTCTGCTTAATGGTGATGACACCTTCCTTGCCACAAGCGACGTTAATGGCGATGGTAGCATTACTAGTGCCGACATTACATCGGTCTACAACATCCTTCTTAACGGCAGTCAACAGCAACCTGAACACATCGATTTCACAGTCAATGGCGTCACTTTCCGCATGATTTATGTGAAAGGTGGATCTTTCACGATGGGAAATGACGAAATCGCGTCAGAAAGTCCAGCCCACAGTGTGACAGTAACCGATTTCTATATGGCTGAAACCGAGTGCACACAAGCTCTCTGGAAGGCACTCTACCCCGACTATGCTTATTTTGCCGAGCAGGGTGACCAGAAGCCATGTAACGGACAATGGTATAGCGAGATTCTGCAATTTGTTGATGCCCTCAACGATTACTTGCATGCAAATGGCGCTTTAGCATCCAATAAGAATTTCATGCTTCCCACCGAAGCTCAATGGGAATGGGCTGCACGAGGAGGCGTGAAGAGCGAAGGCTACTCCTATGCTGGCAGTAACAACATCAACGATGTGGCATGGTACTCACTTAACAGCGACTACGTTGTTCATGATGTTAAGCAAAAGAGTCCCAACGAACTTGGTCTCTACGACATGAGTGGAAATGCCTTTGAGGCAACTACCGACAATTTCTCGATGAACTACTCATGGGCCACCGAAGGTGAAGTTGACCCTACTGGATCACCAACAGCAAGCGCTTATGGTCTCACTCGTCGTGGCGGCAGCTGCACTCAAGGTGCTACACGCTGCACAGTGACAAAGCGCGACTTCAACGATATTGAAATGAATGGCGGCGCTTCGGAGGACATGTCGTTCCGTCTCATCCTGAAATAAGCATATAACTGCTTAACAATCAACTAGGAGGAAAACTGAAGTTTTCCTCCTAGTTATTATTTTCAAATAACTAAAAACTGAAAACAACCTTGAGGGAGTCGTTGCGCTGGATGTCGCTGGGAAACACCACGTCACCCTTGAAGAAAGGCAGTACAACATGGGTTATGCGGCCACCTGACAGATCAACGCCAACGGTTTCATAAGCCCTCTGCACCAACTCAGTGCAATAGAGGCGTGTGCTGTCGGTCCAATTGTAATCGTCGTCAAACTCCACTCCCTTTTTCCTAGCAGCCAATTGTGCTGCCTGTTGTGCTGCTTGAGCGCTGCAACCCTGCAAGCGCATCGCCGCCCCGTGCACTGCACGCGTGGTAAGGAAGAAAGAGTCCACCGGCTCCACCTTGACGCGGTCGACGCCATCAGCACTCTCGCCTGGTACGGCATGCACCACGCGCCAAGTCCTACCGTCGTTGAAGGCTATTCCCACATGCGAATATACCCCACCGTTCTTGTCGGCGCTCACCACAACCTGGCTCTCTGTGCTCGTGCCGCAACGGAATAACAGATCGCCGTTGCGCAACTGGTGTAATGGTAGATCGTCGCGTATTTTACCTCCTGCGTCAGGATTACGGGTGCATGACAAGGCAACCGCACATAGTGCGATTGCCATCATTGTGTAAAGTCTATGGCTCATAGCCATCAGTGCAAACTTCTAAAGTCAAAATGTAGGCACCAATCCTACTCGCTGACCACTCCACGGCGCTCGATGAGTGCCTTGGGAATCTCTTCCTCATCAATTATTATCACCTTGTTGAATATGCCCAAAGTGACGCTCTTGTTGTTGATCTTGCCCACCGACCACATTCCGTAGTCTTGAACCTGAAACATCGGTTTTACCACCTTATCCATCAGGTTGGCATTGGCTCCACTGCTCATGTAGGCGGTGTACTGTGCCTGCTCTTCCTCATTGAGGTCGATTTGCGACATATCGTACTTGTTCAGGTAGTCGGCCACCACGTTAAGGTGCTCGTTGCTCGAGGGGTTAGTAAGCGACATCACCACTCCCAAACACAACAGTATTCCCGCAATGATCAAGATAGCAGTTTTGATTTTCTTCTTCATTATTATAAGTTTTATATTTATTCTAGCTCACAAAATTATATATTTTTCGGCAAATGTGCAAAACTTGCACAAGAAAAGCCGCCGACCACTCCAATTGTTAGTTGCTCTTGCAAGCAGCAAAGTCGCTTGAACCAAATTTTTTCCGCCACTCATTAGCAGCTTATTGAATTCTTTCGATACCATTTAATAGTACAATAAAATGTGTTATTATTGAATAATTTTGAGTGTTTGCGCTTATTTTGTTCAGTTTTTTATGCCAATTAAGTTTTTTTTATTAATTTTGTTGCATTATCAATAGTGCGTGGAGAGGTGATAGTGTATAACCTCATTCAATACTCTCTCTCTTGACTGCATCAAAGAAAAAACTTCTGGAGCAGAGTGCTCCATTAATTGACATGTATACAAGCATTTATTTATAGTATTTTTTAATTTAAAAACAAACAACGACATGAAAAAGTTATTTGCATTATTCACATTAGTGGCTGCATTTGTGGCCATTACCTCGTGCTCAGGTGGTCCAAAAATCAAGGGTACACCTATTGAGAAAGCTCACTTTACTATCCTCCAACCTGAGGGCTGGGAAGTAGTTACTAATGAAGACGCCAATGTGGAAATCAAACACCAGGGCGAGAAATTCACCAACTTCATTATAATTAAGGAAGACACCGAAGCTTATGATAAGGCTATGGAATATTACCTGAGCCCTGACGGTGGATATAAGCAGGTAGAGGAAATAAATGTTGAAGGTGGCAAATTAAGCGTTTTGAACAAAGATGGCCGTAACTCTTACTATATTATTGCTCCTAAAGGTGCGGCAACTGACGGCAGTGTAAAGATTACAGTTAGCACCAACGAAATTGAGGGAGACCCCATCGCCAATGAAGAGGTAAGAGCAATACTTGAGAGCATTGTCTTAAAGTAAACCGTCGCATTTTTTGCACAAAAATAATCCCCACGGCTTCTTGCTGTGGGGATTATTTTATGTATCGACGGCTGCAACAGGCTAAAATATATTTCACTGCTCAGTTGAGCCATGCTTGGCCCAGCGCTTTTTTATGTCCTTTTAAAGACAATTAATAACTAAATTCTTAAAAAAAATCTTTGCTTATGAATCAGGTGCCTGTGATATGCCTTTAGTTTGCCAATGCCGTCTTACTTTACTGAATCTCGATCATCGTGCGTTCTTTCTTCATCTCCTGTGGTTGGAGCTTTGGAAGCACGACCTTGAGTACACCGTGCTCAACGGTGGCATTGATTGCTTCGCGATTAACGTCGTCGGGAAGCAACAGGGTCTGTTGGAACTTTGTGTAAGAGAACTCACGGCGCAGATAGTGCCCGCAGTCTTTATTCTCATCGGTTTTCTCAACCTTCTTGTCGAGCTCAACAACCAGGTTGCGATCCTCGTCAAGGCTTACCTTGAAGTCTTCCTTGGTCATTCCAGGAGCAGCAAGCTCCACGTCATACTCGTCCTTCTTCTCAATAACATTGATAGCTGGTGCTGTGGTGTTGGTGTTCACCTTTGGCAAAAAATCGGTGTCGAAGAAGTCGTTGAAAACATCGGGTAACCAGTTGGAATTTCTACGTGCAAGTAACATAATTTAATCTCCTATAATTTTAATGTTGTTAATGTTTGTGTTATTGGTCCTGCGAGACAAATCTGTCGGTTAATGCCAACCTCACTCGCGGGCTCACTACAATAAAATGCAAACATCTTGCCACCACAAAAAACAGCATAAAACATGAAATTTAGTCACGTTTTATGCCATTATTTCCGCTTTATGCACTAAAACTGTGCCATTTTGTCCTAATTTCCAGGACAATCATCTTCCCACGGGAATGTCATACCCCACGAGACGAAATGCCACCTTGAATGGTGTAGCGCTCTTACGGGGTTTGGGGCCAGCATAGTAGTAAAATAGGCGTTGCACGTCGAAGGTCTTGATGGCAACCAATCGCGTCTCATGAGGTCTCAAGTCGACCTCAACAGTAGCCACACGCTCATGAAGCATCTCGCCATTCATCTGCATGTATCGCATGAGCAGGCGCACATGCGAGATGCGGTGCGAAGTGTTGTTGGTGACGAAGAACGACTCTCGCGAGTCACTCGCTTTCTTATTATAGCCACGCAGCGTCACGGCATTAGGTTCCAAATCGCGCAGCAGCGAGTCGGGTACCACTCCCTCAGGTATTTCCTCTATTACCTGCGAGTTATTCTTTAGTTGTGTTTGCGTAGTGCGAGTCCGCGCCATGGCTACCACAGCAACCACTACCATTAATGTAATGAGTAATATTCTATTATTCATAATCCTTCAAACTGTAGGTAATCCCAATTTACACTTACCACTTATTAATTCACCTTACAAGTATCTCACTTTATTAAACTTATTACCATTGCCATCGGCAGGGAATATCTTCTTGAAGCCAACAGGCAACTTCTCCTTCTCAACGTGAGGAATAACCGAAATACCCCTAAACAATGATGGAAGGAAACGAGCGAAATTGACACGGACTTTCACATCCCAGTTAGGTGGGTCGAAAGTGAGCGATGTGGCATCGTTATTGAGAGTGGCAACACACTCGAGTGGACCACACAGCGTAACCTTGTTTCGCTCACTATAGAGCCACATATGATACTTACCCTCAACAGCGCTCTCCTCGATGTAGCCAATCACAGTTCCAGGCAGCAATTCCAAGTCCTCACTAGCAACAAGCAACAAGCGATACCCTATCTTGTGCGACGGCTCAGGTTGCCAGCGCTCAATGGCAATGGTCATCTCCTCATTGGGATAATACCATATGCCTTCCAGAGGCTGCATATCGCTCTCAAGCAGACGCTCACGAGCCACCCGCTCATCAAACCCCGGCACCACAACACTCTGCTCGGGCAAGTCGGTCTTCGCCCACGCAGCCATCACAACAAATGAAAGGAATATGGAGAATAACAATCGTTTCATAAAGAACAAAGGTAAGTTATTTTGAACACTCAAGCAAGATTTCAATAAAATAATATTGTTATTTTAGTCAAATAATGCTTTTATCAGATAAAAAATAATTAATTTTGCAAAACAAATAGCATTACCATGATTAAAGATAGATTTCTACATACTGTCTTATTGTGTCTGTTACCATTGATGGGATGGGGACAAAACTTCTCCGAAATGGTGGCCGACATGAGCGAGCTGTCGTTACCGCTGGTTAACATTGAGGTGGAAATTGACTCTGTAAGTAAAGAACACATAACTCCGGGAAAAATCACTCTCGCCGAGTACAAAGACAACATGGTGAAGCTTGACTCCTACGACTGTCAAGTGAAGTATAGAGGAATGTACGCACTATCGCTTTCCAAAAAATCTTTCAACATCAAGCTTGTTGATGAAGAGGGCGAGAATCTCGACGCCAACCTACTGGGGCTGCGCATGGATAACACTTGGATTCTTGACGCTATGGGCATCGACAAGCTGAGGATGCGCAATCGAGTCTGCTTCGATATCTGGAACGAATTCAGCCACACGATGTGGGACACCAAGTTTGGCAATCGCAACGGAACTGTGGGCACTATGGTCGAAGTGTTCATCAATGGCGAATACCACGGCATCTACTGCTTGAGCGACAAAATCAACCGTCAGCTACTCAACCTGCGCAAGGCCAAGGTGGAAGATGACGGCTCGGTGACGGTAAAGGGCTTACTTTACAAAGGTGTAGCTTGGTCGGCTCTCATAGGATATCATGAAGGCAACACCGATTCGGTATCTTGGGACGCATTTGAGCTAAAACACCCCGAAGAATACCCGTCAGCCCAAACGTGGCAACATCTTATAGATCTCATGAATTTCAACGGCGATTCCGAAATAGAGTACTTCGCCGATCACTATAACGAATGCTACTATGAAGATAATCTGGTCGACTACTGGGTGTTTCTGGTGGCTTTTGGTCTCACCGACATGCCCTATAAAAACACCTACCTATCGACTCCCGACATCAACTTCGATCACCGCTTCATGATCACACCATGGGACCTTGATGCATGCCTTGGACGGGGATGGAATGGTAGTTTACTTGATGATTTCCCTTCGGTGTCTCGCCTCGACAACATTGCTCCTTATAAAAGACTCAAGATGCACAACATTGGTGGTTTCAAACAAAAACTGGCACGGCGATGGTTCCAACTCATTGAAGCCGAACTCAGCCACGAAAATTTAGAGAGCCACATCAACTCCATTGCACAGCGTTTTGTAGAGAGCGGTGCATGGCAACGTGAGTATAACCTATGGAAAAACTCTGACGTCAAAATAGGGCAAAACATTGATGACGAAGTGCAATATGTTGTTAATTGGTATATCGACAACCTTGCCTATGCTAGTGGATATATTGAGATTTGGAGCGAAGACTACGACCCTCTTAGTCACGTCACAATAAGCACTGTGACAAGCATCTACAATTACATCTTAGGCAATGATACAACATTTTATGAGAATTTGGACCTCAACCGAGATGGTATCATCAACTCCACCGACGTCACTATAGCCTACAACGTCCTTTTAGCCCAATAACAAAAGCCTCCTTAAAACTTACGTAAGACCATTAGTTGTTGAGCCGGCAAACAAAAAAATCAGTTTTTTTACTTGGTTGCAAATTTGTAGGTCAAGCCAAAGCTCAGGATTTCCTTGAATTGCCAGTATTTCCAATCGGCATTCCAAGGCCTTGACTTGTCGTAACGCAGATGTGTAAAAATCTGAGTGTTGAGGTGACTGCTGACTGAGAATGAAAATGTATTTTCCCAGTCTCCCTGAACATATTTATAGTCGGTAAAGGCATAGAACCTAGTCTTCCAACTGATGCTCGGAGTGATTTTCCACTCAAATTTCATCTCTACAGCCGAACCAAAGCTGTGCTTAGTATGTTTGCCAGCATCAATGCCAAACTTCGTTGGGTCAAGTTTCACTATGTCACGGCATATCTTCATATTGTAGGACAATGGCGAGATCGACAACGTCAATGTCTTGTAACCATCTTTATCCTTGTAATTGTAGGTCATACCAAGACCCAAATTCAATTCGCCCGACGATAGAAATGATGCTGCCAAGTTGCGAGTATTCGTCACGTAGCTGTTAAGCAACTGTGTCTTGAAAAGCAGTGTTGCCGAGTAATACCAATTCTTAACCGCCTTGTAACCCAACTGTGAGTCAAACTGGAAATTATCTTCATTGATGCTGTAGCTGCGCAGGCTGTCGCCCTTAGCTGTAGCTATACCCAACCTATAGTGCAGCGTGTTGTTAAACAACCATTTAGGGTGAAGTTTCTGGTTCAGGTTGCAGTCCCACTGCACATCGGCAAGCAAGTTGAGGTTATTCTCGCCACCCTGATACCAGTTGTTACTGATGTAGGCTTGTGTACCGTGTAGACTTCCAACAAAAGAGTGCAGCCAGTTGTGCATCTTCACTTCGCGACGGTCTACTGGCTTGAACTTCTCACCGTCAATCTTGTTGGCTTCCACCTGAAGCTCGGCCGACGACGGATCGGTTTCAACAACAACCTCTTTAGGTGGCTTGGGTAGTGAGTCCTCATTAAACCTCACAATGCCCGGGTTGTCAATCATCAGGCGATAGCGCATGTCATGAACCCTATCCCACCGTTGCTGAGCCTTGTTGAGCCAGTCGTCACTCAACTTTAACCCTTGAATTGCAGCTTGCATTGTCGATGATTGGGGTTGTTGGTTGTCATAGACCAGTGGCATAAGCATATATCGGCTTGTGCTGTCGGTTTGAGCCTTTATTGCTTGAGGTGAGGCCACGATAATGGCCAATAATAACATTGAGCCTATATAACGATTTAATAATTTCATAAGCCTTGTTTTTTTGCAAAAATACATAGAATTTCGCGTTAACATCACTATAAGAATGAAAATTTTTAATAATTTTGCACTTTACTATTATTCCCACAATGGCAACACGCCTACTTCATATCATCGTTTTGTGCATCGCCCCACTGTGTGGATTTGCAAACACGTTCAGCGATATGGTGGCAAGCATGACACCACAATCGCTGCCATTGGTGAATCTGGAAATATATGCCGACTCAGTGAGTTATCTCTATTTTGTTCCAGGAAAAATCACCATTGCCGACAACAGCAGCGGCGACTCGATAGCAATCACCAGCTACAACTGCGTCATTAGAAAACGCGGCAAGACGGCTCTTTTCCTGCCCAAAATCTCTTTCAGCGTCAAACTTGTCGACGAGGAGGGAGAGAAGCTCGATGCCAACCTATTGGGACTGCGCGACGACAACACCTGGATTCTCGATGCCATGGGGATCGACAAGCTCAGGATGCGCAATCGCGTATGCTTCGATATCTGGAACGAATTCAGCCACACGATGTGGGAAACTAAATTCAACAATCGAAACGGCACAGTGGGCACTATGGTCGAGGTGTTTGTCGACGGTGTGCACAACGGCATTTACTGCCTGAGCGACAAAATAAACAGGCAGCTTTTGAACTTGCGCAAGGTAAAGGAAGACATCGACAGTGTCACCATTAAAGGACTGCTCTACAAGGGCAAAAACAGTGGCTTGACCAACAACCTGCTCGACTATGAAGCGGACCGCACCGACACAGTTTTATGGAATACTTTTGAACTTCAATATCCCGAAGAGTATCCCTCGACACAAGCCTGGCAACCTCTCATCGACCTCATCGACTTCAACGGAAAGACCGCCGACGAGTACTTCAAAGCTCATTATAGCGAGTATTATTACATCGACAACCTTGTAGACTATTGGATTCTGATTGCAGCATTCGGCCTCATCGACATGCCCTATAAAAACACGTTCCTATCAACTCCCGACATCAACTTCGGCCACTGCTTCATGATCACTCCGTGGGATCTAGATGCTTGCATGGGTCGCAACCCCAATGGCGTACAAACCCACTACTATCCCATGACATCACGGCTCAATGCCTTTGCCCCCTTCAACCGTTTAATCACGCAAGACATCGACGGCATCAAAAACCGCATTGCAAGGCGTTGGTTCCAACTCATCGAAGCCGAACTCAGCCCCGAAAATGTGGAGAGCCATATCGACGCCATCCAGCAACGCTATGTTGAAAGCGGTGCGTGGCAACGTGAATATGACTTGTGGAAAGACGAGGAGGAAGATGAGCGAATCATTGTCGACGAGGACATATATCTGGAAAAAGAGTTTGTGATGACTTGGTATAGAACCAACATTAATCGCCTCTCAACACAGCTCAACAGGTGGCGTGATGATTATGTTGAGGAAGAAACTATAAACTCCAGCACAATCACACAAATATACAATTTCCTCTTGGGCATCGACACCACATTCTACCCGAAACTCGACATCAACGGTGACGGTGAAATCAACTCCAATGACATCACCGCCGCCTACAATATCCTGTTAGGGCAAGAATAAAGCAATAGGCTATAAGATAATTATAGGGACAGAAGTTCTTTTACTTCATAATCACTACCATTCCAGGGCCGAAGTTCTCTATCTTATTCACTGGTCGAGCCTTAACTTCAAATGTCTTGTTATCGTGACCGCCATAAGCTTTGGTGGCGGTCCAGGTGGCAAAGCTACCCTTGTCGCGAACCGAGAACACACTCATCTTCGCCTCTTTGTTGCCAAGAGCAGGAATCATCACGTTTATTTCCTTGCCCACAACAAGTCCATTGAGTTTATCTTCGCGAACATTAAATGCCACCCACATTTCGTCAAGATTGGATATTGTCATCAACGGTAAGCCCATGATCACCAGCTCACCAATGCGAGGATAAATGCCTGAAATCACACCGTCGCAAGGGGCAACAAGATACTTATCGTCAAGGACAGCCTCTACCTCTTTGACGGTGGCTTCAGCAGCCCTCTCAATGCCTCGTGATGCATCAATGTCCTCGGCCTGAGCGCCATTTTGAGCCATCTCGAGTTGCGACTTGGCGGCGGCAACCGTCGCCGAGGCTGCCTCATAGGCCGCCTTTGCCTCATCGCGTCGCTGCTCGCTCACGACACCATCATTGAAAAGGTTCTCAACTCGCTCATATGTCTTACGGTATATCTCCTCGGCTGCCTGAGCCTGCTCTACCATCTTCTGAGCCGACTGCACAAGTTCATCGCGTGTGCCACGTTCAACCTTCTCGTTCTGACTGGCGGCAACATCCTTTCTCGCTTGAGCTTCAGCCAGCTTGGCATCGGCAATCGATGATTGAATCATTGCCAAGCGCTGGCCTTTGTGCACGTAGTCGCCCTCTTTTACATACACTTCCATAAGGCGACCAGCAAGCTTGCCACTCACCCGCACCGTCTCACAGTCGGCCTGACCATGAATTGTCAAGTCGCCAGGTTTGAGATACAGGAGGCCCCAAATAGCCAACCCTATAATTACTAGCGCAAAAATGAGTATGGAGCCGACAAGCGACAATCGCTTTTTCATGCGTATCTTGCGACGCCTGAGTTTGAGGGCCATCGCCTCAAGCTCCGAATTATGGGACTCATCGGTAGCTTCTGCACTTTTTACAAGCTGCTCGTCAACTGCTTTTTCTTGCTTGTCTTCCATAATTCAAGAGTTTTCCTCAATCAATAATTCATGCGTCCAGTAACCTTCGACAGGTACACGTCACACATCATCACGTCAATCTCGGCATCGATTTTCTCGCTATGGGCCTGAAGCCATGCCGTTTGTGCGGTAAGCACTTCGTCGCTAGTCGACATTCCCTCGCGGAATGCCAGTTGGGCAATGCGCAGGTTCTCATCGGCCTTAACAAGATTGGCCTTGGTCATCTCATAGGTCTTGTAGGCTTCTTGATACTTGAAATTGGCTTGGGTTACCTGAAGCTCTATCTTCTCCTTGGCCTCTTCCATTTCTAGATGCTTGATTTTGGCATCAACAAGGGCTGCCTTATACTTATTGCTTAATCCGCCCCAGTGCCAAATAGGGATTTTCACCATGGCACCAATGGCGTAATTGAAGCCAAATTCCTTCTTGAAACCATTGTAAACGCTTGGGTTAGATGTGAACACGCTACCAATAGCAGCAACGGTTGGCAGCATTTCGCTACGTGCCACTTTGGCCTTCTCGTCAAAGACTTTCACACCCAATTCCAGAGCATTGAAATCCTTGCGCCGGTCATAGACCTGTGACATATCGATGTGACTCGGATGAAGGTTCACCTCGAGGTCGCTGCGATTCTCATCGGCAAGTATCATAGGCTCGTCGAGTGGCTCGCCACACAACTGCGCCAATGCCATGCGCGAGAGCACAAGGCCATTTCTCACCTTGGTGAGGGCAACATTAGCCTCATTCACCTTCACGTCAACACTCAGCAGTGTGGCGCGTGTAGTAACGCCCTGCTCGAGCATCTTCTTCACGTCATTGTCGAGATTGGTCACCAGGTCCAGATAGCTCTCAGCAAGTTTCTCCTTGGCTTTGAGCGACACCACGAGCCAATAGGCCTGGTCAACTCCATAAATCACATCCTCGGCCTTGCGGTCATGCATGTACTGGGCAATTTCCTCGGCATACTTGGTAATCTGATTAAGTGCCTTTATTTTGCCACCCATGTAGATGGGTTGTGTAACCAATATTCCTGCAGCAAAGAGGTTATGGGTATCGAAGGTAAGGGCGTCTTTAACCTTCTGAGTCACTGCATTCACCTTGCTGCCGTCGAGCGAAATGCCAATGCCCGATGCAGCATCTATCACAAAGTCGTAATTACCGGTGGCAGGGTTAAAGAACTGGGTAGGAGTTATGTCGTTGATGTCGACAAGCGAGACGTTTCGGCCTGTGTGCATATAGGTGCCGGCAAAGTCTATCGATGGCTTGTAGGCGGCCTGAGCTTGCTTGCGCTGGTAGCCAGCCTGCTCTATCTTCAGCTGCTCGATGCCCATCTGCTTGTTATTGCGCAGCGCCATGTGGCGGCACGAGTCGAGCGTCACCTGTGCACTCGTCATCAGGCTGGCACACGACATTAACACTATCATTAATTTCTTGTTTAGCATAAGTCTATCAGGTTTTTGAACTACAAAAGTATTACTTTTGGGGAATATATGCAATATCGCCCATTATCTAATTCACGACAAAGGGGTGTTTTGGAAAACTATAGGAGCAAAATGGAATAAATTCAGGGAGCATCAACAGCCTCAACCACATAGCCGCGTGACCTGAGCAACTCTATCAGTCCCCCCTCGCCCATCAAGTGAGCTGCACCCACCACAATGAGCATGCTCTGGATGGGTAACGTGGCAACTATCTTGTCCATCCACTTGCGGTTGCGGGAGTAGGAAAGGCGCTCTAGCCCCTCGACCCCCATGCCCCTTTCAGGGTCTAGCAGTAGTCGTTCTAAAGCTTTAAGGTCCTGAGAGTGATACAGATCGCACAACTGCTTGTTGTAGTCGCCAAAGTCCTTGTCCTTGGCACACATGTCAACAAGATCGCGTGCCTGCTCCTCCAAGGTGCTTCCATAGGCTATGGCTATCTGCTGCTCAACCGTCTCAAAACCGCCCACATACTTACCCAGCTCACTGCCTCGGCTCTGAACAGCCAAGTCAAGGCCACCATCGGCGAGCGACTTTAAGTCGGGAAAATATTTAGCCATCTGCATCGCCTCGAGCTGCATGACTATTGCCATGGGTTTCAATTTATTAAGACGGTCCAGACCTATCAGCCCCATCATGTAACTTCTCACCACGCTATCGACGAGCCGGTATTCCTCGGGGGTCAACAAGCGGTCTATTGTGCTGTCGGCCGGAGCCAGCGATTCTTTCAGCACTTTGCTCATGGTGCTCTTGCTCAGCATCTCGTCACGAACAACCTCACCATAGATTGCGTCCACACTGGCAATTGCCTCAGGAAGCCCGGCAACGCTATCAATATAATTAGATGTCTCTAGATGGATTGTGCCAAACAAATAGGACGGCTTGTAGCAATTACCACCCGTAATGCGCCACAGCAGCTGACCTTGAGCTACCACACAGTTCATCATTAATACTAAAAAAAACAATACCTTTTTCATGTCTATTTCTTATATTCTTCAATCAATATTTTGACCACAAAAATAGCATTTTTTGTTCAAAATCACAAATCGTGATGACTACTTGCATCAAAATTACCCATTCTTAGTGATTGCACGCTCCACTGGGCACCTCTAACTTTGCAGTGTGAAAATTTTAAAGTGAATTAGTTATTAGTTGAACTATTACTCTACACACATAGACTTTAATAAAAATAGTTAAGTAAACAGCAAAAGACCTGCACGATGTGAATCGACGCAGGCTCTTTTTTTTTCTTTCAGTCGTGCGTTTTTTATATGCCAAGAGCATATATAGGTAAAAAATGTGGCGATACAGCGTCTTTCATTGCGGGAAAATGCTTATCTTTGCAGTTTGTAAAGATAATTCTATTATATAAAACAACATATTTATAGTGGAAACTAAATACATATTTGTCACAGGTGGCGTGGTGTCATCACTGGGCAAGGGCATCATCTCGTCGTCGGTGGCACGCTTGCTCCTCTCACGCGGCTTCAACGTGACGATCCAGAAGTTTGACCCCTACATTAATATCGACCCAGGCACACTAAACCCCTATGAGCACGGTGAGTGCTACGTCACTGTAGATGGCCACGAGGCCGACCTCGACCTTGGGCACTACGAACGCTTCACCAACATCAAGACTACCCGTGCCAACAACATTACCACGGGGCGCGTGTACCAGAGTGTCATCGACAAAGAGCGCCGTGGCGACTATCTGGGCAAGACTGTCCAAATAATCCCACACATCACCGATGAGATAAAGCGATGCGTCAAGCTGCTGGGAAGCACCGGCAAATACGACTTCGTTATAACCGAGATAGGTGGCACTGTGGGCGACATTGAGTCGCTCCCCTTCCTCGAAGCGGTGCGACAGCTCAAGTGGGAGCTGGGTCGTAACTGCGTGGTGGTACACCTCACCTATGTGCCCTATATCAAGGCCGCTGGCGAACTCAAGACCAAGCCCACCCAGCACAGCGTGAAGCAGCTACAGCAAGTGGGAATCCAACCCGACGTGCTCGTGCTGCGCACCGAGCGTGAAATGCCCATGGCTCACTGCCGCAAGGTGGCTCAGTTTTGCAACGTGAGCCCCGACGCCGTGACCCAGAGCCTAGACGCGCCTAGCATTTACGAGGTGCCGCTGATGATGCACCGCCAGCGACTAGACCAAATAATCCTCGAGAAGACCGGCACCCCCTATAGCGGCGAGCCCGACCTGAGCAAGTGGAACTTCTTCCTCAACAAGCGCGCCGAGGCCAAAGAAGAGGTCAAGATTGGGCTTGTGGGCAAGTACGTCGAACTTCAGGATGCCTACAAGAGCATCGACGAGAGCCTGCTCATCGCTGGCATCTATCAGGGCCACAAAGTGAGAATCACTTACATCTCGAGCGAGAAAATCGACAACAGCAACGCCGAGCAACTTCTAAGCCCAATGGACGGCGTGATTGTTGCTCCAGGATTTGGGCAGCGAGGCACCGAGGGCAAATTTGCTGCTCTCAAGTGGTGCCGCGAGCACGATGTGCCCACCTTCGGCATCTGCTACGGCATGCAGTGCATGGTCATCGAGTATGCACGCAACGTGCTAGGAATGACCGATGCCAATAGCGTGGAAATCGACCCCAAGACCACGCACAACGTCATCGACCTGATGGAGGAGCAGAAGAGCATCACCAACATGGGCGGCACCATGCGTTTAGGCGCCTATGCCTGCCACCTGAAAAGTGGCACGAAAGTTGCAGAGGCCTATGGAAAGCTCGACATCGAGGAGCGTCATCGTCACCGCTTCGAGTTCAACGACGAGTACCGCCGAGAGTTTGAGGACGGTGGCATGAAATGCGTGGGTGAGAACCCCGAGACCCATCTCGTTGAGGTGATTGAGCTGCCCGACAAAAAATGGTATATTGGCACGCAGTACCATCCTGAGTATAGCAGCACAGTGCTCACACCACACCCGCTGTTCATGGACTTTGTGCGAGCCGCTATCGAGAACAAGAAATCGTAAAACTTAACACTTTAAACACAACATTTCCAAGCATAGAATTATGGATAAAAACACGGTAATAGGCATGCTGCTCATGTGTGCAGTAATCTTTGGATTCATGTATCTGCAGCCCAAAGAGGATAAGACAAGCAACAAGCAACAAGCCAATACTACCCAAACAGCTACCGACCCCGCAGCCAGTGCCAGCGTCGACACTCTCACTGCCCAGGAGATGATTCTCCTCGACACTCTCACTGCCAAGAATGGCACCATAGCATTTGAGGGTGTGACGCTAAACAACGATAACGGCAAGGCTGCCGGCACTGTGAAAGTCGACAACAAAACAATCGACCTGAGCGCGCTCACCGTCGCCAAGACCGATGACCCACGCTCGCAGAACCTCGCTGTCCAGGCAGTGAAGAACGTCATCAGCAAGTATGCTCAGGCTTCGGCGTTCAGCGCCAATCTCACTGGCGAGGACAAGACGGTAACGCTCGAGAATGACTCTATCAAGGTGGAAATCAGCACTAAAGGAGCCATGGTGACACGCGCCACCCTGAAGGGCTACACCGCCTACCGCACTCAAGAGGACTATAAAAACAACAAGAGCGTGCCAGTCGAGATCATCAATCCCGAAAACAATGACTACAGCTTCACGCTCAACTCCAACACTCAGCGCTACGACACGCGCGACTTCTATTTCACTCCCGAGGCCAAGAACGACACCTCGATCACAATGAGCATGAACCTTGATGGAGGAGCTAAGTGGAGCCTGCGCTACACGCTCGTGCCAGGAACCTACATGCTGCGCATGGAAGTGCTGCAAAGCGGCATGGACAAGGTGATCCCAACCAACATCAGCACCATGGACTTCGCTTGGCATCAGAAGATCAAGCGCCAGGAGGCTGGCAAGCAGTTTGAGGAGCGCAACAGTGCACTCTACTGGAAAATTCAGGGCGATAACGACGATGTGAAAAACCTGAGCGAGAATGGCAGCAAGGAAGAGACGGTGCAGGAGCGCATCAAGTGGATTTCGGGCAAGAGCCAATTCTTCAGCACGGCTCTCATCGCCAACCAAGCTTTCACTGGTGCCAAGTTCTCCAGCACAGCATTCGACAAAGACAAGTTCCCCAAGGACTACGACACCTATCTCAAGGACATCAATGTGACCTCGACCGTAGAATACAGTTCGCAGAACCCTGCTCCAGCGTCATTCTATTTCTACTTCGGCCCCAACCGCTACGCCCTGCTCTCGAGCTACGACAAGTTCTCACCCCAAGAGGACCTGCACCTCACCCGACTGGTGTCGCTTGGTTGGACTCTGTTCCGCTGGATCAACTCGGGCATAGTGATGCCTGTGTTTAACTGGCTGTGCAAGTTTGGTTGGAGCCTGGGCATCGTAATTCTAGTGCTCACAATCCTCCTCAAGCTCGCCTTGTGGCCATTGACCTACAAGAGCTATCTCTCGCAGGCCAAGATGAAAATCCTACAACCCGACATCGCTGCCATCAACGAGAAATATCCCGACCCCAACGACGCAATGAAAAAGCAGCAGAAGACTATGGAGCTCTACAAACAAGCTGGCGCCAACCCAATGGGTGGCTGCTTGCCAATGCTTCTGCAGATGCCTTTCCTCATCGCCATGTTCTGGTTCTTCCCTTCGAGCATCGACCTGCGCGGTCAGTCCTTCCTGTGGGCTCCCGACCTGAGCGCCCCCGATGCCATCATCTCGCTGCCATTCAGCATCCCATTCCTTGGCGACCACCTGAGCATCTTCTGCTTGCTCATGACTGCAACCAACATTGGCTACACCTATATCAACATGCAGTCGCAGTCGTCAAGCCAAATGCCCGGCATGAAGTGGATGATGTACCTCATGCCTCTCATGTTCCTCGTGTTCTTCAACACCTACGCAGCTGGTCTTAGCTACTACTACTTTGTCTCACTTCTCATCACTATCATCCAGACCTACCTCACTCGCATGATGGTCAAGGAAGAAAAGGTGAGAGCAGTCATGGCCGAGAATGCCAAGAAACCCAAGAAAAAGAGCGGTTTCATGGCACGCCTCGAAGAAGCACAGCGCCAGCAGCTCGAGCAGCAGAAGCGAGCCGCCAAGGGTGGCAGCAACCGTCGCCGATAATTAATTGTTATTTTCCTTAATTTCACATATTATAAAACACAACTTTTACAACTATGTCAGTAACTTACAAATGCCCTAATTGTGGCAACAACGTCACTACCGAACAACAAGTGAGTAACTTAACATGCCCCTACTGCGGCAACAGTTATAACACCGCAAGCAACCAGCAGCCACCTCAATTTGGCGGCAATCAGCAAGGTCAACAACAGCAGCAACAATATGGCTACCAGCAGCAACCACCCTACGGGCAGCCTCAATATGGCTATCAGCAGCCCTATCGCAGCAACGATGTCTTCGCCGAGGGACCTTCGGGCAAGAGCCGTGGCATCGCTGCTCTGCTGGCGATTTTACTTGGAGCTATTGGCGTTCACTACTTCTATCTGGGCAAGACCACTCCTGGAGTAGTTTTCCTCGTGGCAAGCCTCTTATCTTGTGGAATCCTTGCTGCCGTGACTAGCATCATCGGCCTCATTCAGGGAATCATGATGTTCTGCATGAGTCAGGAGGAGTTTGAGAACAAGTATGTGAACCCTGCCGTGTCATTCCCATTGTTCTAACAATCACTCTCACCTCCCCCCGCCATGAACCAGAAGACACAACTACTGGCACAACAAGCCAAGAAACTTAAAGATGCCAAGAAGGCCGAAGCCACAAAGGCTGAGCGCAGACGCAAGCTGCTCAAGACCTTTGCCATTGGCATCTCTATCCTTCTTGTGCTCATGGCTGCCGTTTTGTGGTGGGGCTACAAGAACCGCACATCAATTTTCCACTGGATGAGGGGAGAGATTGTGGTAAATCGCGATAAATATCCTATTGTGGGCATCGACGTGAGTGCCCACAATGGCGATATTGATTTTGAGAAGGTAAGGGCCGATGGTTACTCTTTTGTCGTAATCAAAGCTTCCGAAGGCGTCAACCATCACGACTCGAAGTTCGACATCAACTACGACAATGCACGCAAGGCGGGCCTCAAGGTCGGCGCCTATCATTTTTTCCGCAAGAATACCGACGGACTAAACCAGGCCAAGAATTTCCTTGAGACCATCGGCTGGCGCAAACTTGACCTTCCACTGGTAATTGACGTCGAAGACTGGAGCAACGACAAGAACGTCAAGGACGACCGCACACAACGACATCTCGCCGCCATGGTCGACAACCTGCGCTCACGTGGGTTTCAAGTCATGATCTACACTAACGGTGACGGATACAAGAAGTATATAAAGGACGGGCAAATTAACATCAACCTCTGGCTTTGCGCTTTCAAAAACCCCGACAAACTAAAACACATTCCGCACCAAATGCAGCAATACAGCCACTGGGGACGCGTCAAGGGAATTTGGGGCGACGTCGACCTCAACGTTTTCAACGGCTCACAAGAGCAGTGGGACAAGTGGCTCAAGGACCTCACTCCCTATCAAGTCGAGGAATCCTATATCGACTCCACTTTAATTGATGAAGACAAAGAAGTTTATATTATCGATGATGAACTTTAAGAAACATCTTGCTATAGCAGCAGCATTACTGCTCTCGTTGACGATGACCACCCAAGCCAAAATCTACACTTGGGACAAGTATAACATCGCGTTCGAAGCGCCCGAGGGCGGACAAGTGCCGTTCTCATTCTTCCAAGACCCTAACTCGGCACAGGTCGAGTGGGACGAGATGGTGATGACACTGCAGCGCTACATCAAGAACGAGAACACCAACAAGAAGAACCTCAACGAGCGACTTAAGAGCCGCGCTTTGGGATTCAATATGTACGACACCAAGCTCCTTGAGATAAAAGTCAAGGGATTCAAGTGCTACTCTCTTGAAGGCACCATGCCCGACGGCACCCGCTGCCTCATCAACTACCTCGTGAGCGACAAGACATCAACAGTGCTCGAAGTCGTCATCAACTATCTGCTTGGAAACCAAGAAGTGGTCGAAGACATTATCAAGAGCTTCTCCGAGAACAACAACCAAAAGCCAAACGAGCGAGAAAAGCCCAAGCAGAAAATTCAAAAGAAAGAAGACGCCGAAAAGCAAGAACAAGAACTCAAGCGAGAAAAACGACGCAAAAACGAGAAAACCTACGAGTGCTAATCATCTTTTTAACGAACAAAGCGCTATCAAGAGGAAAACCTTTTGATAGCGCCTTTTTTATAAATAATCCAGGTTTAGAACTTGAAATTGTAGCCTAGGCCCAAGATGTGTGAGTCGCGGTCGTTGTAGTTATCGTTCTTGCGCAAGTCTTGATAACGATAGAACACTTCAACTACATTGTGCTTATTGATTTTGAACTCGCAGCCAGCGGTGTAACGCATCTTTTCCCACTTCTTGGCTGCATAAATCTCATAAGAGATGTAAGGCTCAAACCATGCCTTTTTCTTGCTATATGAAATCTGCAACTTGGTTCGTGACACGTGTTTCCCCTTGGCTTTCACTGGCTCGAGGCGGTCATGCTCCCAATCGTAGGTCACGTCAGGAACCTCACAACGGTAGGTATACTGCCAGCGCTCACGCAACGAGAACTTCACGTTCTGAACTTTATAACTTCCTGTCGCCGAAGCATACACACGATGCTTGCTTCCCCAGTAGGCTTCGGTTTCTTCTTGGTCTTCCTCGTTCCATTCAGGCAGTGAGTGATCACGAATGAACTTATAGCCTGCATCAAGCTTGAGCCACGAGATCGGCTTATAGTCGGCACCCACTGCGATGCTCCAGCGGTTGGAAGCACCCCAGCCTTTTCCTTCCTCAATGTTATCCTTAAGGCGATACTCAAACTCGACGCCCACACTCCACTTTTTGTTGATTTTCTTATCAACGCCAACAGTCATCCAAAGGCCGAAATCGTTGCCTTCCTTGCCATCGAACTGAGCACTTGCTGGAAATGCCACAGCAACGCACATGAGCATTACTGCTGCCGATTTTACTATAGTTTTCATTGCAAGTCTTGCTTGTAAAGTTTTATGGTCTTGTCCACGCTGTTGCTACCACTGTCGGTACTGCGGTAGTGCACGCGCAACACAGTCATGTCGCGCAAGAAGTCGATGGCACCCACCTCTACCTTAGTAATGTCGAGTCCAGTGCGCTTCTTTAGGTCGGAAATGAGTTCTTCGCGCTTATCAGGGCTGATGAGCTCAATTTTGTCATACTGCACGAGCTTTACGTTCTCGGTCTTGAGGCGCCATTCGCAGATGATGATGGCCAAAATCACAATGATATTGGTGATAATTAGCTCTAACAACGGCATCGTAGATGCCAACGCGTTAACCACTGCCAATGCAATGATGATGAACAGGTAGGTCATCTCACGCACGGGCATCGTGTCGGTGCGGTAACGCATGATGCTGAATATACCAAACAGACCTATACCCAAGCCAATACCTGCCTTACCCTTCATGTCCTCAAGCACAAATATCATGAAGAATACAAGGAAGAATATCGAGATGCTGATGAGCATGAACGTGAAATAGAAATCACGACGCTTGCTCTTGCGGTAATACAACCTGTCGATTATAATCCAGCTCACAACAACGCAGATAACGAACCTTATCAGCATTGCGTAATAAGCAGGGGTTATTCCCTGAAAAAAGTTGTCTATCATAATCTTATATCGTTTTGTTTTTTTTCAATTATAGACCTTCACAGTCACGCGAAATCAAGCGGTCAACATAGTGAAGTTTTGGTTTCCAGCGGTTTTGTTTTACATTAGGATTGCTCAGTGCTGTTCCCATGCAATATTTGCTGAAACCATGAGGATGAATGCGAAGCTCACGCAGCATCTTGAGCAGTGGCGAGGGTTGATTGCCGTCGCGCTTGAGCTCTATTATTACCGCCTTGTCTAGACTCCTGTCTTGGCCCGAAACGTAGTTGTGGAAACGCAAGTCAGTATCAATTGTCACGCGCTCGGTCTTACCCTTATTAACAAGCGTGATGCGGTTAAACCAGTTGCGCAATGAAGGCTGCAGCGTCTCAACATCACACCAGCACAAGCCTTTTAGGAAATCATGCTTTTCCTCGCCCTCAATGTTGAACTCCTCAATCGAGATACGCTTTTTGCGGGTGCGACGATGGTTGTTCTTATTCTTCACCTCTAGGAACCTCTGTCCCGAATCTACATACTCGCGCACTCTTACCTTCTGCCTGCCCAAGCAACCATTGTGGTGCATGATATACATGTCGAGCGCAGGGGTATCGTAATAGAGTGTGGTATAGGCACTACTACGCACGCCGTCAATTTCCTGCATGAGATACTCGGCACGGGCCATCTCGAGCAAATCGAGCAAGCGCGGCATGGTTGTCACAAACTTAGTATCGACGCGATTCATCAACCTCAACAACTTCATCTCGTCAAGGCTGATAGGGTCAAATGTATTGATAATCGCGTCCAAAACTTTTGTTATAGTATTAGTGAAGAAATGGTTTCTATATTAATTGAACGGCAAATTTACTCAAAAAATATCTTCACGCCCACTTTTTCAGCATAATTTTCAATGAGATATTTAAAAACTTCGGTAAAGTGCAAGCAATTAAGTGTCCAATCCAACCAGTAACTTATAAAAAACAATCTTGGATAAAAATCACGGCTTTTTTGCGGTTGATAACGAAAAAAGTGATAACTTTGTAAACTCAAAAAATTGCAAAGAACAACGACATGAGCGACATGAAATTTCTATGGCACAGATTCTGGATTTGGGTGCGCAACATTCTTATCTTCTTCTTTGTGTCGTCGCTGCTCGCTGTCATAGCTTTTAAGTGGGTGCCTGTCTATCGCACACCGCTCATGTACATCCGCTATTGCGAGCAATGGCTCGACGGCAAGGATCCAGTGATTAAGCATGAGTGGGTCGACCTTGACCAAATCTCACGCCACATGCCACTAGCTGCTATGGGAGGTGAGGACACACACTTCACCGAGCACTCTGGTTTTGAGGAGAAAGAGATTCTCCGGGCACGACTTGAAGCTCTTGAGGGCGGACGTGAGCGAGGCGCTAGCACTATCTCACAGCAGACTGCCAAGAACGTGTTCCTGTGGCAAGGACACAGCTGGCTAAGAAAAGGACTCGAAGCCTATTTCACTATCCTTATCGAGAACATTTGGGGCAAGGAACGCATCATGGAGGTTTATCTCAACTCCATTGAGATGGGCGACGGAATATATGGTGTACAGGCATGTGCCCAGGAGAAGTTTCACAAGGATGCTCGCGACCTAACTCGCAACGAGTGCGCTTTAATCGCTGCAACTTTGCCCAATCCGCTCGAGCGCGACTCGGCCAACCCTAGCGCTTTCGTCAAGAAACGCAGCAAGCGCATCAAGCGAGAGATGAATGCCGTCAAAGACCCCAAATGGGGCAGTTAATTTGAACAACGAACATTGATAATTATAAACCTACAAACAATTACTAAAACAACTATGGATTTCATTTCCCAACGATTGCAAGCTCTGTCGCCATCGGCTACGCTGGCGATGTCACAAAAAAGTAGTGAACTCAAGGCTCAAGGTGTAGACGTTATTAACTTGAGCGTTGGTGAACCCGACTTCTTTACTCCCGACCACATCAAGGAGGCAGCCAAGAAGGCGGTCGACGATAATTTCTCGTTTTATTCACCAGTTCCTGGATACCTTTCTCTCAGGCAGGCCATCAGCGACAAACTCAAAAACGAGAATGGCGTTGACTACACACCTGAGCAGATTGTAGTGGGCAACGGTGCCAAGCAGTCGCTTTGCAACACAGTGCTTTGTCTCGTCAACCATGGTGACGAAGTTATCATACCAACCCCAGCATGGGTAAGCTATGTGCAGATGGTAAACCTGTGTGGGGGCAAGAGCGTGCTGGTTCCTGCAGCTATCGACCAGGACTTCAAGATTACTCCCGAGCAGCTAGAAAAAGCCATCACCGAAAAAACTAAACTCATCATCCTGTGCTCGCCATCCAACCCAAGCGGCAGTATCTACAGCAAGGAAGAACTTGCTGGACTGGCAGCAGTGCTGGCACGTCATCCTCAGGTGATGATTATCGCCGACGAGATTTATGAACACATCAACTACGTGGGCAAGCACGAGTCCCTCGCTCAGTTCCCCGAGATTAAGGACCGTGTAGCTATCATCAATGGTGTATCTAAAGCCTATGCCATGACCGGATGGCGCATCGGTTATGTTGCTGCCCCATTGTGGCTTGCCAAGGCTGTCAACAAGCTGCAAGGGCAATACACCAGTGGTGCTTCGTCTATAGCTCAGAAAGCAGCCGAGGCTGCCTATCGTGGCTCGCAGCAGTGCGTTGAGGACATGCGTGTGGCATTCCAGCGCCGTCGTGACCTCATCACTGGCTTGCTACAAGAGATTCCAGGCATCGAGCTCAAGGTGCCACACGGAGCATTCTACGTGTTCCCCAAGGTTGAGGCATTCTTTGGCAAGCGCAGCGGCGACACAGTAATCAACGACGCCAACGACCTCGCCATCTATCTGCTTGAAAAGGCTCACGTGGCAAGCGTGGCTGGCGACGCATTCTGCTGCCCAGGCTATCTGCGCATGAGCTACGCCACTAGCGATGAGAACCTCATCGAGGCTGTGGCTCGCATCAAGGCCGCACTTGCCGAGCTCAAATAACACACAATACGCATGAATCGAAGCCTCACATACATTTTGCTCCTTATCATTGTGACTATAATGGGTTGCAAACCTGCCGTCGATGGTGTTGAAGATCCAAAGCCGGCTGTATACTACTGGCGCACGACTTTAACGCTCGACAGCGTTGAGCGGCAGTTCCTGCACGACCACAACGTGGGCAAGATGTATGTGAGATACTTCGACATCACTCTCAACGACAAGGGGCAGTTGCGCCCCAACGCCACTATCGCATTCGAAGACTCAATCCCCACTGGAATCGAAGTTATTCCCACAATCTTTATCGTGAACAACTGCATCGAGCACCGCATCGACACTATTGCCCCACTGCTTGTGCAACGCGTTCTTCAGATGAACGAGACACATGACATAGCTAGTGTCAAGGAGATTCAAATCGACTGCGACTGGACAGCAGCGACCCAAGACGCTTACTTCAACTTCCTGCAACTAATCAAGCAGATGCTCGAGGAAAAAGGCATGAAGCTGAGTGTCACCATCAGGCTGCACCAGCTTGCTATGCCAGCACCTCCTGCCCATTATGGCGTGCTCATGATGTACAACACTGGCGACCTCAAGAACAGCAAGCAACGCAACCCCATCCTCGACAAGCGCGATGTCGAGCCTTTCTTGAAGTACCTTGCAAATTATCAGTTGCCACTATGCGCTGCCTACCCCAACTTCAACTGGCAACTGCTCTACACTGGCGACAAGTTCCGCGACATCCTTTATAGCGAGGATCTCAACGACACATCTTTATATAGTAAGGTCGATAAAGACAAATATCTTGTTATTAGTAGCATTGACTTGCCAAACTATCTGAGCAGCAACAGCAGCTACACCTATTTAAATGCTGGCGACACGGTATTTGTTATTAAACCCGAAGCAGCTTCAATAGTCCAAGTTCATGATGCCCTTTCCAGCGAGCGTCCAGGCATCAACGATCAAGTAATCATTTACAGTCTAAATAACAGCAGTATTAACAATTACACATCAAGCGATTATGAAAAAATTTATCGCCCTTAGCCTGCTTGCATTTGCCACTTTGCAAGCATTAGCATGTGGTGGATGGGTAAGACCCAACTACTACATGTTCAGTGTGTTTAACCGCGACCTCATGGAGAACTCCTATCAACAAGAAGCCAACAAGTTTTGGGAGTCCTATGTGGGTGATAGTTTCTACGGATACATGGTGGAGGACTTTGGAAATGTCGACCCCAAGGAGTTTGACAAGAGCGAAAACGCTCTCATCAAAGCTGCCAAGAAGAAAGGCGACACCGAGATGATCACCTATATGCGTCTGTTAAACAAGTATCTCTACAACAATGGTGCTCGCGACACCGAGTGGAACTATCCCACCAAAGCTCAGCTGGCTAATCGCAAGACTGTCATCAGCCAGGTTAAGAGCCAAGCTATGGCCTATCGCGGCTCTAAGTTGAAGAATCAGTATGCCCTGCTTGTGATGCGTTGCAACATGACGCAAAAGAATCATCAGGCCAACATCAATTATTGGAACAATACTGCAAGCAAGCTCAAGGATAGCCCTTACAAGAACTGGATGAAGGACATCTATGCCGGAGCACTCTATAACTCTGGACAGAAGGACAAGGCTTGCGAAATCTACGCCGAGCTTGGCGACATGACTAGCATCAAGTACTGCATGCGCAAGAAACGCAACCTTCAGGGCATCAAGGAGGAGTATGCCACTAACCCCAACTCCCCCACCCTCATCTTCCTCGTTCAGGACTTCGTCAACAACACTCAAGAAACCCTCGACAACAACAGCGATCCCGAATTGATGAAATATGTTGAAGCCACTGGCATCTATCAGAACGACATCGACGGGTTCATCGATTTTGCTGGGAAAGTTCTTAAGGAAGGTAAAACTAAGTCGCCTGCTATGTGGGAAGCAGCACGTGGATTTGTCAACTACATGAACAACAATCAGGACGATGCCATCAAACAGCTCACCAATGCCCAGAATTTGGCTGGCACCCAGCGCATGCGCGACAATGCTCGTGCTTGCCTCATGCTCGCTAGCATCAAGAGCGCCAGACCCGATGATAAGTATTTCGACTACATCACTGGCGAGTACAAGTGGCTTGACCAAGTGGCTGGCGTAACCGAAACCGACAAATATGGCAACGATCCACACTACCACGACGTATATGAGCGCGTGACCTATGATAATCTGGTGCCACAGCTCTTCAAATGGGGAATGCCTAACGCTGCCACAGCAGTGCTAGGTATGGCCGACGAGCACTGCAACCAGGGGGAATATGCTAATGTCATCGAGCACTTCTCCTCTAACGAATATGAGGAATTCTATAGCTACCTGAAAAACGGAGAGAAGTTTTCACTCGAGAAGATGGCAGTGAGCAAGATTAATTTACCCGAAGTGGCGTTCAACGACGAGATGGGCACCAAACTGCTTCGCGAGGGAGAATTCCAGGCTGCTATACCCTATCTTGAGAAAGTTCCTCTGAGCTACGTTCAGGAGCAAGGCATCGCTGATTATATGGCTCGCAAAGACTACAACAAGGAGATTTGGCTCAAGCGTCAATTCATTAGTCCATGGAAAGAGTTTGAAACAGAGGCAAAACTCACTGAGAATGCTAAGCTCACCTACTGTCGTGACATGCTTACCCTCGACAAAGAAATAGCTAATGCCACAGGCGAGGCACGCAACCAGCTGCTATTCAAGAAGGCCAACTTGCTCTACCAAGCTAGCTATAAGGGTGACTGCTGGTATCTAACACACTACGCACAAAGTGCTAACGACGAACAGCAGAAGAATGAGTACGACTTTGTGGAATCGGCTAGGACGTTACTACGAGAAATCGAGAAAAACACCACCGACATCAACACACAGCTCAAGAGCATTTTCGCACAGACCTTCATCGTTGGAGAGAACTCTGAATACTGCGTGCAAAAGAAGTTCGATTACAGCACTAGCACTTTCGAGAACACACTCTTCTTCGATACACCACACTATCGCGCAATGACTCTACTCGACAAGTTCTACCAGGACAACAACCTGCAAGCCGACTATATGTCGAAGTGCGATATCTATAAGAGATTCGTCGCTCTCAAGTGATATCTGCAATAATAAAAATAAAAAATGGCCTGAGTCAAAAACAATGACTCAGGCTTTTTTAATATTGCCTTAGAAAAACATCTTACATTACCTTTGCTGTAACCTCAATGCCATTTTGCATCTAAGAAGGCGCAGCTCATCTGCCCTCTCACCTGAAAATGCATTGTTTAAAGCGTTCTTTGACATTCTGCCACTCCTTCAAAAAAAATTTTTCATTTTGTCCCACCTACATACTTCGCGAGATAACCTTTTTGCGCCATTTGCGTGAGATAAAGCCCCCCAAAAAACCTGCGTGAGCAGACTATAATAAAAAAAGCGGCCCCAAGATCTTGGAAGCCGCCTTTATAATACAGTATTTATTGTGAGAATCTTAACAGCGTGTGACTAATAAATAACAAAGTTAATTGTATGTAAGATTTCTCACTATAAATACTTGATAATATTAATTGCCGTTGCCAAGCAGAATATTGTAAACGGCTGTAACGTCGGCACTTGTGACTTCGCCATCGCCATCTACATCATAATAGTTTGATGCTTCGTTAGTGATGCCAAGTAAGTAGTTATAAAGTGCGGTCACATCGGCCGCAGTTACGTAGCCGTCACCGTTCACGTCCTCTTTATTACGTTTCAATTCTTGTGCGACATCATGCATGCATCCTTTGTAAATCAATTCACCATTTTCATAAACTGATGCAAGACCCGCCAGACTGATTTCATACCCAGTATTATAATCTCTATATGGTACTATAAGATCGCCATATGTGCAGTCAACACCTATTCCTTCGATGACTCCAAGCTCAGCTACACCCTCTGCCCAAGGGTCGACGTATTTTACATAACGACCTTTTCTAACAGTACCACCCACATTGATTTCGAAGGGTTTGGAGCTAATGATATTAAATAAAGAATACTCGTAGGCTAAATTTGGAAGGAATAAAGGCTTAGAGAAGTTGTACAACGTATCGATATCAATCTCAGCCCACCAATAATCGTAAGTTTTCGCATTTACCATCTTAGCTTCTTCTTTCACATGAGCTACGAGTTTTTCCTCTTGAATATTGCCATGTTCATCATAGTCGGTACGGTACAACTTGTGATATAGTGTTGTGGTTCCATCTTCGTTAGTTAATGAATCTGTACCTTTAAACTCAAGAGTATAGATACTCAAATCCTCTAATTCTTCT
>CADAAI010000023.1 GCA_902785925.1 uncultured Bacteroidales bacterium
CATGGTGGTAACCTCACCATCGTGCAAACTCTATAGTGGCGTAACTGGTAGCGGCACCTCGTTCTGGAGTGGTAACGGCTATAGCAATGCCAGCGGTGGTTCGTCAGTATCGCTTTCTAACTATTCTGGCGGCGGTGGCTGGTGATGCCCCCACAATAAAAGAAAATAGCCTAAATAAACCCAAACTTTTTACATTTGTGCCTCGAGACTGAAGAGCAGTCCCGAGGCACTTTTTTGTCCCATAGAACCACAAGGAATCAAGAATGAGCAGTGTCTAAACAAACAATGCACAAACTATTAAATGCCATTAAACTTTTATTGATCACAACTCGGGGAAATCTTGCTTGAGAATGCGAGAGAATTTCTCGGCGCCCAAGTTGGATAGGTGATCTACATCATGAAAATCACGCCCTTGGAAACGCGGGTCACGCATGTAATCCTTATAGGTGGCATTATACTTGCGGACAAATTGATTTATTACATCATACATGGTTGAAAGCTGCCTATCACTAATCATATTGACATACTCGCCCCACATTGGTGTTGTGACAACAATGATGTTGACATCGTGTTGCTTGCACCAATCACCTATCTTGTTAAGATATTGCACATTGTATTCTACATTTTCCCAATTCTTGCAACGATGTCTTTCCAACGTTTTCTTGGCATCAATCTTCATCTCGGTGATATTAAAACGCTCGGGAGCTTTAAAGACGCATCCCCATCCCAGATTGTCACAATCGGGAGCAATGCTATCGCCACAGAAGTATTTCTTAGCTTTTTCAAACTTTATAGGAAATGTAGAGTAGTTTGATAGCTCATAATTATAAATTGAGAAATCGCTGTGCTTATCATAACCGTAATAAATCTTGTAATAAATGGCCCTAAACCATTCCTTGGCGTCCTCAAAGGGGGGGTCAAAAATGTTGCTCTCATCAACAATGACAATCAGGTTCTTGAGATTAGTGAGCTGAGGCTCAAATTTAGTGAGCAGGAAGTAATCACACTCATGGCCTTGCGACACATTTGCAATGTTGAATACGCTATCGCCAATAGCATCAGGCTTGATGCCATAGTAGCTGTGTGAATTGCCCGTGATAAGGGTTTTTATTCCTCCACTGTGACTTATCATCCAATTCTTCTTTAACGTGTAGGTGTTTGGACTGTTACGAACCATGAGTTCACAACATCCCAGCAACGCAGCAATGATTGCAGCAAATAATATCGAACATTTTATGAAACGCTTCATTGCACAACTCAGAATTGGAAATATATGAAATCCTGCTGTGAGCAAGGCACTAGCAAGGCATACATGGCAATTGACACATAAAGTATCCATCTAACCCATCGCTTGGCAAAAAACTTGCCCGATAGCTGTAGCACATGCTGCTTGTCGCGCTGTATCCATTCCACTACCATGAGCCCAAAGCACATGACCAAAGGCCACTTGCCAATGAGATTGTCAAAGCACAATATCGACTTGTCGCACAAGTGACTAATAAAATCGAATGCCATTGAAACGTTTGGAGCTCGGAACAATATCAACCCAAACGTCACAAGTGCAAATGTGAATGCTATCATCACCAACTCCTTGAAAGTTGGCAATAGTCGATTGTAGCCCACATTGTGCTCAAACTTGCTTTTCAATGGCAAGAAACGATAAAGCGAAATGAAAACGGCGTGGAAAAGACCCCATAGCACAAACGACCATTCGGCTCCGTGCCACAACCCACTAATGAAAAACACAACAAAAGTGTTGAAGATGGTTCTACCCAAGCCACGCCTGCTGCCACCTAAGGGGAAATATACATAATCGCGGAACCACGACATCAATGATATGTGCCAGCGGCGCCAAAACTCAGGTAGACTTCGGGAGAGATATGGAATGTTGAAGTTTCTCGTCAGGTTTATTCCAAACAATCGGGCACACCCAATTGCTATGTCGCTATAGCCCGAGAAGTCACAATAAATCTGGAATGAGAACAAAATGCTGCAAAGAACCAAGTTGAGTGACGTGTAATGCGAGTAACCAGCCCACACACCATCCACAATCTCGGCTATTGAGTCGGCTATTACAAGCTTCTTGAAAAAGCCCCATAGCATCTGGCGGCAACCATCAACAGCCTTGCTGTAATCAAATGTGCGAGGATTGACAAACTGAGGCAACAAGCGCGTGGCTCTCTCAATTGGTCCAGCAACAAGTTGCGGGAAGAAGCTGATAAAGGCACAGAATGATACAAGATCGCGCACGGGGGCTATCTTTCCGCGGTATACATCAATTGAGTAACTCAACGCTTGGAAGGTATAGAAACTAATTCCTACTGGCAGTATAATGTTTGCCGTGGGCCAGTCGAGAGTCAATCCAAGCGCAGCAAACACATCGTTAAGGCTGTTGACAAAGAAATTATAATATTTAAAAATAGCCAGAATTGAGATGTTGAGGACAATGTTGGATGCACTTACTGCTTTTTGCCACCTACGCTTGCCTTCCCATAGTTCAATCAGCAGACCGCTCGCGTAGCTGCAAACTGAAGTGATTGCGATAAGAATTAAGAATCTCCAATCCCACCATCCATAGCACACATAGCTCGCCACCACAATGAGAAGGTTCTGCTTCTTTGTGCTTTTGAACACAAACCAGTATAGCAGAAACACTAATGGCAAGAAGATGAGAAATTCTATGGAATTGAACGACATTGTGTGATTCTGTTGGAAATAATTTGCAAAGTTATAAAAATTGAGGTGAAAATGCACATTTAATGACAATAAACTTTTTTGACCTAAAATTTGCCAACAAACTGTGAAAACATTAATTTTGTAGTCATGTTGAATTTCACTCCCATATTGCGAGGATACCTAACTTCACGCCTGAAGCAACATGCGCGCTACATTGAACATGCCGACGCAGTGCAACAAGAGCAGTTCATGCGCCTGAAAGAGCGTGCAGCACTCACTTGGTTTGGGCGTCACTACGACTTTTCGACAGTGCGTACCTACCAGGAGTTTGCCACTCGCGTTCCACTCTACCGCTACGAGGATCTGCAGCCGCAAATCATGCGCATGGTACGTGGCGAGAAAGACATCTTGTGGCCTGGGCGATGCTTCAATTTTGCACAGTCGTCGGGCACTAGCGATGGCAACCACAAGTACATCCCTATCACGCCCGAGTCGCTGCGTTGGAACCATTACCGAGGCTCAAGCGATGTAGTGTCGCATTACCTCAACCTCAACCCCGAGAGCCGATTATTTTCAGGCAAAGCGCTAATATTGGGAGGATCATTCGCCAACGAACTTGACCTACCACGCGGCACGCGCGTGGGTGGCCCTTTTGAGAAATCGATAGATGTCACACTCATATTATGTGTCCTCAAGGGCAGTGACAGGATAAAATGTAACCCAAAGGGCTGACCCTTGGGGGGCAAAAGGGTAAAAAAATACCGCCTGGCGGTGCCGTGCTGGCTGCCAGGCGGTGTAGTTGTTTGGTAACGGTGCTGTGTGTTTATTTCACAACCTTTTTGCCGTTGACAATGTAGATGCCATGGGGCAGGGTGCTGAGGTCACCTCGCATGGGCTGTCCAGCCAGGTTGTAGATGACACCCTTGCTCTCAGGATTGGTAGTAGAGATTTCGGTGATGCCCGATGATCCAATGGGCAGTACAATCACGCCCATGTCAACGTCATCCTCACCAAGTGAGAGGTCGTTGGTAAGAATTGTTTCCCAGTCAACCATATATTCAACTGTCAAGTCGATATTGGCAATGAGCTCGGTTGCAAACTCGCCATTCTCGTTGGTCGTCAGGTAAACGGGCATGATTTGAGATTCACGCTGGCCAGCAGGGTTTTGCGATGGCTTGGGAGTGAAAGCAACAGTTACATTAGGCACTGGATTGCCTTCCTTGTCAACAACAACACCATGCACTGCGAGAACCGAGACGTAGGCAATCTCTGACTCGTTGCTTACGCCGCCAACAGTGTAGATTGCCTGAACACCAATTCGGCGGTTAAACAGGCGGTCTTCGCCCAGGTTGCCCTGGTTAAAGTAAACGCGAGTGCCGTCCCAGCTGATAAAGTGCACATAGTCGGAATAGTAAAGAGGCACCTCGGTTATGTCGCCATTGTCAAATATCTCGCCAGGACCAAACTCGGCAGCAGTGAATGTGTAGAGCTGGTCGTTGTCCATATAGACACGGTAGCTGAAGTTGTCCTCATAGAGGCGATTGCCGTCTACGTCAAACGGATTGATGTGGAAATGGAGGCTTGGAAGTTCCCAGTCGCTGCCGTTCTCCCAGGTGAGGTCGTAGGGTGCGCGTGGCACTGCTGGTGTGGGAGCGCCCATTGGGGTTAGGGTGGTGCCCCAGCTCATGAATCCAGCCCACTCGCCATCGGTGGTATAGGCGGCAAGACCTGTTGCCACCCAGCCCTCATAGCCAGTGCCGTTATACATGTCGCCCGAGGTGCCGTCGAGTGTTATGACACCAGTTTCGGGATCGACAGTAAATGTTGCTTGAGTCAAGTTCTGGTTGCGAGTGTAAGTTACTACCTGGTTCTCATCAAGGCTGGAAGAGGCAAAGCTCAAAACGATGTCGAGATAATTAAAGTCGTCATATCCCACTACCTGGTCGAAGTCGACAGTGATTTTTGTGTGGTCGGCATTAAACTTGCCCACAGCCCACGACTCATAATAGTACTGATCCATGCGATAGAGGATGTTCTGGAAGTAGACTGTCTCGCCATCGGCGTCAAAAACAATCTTTACAAGATCGTTTTGCTCACCAATGTAGGTTTCCGACAAACTGAAGATAGCTTGCCCAGTGCGAGAGTAAAGCACGGCTTCGCCCTCGGGTTGTTCAGTAATGGCTTGTGCCCACAGGGTTGTAGCCATGGAAGCACAAAGTGCAACAAGAAGTAACAATTTCTTCATATAGTAGCGTGTTTTTGTTGTTAATGAGGGTTCTATAAATTCATTTCTTAGGCTACAGAAAAGGCAGAACCCCCTTAGCCCTTGCCATAACCCATTTTAGTAATGTAACAAAGTTACAATATTTTAATGAAAAAATTTTTACCCCCCCCCATTTTTAATGTTTATTAACAATAGAAAACACGCTTATCCTAACAGAATATGTGTGATTTATAGAATTATTTGTATTTTTGAGGAAAATTTCAAGGTAGCATAAAGAATTGATAAATTTCACACCCATATTGCGAGGGCATCTTACCTCACGCTTGAAGCAGCACGCGCGCTACATCGACCATGCCGACGCTGTGCAGCAAGAACAGCTCATGAAGCTTATTGAGAAGGCTGCGCTCACGTGGTTTGGACGCAAGTATGACTTCTCAACTTGCCGAACCTATAAGGAGTTTGCCACCCGCGTGCCGCTTTACCGCTACGAGGACCTGCAGCCTCAAATCATGCGCATGGTGCGTGGCGAGAAAGACGTGCTGTGGCCTGGGCGATGCTTCAACTTTGCTCAATCATCAGGTACGAGCGACGGCAACCACAAGTACATTCCCATCACCCCCGAGTCGCTGCGATGGAACCATTACAAGGGCGCCAGCGATGTAGTGTCGCATTACCTCAACCTCAACCCCGAGAGCCGATTATTTTCAGGCAAAGCGCTAATATTGGGAGGATCATTCGCAAACGAACTTGACCTACCACGCGGCACGCGCGTGGGTGATCTATCGGCAACACTCATCAACAACATCAACCCAATTGCCAACTTGGTGCGAGTGCCATCAAAACACATCGCCCTGCTCGAAGACTGGGCAGTGAAACTTCCTGCTCTTGTCGAGGCAAGTAAGGGCGAAGATATCACCAACTTAAGTGGCGTACCCTCGTGGTTCCTCACCGTCATCAAGGAAGTGCTCAAAGCTACTGGCAAAGACTGTATTCATGACGTGTGGCCCAACTTAGAGGTCTTCTTCCATGGCGGCATAGCATTTGAACCTTACCGTGAACAGTATGAACGCCTGTGCGACATGAGCAAGATGCACTTTCTCAACACCTATAATGCCAGCGAGGGATTTTTTGCCACACAGAGCGACTGGAGCTCCACAGCTATGCTGTTGCTGCTCGATGTGGGTGTCTTCTATGAATTTATTCCACTGAGTGAAGTAGACAGCGACCACCCCGATGTGCTGCCCATTTGGGAAATAGAGGCAGGAAAGACCTACGAATTAGTCATCACTGCATGTAACGGATTGTGGCGTTACCGCATTGGTGACACTGTGCACATTGAGCAACTTAATCCCGTGAAAATCAACATTGCAGGTAGGACAAAGAGTTTCATCAATGCCTTTGGCGAAGAACTAATGGTTCATAACGCCGACAAGGCTATAACCCGCGCCTCGCAAGAAACTGGCGCTCAAGTGCTAAACTACACTGCGGCACCCGTCTATGCCAGCGACAAGAGCAAGGGACGCCACCAATGGCTCATTGAGTTTGAACAAGAGCCTGCAAATCTTGGCGAGTTTGCTACTCTGCTCGACAAGTACCTACAAGAGGACAATGGCGACTACCAAGCCAAGCGCTATCAGGGCATTTTCCTCGACGCTCCCGACATAGTAGTCGCACGACGTGGTCTCTTTGACCAGTGGCTCGCCTCAACAGGTAAACTCGGTGGTCAGCGAAAGATTCCACGTCTCAACAACAACCGTAACGTCATTGACCAAATTCTCTCCCTAATGCAAAATTGATAGTGAGATGTTACAACGATATTTACAAGAAGGCCGCATTGAGGCAGGATGTGATGAAGCCGGGCGTGGATGCCTAGCGGGACCTGTTACGGCTGCTGCGGTGATACTGCCACCAAACTTTGAAAACGAACTGCTCAACGACAGCAAGCAACTCACCGAGCACCAGCGCGACCTGCTGCGTCCCGTCATTGAGCGAGAGGCTCTGGCGTGGGCAGTAGCTATGGTATAGCCTCAGGAGATTGACCGCATCAACATCCTCAAAGCATCGATTACCGCTATGCATCGTGCCCTCGACCAGCTCACAATCAGGCCTGAGCATATTCTCGTCGACGGCAACCGCTTCTACCCTTATAATGACATCCCTTTCACCACTGTGGTCAAGGGTGATGGCAAGATGATGAGCATAGCCGCAGCAAGCGTACTCGCCAAGACCCACCGAGATGAGTTAATGAAAAAGATTGCCGAGGAGTTTCCTCACTACAATTGGGCAAAGAACAAAGGCTATCCTACTAAAGACCACCGTGCTGCCATCGTGGCACACGGCATCAGCCCCTACCACCGCAAGTCGTTCAACCTCGTTGGCCAACTATCCCTCTTCGACTAAAAGAAAGGTTATTGCAATAAGCGATATTTCAAGAGGGGCTTATTTCAAAAGTTTAAGAAGCATTATCAAGGCGTGGGTTGTAGCGCGGTCAATGATTTGGGCGCGGCTACCGGTAAAATGCAGGCACTTGCTTGTGACTATATCACCCACTTTGGCTGCCATCCACACAGTACCCACAGGTTTGTCGGGCGTTCCGCCACCAGGACCTGCCACGCCGCTTGTTGCCACAGCACAATGAGTGTGGCAAACTGCGCAAGCACCGTTAACCATTTGCTCCACCACGGGCTGGCTCACCGCTCCACATGTATCGAGAACTGTGTCGTCAACTCCCAATACTCGATGCTTCACATCGTTGCTATAGCTCACTACGCTACCCATAAAATAGTCACTACTACCAGCAATCTCGGTAATCACATGAGCAATGTTTCCGCCTGTGCAACTCTCGGCTGTTGATAGTGTAAGACCTAGTTCTCTCAACCTCTCCCCTACTATCTGCGATAGAGGCTTATCGGCATCAGCAATTATGCTCTTACCCAATAGTTTGTGCAGTTGTTTCGACAACCTTTCCATGTCATCATTTAACGACTTGCTATCGCTGTGTGTACCCGTGAGTCTCAACCTGATAACTCCCTGCGCTGGAAGATAGGCTAGATGAATATAATCAGGCATCTCTTGCTCAAATCGCTCCAATTTCTCAGCGAGCGCACTCTCGGCATAGTCGATAACCACAAACGTGCGATACTCGATGTCGACATCGCTGTGGAAGTGTTTAACCAGGCGTGGTATCACGGCACGCTCCATCATAGTCTGTGTCTCGACAGGAACACCTGGCATCGAAACTAGTACCTTACCATCGATCTCGAACCACATAATGGGCGCAGTACCCACCTCGTTCTGAATCACTTGACATGACGAAGGCACCATTGCTTGCGATGCCGTGAGGCGGTTCATCGGTATGCCACGGCGAGCAAACATCTCGTCAACGTTACGCTTCACATCCTCGTTGAGCACCATTTCACCACCAAAGTAACTACATAATGTAGCTTTAGTTATATCATCCTTTGTGGGACCGAGTCCACCAGTCATCAGCACCAGGTCGGTGAGTGAAAAAGCCTCATCGATAGCGCGTTTTATCTCACTAGCATCGTCGGCTATCACTCGCACGCTTTGCGACTCCCATCCCAGTGGTGCCATGTGACGTGCTATCCATCCTGAATTGGTGTCAGTAACCTGTCCTATTAACAGCTCATCACCTATTACAATTGTTGAGTATTTCATCGGTTAGTTTATCGTTTTATGGTTTATTATTGTTCTTTTGAGAATCGGCACTCTCACCCATTATCGCTTCGATGCGCTGCGCAAGAGTGGGATGGCTATAGTCCATCCAAACCACAGCAGGGTGGGGAGTGAGGTTGCTAAGAGTGTTGGCACTGAGCTTCTTTAGGCCTGAAATCAGCGCCTCGCCATGACCATAGCGTGAAGCAAAGGCATCGGCACGGTACTCGCAACGCCTGGATATTCCATTGATAATTGGGTCAAGCACTAAGTCGATGGGCGAGAAAAGCAGAGAGAAGGCGATGAGTGACAAGGCAAACGAGTGATCGCGTGTTCCACCCAGTGCATGCGAGAGTTCAGGATTGTCGACCAACAACGAGAACACCCACAAGTTCACAGCCACCATTACAATACTCATAATAGTGTTCTTTATCGTGTCACGATGCTTGTAGTGCCCCAACTCGTGCGTGAGCACCGCCACAATTTCATCGGTGCTAAGCTGCTCGATAAGAGTATCAAAGAGCACTACCCTCTTCTTCATTCCAAAGCCCGTGAAATAGGCATTGGCCTTGGTGCTATGCTTGGAGCCATCCATCACATATATGTCCTTGATTGAGAAACCCATTTCACCGGCAGCCTCCTCAATGGCTGTGCGTAGCTCACCCTGCTCCAGCGGCTTCTGTTTGTTGAATAGCGGCACAATCAAGTTGCTGTAGAACAGTGAGAAGAAGATGATGAACACTGCACACACAAGTGTTGCCCAAAGCCAAAACGAAGTGCCAATATAACTATAGAGCAAGTACACCACGCTCAGCAACACGCCACCCAGCACCAGCATGAGCAAAAAACTCTTGAGCGTGTCGAGCCAGAACGTCTTGCGCGTGGTCTTGTTGAAACCGAAACGCTCCTCAATCACAAAAGTGTCGTAATAACTGAATGGCAGGCTGATGATTGCCGACACCACAGCATAAATGCCAAAGAAGATGAGCAGCTGAATGACCAACCCATGACTCCACTTGGCAGTAAGGCTATCGAGCCAGCCCAATACCCCGGTGAGCAGCACCACCAACGTAATGGCGAGAGTCACGCAACGCTCTATCCATCCAAGGCGGCGATTGGCACGAGTATATTCCTGCTGCTTGCGATATTTCTCTTCATCGTAGAGTCCCTCAAGTACCTTGGGAACAGGATGCGTCATCCACTTGCTGTTGAGCCATGAGAGCACACTACTCACAGCAAACTCCAGCAGCACAAACGCTATAATGAGTATTAATATTGTAGACATGTAATAATCAGTTTTAGATGGCAAAATTACAATAATAAGTTTTATGACAACTCGAAAATTGGGAGTTTTTTGCATTTTTGTTTCCTTAATGTATTATATCTACTAAATAATGTTTAACTTTGGGGGTTAATAGCATCACTACTGCAATTTAAACTATGAAAGCAAGACTATTTTTCCTAACATTATTCTTGGCAACGATAATGCTTGTCAGCGCCGACGAGTTGATAATGTGGTTCGACAGTGACCAGTACAATAAATGGTCGACCAGCGACAATTTCGTCGAAGGCCTAAAAATTCTCAAACACGGAAATGAGGCCGAAATAGACAACGCTATCTCATACTTTGACAAAGAATTCAAACAGCACCCATCCAATGGTTATGCCTTGTGCAACAAGTCAATTATCTTGGCTGTTCAATCCATGATGAGGAGTTATGATTTTACCGATACCGAAGACCTTGACTCGATAGCAACAGGAAAGGAGATAGTAAATAAGGGCATGCACCAGGCAATAGAGCTCATGCATCAAGGACAAAAGCTCATTCCTACTGCCGACTCACTAATGCAGGCCAATGCCTGGTTGTGGAAAGCCTATTTCTACAAGGAATGTGAGCCTCTCGACTCGTTGCAGATGGTTTCTTGTCTGGAAAAATCAACCGAATACAGGCCCAATGCTGACATCTACAAAGTGCTAATAGAGCTTGCATGGGACGAAGACAACATGAGCAAGAGCGAAGAATATGCACTCAAAGCCCTTGAAAAATTCCCCGACAACGAAAACTTCCTCATGCTAATGGCCAACATCATGACACAAAGGGAAGACTACGATGGAGTGCTAAACTATGCAGGACGTTATCTGAAGTTAGCAAGGCTGCAAGAAGAAGAAATAGACTCGGATGTGGTGCTAGCCTATGCCAACGCACTGTCTCAGAAAGGGCACCCCGATGATGCCACCGATTTCCTTCTTTCAGGTGGTGTTGATTATCTTTTCCTCTATAACACCTTGAAGCGAATTGGGGCTCATCCCAATATGGTTCTCTCCAAGATTGGGCAGCGCGAGTTTACTGAAGAAGGCAACCCTGTTGTGTGGAACATGCTTCGTGGTTTGATTTATTGCTTCGACAAACATGATTACAAGTCGGCAACCGAAAGTTTCCTGAAAGCGAAAAATGATAACGAACATCGCGTATGGAATCAATGCATCGGTTACAGCTATTACATGGCTGGTGATATTCCCAATGCTTTACTACACGCGCAAGCTGCCACCAACCTTTGTGTTACAGGCAACCTCCAACAGTTGCAAGAGAACCAGGGAATGATAGACCCACTAATAAACGATATTAACACAAAGCTCTCGCTAAGCGATGTGTTCACAATTGAAACCGATGATTATGTGAAGCTAGGTGAGTACTACATGCTCAAGAGATGTCCCGAGAAAGCGTTGGAACCACTGGGCAACGCCATGGCCATCACTACTCATCCACTACAGGCCAATCTCTACTACGCTATGGCTCTTACCGATGTGGGCCGAAGTGCTGAGGCCACTAAACCACTAGAGGAAATCATCGACTTGGTTACTGAAGATCTATCGACTACTAGTCAAGCCATCAAGGCCCAAGCATGTGCCATGCTTGGTCGCACCAACGAGGCGCGTTCTATTCTTGAATCGCTCGAGAAAGTTTGGCATCCGAACCCACTCTTTATCTCCGATGAAAATAGAACTCTCGATGGCAGCGATGTCACTTGTTACGACATTGCAGCAGTCTATGCCATGATAGGCGACAACGCTAAGTCTTGTGAATGGACTGAGAAACACTTCGAGAACGACGAGTTGCCTTACAACTTCGGTTACATGGCCCTTGACCGCCGCTTCGACGCAATCAAGAAGCTGCCCGAGTTCCAGAAACTCATCGACAAGTATTACTATCAATGGAAAAACAACAAGTAACTAATTATCACCATGAATAAGTTCAGAATATTAGCGATAACTCTCTTTGCGATGCTTGCTACCACAGCAGCATGGACGCAAGACGATTATGAGACTACATCTATCGATGACGAAACTCAAACCGAAGTTATCGACAGCAAGCAGTACAACAAGTGGGCCAACAGCAAGAATTTCAAGCTAGGCGTTCAGATGATGAATAAAGTAATAGAAACCTCCGAAGAGGAGAATAATGAGCTAGAGCCCTATGAAACAGCTGCTTCGCTATTCAAAAAAGAACTCAAGCAGCATCCTAAAAATGGGTATGCCAAATGCAACCTTGCCATTTGTGAGAGCCATGTTGCAAATATCACGGTCAACAAATTCTTGGTCGATGTCTTTAACGGCGAGGCTGAGTTACCCATACCAGATAATGTGAGCGATGAAGAGAGAATGGAACTTCTTCAAGCTTATTATCTGCAACTAATGGATAACAAGTTACAGGCCATTAAGCAAACTCTGAATACCCTTGACGAGGGAATCGCCATGATCCCAGCTGCCGACAAAGATTCGCGCTGCAAGGCCCTACAAGCTAAAAGTGAAATCCTTAAGGATAACGACTTCGACGATGAAGTTCAAGAGGCTTGCCTCATTGAGGCAACCAAGGTTCATCCTTGCGACAATAGTTACCTTAATCTCTTATACTTCTACAGCGAGCGCAACAACACCGAAAAGGTAGAGAAATATGCTCAAGAAGCCGAGACCTACCTACCCGACAATGCCATTGTTCAAACTTATATGGCCGCATGTGCTGTGAAAGCCGAGGACTATGACAAAGCGCTCAAAATCATTAACCAGCTCATTGACAACAACCCCGACGACACCGACCTCCTCAAGATGAGGGCATCGACCCTCACTCATGCTAAGCAATATAGCGAGGCTGTCGACAACCTAGTGAAAATGGCCAATGCCGACGCCCTCGACGATGTCTATACACCGCTAGCGGCAATTGCCACCACAAGCGACGAGAATCTGTATATGGTGCTCGATGCCATCAGCAAGCAAGAGCAACACCAATTCTCCGACGAGCTGCCCATGAACTGGGCATTAGTAGAAGCAATGATGCACAATAACATCACACACGACTACAACAAAGCGCTCGAGTGCACAAAGAAGGCAATCCAGATCAATGACAACGTCTCAACATTGATGTTTTTGGCCGATGTATATTACAAACTAGGCGATGTGAACAAGGCCCTCTACATCCTTGACGTGACTGCTGTAAGAGACGAAGAGAACGATGATGTCCTCAAGCACAAAATTGAGATGGAGATGAACTGCGGCATGGCCGATAGGGTAATCACTGACTCTAAGGTGCAGAGTTTCCTTGGCAACAGCGACTTGATGCCCTTCAGCTACAGCTGCTTGGGCTGGGCCTTGAGTGCCAAAGGCGACTGGAAAAATGCCATCGATTATTACGAACAATGGGCCAAGAGCGAAGAAGAGAACATAACGCCCATCTATTATAAAGCACGGGCGCTAGTTCTGGCTGGACAAGCAAACGAGGGTCGCGAGATACTCGATGAAATACTTGCCTCGCACGACTTCAACGGCAATGAGGAATTGAAGATGAACGTACTCTATTATCTTGGTCGCACTGCTGAGTCACAAGCTATTCTTGACCGACTCACCGCCAACACTAAGCAAGTGATGGCAATGACCAGCGAAGAGATAGACAATGCCGAACAACTACCCGAGGTTATGTCGCTCTACAACCTCGCTTGCGCCCACTCCCTTCATGGCAACAGCGACCTAGCAATGAGTTTTCTTAAGCAGCATTACGAGGGAAGCAGTGACGATGCGCTCAACTATGGTTACACCATTCTTGACTACGACTTCGACAACGTGCGACAAATCCCCGAATTTCTAAACATAATAAATGAGTTCAAAAACCGTTGGTTAAATGGACAATATAAACCCGCTAAATAATGGAAAAAGATAATACCCCGCGCTGGAAAAAACTGATAATTTGGCTATCGCTGCTGCCACTGCTGTGGTGGCCTGTGTCGATTATTCACGACAGTGCCTATCTGTTTAACGGAACCAAACGACTGCTCATGGTCCTGTTCCCTTTCTATGCACTGGGGTCGGTGGTGATGGCATGGTTTTGCCGCAACGAGCGCCCCGAGATTATGTGGATTCTACTAATCCTCCTTTGGCTCAGCTATGCCGCAATCTTCGCCATCGCCGCACTTTAGAATTAATAACTTAAAACAAAAAACTAGCAAAGTAATGGATAACGACTTAAAGATTTTTTGTAAAAACACACAAGAGTATATCGACATTGACGGTGGCGACACCCTGCAACAGATATATGAGACTATCGAGAAGCGCATTCCCTTCAGGCCCATCTGCGCTCTGGTAAACAATAAACTGGAAGCCCTCAACTATCCTGTGTACGGGCCCAAGATGGTGGAATATATAGAACCAGTTTCCCCTCAAGGCATAAGGGTCTACATTCACTCGCTATGCATGATTCTATACAAAGCCATCGAGGACCTTTTCCCTGGCAAGCGATTGCGCATCGAGCACAGTATCTCAGGTGGTTTCTACTGTACCATCAAGCACGACGAGAAGCTTCTCACTCCCCAGAATATCGAGCGCCTCAAGTTGCGCATGCACGAGATTGTCGAAAAGGATATCAAGTTCGTAAGGCGTGAGCGACTTACCACCGATGTGGTAGAGATGTTCCGCAAGCAGGGACTCAACGACAAGGTGCGACTGTTAGAGTCGAGCAACGACCTATACACAGTGTTCTACAAGCTCGACAACGTTATCGACAGCTACTATGAGCCACTAGCTCCATCAACAGGATGTATCAAGGTGTTCAATCTCGAGCCCTACAAGGACGGCATGTTGCTGCTAGGTCCCGACAAGGAGAACCATGAGATACCTCGCAAGTCCTACCCCATGGAAAAAATGTTCAAAGCATTTACAAGATATGTAAAGTTTAACGACATCGTGGGACTCGACGACGTGGGCACCCTTAACAAGGGCATCGACGGTGGCTGGGCTCCCGATATCATCAACGTGGCCGAGGCACTGCACGAGAAAATGTTCTCACGCATTGCCGACGACATAACCCAGCGCTACCACAACGGTGGCGCACGAGTGGTGCTCATCGCTGGTCCATCGTCGAGCGGTAAGACTACATCGAGCAAGCGCCTAGCTATTCAGCTACTCACTAACTATATCGTGCCCCGGGTAATCTCGCTCGACAACTACTTTGTCGACCGCAGCCGCACTCCACGCGACGATAAGGGCGAGTATGACTATGAATCGCTCTATGCTCTTGACCTGGAGCAGTTCAACAAGGACCTAAAGGCGCTCATCAACGGCGAAGAGGTGGCGATGCCCACCTACAACTTCCACACCGGCGAGCGCGAGTATCGCGGTGACAAATTGCAGCTCAAGGATAACAACATCTTGCTCATGGAGGGCATTCACGGCTTGAACCCCGAGCTTACCAAGGAGATTCCCGAAGAGATGAAATACCGTGTTTATGTGAGCGCACTCACCACACTGAGCATCGACGACCATAACTGGGTGTCGACCAGCGACAACCGCTTGCTGCGTCGCATCGTGCGCGACTACAAGTACCGTGGTGTCGACGCCAGAGCTAGCATTGCCCGATGGCAAAGCGTGCGCCGTGGCGAAGAGAAATGGATATTCCCCTATCAGGAGAATGCCGACGCTATGCTCAACTCGTCGCTACTATTTGAGCTCGCAGTCATGAAAGAGCAGGCAGAACCCATTCTGCGTCAGGTTCCCACTAATGTGCCCGAGTATGCCGAGGCTAGCCGTCTGTTGCGTTTCCTGCATTATTTCAAACCCATCAGCGACAGCACTATTCCCAGCACGAGTCTCATTCGCGAGTTCTTGGGGGGAAGCAGCTTCCGTGACTAACTGCAAAACATAACATCACACAAAAAGGACTCTCAGCACTGAGAGTCCTTTTTGTTTTGCGACTTGCAAAACACTTATTCCAGCTTAATCATGAATGCTTTTCCCATAAAATAAAAAAAACACTTTTTAATTATTTTCTTCTCTAGTCTTTCAATAATTCTAGATAAATTAGGCTGCAGTTCGGAAAAAACCAAATAAATTTGTTTTTTCTCTCACCTTGCACTAATTTTGCAAAAAATGCTGAGATTACTTTCTTATTTAAAAACCGATTAATAATAAACTTATCAATACTTTTTATCGAATGAAAATTAAATTTTTACTTGCAGCACTTGCTGCCTTGATTGCCAGCACAGCCCTAGCTGAGACACCACTGTGGCTGCGCTATGCCAAAATTTCGCCCGACGGCCGTGAGATAGTTTTCTGCTACAAAGGTGACATCTACAAAGTTCCTGCTTCTGGCGGGCAAGCCGTGCAGCTTACCACCCAACCCAGTTATGAGTGTAACCCAGTGTGGTCGCCCGATGGACGTTATATCGCTTTTGCAAGCGACCGCAAGGGCAACTTCGACGTGTTTGTGATGCCTAGCAATGGTGGCGCAGCCAAGCAGCTCACATTCAATAGTGCAAGTGAGACTCCATGGACATTCACTCCCGACGGCCGTTATATCTATTTCTCGGCTGCTATTCAGGACCCAACCACCAGCGCCTTGTTCCCCTCGTCACGATTGACCGAGGTGTATCAGGTGCCCGTTGAGGGTGGCGTCACCACTCAGGTGCTCGCTTCTCCAGCCGAGGAGATTACATTTAACAAAAATGGCAAGTTCTTTGTGTACCAAGACCAGAAGGGTATGGAAGATGCCTTGCGCAAGCATCACACCTCGAGCGTGACTCGCGATGTATGGCTCTACGACACCACCAATGGCAAGCATGTGAATCTTACCAATCATGCCGGCGAGGATCGCAGCCCTGTGCTCAATGCCGACGGCAGCACCGTTTACATCTTGAGCGAGCGCGATGGTGGGTCGTTCAACGTTTACTCGTTCCCCATCCATGAGCCTAAGAACATCAAGGCTTTGACTTCGTTCAAGAAAAATCCCGTGCGTTTCCTCTCTATTGCCGACAACGGCACGCTGTGCTACACCTATGACGGCGAGATTTACACTCAGACACAAGGTGGCAAGCCATCGAAAGTAAAAATCAACCTTATCCACGACGATGCCGACCAGGTGAAACGCATGACCTTCTCAAGTGGCGCCAAGAGTGCTTCGGTGTCGCCCGACGGCAAGCAGGTAGCCTTCATCGTTCGCGGTGAGGTGTTCGTTACCTCAGTTGAGTATCCCACCACCAAGCGCATAACAAGCACCCCCGAGCAGGAGGCCGACGTGTGCTGGGCACCCGACAACCGCACCATTGCCTACGCCACCGAGCGTAACGGCATTTGGCAACTGGTTCAGGCAAAAATCGACCGTAAGGAAGACTTGAACTTCCCCAATGCAACCACAATCACCGAGGAACTACTTCTGCCCTCTACCACAGTAGAGCGTGCGATGCCTCAGTACTCCCCCGATGGCAAGGAACTGGCCTTCATCGAGGGTCGCAACCGCTTGATGGTCATGAACCTCGAGAGCAAGAAGACCCGTCAGGTGACCGACGGCAGCACTTGGTATGAAACCAACGGCGGCTTCAACTACGAGTGGTCGCCCGACGGCAAGTGGTTTGTGCTCGAATTTATCGGCAATCAGCGCGATCCATATAGTGATTTGGGTCTTGTGAGCGCACAGGGTGGCGAGATTCACAACCTCACACAGAGCGCCTATTTCAGTGAGAGTCCACGCTTCGTGCTCGACGGCAACGCTATCCTGTTCAAGACCAACCGCTACGGCCTGCGCAGTCACGCATCGTGGGGCTCGCAGGACGACCTAGCGATGATATTCCTCAACCAAGAAGCCCTCGACAAATACCTCCTTAACAAGGAAGACAACGAACTATTGAAGGAGGCCGAGAAGGAACAGAAGAAGGCCGAGGACGAGAAAGCCAAGAAAGAGGCCGAGAAAAACAAGGACAAAAAGAAAGATGAGAAGAAAGACGAGGCCAAAAAAGACGATAAGACCAAAGACATCGTGGTTGAGCTCGACGGCATTGAAGACCGCATTGTGCGCGTGACCACCAACTCGAGCGACATCGCATCGGCCCTTATAACCAAGGACGGTGAGAACCTCTACTACCTCTCGGCGTTTGAGAAGGGCTACGACTTGTGGAAGATGGATCTGCGCAAGCGCAGCACCTCACTCATCAACAAGATGGATGCCAAATGGGCCAACATCGAGAGCTCAAAGGAGGGTAAGGAATTCTTCATTCTGGGCAGCGGCACTATGCAGAAACTCACCTTAGCTGGCGACAAACTAAAACCCATCACCTACAGCGCCAAGATGAAGATGGACCTCGCCAAGGAGCGCGAGTACATGTTCAACCACGTGGAGAAGCAAGTACAAGAGCGTTTTTACAACCTCAACTTCCACGGAGTGAACTGGAAAGACAACTGCGACACTCACCGCAAGTTCTTACCTCACATCAACAACAACTACGACTTCGCCAATCTGCTTAGCGAGCTATTGGGCGAGCTTAATGTATCGCACACTGGCGGACGCTACTATCCTAACGGTGGCGAAACTACAGCCGACCTAGGTCTGCTCTACGATATGAGCTACACTGGCCGTGGCCTCAAGATTGCCGAGGTAGTGACTGGTGGGCCATTCAACAAATCGAAATCCAAAGTAAAAGCTGGCTGCATTGTTGAGAAAATCAACGGCGAGGAGATTACTTATGACAATGACTACACCACAATGCTCAACGGACAAACTGGCGTGAAGACGCTCGTTTCGTTCCGCAATCCCGCCACTGGCGAAACTTGGGACGAAGTGGTGAAGCCTATCAGTCGTGGTGCCCTCAACAATCTGCTCTACAAGCGCTGGGTTAAGCACAATGAGCACATCGTCGACAGCGTGTCGGGTGGCCGTCTTGGCTATGTTCACATCCAGTCGATGAATGATGCCAGCTACCGTGAGGTTTACAGCAAAGTGCTGGGCAAATTCAACAAACGCGACGGTATCGTTATCGACATCCGCTTCAATGGTGGTGGCCGTCTGCACGAGGATATCGAAGTGCTCTTCACTGGCAAGAAGTATTTGACACAAGTGATTCGCGGACGCGACGCTTGCGATATGCCTAGCCGCCGCTGGAACAAACCAAGCATCATGCTTCAGTGCGAGGCTTGCTACAGCAACGCACACGGAACTCCTTGGGTTTACAAGCAGATGGGCATTGGCAAGCTAGTTGGCGCTGCAGTGCCAGGCACCATGACTAGTGTTTCGTGGGAAACTCTGCAAGACGACTCTATCATCTTCGGTATTCCTATAATTGGCTACCGCACAGCTCAGGGCAACTACCTTGAGAATAGTCAACTTGAGCCCGACATCAAGGTGCTCAACGATCCTGCCGAGGTGGTTAAGGGTATCGACACTCAGCTCATCACTGCCACCAAGGAACTCATGAAACAAATCAAGTGATTTTAAAGTGAAGTGGTGGTTTCGGCACCCCGAAGCCACCCTCACCCATTACTTGCTTACTTTTTACTTGCTACTTAAAACTTAATACTTACTACTTAACAAATTTCCATCATGTTACTTTTAAAGAGTTTTTTTGACCCAACAGGCACGTTCTTCTGGATTTGCGGTATCATAGCATCATTAGGTCTGGTGCTTGGTTATGTGCCTCAAGCCATCCAAACCATCCGCACCCGCAAAACCGACGACATTGCTTTGCCCACCTTCCTGATGATTGGTATTGGTGGCATTGCTTTCATGCTCCAAGGTATCATGCTAGGCATTTTTGGAGAGGGTTTCGCCATCTTCTGGACCAACCTCATCACAACAATTTGTAGCGTGATTATCTTCGGTATTAAGATGTATAACGACTATTTCAAGAAAGACAAGAAAAAGTAAATTTTTACCTAAATTGCTTTAGGTATTAAAAAAATTATTACCTTTGCAGCCGCAAAACGATAAGTTCGGGGTGTAGCACAGTTGGTTAGCGCGCCACGTTCGGGACGTGGAGGTCGGAAGTTCGAGTCCTCTCACCCCGACTTTTCAATGATAGCATCAAGGGGGAAATCCTCTTGGCGCTATCATTTTTTGAGACTTTTTCTACGACGAAAACCCACATTTTTGTCTAAAAAAAGTAAAAAACGTGGCAAAATCGTTGATTATTAGCGATAATGTTCTTAACTTTGCGCCGATTTTAACGAGAAATAGTTGAAAAAAGTGGCTGAAATGAAGTTATCCATTTCATCATTACCGTTTGGCAAACAGGATTTTACCTACCACTTAGACGGTAAGTTTTTCAACGAAATCGAGGCCTCCGAAGTACGCTCCGGAAGTGTTGATGTCGCCCTAAGTGTGACTCATCGACAGGAGGGGATCTACGAGCTCGACTTCGTGTGCAGTGGTGCGATTACAATTCCGTGTGACCGTTGCCTTGATGATATGGAACATCCCGTTGATGCCACCTATCACTTGACCGTTAAGATGGGCGACGCACTTGACGACAGCGTTGATGGCGTTCTTGTGATACCGTCGTCCTGGAGAACACTCGACCTCGCGCCTATTGTACGCGACACTGTGCTGCTCACTATTCCAATGATGCACGTTCACGCCCCAGGTGAGTGCAACGAGGAAATGCTTGGCCGGCTTGAGGAGCACGCGGCACGCGGCTACGACAGCGACGAGGACTTCGAGATGCCTCCACAAGACAAGAACATTGAAGATAATGCCGAAGGCGATATCGACCCTCGATGGGCGGCGCTAAAGCAGTTAGTTGAAAACAAAAACAATAAAAAATAAATTTTAAAATGGCACATCCTAAACGTAGACAATCGAAGACACGCACAGCCAAGAGAAGAACTCACGACAAGGCTGTTGCTCCAACTATCGCTCGCTGCAGCAACTGCGGCGCATGGCATGTTTATCACACTGTTTGCCCCGAGTGTGGATACTATCGCGGCAAGAAGGTGTTTGACGATGAGGCTGCAGTATAACTCCTTTTAAGTCTCATTATCATTTAAATGACTACTCAATCCTAAATATCAGCCTCCTGTTATTTCAACCGAAACAACAGCGCATCGAGGCACATATTTAGGATTGATTTTCATGCCTAACTTTTATTTAAACCACTTAAAAGTAAAGAAAATATCACGCTTTATGCTTAACGCAAAGATAACAGGCATAGCATCGTATGTTCCCGACGACGTGCTCGACAACGAAGAGCTGTCGCGCATTGTCGACACTAGCGACGAGTGGATTACCACCCGTGTGGGAATCAAGGAAAGACGTGTCCTCAAGAACGGTAAAGGTTCTTCTTTCTTGGGCACACAGGCAGTTCAAAAGCTGCTTGCCGAGACTGGCACCAACCCCGACGATGTGGACCTTCTCATTTGTGTAACTTCTAACCCCGACTATCGTTTCCCATCAACTGCCTCGGTTATCATGCACAACTGCGGGCTAGATGGTGCAAGCAAGAAATGCTACGGCTTCGACATTCAGGCCGCATGTGCTGGATTTGTAGTGGGCGCCTATACTGCTAATGCCTACATCAAATCGGGTCTTTACAAGAAGGTTATTTTAGTGGTCGCCGAGAAGATGACGAGTATGACCGACTATCAAGACCGCGCCACTTGTCCGCTCTTTGGCGATGCTGGAGCAGCCGTGCTCATCGAGCCTACCGAAAACAACGAGGAAGGCATCATCGACGGCATCTACCACATCGACGGCAGCGGCCTAGAGCACCTAGTCTACAAGGCTGGTGGCTCGGCTAAACCCGCGTCGATTGAGACCGTTCAGGCTCGCGAGCACTTTGTGTATCAAGAGGGCCGCGCGGTGTATCGCCATGCCGTTGTCGACATGCTCACCTCCACCCGCGACGTGATGAAGCGCAATAATCTCACTAACGAGAATATCGACTGGTTCGTGCCTCATCAGGCCAACCTGCGCATCATCGAGGCTGTGGGTGACCGTCTGGGTATTGCCGAGGAGAAGATTTTGGTCAACATCCAGCACCGCGGCAACACCAGTGCAGCATCAATTCCCTTGTGTCTCGATGAGAACAAGCACCTCCTTAAGAAGGGCGACAAGATTGTCCTCACCGCTTTTGGCGCTGGTTTCACTTGGGGAGCAGCCTATATCGTCTGGGCTATCTAAAGCTTTGCCTAATCATAAATGCGTCTTACCACTCAAGGCACTAACGTGCCTAGTGGTGGCGCATTTTTTTAAATGCATCAGCCCAACACTTTTTACTTATTACTTGTTACTTTTTTACTCATAACTTAATATCTTTCTATCGTGCATCGAGCAGGTTTTGTAAATATTGTGGGAAATCCCAATGTGGGAAAGTCGACGCTCAGCAACCTGCTGGTGGGAGAGAAGCTCTCTATTATCACCAGCAAGTCGCAGACCACACGTCACCGCATCATGGGAATAGTCAATGGCGATGATTACCAAATAGTGTTCAGCGACACACCAGGTGTACTGAAGCCTAAGTTCAAACTCCAGGAGTCGATGCTCGACTTCTCACGTGGAGCCCTCATCGACGCCGATGTGCTGCTCTACGTCACCGACGTGGTGGAAACGCCCACCAAGAACCAGGACTTCCTCGACAAGGTAGCAAAGGAGAAAATTCCTGTGCTACTGGTAATCAACAAGATTGATCTGCTCACAGGTGGCCAGCAAGAACTCGAAACGCTCGTGGCACAGTGGAAAGAACTGCTACCGCATGCCGAGATCTACCCCACAAGTGCTTTGCACAACTTCAACGTCGACAACATCATGAAGCGCATCGTGGAGTTGTTGCCCGAGAGCCCGCCCTACTTTGGCAAGGACGCTCTCACCGATCGCAACTCACGATTCTTCGTGACCGAAATCGTGCGCGAGAAGATTCTTCTCACCTACGACAAGGAGGTGCCTTATGCTACACAGGTAATTGTCGAGAAGTTTACCGAAGACGACAAGTCAATCCACATTATGGCTGTAATCTATGTTGAGCGCGACAGCCAAAAGGGTATCATCATTGGCCACCAAGGAAAGAAACTTAAGCACGTGGGTATCGAGGCCCGAAAGGACATCGAGAAATTCTTCGAGAAGCGCGTCTTCCTCGAGCTCTACGTCAAGGTCGAGAAAGACTGGCGCAACCAAGAGAACAAACTCCGCCAATTCGGCTACATCGAGTAATAAGTGTTAAGCTCTAGATTTTTTATAAATCTAGATTCTCTAGTAAAGAACAAAAAACTAACGACTAACAACTATAAACTATATGGGACGATTAGTAGCAATAGTAGGACGCCCTAACGTGGGCAAGTCAACCCTCTTCAACCGCTTGACCAAAACTCGGGCGGCTATCGTGAACGACACCAGCGGCACCACTCGCGACCGTCAGTACGGCATGATGGAGTGGAACGGCATGGAGATGAGCGTTGTCGACACAGGAGGCTGGGTCGAGGGTAGCGATGACATCTTCGAGAGCGAAATTAATAAGCAGGTTTACCTTGCTATCGAGGAAGCCGACGTAATTCTCTTTATGGTCGACATCAAAACTGGTGTCACCGACCTCGACGACCATGTGGCCGAGATTCTGCGACGTGGCAAGAAGCCTGTTGTTGTGGTTGTCAACAAGGACGACAACAACCAGGGTTACTACGGCGAGAGCGAGTTCTACTCACTGGGACTGGGACAGCCTTTTGCCATCTCAGCCATCAACGGCACCGGCACTGGCGACCTGCTCGACGAGGTTTACCGTCTCATGCCCAAGAAGAGCAACGACACACCCGAGGAAGACTTGCCACGATTTGCCATCGTGGGACGCCCCAACGCTGGTAAGTCATCGCTTGTGAACTCGCTCATGGACGAGGAACGCAACATCGTGACCGACATCGCTGGAACTACACGCGACAGCATCTATTCGCGATTCAACAAGTTTGGCTTCGACTTCTATCTAGTCGACACAGCCGGCATCCGCAAGAAGAACAAGGTGAATGAGGACATCGAGTATTATTCGGTTCTGCGTAGCATACGCGCTATTGAGAACAGTGACGTGTGCATTCTCCTCATCGACGCCACTCGAGGCATTGAGGCACAGGATGTTAACATCTTCTCTATCATCGAGAAGAACCGCAAGGGACTCGTGGTGCTCGTCAACAAATGGGACATCGCACAACAGAAGTCGCAGCAGGCAATCACCTATATGGAGAACACCATTCGTGAACGCTTTGCTCCTTTCACCGACTTCCCAATCATCTTTGGCTCGGCAATCACAAAGCAGCGCATCCTGCGTGTGCTCGAGGAGGCAATCGCTGTCTACAACAAGCGCAAGACCATCATATCAACATCACAGGTCAACAACGTGCTACAAGAGGCTATCGCTGCTGTTCCACCCCCTGCAACCAAGGGTAAGTACATCAAGATTAAGTACATCACCATGCTCAAGGAAGCCAGAGTGCCATCGTTCGTATTCTTCTGCAACCTGCCACAGTGGATTAAAGATCCCTACAAGCGCTATCTCGAAAACAAGATTCGCGAGAAGTGGGACTTCCGTGGCACACCAATCAACCTCTTCTTCCGCCAAAAGTAAGCGGAAAGAACCGTTCCACAAGAATTACAAAGGCGAGCATCACAATGATGCACGCCTTTGTTGTTTTTTATCTGTGACCTATATGGTTAACCGCCAATATTCAGACCTATTGAACGAGCTACCGATCCGTCTTCATCAAAGTTTGAGAGGTAAAGAATGAATAGGAAAATACCTATCAATATGAAGATAAGGATGTAGCAGATTGCTCGGGTCAATGGGCTACCCATCACCTCACGCTTAGAACGCAGGCGGGGCAGCGGTCTGATGAGAGGCAACCGCGACATCATGTCGTAGGCATCGTCTTCTACAACAGCACGATCTTCATTGGTCTTGAGAGCCTTATCGCCAAGTGCCTGAGTGCTTGCCTCGGCAGTTGCAGCCACAGGTTTATCGGCAGTCGAGGCTGCTGGCGCTGCAAGATTTTGCGACGCACCACAATAGGGGCAAAACTTAAGGCCAGCTATAGGCAGCGACTCTCCACAGCTATGGCAATACAGTTGGCGACTGGCTCTAGTGGTTGCCACATTGGTGCGAAGCATCGAAGCAGGAATATCCACCCCTTGAGCCAGGAATTCATTCAGGCACTGAGGGCACACCACAACCTTCTTGCTCAAGGCGAGCTCCTCGAGGGTCATGTCAATTACCTTGCCGCATTGTGGACATTCAAAAAGCATAGCGCGTCTGTTGTTTACCTTACATTGGAGATGTTTCTCATGTCACCTCATCACAATTGATTAAGCGATGCAAATATAGTGATTTTTTTTGTTTCCAAAACTTTATTTTCAACTAATTGCCAAAAATCACTGATTAGTAATGACTGCGATGCTTGTAATTTCTCAAATAAATTTGGCTTTTCGCTCGGCTTGCACTACGTTGAGGGATGAAACCCTCGAAGTTAGGCTACGCCTTGGAAAAACTCAAATAAATTTGGTTTTTCGCTCGGCTTGCACTAACTTTGCATACCGAAAAAAAATAGGCTATGGACGTTAAAAAGACTATGACCGAAATACTGAGGATCGAGAGTGAAGCGGTGCGCAACATTCCCGTTACCGATGCCTATGAGAAAGCCGTCAACATCATTGTTGACAAGGTGCACAAGCATGGCGGCAAACTCGTGACTTCGGGCATGGGAAAATGTGGTCAGATTGCCGACAACATCGCCACTACGTTCTCCTCAACAGGCATTCCTGCCGTGTTCTTGCACCCAAGCGAGGCGCAGCACGGCGATCTGGGAGTTCTGCAACCCGGTGACGTGATGCTGCTACTGTCCAACTCGGGACGTACCAACGAAATCGTTGCGCTTGTATCGCTCACCAAAGAACTCTATAGCCAAATCCCAATCATAGTCATTACTGGCCATCCCGAAGGTAAGCTAGCGAAGCTCGCCGATGTGTGCCTCTTCACTGGTGGCGCTCCCGAGGTATGTCCCATGGGGCTCACCCCCACCACATCCACCACAATGATGACCGTGATGGGCGACGTGCTGGTAGTGAATACCATCAACGCTACTGGATTCACTCGTGAAGACTATGCCAAGCGTCACCACGGTGGCTACCTGGGGCGTAAAAGCCGAGACAACTTTTAAACCAGAATTAACGAGAATTTTAATATCAAGTATACACAACTATTCGTTTTTCACGATGAAAAAAATCATTGCAATAGGTGAATCTATTTTAGACACCGTTTATTATAACAATCGCCCTGAGCGCTCGTTCGTTGGTGGACGAGTGAGCAACGCGGCTGCCATTCTTGGCGAACTCGGTCTACCAGTGTCGATGGTTAGCGAGTGCTGCACCGACAAGGTGGGCGACTGGGTTGTCAACTTCTTCAATAGTCACAACGTCGACACCAAGTCGATTGACCGATACACCGACGGCTCAACACCGCTGGCGGCAATTTTCAGGCAAGACGATGCCCCCGACTCTATAGTAAACTACGGCGTGTACCCCGACAACCGTTTCAACGTGATTTGGCCACGCATCGATGAGGACGACATCGTGCTCTTCGGCTCTTACTATGCCATCGACGAGCCACAGCGTGAGCGTCTTTTCGACCTATTGACCTATGCTCGCGACCGCAAGGCCATTCTCATCTATCTCCCAGGATTCCAACACGGAACGCAGTTCAACCTCACCAAGGTAATGCCCAACATTCTTGAGAACTTCGAAGTTTCGACCTTTGTCATCGACCATGACAAGGACATCAACAACATGTTCCCCAATCACGACAGCGACAAGGTTTACAACAACCACATCAAGTTCTACGGCCCCACCTACATTCACATCAATTCAGGAGAGAGTGCCGCCATCTATCAAGGCAGCGATAAACAGCTCTACCCATTCACTAGCGACACTACCAATCACCTAGGATTGCAGGCAGGTTTCATCGCAGGATTCATCTATGCATTGTTTGTGAAAGACATGCGTTTCAACAATATCGCAGCTCTCACCCACGACGATTGGAAGGAATTCATGCAGCAAGCTTTCGAGTTCGCTCAATGCTGCGCCAAGAGTCCCGATAATGGCATAACTACCGAGTTTGCCCGCAACAAAGCACAATTCTTGCCACAACATCAATAAATCTTTATAGCACTATAAATGAAGCCGCTACTCATCGAAGCATCTTTCCCTAAGCTCAAAATAGACTTAGCTGTCGCTGCTGAACTTTTGCAGCCCACAGCAACATCTTTGCCTACTCTACCCGAGATGAGCCGAGAGGCAGCTCTCGAGGTAAGGTTGTGCCACGTCCTGCACCTGCTCACTAGTGGGCGCTCCGACGAGGCTGCGCCGCTCATCGACACGCTTGTCTTCGATGAAAGCTACAGCGACATGCCCACTCTTCACGTGAGCTGGCTGTGGCTTGCACGCATGACAATCTTCATTGCCAATAGCGATTATATGCTTGCTCTGGGTGCCGCCGAGAATGCTCTGCTTCGCATGGCCGACATCACAAGCAAGAAAGAGGACTTCCTAGCCATCTTGGCGTCGCTTCTCTACAACCTCGCAGCAGTGCACAACAGCTTGGGCGACAATGCACGAGCCAAGAAGGAACTCACCAAGAGCCAAAAGCTCTTTGAGCGACTCGTAAAGAAAAATGAGCGACGCTTCTCGCCCATGCTCCTCTATGCCGTTGAGGCCTCAACGAGTATCATCACCTCCAAAGCCCAGCTCATGGAGGTGCTCAAGCACTACGACGACGAAGTGAAGCTCTACACTAGCATGCTCAACAACGGCGACAGCAAGAAGACGCGAGAGGCGCTCAACAACCTGGTGAACTCGCTCAAGAAGGAGGGCGACATCATGCTTGAAATGGGCAACGGTCGCAACGCCGCCAAGTATTACACTAAGGCGCTGCGCTATCAGAAGAAAGTGAGCACCCACATGGGCCATAAGGAGCTGGTGCTCTCTATAGGGCTTGCTAAGGCTCTCGGAAAGGTTGCCAACCGTCGCGAGAGCGCCGACCAGTTGTTGGAGTCACTCCAGCCGCTAGCTAAGCGCCTCAACGCCACCAACGAGCAAATCGAAATCGAGAACCTTCTCAATAACAAGAACAAGAACACCAACATTATGAGCCTCTTGAAGGGCATCTTCTAACGATCAACGATTATCCAACCAATGTCAACCCAATTACACAACTCAATAGCAATCAATCTACCTCACATCCAGGAGCTCAAGGTCGCTATTGTGGTGGCACGATGGAACAACCAGGTAACCGAGCCATTGCTCAACGGCGCCATCAACCGCATCATTGAGGAAGGCTACTCGCGCGACGACATTACCGTGCAGCGAGTGCCTGGCACTGTCGAACTCACCTACGCAGCAGCGCAGATGGCGCGTAGCGGCAACTACGATGCTGTCATCATGATAGGTTGCGTGATTAGAGGGGGCACTCCTCACTTCGACTACGTGTGCGACAATGCCACCCAAGGCTGCGCAATCCTCAACGCCACGCAAGAGGTGCCAATCATCTTCTGCGTCCTCACCACCGACGATGAGCAACAGGCACTCGACCGTGCAGGTGGAGCCCTTTGCAACAAGGGCACCGAAGCTGCCGAGGCTGCTATCGAGATGGCTGCCATTGCACGGCAATACCATCCCAAGAAATGACGTTATCTCCGCAAAAAACACAATAACTATGCGCATTGACATTCTCACCGTGATGCCCGAGGCTTTGGAGTCGCCTCTGCACTGCAGCATTGTGCAACGAGCTCAAGACAAAGGGCTTGTTGAACTCCACATTCACAACCTGCGCGACTGGTCGCTGCGCAAGCACCGCAAGGTCGACGACTACCCCTTTGGCGGAGAGGCAGGAATGGTTATGCAGATTGAACCTGTGTTCCGATGCATCGAGCAGCTCAAGAGCGAGCGCAATTACGACGAAGTGATTTTCACATCTCCCGATGGGGAGCTCCTTGACCAGCCCATCGCCAATCAGTTGTCACTTGCCGAGAACCTGATTATCCTGTGCGGGCATTACAAGGGCGTGGACTATCGCATTCGTGAACATCTCATCACTCGCGAAATATCCATCGGGAACTATGTGCTCACTGGCGGTGAACTCCCTGCAGCCGTAATTGCCGACGCTGTGATTCGCCTTATTCCCGGAGCCATTGGCGACGAGCAGAGCGCGCTCAACGACTCTTTCCAGGACAACCTGCTCGAGGCACCGGTCTACACACGCCCTGCCGAGTTTAATGGGTGGCAGGTGCCCGAAATCCTGCTCAGTGGTAACTTCGCCAAAATCGAGGAGTGGAAAATGCAGCAGGCTCTCGAGCGCACCAAGCGCCTGCGTCCCGACCTACTCTAAAATCGCGTTGTAGAAAATTTGTTAAACGTGCGCTCTCATGTTGGTCAATAGAGAATAAATTTGTAATTTCGCACTCCAGTAAAAAACGAGTAACTTTTTAGTAATTATGAATTTGAAAATCAAGCGCCCCAAGTGGATTCCATTGTGGCTCAGCATCCCTTTCATCATCTTCATCGCATTCATTGTGGTGCTGCTGTTCTTTGGCGAGAACAATTACCGGGAAATCTCGAAGCAGCAACAGGAAATCGATAAGATCAAGGCCGAGATAAAGGTTCAAGAGGACTCAGCCCAGTACTACATTCGCAAGACCCAGGAGCTCAACACCGACAAGGAGACCCTCGAGAAGATTGCACGTGAGCAATACAACATGAAACGCACCAATGAAGAAGTATTCATCACCGATATCCCTTGATACAACATTATGAAGACTATCAACGAGAAAAAAGCTAGCATGCTGCTCATCGCAGCAATGGTGATTCTAATGGTAACGGCCATCCTGCCCATCGTGGGGTTTAACTGGCCATGGTTACGCTACGCCTATGCCGCAGGGGCAGCCCTCACACTGCTGGCGCAAGTGCTAATGCCCAAGCCCGGCAACTCGCTGCGAGTGCGCAGGCTTGCACGCATGAATGTGTGGTCGGGGGTGCTCTACTGCGTCTCGGCGGCATGTCTGTTTATCCCCGATGCAGCGATGCAAAAGAGCTGGGTCGCTTTCCTGCTGGCAGGCGCTGTGCTGCAAATCTATGCCACTCTCATGCTCTCTAAACTCACCGGCAAGTAGCCAATCACGCTCTCAAAATCTAAAAAACCAAAAATCTAACGTCAATTTTCTAAAAACTATTTACTAACAACTAATAACTAAAAACTATTTATTAACTTTGCACTTTGGTATAAATTTAATAAACCGAAATGAAAAGTATAAAACACATAATATTGGCTATTACTGTTGCTTCGAGCGCATTGGCAATGTTGGCGCAGCCCGTCAACACCCCTTATTCTAAATTGGGATTTGGTATCCTCAACGACAACGCAACAGGCTCTCAACGCGCAATGGGCGGTGTGGGATATGCCATGCAGAGCGGACGACAAATCAACGTTATGAACCCTGCCAGCTACGCTAAGGTCGACTCTCTAACTTTCCTGTGGGACCTTGGAGTGGATGTCACCAACTGCTGGTCGAAGGAAGGAGATAAGGAAGGATATAACCTGGGCGGTGGCCTCGACTACATCACTATGGAATTCAGGCTCGCCAAGAGGCTGGGTGGCGCCATAGGCGTTGTGCCCTTCTCGGGCGTGGGCTACAGCTTTGGTGGAGAAACCGACAATTTCAACGACACCCGCATCGGCGCAGGTGGTCTGAGCGAACTCTTTGCCGGCGTTGGTTACGAGCCATTCAAAGGTCTATCGATTGGCGCCAACTTCTCCTACTTGTTTGGCACCATCACTAACACCACCAACGTATCGCAAGTCTACACTTCACAATTCACTCGCACACTCGAGGTTCGCGACTGGAACATGCGCCTGGGTCTTCAGTACGGCTTCAACATCTCGCCCAAGAGCCGCATCGTGCTGGGTGCCACTTTCTCTCCCAAGAAGGCGATGCATGGCACCGCCTTAGGACAAAAGGCCGATATTAGCCAAGATGTCGTAGTTGACAGCCATGGCAATAGGGTGGTAGTGTATGACACAATTGCAAACATGTCGATGAAGGGCAACTATGAGTTGCCAATGGCTATTGGAGCCGGCATAAGCTATAACTACGACAACCGATTCACTGTAGAGGTCGACTATACCTACCAGCAGTGGTCAAAAGCTAAATACACTCCACTCAACTACTTCGAGGTGCCCACAACCAAGTGGAACGACCGTTGGAAAATCGCAGCTGGCATGAGCTACATTCCCAACCCACGAGGCAACTACTTCAACCGCATGACCTACCGCATTGGCGCATTCTACAACAACGACTACATGAACGTCAGCGGCAACAAAGTGCGCGACTATGGCATGGGCATCGGTTTCTCGTTCCCAGCTCTGGGAAGCGACAAGACACGCGTCAACCTGGGAGTGGAATGGAAACACCGCTACTCAGCACCCACAAGTCTCATCAAGGAGGACTATCTCAACATCACCCTGAGCGTCAACTTCAATGAGATGTGGTTCTGGAAGAACAAGATTAGGTAAGCGTTCAGTAAATTTATCAATCAAGGAGGTTGCACATTAGCAACAATGAAGGAAAGTCGATACTATTTTATTATTGCAATAGTTATTATGATACTTATAGCCGCTGGCTGTAAGGACGATGTTGGCACAACTACCGACATCGAAATCGACCCTAACAATACTCCCACTATGGTGTCGCACAACGTGCAGACGCTGCTCAGCGACTCGGGTAACACTCGCTATCGCATTACCACCAAGACATGGCTCGCCTACGAGAATATGGAGAGTCCACACTGGACTTTCCCCGACGGACTCATCGCCGAGGAACTTGACAACAATTCGGCGTTCACCGTCAAGATGTCAATGAAGTGCGACTCGGCTCACTACGACCGCAATCAGCGAATGCTCAACTTGGTGGGCAACATCACCATTCACGATAACATTGGCGGTGAAATCACATGCGACAGCGCCTACTACGACGAGGAAAAAGCCCTGTGGAGCCTCAACGGCATGGTCACCATCACCAATGCCGAAGGCGGCAAAATCGAGACTAACCAGATGTATTGGGACCGAAAGGCCAACAAATACTATAGCGAGTCATTCATCAGGATGCAGTCGCAAGACAAGTTGCTCGAGGGATATGGTTACGAGTCCAACGACAAGATGACAAAATACACAGTGCGCAAGGTCCAGGCCATCATCCCAGTGAGCGACACCAGGCTCCCATCATTCTAACTTCTAATCATTTGCTACTTGTTACTTATTACTTGATACTTACTTCTTAACACTTATAACCTACTCTCTCGTGGACCAACTCATTCCATATCTCACACTCACAATCACAGCTCTCGTGCTCTCGGGATTTTTCTCGGGCATGGAAATTGCTTTCATATCTTCTAATAAAGTTAAAGCCGAAATCGACATCAGCAAGGGTGGGCTTGTGAGCCAAATCCTCAACATCTTCTACACACATCGCGAGACATTTATCTCAACGATGCTCGTGGGGCAGAACATTGTGCATGTAATCTACGGTATTGGTATTGCCTGGTTACTTAAGGCACCTTTAGAGGAATGGCTAGGCAATAACGAAGCTCTAATACTCCTTGTTCAAACCATCATCTCCACAGCTATCGTACTTGTGATGGGTGAGTTTGTTCCCAAAACCACGTTCCGCATCAACCCCAACAAGTCGCTCCGCATCTTCGCTGTGCCACTGCTCATGCTCTACCTGCTGCTCTACCCCATCTCGATGTTCACATCATGGCTATCAACAGTGCTTATGAGGATTTTTGGCATCAAGAACGATAAAAAAGAGATTCGCCTCATCTCAGTGGGCGAGCTCGACGATTACTTGCAAGAGAACATCGACAAAATTGAGGACGAGAATAAGGAGGTGGAGCGAGAGGTGAAACTCTTTGAGAACGCTCTCGACTTCAGCGACACGCGACTGCGCGACTGCATGATTCCACGCAACGAGATTGTGGGAGTCGATATTGCCGAGACTAGCCGTGAGCAGCTCATCGACCTTTTCACACGCTCTGGTCTTTCCAAGCTCGTGGTCTATCACGACGACATCGACAATGTGCTTGGATTCATCCAGGTGAGCGAGATGTTCAAGCCTTCCGACGTCAATTGGAAGGATCAAATAAAGCCCGTAATCATTGCCCCCGAGACAATGCTCGCCAAGAAGATGATGCAAAACCTGCTCAAGGAGAAGAAGAGCATGGCTATCGTGGTCGATGAGTTTGGAGGAACAGCCGGTATGGTCACTCTCGAGGACCTCGTCGAGGAAATCTTTGGCGACATCGAGGACGAGCACGACCGCCGCAAGCTGGTCGCTCGCAAGACTGGCGACAACTCCTACGAATTCTCAGGACGCATGGAGATTGAGCGCATCAACGAGATGTTCGACCTCGACCTGCCCGAAAGCGATGACTACCAAACCATTGCTGGCTACATAGTCAACCGCATCGAGATGATTCCCAATCAAGGCGAGGAGCACATCATCGACAATTACACCATCCGCATCAACAAGAAAAATGGGGCACGACTCGAGCTCATATCACTCACTGTCAACACCCCGCAACAGGAAAAAGAATAGAACTCCCCCCAAGAAACTGGGGCCACCCACACATCAACACGAAATTTTATCCTGGTTCTTTTTTAAAAAAAAGAATTGGAAAGATGCGTGTTTACAAAAAAATGTACTACATTTGCATATTAATACCATTACTTTTATTATTTTTGCACCAAAAGGCATAATTTAGTTCTGAAAAATAATAATTTTCCATTATAAACCATTAAAAATAACGCGTATGAAAAAGATCTTTACATTAGCAATGATGTTGCTTTGTGTGGGCTCGATGATGGCAAACTGGCAGCCTAGCGACACCGAAGCAATCAGACTAGACGCCGAAGGAACTGCTTGGCAAACGCAAATGAAAACTGTCAGGACCGATGACGGAAAGATTATCCTCACTTGGCTTCGCTCAGAGCGTGTGAATGATATTTTCTCCTATCAGCTGCATCTTCAGGTCTTTGATGCCGAGGGTAATGCCCAGTTTGGCGACGAAGGCATTATTGTTTGTGACAAGCGCACTCGCACTTGGACTACCGATTATGGAATGAAACTTGCTCCAAACGGTGACATCATCATGGCCTATACCGATATACGCAATGATCCTGACGAGGAGTTTGCCGAGACCTATCTCTATCGTTACACTCAGGACGGCCAACCTGTGTGGGACGCCGATGGCATCTTGTTCCCTGGTGGACAGATACATGAAAATGCACTGTCGGTTGAGGACATCGCTCCAGTGTTATGCGTGAGTGGCAACAACATCTATGCCGCAGTCAATCACTCTGAATATTACAAGGAAAAAGCTACCGAGGACAACTGGACTCCAACGCCTTGGAACCCTAACATGCCCGACTCGGTAATGGTAACCGAAACCAAGTGGTTATTGCATCTCTTCAACAATGATGGCACTGTAGCCAGCGAGAACCCATTGGAGCTGGATTCAAAAATTCTCGTGATGGAACCCTCAGCCGACGGCAAGGTTTATCTCGTATATGACAACAAGGATTTCGGTCTTGAAGCTCAAATGATCGATGCGAACTTGAATAATGTGTGGAACGATCCTGTTGTGATTGAGGAGAGACCCATAACTACTGGCATGTATGTTGCTACACCTCTCGCCGAGGTCGATGACTATGGCATCCTGCTCCTGTCCTACAGAGTTTTGAGCGACTTCTATGGCTATCAGGTAGCCAACTTCGTTGGTCCCGACGGTTCACATTCTTTTGACCCCGTGACCTTGGCTGGCAACATCGATGGCGATGCCGGTCCTGCAGCAATGGGCGTTAAGGAAGATCGTGCTTTCGTGGCATGGGAGTATGCCTATTCGGCATCGGAGTATCGCTTGAACGTTAACGTTGTCGACGACAACAACCTCTACTATTGGGTTGACGACAACATCTATGGCCTCACAATCGAGACAACAAACTCTTGGGGCTACAAGCCTGTGAAAGTGATTCCCGCGGCCGACGGCTGGGTAGTGCTCTATGGCAGATGCACAAGCTGGAACGGCGCTAGCTTCATGGTGCTGAAGATGGATGATGATGGCGGTGTTCTTTGGAGTAAGCAGATTTGCGAGGACGACTTCAAGTCGAGTGGATTCTCAGTTGTATATGACGACCATAACGCCTACATCTTCTACACTCAAGAGCCCGACTATGGCAAGGATGGCGAGGGAGGCATGTTTGTAATGTGCGTCGACATCGCTGGCGAGACTAGCGCTATCAACGAGATAAAAACTGGCGACGAGGTTCTCTCTACCGAGATTTTCACTATCGATGGTCGCCGCGTTAGCAGCTTGGAGAACGGTGTGAACATTGTGCGCACAACCTACAAGAACGGCACTGTTACCACCAAGAAGGTAATGCAATAATCATCTTCACCTAAAAGAAAAAGGGGCGGGCATCATGCGATGCTCGCCCTGTTTCTTTCCGTAATGGTGCGCACTAGGCTTTATCGCCTTTGCAGCAGCAATCACCATCGTGGTCTTTGTCGCCCTTGCAGCAGCAATCACCGTCATGGTCTTTGCCGCAGCCTTCCTTGTCGCAGTCACCTTCGTTGCAGCCGCCACATTCGCCACCGCCGCAACCACCGCACTGATGACGTGGTGGGTTCTTCTCCTCCTCAGTGGCCTCACGCACATTGATCACCTTGCCAGCATATTTCACTGTCTCGCCTGCAAGCTGATGGTTGAAATCGATGGTCACAGTGTTGTCGGTCACTTCCTTGACGATTCCCTCGATGCGCATGCCGTCGCTTGTCATCATAGGCACGAAAGCGCCCTCAAACACACGGTCGCTGTCAAACTCTCCATCGATAACAAAGAGCGATTTGTCAAGCACCTGAACAAGGTCGGGATTACGCTCTCCAAACGCCTCGATTGGTGAGAGAATGAAGTCGAACTCGTCGCCTGACTTAAGGCCCTCAAGATGAGATGTGAACGACTCGAGCATGCCCAGCTCGTGACCAAACACGAAGCGGTCGGGTTTGTCGGCTGTAAACTCATAAACCAAGGTGTCGCCTTCACTATCTACCAAGAAAATCTTGTAGGCGATTTCCACCATTTTGCCTTTGCTGATAATTTCCATATTCTATAGTTGTTGAATGATTTATCCACCACAAAAGTAATGCTTTACTTGCCAACCCACAAGAAAAAATACTACAATTGAGTACGAAAAAAGATTATTTAACCAATCTTTGTGTTGGATGATGCCAAATAAGTGTGTAACTTTGCATTCGCTAATCGTTGAAATAAACCAAGAAAGCCCTCTATTAAAAAAATCTTTTGCAATGCCAGAAACGGGAATACAGCAAATCAACCTTAACGATGTGCCTATGCTTTCGGCACATGTTAAGTATTTTGACGGCGAGATAGGATTTGCCGACGACATACGCTCGGTTGCCACCCTATCTAAAGTATTCAAAGTTAACTTTGTAGCGATGATCCATTGCACACAAGGCCACTTGTCGATGAAGGTTAACTCTGTGCGCTATGACATCGGTGCCAACGACGGCCTGCTTATCGACGTGCAGAGCGTGGTGAGCGACATAAGTTACGATCACGACATGAGCTGCAAGATAGTTTGCATCTCGCTGGAAGGCGGCATCACATTCGTGACAAAGAGCGTGTTTGAGGCCTTCATCTATTTCAAGCACAACCCTGTTGTTCACTTCTCCCCCGAGGAGAAGGAACTCATGAGTCGATACTACGAACTGGCAGTTTTCAAGATGGAGCATCCAGGAGTTGGCTCCAGCGACAAGGAATCGATGCGCACCCTGTTGCGTGCCTACGTCCTTGACATGATAGCCAACCTCACCAGCCACTATGGCGAGGAGCGCGACATGGCAATGATGCGTCAGGGCGACAAGATTTTTCACCGTTTCGTACTCATGCTCGCCAAGAGCAACGGTAGCCAGCGAAGCGTCAAGGACTATGCCGACGAACTCTGTGTCTCGTCAAAGTACCTCACCAGCATCTGCCGCACTCACGAGGGAAAGACAGCTAGCGAACTCATCTCGCTCAACACTACCGGGCACATCAAGCAACTGCTTCTCTACAGCACCCTGAGCATTAAAGAGATAGCACAACAACTAGGCTTCGATAACCTCTCATTCTTTGGAAAATACGTCAAAAAACACCTCGGTTACTCACCAAACAAATTCCGCAAAATCAACGGCTACGGCAAGTAAATTGCACTTTCAACGTGAAGACTCCTGGCAAAGTGGCGATTGACGGCTGCGTGTTCCAGAACGGGGCCAATGTCAAGATAGAGGCTGGAAACATAGAGATTGTGAAAAGTTTCACCGCCGAGCGTGGCGCAAAGGTGGAAATGACGCAATATGTTGACTAAATACTTGGCAACTTGATTCTAACACTTTATATTTGCAGTTGGAATCATAATAATTAACAAAAAGATTATTAATTCACAAAAACTAATAACGATTATGAAAAAGATTACATTTTTATTGTTGGGTCTACTAGTAATGACCAGCGCAAGCGCCGAAGAAAATGAATATGTACCCCTCGTTCGTGAGGGAGTGGTTTGGGAGTATGTAGTGTATAACTCCGCATTAGGAATTCATGTTGACATGGCAGATATATATTGTCTTGAGTTCAACGGAGAATCTGAATATGGCCATATGCTCTACCGTACAAATTATGACAAAAATGGTGTGGCACAAGAGCCATATTTGGTAGCTCATGTGAAAGAGGATAATAAAGTTGTATCATACACTGATTATTATAATCAGCCTTATTATATCAATATTTATGATTTCAACAAGCTTTATTTCATGCCAGATGAAGCTGCCTATTCATATCAGTTTGGCCATGGAAACTATGGTGAACAAAGTTATGAATTATTTACTGTTGAGGTTGGAGGTACCATGCGCAATGGTTATCATATCAACTATGATGCAGAACATGATATTGATTGCTTTGAATTAAAAGTAATTGAAGGCATTGGCGTTGATTGCAGGTATGGCGACCTACTTAAGCCATACTGTGACTTCGAAACGGGTGTAAGTTCTCTTGTTCCAGATTATCCTTTCGGTTTTATAATGACTGGACTCTCTGCTGTTTACGAGAATGGAGAACTTGTTTATCAAGGCTGCCTTTATGACGAAGCACAAGAACTAAAAAATCCCAACGCTATCACCACAGTTGCAGGCGACAAGCAGGTGGCAAACGTGCGTTATTATAACCTTGCAGGCATTGAAAGTGCCGAGCCATTTGACGGTGTGAACATCCGCGTCACAACCTACACCGACGGCACCCGCTCCACCGATAAAATCCTCAAATAACCCACTCAACATAAAAATGATACAAATAAACCGCCAAGAGGCTGTCACTCTTGGCGGTTTTGATATTGTTTTACAAGCCCTACCACTATTACCTTTGCTCTAACCTCAATGCCATTTTGCATTATTGATGTCTGCATCTAACGCAATTGTGCATTATGCATTAAGAATTGTGCATTGTATTAAGCGCTCTTTGACATTCTGCCACCCCCACATCACTTAAGAAGCAATGGTGTAGTTTGTGTATTGCAGCGCATGCACGCTGTTCATTACAATTTGATGCGATGTTTTCTCTTATTCCTGAAAAAAGTCAACTGATTCCCATGTTTAAAAATTCCTGCGCAAGCAGGCTTTGCGACACCGTCAGGTGCAACTTTGTGAGATTAAAAAAAATTTCCATTTTTGTCCCACTTGTCCCAATCATCCCATGAAAACCAAAAATATTTTTCAAAAGTGTCCCACCCAGTCTCAAACGCCACCATGCGCATTCCCTCTCACCTCTCCCCACTTCCCTCTCACCTGACTAAGCTGAGTCACGTGAGTCAGGTGAGTCAGGTGAGTCAACTGATTCCATATTTCAAAATTTCTGCATAAGCAGGCTTTGCGACACCGTCAGGTGCAACTTTGTGAGATTAAATAAAAATTTTCCATTTTTGTCCCACTTGTCCCAATCATCCCATGAAACCCAAAATTTATTTTCAAAAGTGTCCCACTTTTCCCTCTTTCCCAAAATCCCCACTTACAATCCGAAACCAAATTTTAGTGCGAAGCACCACAATAATTTTAGCGCGTAGCGCACCAATTTCCACTCCGCAGGAGTGGCAAAATCGAGCCAACCGAGTCCAAAAACTAACAACTAATTACTAATAACTAAAAACTCTAAACTATGAACTTGAATTCCTCTCACCTCTTCCCTCTCACCTGAAAATGCATTGCGGCGTTAGCCCAAATTGTGCATTGTGCATTGTGAATTATGCATTCTTAGAAATCGCTTACAATCCGAAACCAAATTTTAGTGCGAAGCACCATAAAGATTTTAGAGCCTCAAGGAACTCTGTACTCTCCACTCTCCACTCTCCACTCTCCACTCTCCACTCTCCCTAACAAAAAAATTCGTACCTTTGCACCCGTAATAAAAGAATACTCACTAATAATGCATATTTTACTATGAACTTTGTAGAAGAATTAACTTGGCGCGGGATGATTGCCAACATAATGCCTGGCACCGAAGAACAACTTAATAAAGAGATGACGAGCGCCTATGTGGGCATCGACCCCACCGCCGACTCGCTTCACATTGGCCACTTAGTGAGCATTATGATGCTCAAGCACTTCCAGCGTGCTGGCCACCGCCCCATCGCATTGATTGGCGGCGCTACTGGTATGATTGGCGACCCCTCGATGAAGTCGCAGGAGCGCAAGCTCATCGACGAGGAGACACTTCGCCACAACCAGGAAGCCATTCGCAAACAGCTCGCACATTTTCTTGACTTCGACAGCGACGCACCCAACCACGCTGTGCTAGTCAACAACTACGACTGGATGAAGGAGTTCTCTTTCCTGAACTTCATTCGCGACATTGGCAAGCACATCACCGTCAACTACATGATGGCAAAGGACAGCGTCAAGAAGCGCCTTGCCGCCAATGCCGACCACGGTATGTCGTTCACCGAGTTCAGCTACCAGCTGCTCCAGGGCTATGACTTCCTCTATCTCTATGAGCACGAAGGATGCCGCTTGCAGATGGGCGGTAGCGACCAGTGGGGAAACATCACCACAGGCACCGAGCTCATCCGTCGCATCAACGGTGGCGAAGCCTATGCCATCACCTGCCCACTCATTACTAAGGCCGATGGTGGTAAGTTTGGCAAGACCGAGAGTGGCAATGTGTGGCTCGACCCAGAGCGTACTTCGCCCTACAAGTTCTACCAGTTCTGGCTTAACGTGAGCGACGCCGACGCTGCCAAGTATATCAAGATCTTCACCGACCTGCCACAAGACGAGATCAAAGCCCTTGAGGAAGAGCAGGAACGCGACCCAGGCTTGCGACCATTGCAGAAGCGACTCGCCAAGGAAATCACCACTATGGTACACTCGGCACAAGACTATGAGATGGCTGTTGAGGCTTCGCAGATTCTCTTCAGCAACAAGGCTAAGGACATCCTGCACAAGATTGACGAGCAGACTCTGCTGTCGGTATTCGAAGGTGTGCCACAGTTCGAGGTAAGCCGCGACGCTCTCGCCGCTGGTGTTCCCGCTATCAACCTGCTCACCGACGATGCCGCCGTGTTCCCCAGCAAGGGTGAGATGCGCAAGATGACACAAGGCGGAGGCGTGAGCATCAACAAGGAGAAGATTGCCGACCCCAACATGACTATCGACAACTCCTTCCTGCTCAACGACAAGTACATCCTCGCACAGCGCGGCAAGAAGAACTACTTCCTGCTCATCGCAAAGTAAGTAAGAGGCAGTGGGTCTAAAATGCGTACCATTTTAGCTCCCCCTCTAAGATAGACCAATGGTGCAAACCGAATGCAGAACTGAGCTTGCTCGAGTTATGCTGAGGTGCAGCCCATTGCCGCTGAAAGAGCGGGATAAAGGGGGAGTATGATTTTAGGCTTGGAGGCGAAGATTCCAGCGACAATTATTGTTAATAATAAGGATAACAAATAATATTGTCCCTAATTGTCGTTGGACAAAACAAAAAAAATGGCAAAAAACTTGCAAGATTGGCTAAACTGCAGTAATTTTGCACCGCATTTGGGACTCAGAGATGAGTTTTATAAATTGCTTGAGTCAAATTTTTATTTATTTTTGAGCAGATTTTGATTCAAGTTTAAAGATATAGTAGAGGTCTACATATCAAAAACTTGAGAAAAAAGATGCCAAAAAGAATAAAAAGATGACCAAAACAAAAAAGCAACATTTAAGGAATTTATAAAACTCATCTCAAGGTCTCGATGTTAAGATTGTCCTATAGTGTAATGGTAACACAACGGTTTTTGGTGCCGCATTTCCTGGTTCGAGTCCGGGTAGGACAACCTCCAGAGAGCCAGCTTAGGTTGGCTCTCTTTGGTAATATAGAGTTATTGTTTTGACTTAACACTTTATACTTATAACTTAACACCTACCTCTTATGTCACGAGACAAAGAATCTACCGGAGGCATCACGCTGCTAGGCAACCAGGGCACAAAGTATGAGGACAAGTACAATCCCTCAGTGCTAGAAACCTTTGAGAACCTGCATCCCGATAACGAATACGTCGTCACATTTGACTGCCCTGAGTTCACTGCACTCTGCCCCATTACTGGTCAGCCCGACTTTGGTCGCATTGTGATTCGCTACATCCCTCGCCAGCGCATGGTCGAGAGCAAGAGCTTGAAGCTCTATCTGTTCAGCTTCCGCAACCAAGGGGACTTCCACGAGGATTGCGTGAACATCATCATGAAAGACCTGGTCAAGCTCATGGATCCACGATACCTGGAGGTTACAGGCTACTTCAACCCACGAGGAGGCATCGCCATTGTACCCTTTGCCAACTATGGCGATGAAGAGCATCAAGATATTGTGAAGCAACGCCGCTTAGAAAGTTTCAATAACTGCAAATAACTTAACAATATGGCAAAAGATGCAGTTATAATCCTTTCGGGAGGTATGGACTCATGCACTATGCTACATGAGTACCGCGATGAGATAGCCATGGCCATCACTTTCGACTACGGCTCCACACAGAACCACCGCGAGCAGCAGTATGCCGTCAAGCAGTGTCAGGCGTTGGGTATTAAGCACCTAATCATACCGCTAGACTTTATGCATCGCTACTTTAAGAGCGCACTGCTTGAGAGCCCCGATGCCATCCCCGAGGGAAACTACGATGACGAAAACATGAAGGCAACGGTTGTGCCCTTCCGCAACGGAATCATGCTCGCCATTGCTTGCGGCATTGCCGAGAGCAACGGCCTGCAACGTGTGATGATTGCCAACCATGCTGGCGACCACACCATCTATCCCGACTGCCGAAAGTCGTTCATCGACGCCATGTCGATGGCTATGCAGCACGGCACCTACGAAGGCATAGAGGTGTTCGCACCCTACACCACCCTCTCCAAGACCGACATCGCACGGCATGGCAAAGCTCTAGGTGTAGACTACGCAATGACCTACTCGTGCTACAAGGGCGGAGAGAAACATTGTGGCAAGTGTGGCACCTGTCGCGAGCGCATGGAAGCTCTGCGCGAAGCAGGCATCCCCGATCCCACCCCCTACGAAAGCTAATAACTAACAACTAATAAATAACAACTATGTATTACGTAGAAAAAACTCTTGAAATATCATCGTGCCACCAGCTCTATCTTGACTACGAGAGCAAGTGCGAGAACCTGCACGGTCACAACTGGATTATTAAGGTTTACTGCAAGGCCCGCGAACTCGACAGCAACGGACTCGTGTGTGACTTCACGCTAATCAAGAAACTCATCCACAACCGCATCGACCACAAGAACCTGAACGAGGTGCTCAAGTTCAACCCCACTGCCGAGAACATTGCTCACTGGGTAGTTGAGACCGTGCCCAACTGCTACCGCGCCGACGTGTGGGAGTCACGCGACAACATGGCATCCTACGTTAAAGACGAGTAACTGATTCAAGATTACTTTTTACTTGTTCCTCATTATTTAAAACATAAGTTTGTATCCCATTAACGAAATATTCTGTTCGCTTCAGGGCGAGGGCTATAACACCGGCACTGCAAGCGTGTTCATCCGCTTCAGTGGATGCAATCTGAACTGCACATTTTGCGACACAGCCCACCATAGACACAGAATGATGTCGGCGCCAGAGATTGTGGATCAAGTGATGCGCTACCCCAACGTGCCACTCATTGTGCTAACTGGTGGCGAACCGTCACTTTTCCTTGATGACGCTCTACTCAAAGCCCTTAAAATGACGGGCAAAAAAATCGCCATCGAAACTAACGGCACTAGACCGCTGCCCGATGGCATCGATTGGGTTACACTATCACCGAAAGAGGCGTTCAGCGGTGGTGACTCGCTGCCATGTGTGCTCACCTACTGCAACGAACTAAAGGTGGTTTACCTAGGACAAGATTTGAGCCAATATGACCACATCAATGCACATCACCGCTTCTTGCAACCATGCTACGTTGATGACGTTGAACAGCAACAAATCAACATGGAAGCATGTGTAAAAGCCGTGCTTAACAATCCCAAATGGCGATTGTCACTCCAGACTCATAAAATCCTTAACATCAAGTAGACAAACAATAGGCAATCAATTCTGTATCAATGCCATTGTGAATTATGAATTAATTTAGAATTCCTGGTCTATAAGTTCGATAAACATTGTGCCCACCTCGCGCAGCACTATCATATGACGGCGCTCACCTACCATCTGGCTCATATATAACTCGAAGCCTTCATCAGTGAGAGCCAATCCCTGAAGCTCGGGCAATGCGTTCATGAAGTCGCCCTTGTCGCCAGGTGTCCACAACCAGCCACGGCCTTTCTCGGCAATTGCCCACTGCTCAAATGTTGATACCAACCGATTGCCTATGAAGCAAGCAATCACTGCCAGCGACAAGTCGCCTTGTGCCTTAAATTCAATGGCATAAAGTATTCGATCACTCTCTTCAAGGTTGGCAAGCCAACGTGCATTCTTCACCGTCATACCACCATAATGCTCACTCACAGCCTGCTGCTTCTCGTGTTCCATTGGCGTCACACGCTCGGGATACTTCCAACGGCTGAAAGGCATCATCCTGTGTGTGCTAAGATACTCATCGGTAGCAAGAATTGGGAAAAGTTCGTTATCCTTATAACCACGGAACATGGTCTTGATAACCTTTGGGTCGTTGAGCTCGTAAACCGCATTCCTCTGATCAACACTCTTGATTGAAGCATCACCAATCTGCTTCTTGAAGACAATATGGTTATAGTTCTCAACAGGCAGCATTGTCGCTGCGCGTGTCGCAAACTCGTTCTTACCATAGCTAGCATAGGTGAGCACGGGTAGTTGCGAGAGCGTGATATCGTCCTGAGCATCTATATAATTACCTATCTTGCGGAAAGGTATCCACTGTAATGTCTCTGAATTAATCACTTGAGCCATTTCGCTCTTCTTAAGCCCCTTGTCAAGCTCCTTCTGCACCTTAGTGGCCTTAATCTCCTTGCCCTTGCTATCAACATAAACCTCACGTCCATCGACTGCACGCATACTGAAACCCACAGGATCAAGTACTCCATCGGCAAAACGATAGAATTGCGCCCCAACGATATTGCCCGCTGCATCACTATTTGTTACTATCATTACACCATTGCGGAAAGCAAGATCTACATGCTCGCCATCAGCATTATAACCAACATTTAGCAGACGTTCTAATCGTCCATTAGCACTAGAGAAGAGACATCCATAACTCTCATCAAAAGTGCTCACCCACAACAGACTCTGGTCATTACGACCAGTTGCTATTGCCGCAAACTTCTCAGGACGTTGATGTTTGCGAGCATGGGCCTGTTCAAAGTCCTGAATCACGCGCGCCACATTACGAGCATAAGGACGAATAGCCTTCGATTGGGGAAGAGTAGCTGACTCATCTGATGATTGAACATCATTATTGGCAGCTTGGATTAATTGAAAACAAGCGCACAAAAGTAGCAACGATGTCAGAAGTTGAAATTTTCTCATATCTTATCTTCAATATTTTTATTGCAATGGGTTATAATAGTTTGACACCAAAACAAGCACTGGGTTTAATAGTATAAAAAAAGAGGCCCAGATTTCTCTGGGCCTCCCATAGGGGGCGATTACCTACTCTCCCACTTTCGCAGTACCATCGGCGTGGTGAGGCTTAACT
>CADAAI010000024.1 GCA_902785925.1 uncultured Bacteroidales bacterium
AAAACTTCAATTTTAAATTGATGGTTTTCAGTGCAAGCAATTAAACAGGAAACCATCAATAAATGCATGATAACATGAATTATTTTCTTTTTCATTTTTTCTTCTTTTAAACTATTGAACAATGCTATTTAATCACCTGTAAACAAAAAATTGTCAACTAATGGGAAAGCATCGTTTATCTTTTGACTTTTATGTTTTGTGTCGCCATATTCTAATCCTACTAAAAGATAGTCTCTAATAGAATTTCTCTCTTTTGTACTCAAATTATTTCCTAAAGCTGAAATGAACTTTTTTTCACCGATACAGTCTATAAGTTTAACTAAAACATTTCCATGATCATAAGAAGGTTCTCCATCCCCCGAATAATCCAGGAGTGACAGTTCTCGTATGCTTTTATTGTCACCATCTATAGCATTATCAAGCAGATTGCAATAATTAATGTCCCAATGGTTGTCAGTCGCTATTCTTAGTCCTTCGTCAACATATATCCCTTTTACATCCTTTCCTCCAAAGTATATATTATCGTTCATCAAAAGAAATACTCCAATTAATGATACTGCTACTAAAAGTATTATTATTATTTTCTTTTTCATTTTTTCTTGTTTAAGTTGTTAAGAATGGAATCGCACTGAAGGCTCCCGAGAGCTTTCCTCCTTTTAGTTGGGTATTCTTACGACACTTCAATTGTATCACCTTCGGGCGTTACTGTTTTTCTCCATTTTAAAATCTTTATTCTCTTATCATCTTGTAGATAGATTTTATTCTTTACATGGTCGAAATAAATAGTATCACCTTTGCAATTAAAATATCCTATATTCAAATTGTTGGTTTCAGCTGCCCAAAATGGAATTTTATAAGAATGCAACTGACGCAAAGGCACCTCCTTTATTGTTTTGCCAACCATGGTATCAACCTGTTGAGAACGTAAAGAAATCACAAGAGCCGTGTCGCTATCAACCAAAGCGTAATAATGCTGAAAATGGTTGTGGGCTTTATAATGAAGAATAGTAATATCTTTGTACTCAACTTCGCCGACTTTATGGTCAATAATAAATTGTTCTCTCTCAATTGCCGAAACAATCAGATGAACAAATGTAAAAACCAATATCACTAAGAAAATTTTCCTCATGGCCGAATGTGATTGTGTTATCGATGAAGTCGCAAAAATAGTGGAAATATTTGAGAATCAAAAATCAGGGGAAAGGGAAGTGGGGAAAGGGACCTTACTTGTTATAAGCAGAATATCTCTCTATGCCAAGTTTTTTATGATTTGTACTCATATCATATATCTCGCTGGCATTCTGTAAATCTACGATTTTGACTTTGTCTTTATTATAGTGGGATGAATCTGCCATCGTGCCCATGGGAGCATACAAAATCAAGCTGTCATTTTTAATGCTATAGAAAATTTCGGAATAATAAAAAGTCAAATTCAAATCTCCTCTTTTATCAGTAACAGAAATCTGCACATGATCACTGGTAAGTCCCCATATTTCTGACTTGATATAAATTGTGTCATGATTATAAATAAACTCTTTGCTCTTCTCTAACGGTTTACCTATTTCATCAAGTGAAGAACATAGATTAATTGCAAAAACAATTATAATAATCAATGTGACAGCTGCTAGAGGCAACAATATATATTTAATTTTTCATTTTTTCTTCTTTAAGTTGTTGAACGATGGGGTTGTGGTGATGAATCAAAAATATTCGCTCACAGCAAATTCAAATTGCTGCATGAATATTTGTTTGAAAGCAAAAAGGTTGTTCTGCTCGTAGAAAATGAGCATAGCCTTTTTGTAATCGACAGAATCGACGGTTCTAAAACTCAATGGGCAGTATCCATTTGCTATGAGTATTGCGTTGCTTGTGATGCGAGCAGTCCTCTTGTTGCCATCGCTAAATGCTTGTATATAAGATAATAGGACTAGAGTCAGCAAGGCCTTCTCAAAGACATTATCCTTACCATTTATCAATTCGCATGTATCGTGAATGGCTTCAAGAATTTGGAATTCATTGTCAAGCGGATGATAGTTGGTGCCTGTAATACCCACACGGCGATGACGTATGCCCTTGTCAACCGATAGATCCTTTGTAAGCAGAGCGTGTATGTCCTCAATGTGACTAAGTGATAGCACTTGCAAATAATCAGTATTGTCAAGAATAAATCGTAGTGCCTCTTTATGGTTAATTAGCATAATGGCCTCTTCCTTAGTCTTGCCTTCGGCAGTCTTGCTCTCTCGTAGCAGTCGTTCGGTCTCGAGCAAAGAATAAGTGTTGCCCTCAATTTGTGAGGATTTCCAGCTCAGGTCAATTCCTAATCGCTCCATTTCCTTCTTGTACTCATTGACGGTCATCTCGTCAACGTGCTTGCGGAACATCTGTTGGAGTTCATTCAGGTGTTTGCGCTCATCCTCGGTAAACAATTCCACTGTTGGGAGTTGATCACGTATAAGTTGGAAATTGAAGGAGGTCTGCACCTGGCGCTCGTCAACGTCTTTGGCAAAATAGGTGTCAAGGTTAAGCGGCATGAGAAGATGTGCTTGTGGCGAAAGACTATAGCGAGTAGCACGAGCTTTACCAGTTACAATAATGTCTCCATTTCCAACTAATGAGGCAATAGCTCTTTTAAGAGTTGCATCACTTCCTTCGAAAGCAATACCTCGTGCTATTTCGTCACGAGTTGATGGCTGATTGTAATGCAAATATTGAAGAATTTCTCTTGTGTCCATAATATATTAAGATTGGAATCGGCGCAAAAATAGAGAAAAAAGCTGTATTATCGGCTCAAAATGAGCCTTTTTTTCCCAATTTAAAGTTTTTTTTGAGCCGATTACTATTTAAATGGTGAACCTATGCCGCCTGTTACTGTATATTTTCAACGCTAATAACTCTGTGATTATCTTTTTTATTTTTTCTTCTTTACAGTGTTGAACGATGAAGTAGCTGTGAATGCAAAGTTGTTTTTGCAAAGATACAACATTTTTCTTAAAAAGTTACATCTCCATGCCAGGGGCATGAAGATGTAACAAGATGCTTAGAATAAAGTGGAGATTACCATTCCAGTGGAACAGTTAGCTTGAAAGTGATGTTGCGGCCCATGTTGAAGACGCCTCGCCTGCCGGTGACGGGATTGACGTCGGCCATCTTCAGTCGGCTCAAATGGTTTTGATAGGCCTTGTCGGTAAGGTTGTTGGCGATGATGGCCAGTGTTGCCACACGGTTGCCACGATACATGATGTCGGTGCCCACCGAGGCGTTGAGCAGTGCATAGGCGGGAGTTGCGGTTTCGGTTCCGTAAGCTTCGTAGAAATGATTTTGCTTGAAATTGTAATCCAGACCTACCGACACATAGGTGTTGTTGAACAAGCGGCCGTCGTGAGTGAACTCATATTTCACATCGGTGCGCCATCGTGGGGCAGGAGTGAAAGGCAGGTTGTGCGACTCGGGAGGCTGGTGAAGTAGGACGGCGCGTACGAGGTCGAAAGAGGTGCCCAGATGCAGGTTGTGCATGGGATGCACGTCGATTGACAACTCGCCTCCCCACAAGCGGCTGTCGCCACTGTCGAAACGGAAAGTGTCGTAACCTTCTTCGACCACTTCGTTCACACGGTGCAGGAAGATGTAGTTGTCAATGTGGCTGACGAACATATTAAGCTGCAATGACACATACTGATTGGTGAAGTCGGCCCCGAGGTCAAACTGGAAGCTGTATTCAGGCTTGAGTTGCTCATCACCAAGCTCATAACGTATTGAGCCCTCATGAACACCGTTGGAGGTGAGTTCGCTAATGTTGGGCGCACGGAAACCGCGTGACACGTTGGCACGCAAATCCCAGTGTGGCCCGGCATGCAGCACAGTGCCCACGCTACCCGTCACTCCACCAAAGTTTCGAGTCATGTCGTTGAAACGCATGTCGCCATCTTCTTCGAGGGCGTTGCTGTGCAAGTGACGGTGGTCGTAACGCAAGCCTCCGTTGAGGGTCCAACGCTCAAAATCCTTGCTGGTGGTGACGAAGATTCCAAAATCAAAGAGGTTATAGTCGGGGATAAGGAATTCTTCGCCTGCATTGAGTGAGCGCTGGTACATACCACCGATGCCGGCAGTAACGCGCCAACCGTTCATTGCTCCAGTCACATAGTGCACATTGTAACTGAGCGTGTGGAGCTTGAAGTAGAGTTCGTATTCATTGGGGCTTTCGGCATCTTCAAATTCCTGACGGCGATTGAGCTGATAGCCCAGCAGAGCATTGAGCTTTCCGTCACCAAGGTAGAACGAGTTGTCCCATGCCGCCTTGTAGTGGTAGACTTGCTGATAGGGCATGCCGTGCCCATACTGCTTAAGGCGACCGTATTCACACACGAGATCGCCCGTTTCCTCATCGCGCTCACCCTCTACGATGCTAGGCGTGATGTTGTAGTAGCTCAACGTGAGTCGTGAATATCCCCATGAACGGTTGATGCCACCCATGAGTTGCGCGGCCCGCTCGTGGAACTGGCTGTTGGGCACATAACCGTCGTAGCGGTTCTTGTAGGCATGGGCCATTTTTTCACTATAACGCGCGTTCCACACGTTGCCATTCTTGTTGCCCGAGAAGTAGAGCGAATAGTCGAAAAGACCATTATTAGTTTGATACTCAGTTGAGAGCCCAGCACGCATCTTGCCCTTTGGCACTATGGGCGATGAGTTGAACCTTAGCACACCAGCCAGCGCGTCGCTGCCATAAACCAGGCTGCCAGGTCCCTTGAGAACTTCGACCGAACTCACGCTAGCGGCATCAATCTCGATGCCATGCTCTTCGCCCCATTGCTGGCCTTCTTGACGGATTCCATCGCTCACCACCACGATTCGGTTATATCCCATGCCACGGATGATGGGTTTGGAAATGCCACTACCAGTGGTTAATTGCGAGACACCGGGAATAGTGGTTACAGCGTCGATGATGTTGGTTGCCGAAACCGATTCTAATTGGCGTGAAGTGAATAAAGACACTGGTGCTGAGGATTCTTTTAGCTTAATGGCTCCTGTAGCTCCTGTGACCACCACCTCTTTAAGGTTGAGATGATGATAAAACACGTCGGTCGTATCGACTGTTTCTTGGCTCCATGCTTGTGTGCCAAGCACAGTCACGAGTATAAAAAATATGTGTTTTTTCATTCTGTAACGATTGAACCCAAATCGGTCATTAGGCCGACGACAGGTTATTTATTAGGTCTTTTATGTCATAACAGTTTTATTTTGGCATCTTGTTGCAGATATTGTTTTGTCATAGCCCGCTATGTCTTCGACAATATCTTTACAACCTGCTCAAAATAAATTCTGTTCTCACATAAATCCTAATGACCGATTCGGGTTAAATTAATATTTAACATGGCACTACATTCCCGCACGTCGATAGGACGCGGAATGCAGTGTTTTTTTTAGATAAAAACGGTTGAATGTTACAGAATGGCGGGTGGTGCCCGCAGAGAAGTCACTCCATGATAGGCGTCGACAACAGCCTCAGCCACAGGCTTGATGATAACAGCCACCATGACAGCATGGGCTCTAAACTCTTGTGGTTGAAACTCAGCAATAAAGCGCTGGCTCATGAAGCGACAAATCACACAATCGTCGACAGGTGAGGAGTATTGCGTGATGTGGCCTGCATGATGCACGTGTTCAACGCAGTCGTTGCAGTCGATGGGTGTCGATGGCAGGGAGTGAATGTGAAGACAAGAAAGCAGTATGGTCGGCAGGAATACCGACAGCAGAATCCAGGCTGATATTTGCTCTCTAAGTTTCATTTTGGTTGCAAAGATAGCACTTTTAGATCAAGGCGAAACATAACAACTGAGAGTTTTTTATTAATTAACACTCTCAGTTGATAATATCGGCATTTATTGAAGGATGGTTTGTGCTATTTCTTTGCGTGCTTTGCTGCCTTCGGGGCATGGCCACAGTGCATAAACATGTCCCAACTTCTCGGCTACATGAAGTTGTGCATCGACTCCGGCAGCTTTCATCTTGTCGTAGGTTTTGACTATATCGGTGTAAAATATCTCCCAAGTGCCAGTGTAGAGGTCGGTTGGTGGCAGTCCCTGCATGTCGCCATAGAGTGGTGAAATCATTGGGTCGCGTGGGTCAATCTCACCTGCCCAGTCGGCACCAATCTTCCTTAGTACAGCAGCATTGAGGAAGGTGTCTTTTTCTTGCAGTGCATCATCACCTCCCAACACGTCGACCCATGGTGAGATGAGCACCAAATGCGCTGGCATGTCGATAGAGTCGTTGCGTGCCTCTTGGGCGAGTGCAAGGGTGAAACCTCCACCTGCCGAGTCGCCCATGATGATAAGACGTTTGCCCGTATATTTCTCGACAAGTTGCTGATAGAGCTTCATCATCACGGGGTGGGCATCGCTGGCGGTGTAGCAGTAAAGCAAGGGGTAGTTAGGTGCCACGATTCCGCAACCAGTTTCTTTGGCCCATTCGCTCATAGCGTTCCAATGAAATGAGGAGAAATTGTGATAGTAGGCTCCGCCATGAATATAAAGCACAATGGGCTTGCTATCATCTTGTGGTTCCATGTGGAAGACCTGCATGCTGTCGACCCTATACTCACGCATTTCACGAGGAAACTTCACATTGTCGGGTATCTCCACTGTGGTTTGATCGGTTTTGTCGCCCTTGCGTTGATCATATTCCTCAAGGGTTGCCTGATCGAATAAATGACTGATGATGATTGCGTGAGGCGAACGTCCATCAATCAGCCAAGCAGCTCCGCCAATAATGACAATGAAAGCTACAATTCCCAACGTAGTCAATAAGATCTTCTTAATTATGTTTTTCATAATATCACTATTTAATTGTTTTAAAATAATTAAGACTACAAATATACTACATTTTTATGCAATTATCGGCTATCAAACTAAAATTATTTTTTATTTGATTAAGATTATTTGGTTAAAATATTGAGTGTTGTTGAATGTTTTTGGTGTACATTTGTAGCATAAAATAATTAAAAATGAAGAACTTTTTAGCAGTGATGGGCAGCTTGCTGCTTGCAGTGATAGCAGCGTTGCCCGCTAGGGGAAACACCGTGATGAACGATGCAGGAGTGAAAATAATGGTAATCAGCGACCCGCACTTGCTTGCACCATCGCTCGTGGGTAATAGCATGGCAGCTAAGCAGCTGGCGGCAGGCGACATGAAGCTGGTGCTTGAGAGCGACCTGATAGTTGGGCGCATGGTTGACGAGATTATCAAAGAAAAGCCACAACTGTTGCTCATCACCGGCGACCTCACCTTCAATGGCTCTCGTGCGAGCCATGAGCGGCTTGTGAGCCACCTGGAACGGCTTGAGCAGGCGGGAGTGAGAGCCCTTGTCATTCCAGGCAACCATGACATTAACTGCCCTTACAGCAAGAGTTACGTAGGCGAGGCTGCCGAGCCGGTGGCCACGGTGAGCAGCGAGGAGTTTGCCCAACTTTATTTGCGCTATGGTTATGGAAAGGACTCGAAGCGAGACCCAAACTCGTTGAGCTACACTTGCGAGCCAGCCGAGGGATTGACGCTGCTTTGCATCGACAGCAACCGCTACAGTGAGAACCGCTTGGGACGTAATGGCGAGAAAGTGGTGTATCACAACGAAGGCGCAGTAAAGCCAGAGACTCTGGAGTGGATAAAGAAGCAACTTGATGAGGCCAAGGCTGGTGGCAAGCGCGTGATTGCACTGATGCATCACCATCTTGTGGAGCACATCGACGGTGAGGCCAAGCTGTTGCCCAACTATATTGTTGCCAATCATGAGGAGGTGGCAAAAGTGCTGAGAGATGGCGGCGTGAAGGTGGTATTCACAGGCCATCTGCACATTACCGACGCTGCCACGATAGGTGGAATAACCGATGTGGCTACTGGCTCGGCATCGACCTATCCGCTGCCCATGCGCACTGTGACTGTTTCGCCCGGTCGTGACACGCTAAGCATTGAAACTAGGTTCTTTGATGGCTTGGATGAGGAGTTGTTGCAGCGCGGTCGCCAGCAGGTGGAGAACAGCGCAGAGGTGGTGGCAAGGATGATCTCTCGCAAGTTATGGCCCAAGATTAACGGTCGCATGGATCAGCTAAAGCAAATGCTTGAGATGCAAGGAATGGAAGTTTCCAAGTTGCCACAGAATGCTCAGGAATTGAGTGACTTGCTGGTTCGCCACTTGCGTGAACCGTTGACCAAGGGGCTGCTCGAAGTGTCGCGTGGTAATGAGAACGCGCGTAACGCGACAGTAGTGATTGATGGAGTCAAGCTAGGTGTGACCGGCATGATGGTTGAGTTGCTTGGCGATGAAGGAGAGATGATGGCCGAGTTCTTGATTGATGAGATGTTTCATCGTGTGGAACCTATGCTAAAGAGCGCTCTTGAGGACGTTAACCATGTGGGCGCCAGCGATGAGAACCGCACCGATGACCATGTAATTGTTGTTAAGTTTTAGTATTAGGCAGATATATAAAAAGTGACCTGCGAAGGGCAAGTGCCATCGCAGGTCTCAAAGAAACGTTTTTTTGAAAAAAGTTATTTCATCTTTACCGAAGCAAGAATGCTATTGAGAGCCTTCTCGGCATCGGCCTCCTTGTCGGCAGGAGCTTTCACTGAACCCATAACGCCCTTGGTGCCTTCAATAACTAAAAGATAAGAGAAGTCAATCTCCCCCTCGTTGGTCACGCGACGCACAACTAGCTTGTTGCCATCAATTTGGGGATCTCCAATCTCTTTGTAATCTTGTTGATTCAAGAGCTTAACGTTGGCACCAGTCTCTTTGAGTTGGTCAACCGATGGTCCTGACTCATCGAAGTTGATGCTCAGACTGATAGCATCGTCGGCCGATTTGGCGTTGAGAACGTCGCCGGTGGCGAAAGTCTCTTTCCAGTCCTTAGGGTAGGTGACAGTGTAGTGCTCGCCCTCGAAGGTGATGCCATCGGTAGCTTGTTCAACATTCTGTGCTTCGCCACTGTTGCTGGCACTAGCGCTATTGTTGCCGTTGTTGCTACCGCTGCATGCTACGAGACCCATTGTAATGGCTGCCAAAGCAATAAGAAATAATTTTTTCATAAATTGAATTGGGTTTTAAGGCATCCTGATCTCACGTTTCAGCGCAATAACGGGAGTAAGTTGCCAGGGTTAATCATTCTTGTGTGGAAAATATAATAGTGGAGGCGCTGACTCCACCATGAATCGTCGTTTAGATTTTTAACGCAGAACCACTACTTTTTATTGTGATTTTAGGTTTTTAGTTATTAGTTGCTAGTTTTTTAGATAAAAAAAGGCTGTTAGTTAAATTTTAGTAAAAAGTGGCATGGATTTTGCTTAAGTGTTTTAAACTTCGATATCTTTGCGACATCTAAGAGACGGAAAATAAAGTATAACAAAAAATTCTATATTTTTAGAACCCAACTTAGTATTATTGTTTCACTTAAAATGTTTTAGGTACTATGGAATTTTTTATTATTAAGAATGATGAACAACAGGGCCCCTTCACCCTTGAGCAGTTGAGCGGCATGAACATCATGCCCGACACACCTGTATGGACCGAAGGAATGCCCGACTGGACCACTGCCGACAAGGTTGCTGAGCTGCAGTCACTTGTAGCCTATGCACCTCGTGTTGACAGCCCCGCCGAGCCTCCGGCTATGCCAGAGACTTCGCCAGCCCAGCCTCCCCGTTGGGAGCCTTCGACCGCAAATGCGACTCAAAATCAAGCCCCATATACAGCACCACAGCAGCCTTATGGCTACACAGCTCCTCAACCTCAATATAGTGAGCCGGCCCCAGTCAAACAAAAGAAGAGCCATACCGCATTGTGGGTAACCCTGGTAATACTGGCAATTCTTGCAGGAGTACTTGCCGTTACCAATCCTGACAAGAAAGACCACTGCCGTGCAATCTCGAATGTGACAAAAGACTGGACTCAAGACAAGATTGACGACTATCTGGGTGGTGGTCTGTTGGGCGGTCTCACCAAGATGGTGACTGCTCCGCTGCTCAGCGAGGTGGTGGAAGGTTTTGTAGACGTAGACAACTATGGACTTTGCTCAATCGGTCACATCGACTTGGGCGAAAGCACAACTAAGGTATCGTTTGGCATCATGGGTCATGTGTTCACCTTCAACAAGGCGCAGATTGACGAGAAGATAAAAGAGGCGATAGGAATGAGCTTCAATGATGCAGTCAATACCGCAAAACAAGGCATTGATGACCTTCTTTTGGGAGGCGATGAAGATGAGCCCGCCGATGTTGAGGGTATAGAGCCCGAAACCGACGATGAGGTGACTGCCGAAGATCGTGCCGAGAGTAACTTTGCCATGCCCGAAGAGGTTGACACTATCGTGAAGACCATTACTAAGCAAAGTGCTCGAATGGCTGAAAAGGCCATCAACAAGGCCATAGATGATTTGTTTAAATAATTCATAATTCACAGTAATAAAGGGCGGTGACCTTGTGTCGTCGCCCTTGTTGTTTAGTTAGAGTTCGTCGTGGGCGAATGCGAGGAGGAGTTTGGCTTTGTAGCGTCGCCATTCGAGGTTGAAGATGCTGCTGCCATGCTGGACTCCTCGTGGGTCGGTCTCACCGTAGAATCGCATAAGGACGAAATGGGCGAGTAGCGCGACGATGGTGTCGTGCAGTGCCGAGTCAGATCCCAGTTTGGGCTCATGCTTAAAGACAAATCTCATGGTGATGTTTTGTGAGTCGATGTTAGGGTTGTAGTTGTCAAACTCAAGATATCCGAGCACCCTTTGCCTCAGGTCGGAGTAGCCTTCTTTTAGCTTGAGCAGCAGCATATTGTGGTTGTCGGGTGTGAGAACAAAGAAATCCTTGTTGTGTGCACCAAACCAAGCGCTTTGTGCATAGACGTAGTTTAGAATGTCGCTGAAGTCAATGTTGATAGTTAGTTTGTGTTTGTCCATGGTGGTTTAGATTGTGTTAATAGAATGGTTGTGGTTAGGCTGCTGAGTCGTAGTGTCGCAGTACATTCATTAGGCGCAGTTGATGCCTGATGATTTTCTTTGCCTGGTTCTCGCTGATGAAGAAGCGCGAGGCCCGGCAGTTTTCAAGAACAATGGGGATGGCGCGGGCTGCCGACATTTTGCCAGTCTCCATTAGGCATTTTACCTTTTTAGTGATTTCTAGCCACATCATCCTTGTGAGGTTGCTTTTAAAAGTGACATTGTTGTAGTTGTTGAGTAGTTGAGTCACCACTACGTAGGCTCGATCGAAGCTCACATGGTAACGTGGCGAGCCCGTGATAAGTGCTAGCTTTAGTGCTGCCTTTTGTGGCTGCGATACCCGTCGAGGCTTGATGTTGTCGAAGATTTCGCAAAATAGCTCGGCAAGCTGCCGGTCGCGCTGGTAGCGACGTTGAGCGCTTTCGCTCTTGTTCAAGTAATTCATTGTGTTGTTCAATTATTAAGGTTAATATTCCTTTAGTATCGCGAATTAAGTTTCGCGTTGCAAAGATAATACAATTGAATGGTAAAATGCAAATTATTTAAGGTAATTTCACAATAGTTTTAGGAGAGATGAAGAATAAAAAGACTCTCTAGAAGTTCTAGAAGACTAGAAAATCTAGAGATTCAATGGTGTTGAGAGAGTGTTGTGGACTAGAAGTCGAGAGAGAGACCGAACTGCAGGTTGAAGTTGAGAGGGTGCTCGTTACGGATTGTGTTGAGTGGCATGGTTGTGATGTAATGCGAGAGCTTGGGCGCGATGTAGATGCCCACATTGCGAGTGAAGTTATATTGCGCTCCCGCAGTTGCGTGAACTGACCACTGCAATCGCTTGATTGAAAGACTCTCGCCATTGAAGCGAGCCGACACCACCTTCTCGACAAGACCCTCGCCACCAATGAACGTGCTGAATCCGCGATAATGCCAGAAGTTCCACTTCACACCGAAAGGCATACCTATCAATTTTATGTTCTGCTTGAATTCAGGTGCACCGTTGTCGGGGGTTACGTCGCTCGACATAGAGGTGAAATTGAGACCAACGCTGCCGTATAGGTTTTTAACTATTCGTTTGTTGAACGTTACTCCAGCCGTGAGCGGCATGTGGTGGTGATACTTGTAGTTGACAGGTGGTGCCACCCTTGGGGTTGCGCCAGGTGCTGCCGGAGCCATCATCATGCCTGAATTGTTGGTGCTAGGTGCAAGTAACATTTGAGCCGCCGAGCTGTTGACAGTTGCGTCGCGGTCGGAGGATATAAGTCCGTTGCCATAGGCAGCGAGGAGCATGGTTGGCTTTTTGTGATGCTTGGTAAGGGCCATCTTCTCACGTGCGGCACGCCTTGCGTTGGCATCGTAGACTAGATGCTGCTGGTAGGTGCTGTCGGCATAGGTTTTCCATGGATCCATTGCTTCCTGGTTCATGGCGTTGTCGTACTGGGCATAAAGTTCCTCGAGCGCCCTCATGGTCTCGACGTCGTAGAAGTACTCATCGGGATTGAATTCGGCATATTCCTCTTGATAAGCGTCGTCGGGTATAATGATTTCCTCTTGGTTGTCGAAGTCGTTGTAGTAGTACTCGTCATTATAATAAGGTGTGCGACTGTTGCGCTTAGTTGCAGCCGGCTGGCCTGAGTGCCTAGCGCGTGGAGTGGCTGGTGTGTTGGCTGCTAGGAGCGACTGTGAGCGTGGTGCAATAGCGGCTGGCGATGCAGGAGCAGCGGGTTGTGGAGTGGCAGCCGGAGTTTCGGCGTCGCTGGCTGGCTGTGCCTGAGCTTGCCGCTTATTTTCCTGTGCTAATTGTTGCTTGGGCTGCTGCACGTTGTTGTTATCGTTGATAAACAAGAACCCTGTCGTTGCTACTATGGCAACAGCAGCCGCTGCCGCTGCAGCTTTCCAAAGCCTAGGCGCAATGGCGCCTCGCTTGGCTGGCTGCTGCTGTGGCAGAGCTTTGGATATAGCCTCCCATGTTCCTTGTGGAACGTCGCGGGTGGCTTGGTCGGCTTTGTTTTTTATAGCCTCAATCCAGTTGTTATTATTATTGTTGCTCATAGTGTGGTCAAATATTGTTTAGCTTGTTGACGTGTTCTCTAATTCGGTTTGCCAAGATTGCTTTGGCTCTTGCGAGCTGCGAAGTTGAAGTCTTGACGCTGATTCCGAGTTGTTGCGCTATTTCCTGGTGGGAATAACCGTCCAGGCAATGGAGGTTGAAAACGGTTCGGTATCCATCGGGTAGTTCGGCAATCATCTGCAAAATCGTGTCGAGGTCGATGCCACCGATGCTGCTTGTGAGCTGCTCATCGTCGTCGTCGGGCGGGTCGGCCACGTTCTCGAGTGGAGCGCTATTGTTGATGAGCCTCTTCCGTTTCCTTAGGAAGTTGATGGCGTTGTTGACCGCGATGCGTGTTATCCATGCTTTGAGCGACCCTTTACCTTCCCACTTGAATGACTTAATAGTGGTAAAGATCGTGATGAAGGTGTCGTGGAGGACATCGCTGGCGTCGTCATCGTTGGCTACGTATCTATAGATTACAGCCATCAGATGTTGCGAATACTGGTCAAAGAGCTCTTGCTGGGCATTTGCGATGCCCCGCTTGCAACCTTGGCTAATATCTTTCTCGCTCATCATGTGGCTTGATTGACTAAAAACATGAGGTGCAAAATTACTGCATCATTTCTTGAAAAAAAATTATTTCTTCAAAAAAATGTTCTCGTGCCTGATATTAGCCATTTCCCAGTGGAGAGAACAGTCGCAAGCCGAATTGGTGGCTTTGCAAACACGTCACTCTATAAACACCCAAGGTTGCTAAATACTGCATGGAAAATGTGAAAAATTATACTTTTTAACACAAAATGGCACCAAATGGTAGTGTGTCAGTACCTTTGGTGCCATTTTGAGGTTGAGTATTTTAACAGTTGGCTAGTTGCCAAGGAATAAGATGTGGCCTTCCAAAATGCTATTCGTCGTAAGGGGAAGTTGTGGGTGTGAGGAAATGGGTGCCAGCAATCTCGTTAAAATACACTTTGTAGATACCTGCTTTGTCAGGAATGTTAGGTTCTTTTATTGATATAAAAAGAAAGCTGCTCTCCACACCTAGTGGAAAACAGCTTCAAAGCTTTTAGCTTGTTGCTAATTACTTGCCCTGCTCAGCAGCTGGATCTACTGCCTCAGCAGCAGCGTCAACAGCCTTGTCAGCAGCGTCCTTAGTAGCGTCAACAGCCTTGTCGGCAGCGTCCTTAACAGCCTCGGTAGCCTCAGTAGCAGCGTCCTTAACGGCGTCAGTAGCCTCAGTAACGGTGCTATCTACAGCAGCAGCGAGAGAGTCAACAACGGTAGTGTCCTCTACAGCGGTAGTGTCGGTAGAAGCGCTAGCACTGGTAGTACCTTGGTTGGTGCAAGAGAACATAGCTACGCTAGCAATAACAGCAACTAATAAAACTAACTTTTTCATTTCTTAAATCTTTTAATAATAAAACAATAAATAATTTTCGTGTGTTTCAAAAAACGGTGCAAATTTATATCAAAAAATTAATATGCAAGACTTTTTTGAATTTTTTTTTTGCTCAAAAAAGTACGAAAAAGGCAATTTTAACACAAGTTCACAAACTTACAATCTATCACAATGTTGATTTACAGTAGTTTGATTAAGGAAAAAATGCTTTAATCTCAAAAGTGTTAAATTCTCTTTATAATTATAAAACTTAATTTTTAGCGATATAAGAAGCGTTTTATGCTCCGTTTTGGCGTCTTCTCAAACTCGTTGACCATAATCTCGATGTTGGTTACTCGTTCGTAGGGAGCAACTAGCTTATTTAGCTCAGTTTTAACGGCCTCCATGTGTGCGGGGAGTTGGTCACGAGTAACACCGTCGCGGTCCATCGAGTCATAGTCGGGATAGACGAGTGCGACGAGTTTGCGGTCACGTTCTACAACAAGACTTTCGCTCACGTAGAGCATGTTGTTGAGCTTAGCCTCGATTTCCTCGGGGTAGATATTCTGTCCGTTAGAGCTCAAGAGCATAGTTTTTAGACGCCCACGAATTGAGATAGTGCCGTCGGCGCTCAGTGTTCCCATGTCGCCGGTGTGGAGCCATCCATCCTCATGCAGCACCTTGTCGGTTGCCTCGGTGTTGTGGAAGTAACCCTTCATCACGTTCTCACCCTTGATGCAAATCTCACCGGGTATGTTCTCGGGATCATCGCTCAGGATTTTGCACTCCATGATGCCTGGGAGCACGCGGCCTGCGCTGTGAGGCACAAACTCACGCCATGGTGTGTGGCTCACGAGGGGAGCGCACTCGGTCATGCCATAACCTACGGTGAATGGGAACTTGATTTTATATAAGAAGTCCTCGACCTCGGCGTTGAACGGAGCACCACCAACGATTACCTCTTCAAACTGTCCACCGAAAGCCTCGATGAGTCGCTCACGAATGCGGTCATAAATCTTTCGATCGAGGTAGGGGACAGCGAGAGCCCAACGAAGCTTGGTCTTGCTGATCATGGGGACAATCATCTTGCTATAGATTTTCTCAAGCACTAGAGGCACGCATATTACCAGATGAGGCTTTATCTCCTGCATGGCTTTGACGATTACCTTAGGAGCGGGGATACGTCCAAGCAGAGTAATGTGCGAACCCACAGCGAGCGGGGTGAGCATGTCGAAGGCGCAGCCGTAGGCGTGGGCTAGTGGCAGGAACGATACGCAGCGCGTGCCTTGACGGTGGAGCTGCGAGTTGATGCCATAAACGATGTTGCCTGCCAGGTTGTTGCCGGTGAGCATTACGCCCTTGCTGAAGCCAGTTGTTCCGCTAGTATAGTTGATTTCCATGAGCTCTTCGTTGCTGCGCTCAATATAGTTGATGCCAGCAGCAGTGAATCCTCCTGGGTAGGTTTTCTCCATGAGAGCATCAATGTTGTCGATCACTTGATCGATGTGCTCGTCTTCGTTTTGAGCAAGCAACTTGCCGTTGTCGAGTGAAACAGCTGCGCGAATGTGCCGCATATTGTCGAAGTCGAACGACTCCCAGATGGAGTTGCTTGCGAAAAGCACCTCGGCTTCGCTATGGTTAATGATGTGCTGTGCATCGCGAGGATTGAATTCCTGCAGGATGGGGACGATTACTGCGCCGTAGGTAATGGTGCCCATGAACACAATTACCCAGCTGGGTGTGTTTTTACCGATTAGAGCAACACGGTCGCCAGGCTTGAGTCCACACTCTTTATATATAAGGTGTAGTCGTGCTATGCGTTTTGCAAAGTCACCGTAGGTTAAAGTTTGCTTGGTGTTGTAGTCGCTCAGAGCAGGCAAGTCCCAGTTGTTACGGAAGCTCTGCTCAAAAATCTTGATGGTGTTTTCCTTCATCATAACTCAATGATGTTTTGCAGTAGTTTTTTCAGGCTACAAAATTAAAGAAAAAAACTAAAACTGCAAAATTCGTTGCTATAGTCTTTGAAAATTGCTATATTTGCAGTGAAATCGGTTAACTGGTGGCGTGGCGGGTTTTTGTGACTCATAACGTTGCCGTTAGCAATAATGTGCCTACCTTTGTATTGTTGAAATTAAGGACTACACATTTATATATATAATATTATGAAAAAGAAAACACTCTCCATCATCAAAGATGACCCATGGTTGGAACCCTTTGAGGAAGCAATAGTGGGCCGTCACAACGACTTCCTGCGCAAGGAAGAAGAACTCACGGCAGGAGGCGACTTGGTCGATTTTGCCAATGCTTATAACTACTACGGCCTTCACCACACGTCGAAAGGGTGGGTGCTCCGTGAATGGGCACCTAATGCCACCGAGATATTTGTGGTGGGGGATTTCAATAATTGGACCGAATGCGCTCCCTATAAGATGAACCGCCTTGAGGACGGCAACTGGGAAATCAAACTCCCTGAGCGCGGTATGAAGCACGGTGACCTGTTCAAGTTGAGCATTCACTGGAATGGTGGACAGGGCGAGCGCATTCCCGCCTATGCCACCCGAGTGGTTCAGGACGACGTGACCAAGATATTCTCGGCGCAGGTGTGGAACCCCGAAGAGAAATATGAATTCAAGGTAAAGAAATTCAAGCCCAATGTTAAGCCACTGCTCATCTACGAGTGCCACATCGGTATGGCACAGAATCGTGAGGGAGTGGGCACCTATGAAGAGTTCCGCACAAATATCCTGCCTCGCATCGAGGCTGACGGTTATAACGCCATACAAATTATGGCCATTCAGGAGCACCCCTACTATGGGTCGTTTGGCTACCATGTGTCGAGCTTCTATGCTGCGTCTAGCCGTTTTGGTACCCCCGAGGAGCTCAAGCACCTTATCGACGACGCCCACAGCCGTGGCATTGCTGTGATTATGGACATCGTGCACTCGCATGCCGTTAAGAACGAGGTTGAGGGCTTGGGTCGATTTGACGGCAGCTACGACCTCTACTTCTACGGTGACGGCAAGCGTGAGCATCCCGCTTGGGACTCACTGTGCTTTGACTATGGCAAGAATGCTGTGCTTAACTTCCTGTTGAGCAATTGCAAGTTCTGGCTCGAGGAGTATAAGTTTGACGGATTCCGCTTCGATGGTGTGACATCGATGCTCTATTATAATCATGGTTTGGGACAAGCGTTTGGAAGCTACGATGACTACTACAACGGCAATCAGGACACCAACGCCATCACCTATCTCACTCTTGCTAACAAGCTCATACATGAGGTGAATCCTCACGCTATAACCATTGCTGAGGAGATGAGTGGTATGCCTGGCTTGGCACGCAAAGTGAAGGATGGTGGAATTGGGTTTGACTACCGCATGGCGATGGGTATTCCCGATTACTGGATTAAGACCATCAAGGAGCAAAAGGATGAGCACTGGAAACCAACATCAATATTCTGGGAACTCACCAACCGACGTGCCGACGAGAAGACAATCAGCTATGCCGAGAGTCACGATCAGGCGCTGGTGGGCGACAAGACTATCATCTTCCGCCTTATCGACAAGGAGATGTACTGGCACATGATGACAGGTGACGACAATGGCGTGGTGAGCCGCGGCATGGCACTGCACAAACTCATCAGGCTCGTGACAGCATCGACCATCAATGGAGGTTACCTCAACTTTATGGGTAACGAGTGGGGACATCCCGAGTGGATTGACTTCCCACGCGAGGGCAACGGATGGAGCCACAAGTATGCCCGCCGCCAGTGGGACCTTGTGGACCGCAAGGACCTCAAGTACCAGTTCCTCAACAATTGGGACAATGACGTGATGCACCTGATAGGTGGCACCCATAACTTCCAGGCACTGCCCATCCGCAAACTTTGGGATAAGGACGATGACCAAGTATTGGCGTATATGCGTGGCGACCTGGTGTTTGTGTTTAACTTTAATCCAGTGAAGTCGTTCAGCGACTATGGCTTCCTGGCTCCAGCAGGAGAGTATCACGACGTGATGTGCAGCGACAATGCTCGCTATGGTGGCTACGGTAACGTTGAAGAGGGTGTTAAGCACCTCACTCAGCCCGACCCACTCTACGACAACGCTGGTTTGGGATGGCTCAAGCTCTACATTCCCGCTCGCTCGGCTTTGATTCTGCGATTGCAACCACATAAGGCAAAGCCTGCTCGCAAACCTGCTGCCAAGAAATCCGCAGCTAAGAAGAAAACGAAGTAATAATGAGGATAGTAGTTTATTGTTCGGCCAATCCTAATCTGCCTGATGATATTATTGGTATTGCAAAATCCCTTGGCAAGTGGATAGGGGAGGGCGGTCACACGCTGGTTTATGGCGGGGTGAATGCTGGGTTGATGCACGTGACGGCACAGGCTGCTGTCGAAGCTGGTTGTCAAAGTGTTGTTGGCATTGTGCCAGAGTTTTTTAAACATCGTGCCGACCAGTTGTGCACCGAACTAGTGCTTGCCCGCGACCTCAACCATCGCAAGTCGTTGCTTATTGAGAATGGCGACGTGTTTGTGGTGCTGCCGGGTGGCCTGGGTACCATCGATGAGTGGGTGTCGACGCTCTCGACTCTGGTGGTAGAGGGCAGCGAGCGTCCCATAGTGGTTGTTAACTACAATGGGATGTACTCGGCTCAGGCTGATCAGTTGCGCAACACCGCCCGGTCGCAGTTTGCCCGTACCGAGAACATCGACCGCTCCATCCTCGTTGGAAACTCTAAAGAATTAATTGATAAATTAAATGAAATAAACAAGTTATGAAATCTAAAGTTTATACCCTAACAGGCGACAAAGGTACCACCTCACTTGTGGGAGGCAAGCGTGTCGCTAAAGACGATATCCGTGTCGAGGCCTACGGCACCGTTGATGAACTGAATGCTCACATTGGTCTGCTGGCACATAACTCCAAACTTGACATTCCCGGCATGCATGAGCTAATCTTCAAGGTTCAGAACAAACTGTTCAACATTGGTGCTTATCTTGCCACTCCACAGGAGAACGATACTGATCCTGTTTATGGTCTCACTGAGGATGACATTGTCATGATTGAGCGCAAAATTGACGAGATGGATGAGGAGTTGCCACCCATGCGTGGTTTTATCCTGCCTGGTGGAACTAGACTGTCGGCATTGTGCGACATATGCCGCACTGTGACTCGCCGCGCCGAGCGCCGTGTGGTGACTCTCGCGAGCCAGGCTCCTGTCAATCCACTTGTGCTGCGCTTCCTGAATCGCCTCAGTGACTTCTTCTTCGTGTTTGCACGCTTCAACAACGTGACAAATCAGGCCGAAGAGGTGCTGTGGGATAAAAACGCTTAAAGCAAATAAAATAGAGTAAAAGAGACTCGGGGATGTCCTCCGAGTCTCTTTTTTTAATTATAGTGTCCTCCTTTATGTCTTTATTACTTGAGAAAGGGGCATGTTAGATGGTTGCGAGGGAGTCGCTGTGTAGGGCGAATGCTTCGGCAGCAAGGCATCGGCTCTCTATGCCACGGAAGTGCTCCATAGTGGTATGCCATCCGTCATAGAGTGCTTGCATACCCTGGCTCACATGGCAGTTGCATGCCTCGTGTTTGCGCTCGAGCACCGCCTCGATATTCACCCAGTGAGTGGGGTGGAACATCTGCGTTTGCTCGCCAGTCATCACCTCGAAGTAGTAGAGTTGGAATCTACGGCCGAGACGTCGCCATGAGTCGAGCACCAAGGTGCCGCACACAGCATGGTCGCGGTGAGCGTCGATGGGCCAGTGGGTTAGCACTACATCGGGGTTCTCGCGATCGATGAGTTCGCGCATCTCTTTATACCGCTCTAAGTTCACCTGGGTGTTGCCGTCGACTTGACTCATGAAGATGTGGCGCGCACCGGTGATTTTGCATGCGTTTTCGCTCTCAACCACACGAATGGCGGCTGCCTCGTCGTGGCTCTTGCCAGCGATTCCAGCCTCCCCCCTGGTTAGATAGACGCACACCACCTCATGGCCCGCGTCGGCAAGCAGGCACATAGTACCACCGCATCCCGTCTCAGGGTCATCGGGGTGCGCCCCAATCACAAGAATCTTGCGGCGTCGCTTGGCTATATCGGTACTAGCAGCCGATGCTGCCACTGGAATTCCCAGCACGGTAGCTCCTAGAGCCGCCATGCCCGTCTTCTTTATCATCTCTCGTCGGTTCATTGTTATTCTTCTTTTTTGCAAAAGTAATAAAAAAATGGATATGATAGCCACTCTTTGCAAACGATTTCATAGTTTTTTGCACCTTATTATAAAAAATAAGAGAGATATATAGTTTTATTATTAGTAATTTTACTCACTGGAAAAAATAATATAAAATATATACACTATGAAACTGATTTTTAATCTTGACTATCAAACAATCTTTGGTGAGGAAGTAGTGCTGCACATCGACGACAGCAACCTCGACTTCCTTGATGCGTCGCACAAGATGACTACTACCGATGGTCATCGATGGACGTGCGAGGTGAGCTATCCTGGAGTGAGTGGTCGCCACATCGACTACTACTACAGCGTGAACCGTGGAGATGAGGAAGTACGCCATGAGTGGCAGACAGTTCCACACCGCCTTGTGTTCTCATGTGCTAAGGCCAAGCGCTACACCATCTATGATCACTGGCTTGACCTGCCAGAGGACAGCTACCTTTATAGTAGTGCATTCACCAACTGCCTTGCTGAGCGCCCCGAGCGCAAGCTCACAAGCACAGGTTTCGGTAAGACTGCGATTATCAACGTGCGTGCTCCTCAGCTCGCTGGCAATCAGCGTCTGGTGTTGTGTGGCGAAGGTCCTGCCCTGGGTGACTGGAGCGCTAAGCGCGGCCTCGAGATGACCGAGGTCACTCACAACCAGTGGGCTATCAAGCTCAACACTTCTAAGCTTGCCAGTAACCACATCGTTTTCAAATTTGTCGCTCTTGATGACAAGGATGAGGTGTGCTGGGAAGAGTGTGACAACCGCAGCATCGACCTTCCCGACCTCGCCACTGGTGAGGTAGTGAGCTACGAGTTGGCACAGGCCACATTCCCACTTCCAGCATGGCGCATAGCCGGCACCGTAATTCCTGTTTTCTCGCTTCGCAGCGAGCAGAGTTGTGGTGTGGGCGACTTTGGCGACCTCAAGAAGATGATTGACTGGATGGAGAAGACAGGCCAGCGTGCCCTTCAGGTACTTCCAATCAACGATACCACTATCACTAAGACTTGGACCGACAGCTATCCTTACAACAGCATCTCGATTTATGCGCTGCACCCAATGTATGTCGACATTAAGCAGCTTCCCGCTCTTAAGGACGTGGAAAAGATGAAGAACTACCTTGCTCAAGGCAAGGAGCTCAACAAGCTTCCACAGATTGACTATGAGCGCGTGAACGAACTCAAACTCGGTTACTTGCGTGACGTGTGGGCTCAAGAAGGCGAGAAGATTGTAAAGGGCAATGATTATAAGAAGTTCTATGCCGCCAACAAGCGTTGGCTCGTTCCTTATGCTGCATTCTGCGTGTTGCGCGACAAGTTTGGCACAGCCAACTTCAAGGAATGGCCCAACTACCGTCAATTTACCCCATCGCTCAAGAAGAGCGTAGAGGATACCACTAGTACTATGGGCAAAGAGGCAGCCTTCTGGATGTTCGTTCAGTTTGAGCTCAGCAAGCAGATGAAGGCCGCTCACGAGTATGCCCGTAGCAAGCACGTGATTTTGAAGGGTGATATTCCTATTGGAATCAGTCCTAATGGTTGCGATGCATGGGTTGAGCCCAACTACTTCAACATGAACGGTCAGGCAGGTGCACCACCCGATGCTTTCAGTGCCGATGGTCAGAATTGGGGCTTCCCCACCTACAACTGGGACGAGATGCTCGCCGATGGTTGTCAGTGGTGGGTTCGCCGCTTCCAGAACATGAGCGAATATTTCGACGCTTATCGCATTGACCACGTGCTTGGCTTCTTCCGCATTTGGGAGATTCCTATCAGCTCGGTTCAGGGTCTGCTGGGTCAGTTCTCTCCAGCACTTGGTATGAGTCGCGAGGAAGTTGAGGGTTACGGCTTGCACTGGCAAGAGGAGTTCTTCACCGAGCCATTTATCGCTGACTGGATTATCGACCGCGTGTTTGGTCCTCATGCTCAGCGCGTGCGCGACACCTTCCTGCAGCACTCTCACGACGACATATGGAAGATGCGTCCTGAGTTTGATACTCAGCGCAAGATAGAGGCCGCCTTTGCCGGCAAGACCACCGACGACGACAAGTGGGTGCGTGACGGATTATACTCGCTTATCAACAACGTGCTCTTTGTGCGTGACCGCAAGGATCCCAATAAGTTCCACCCACGCATTACAGCACAGCTCGCCCTCATCTATGAGGCATTGTGGGACAACGACAAGGAAGCCTTCAACCGCTTGTATAACGACTACTACTATCGTCGCAACAACCGCTTCTGGTATCATGAGGCGATGAAGAAGTTGCCACGCTTGGTTCAGGCAACCCGCATGCTCGTGTGTGCCGAGGACCTCGGTATGGTTCCCGATTGCGTGCCCTGGGTAATGAGCGAACTCAAGATCCTAAGCCTCGAGATTCAGTCAATGCCAAAGGACAACAAGCTAAAATTTGGCAACCTGCAGAGCAATCCTTACCGCTCGGTGAGCACCATCAGTACCCACGACATGAGCACCTTGCGCCAATGGTGGGATGAAGACTGGCAACTTTCGCAGGAGTATTATAACGAGGTTATGTGGAAAACAGGTCCCGCACCTCATCCACTACCCGGATGGCTGGCACGCGACATCGTTGCTCAGCACCTTTATAGCCCATCGATGTTGTGCCTGTTGAGTCTGCAAGACTGGCTGTCGATTGACGAAGACCTTCGCTTGCCCGATGCTAATGCCGAGCGCATCAATGTGCCTGCCAACCCACGCCACTACTGGCGCTACCGCATGCACATGACCATCGAGGACTTGATGAACAACTCGGAGTTCAATGCTAAGATTAAGCAACTCATAGCACAAAGTTACCGTTAATTTCTAACCAAGAGGTTCTAGACAATCTAGGAATTCTAGATAATCTAGAACCTCTAATTTAATACCAATTCACATTTATGAAACTTAAGATTATAATTACAATAGTTGCCCTCTTTGCCATGTTTACCACAGGTGCGCAGAACCTCTCTGATCAGCAAGTGAAGTCGCCTAACGGAAACGTGCAGGTAAAGTTCTATATTGACCAGGGACGACCCACTTACGAAATGCTTTACAAGGGCAAGAAGGTGATAAATCCCAGCCACATGGGATTTGAACTGGCTCCCGACAAGCATGCCAGCAAAGGTGTGGATGAGACCGACTTGCTTGACGGATTCGTCGTGATTAGTTTGATGAAGTCTGGAACTCCCCGCGATGAAACCTGGACTCCAGTTTGGGGACAGTATAAGACAATTCGCAATAACTATAATGAGCTAGCTGTTGACCTGTATCAGCAGAGCGCAAACCGTCACATGACAATCCGTTTCCGTGTCTATGACGACGGTATGGGCTTCCGTTATGAGTTCCCGTTGCAGAAAGACCTCAACTACTTCATCATCAAGGAGGAGAAGAGCGAATTTGCTATGACTGGTAATCACCGTGCCTGGTGGATTGCTGGTGACTATGATACTCAGGAATATCCTGTTCAAGTAACTAGATTGAGCGACATTCGCGGTCGCATCACCGCTTGCGCTCGTTGGGAAAAGCCTGATGGTGTTGGAATACGTCGCACCGACTACACCGAGGATCGTATGCGCGATGCCGTGGTGTGGGACAATGCCTCACAAACTGTGTTCTCACCAACTGGTGTGCAGACATCGCTCCAGCTCAAGACTGATGATGGCATCTACATCAATCTGCACGAGGCAGCATTGGTGAACTATGCAGCGATGCACCTCAACCTTGACGACAAGAACATGGTGTTCACCTCGTGGCTAACTCCTGACGCCACTGGTTACAAGGGCTGCATGCAGGCACCTTGCCAAACCCCTTGGCGCACCGTGCTTGTGAGCGACGATGCTCGCCAGATGCTCGCTTCGAGCCTTATTCTCAACCTCAACGAGCCCTGCAAGATTGAGGATACCAGCTGGATTCACCCCACCAAGTACTGCGGTGTGTGGTGGGAGATGATTGTGGGCCACGGTGCATGGAACTATACCGACGAGTTCCCAAGTGTTAAACTCGGCCAGACCGATTACTCCAAAGCTAAGCCCAACGGCCGTCATCGCGCCAACACTGAAGAGGTGAAACGTTACATTGACTTTGCTGCAAACAACGGACTCGACCAAGTGCTCGTCGAGGGTTGGAACATTGGTTGGGAAGATTGGGCGTGCATGTGGAAGGCCGATGTCTTCGACTTTGTTACTCCTTATCCCGATTTTGATATCAAATATCTCAACGATTATGCTCACAGCAAAGGTGTGAAACTGATGATGCATCACGAGACAAGCTCTAGTGTGATAAATTATGAACGTCACATGGAGAAGGCCTATCAGCTCATGAACGACTACGGCTACGATGCTGTGAAGAGCGGTTATGTGGGCGACATCATCCCACGTGGCGACTATCACTACAGCCAGTCGATGAACAACCACTACCTCTATGCAGTGCAAGAAGCTGCAAAGCATCACATTATGGTCAACGCCCACGAGGCAGTGCGTCCCACTGGTCTGTGCCGCACTTGGCCCAACCTGGTTGGTAACGAAAGTGCTCGCGGCACCGAATATGAGGCATTCTACGGCAGCAACCCCAACCACACCGTGATTTTGCCATTCACTCGCTTCCAGGGAGGTCCTATGGACTACACTCCTGGCGTGCTTGAGACCCGTCTTGAGAACTGGAGTGAGAACCAGCACATTGTCCACACCACTGTTGTTGGACAATTGGCACTCTATGTGGTGATGTGCAGCCCTTTGCAGATGGCTGCTGACCTGCCACAGAACTATGAGAAGTTTATGGACGCCTATCAGTTTATCCGCGATGTCGCCCTCGATTGGGATGACAGCCGCTACATCGACGCTGAGCCTGGCGAATACATAACTGTGGCCCGCAAGGCCAAGGGCACCGACAACTGGTTCATTGGCGGCAAGTGTGATGAGAAGGGTCACAAGGTTGATGTCAAACTTGACTTCCTTGAAAAGGGTCGTAAGTATGAGGCTATCATCTATGCTGATGGCAAGGACGCAAACTATGAGACTAATCCAGCTGCCTACACTATCACTAAGAAGACCGTTAAACAGGGCGACGTGCTCAAGATGACTGAGGCTCCTGGTGGCGGTTTCGCAATCTCTCTGAAAGCTTTATAAAGAAAGAAGATAAAAGATTTTTGATATGAAAAAGATACTATTAACAGTAATCATCGCATTGACTATGGCAACAGCAGGTGCTCGCGACTATAATTTCAACGAGATGACCTACACCCCCAAGGCCACTACGTTTTTCTTGAACACCAACGATGACGCTCAGGCCGTGACTGTGCGCATCTACGATGCTGGCAAAGAAGGCAATATGCTCAAGAAGATTGACCTCAAGCGCGTAAAGGGAAGTAAGGATGAGTGGACCGGCAAAGTGAAAGGCGACCTCAAGGGCAAGTTCTATACTTTTGACGTGAAATATAACGGCAATTATATGGGCGAGAATCCTGGCATCTTTGCCAAGGCAGTGGGTGTGAACGGCCGCCGTGGTGCCATCATCGACTTAACCGAGACCAACCCTGCAGAATGGGGACAAGATGTGCGCCCTGCTGTAAATCTCAAAGACCATGTCATCTACGAGATGCACCATCGCGATTTCTCGATTGCTCGCAACATCAATCTTGACCCTAAGATTACCGTTAAGCGCGTGAGCACCGAATATCCAGGCAAATTCCTGGCTCTTACCGAGCCTTGGGCAATAGGACACCTCACCGACCTTGGCGTTAATGCTGTGCATGTGCTGCCATCCTACGACTACGCCTCAATCGATGAGACTAAGCTTGACCAGAATCGTTACAATTGGGGTTATGATCCATTGAACTATAATGTTCCCGAGGGTGGGTATTCGACTAATCCCTATGACCCATATGCTCGTAACCGTGAGTTTAAGCAGATGGTGCAGGCGTTGCACAAGGCAGGCATCCGCGTTATACTTGATGTTGTGTATAACCACACCTACAGCATTGATGACGGAAACTTCCAGAAGACTTGCCCGGGCACATTCTATCGCAAGAATGCTGATGGCTCATGGAGTAATGGAAGTGGATGTGGTAACGAGACTGCCAGTGATCAGGAAATCATGCGTCAATACATGCTTGCAAGTGTGAAATACTGGATTGACGAGTATCACATTGATGGTTTCCGCTTCGACCTTATGGGTGTGCACGATATTGAGACTATGAACAAGATTGCCGACATGGTGCACAGCATCGACCCCACTATGCTCGTCTATGGTGAGGGATGGAGCGCTGGCTCTTGTGCCTATCCTGGTGACAAACTTGCCATGAAGGCCAATGTGAAGCAGATGCCGGGCATTGCTGCTTTCAGCGATGACATTCGCGACGCTTTGCGTGGGCCATGGGATGGCGACGACAAGGCTGCATTCCTTGGAGGTCTCCCAGGATTTGAAGAGAGTATCAAGTTTGGCATCGTTGGAGCAATTCAGCATCCACAGGTTAACTATTCTAAGGTGAACTACAGCAAGGAGCCTTATGCCCTCCAGCCAACTCAGATGATTTCTTATGTGAGTTGCCACGATGATATGTGCCTCGTCGACCGCTTGCGTGCCAGTGTGCCGGGAGTAAAGGGCAATGACAAGGAGCTTATTAAGCTCGACCTGCTTGCGCAGACTGCAGTGTTCACCTCTCAAGGCATTCCTTTCATGCTCAGTGGCGAGGAGCTGCTTCGCGACAAGAAGGGTGTGCACAACAGTTTCGAGAGCCCCGACAGTATCAATCGTCTTGACTGGAATGGTCGTATCAAGCACCCAGAGGTGTTTAATTACTACAAGGACCTCATTTCTTTGCGTAAGCATCATGAGGGATTTCGCCTGGGCAGTGCCGACCTTGTGCGCAAGCACTTGGGGTTCTTACCTGGAGGTGATTGCCTGGTGGTTTATCGCCTTAAGAATCTGAAACAGGTGGGCGACACTTGGAATAATATCATTGTGATTCTTAATGGCAACAACGAGAAGCGCACAGTGAGAATGCCCAAGTCGACCTACACTATCGTGGGCGACGGCGATGTGATAAATGAGAAAGGGCTCTACACGATAACTACCAACGAGATTATCGTTCCATCTCGCTCGGCAATCATTATGCATGATTAAAAAGTTCATAGTTGTTAATTTTTGATATATGAAGAAGACACTCTTAATAGTTTTAGCAACATTGTGGGTAGCGGGTGCCTGGGCTGTTCCCAAGATGCCAGATTTTAAGGTTAACCGCATCGAACCTACCAACTGGTTTGTAGGCATGAAGAACCCATCGGTGCAGCTCATGGTGTATGGCGAGAATATACGTAATGCTGAGGTGAAGACCGACTATGCTGGTGTGAAAATCGATTCGATTGTGCGTCTCGACAGTCCAAACTACCTGCTCGTTTACCTCAACACAGCAGGAGCTCAGCCTGGCACAATGAAACTTGATTTCACGATTGGTAAGTTGACAATGCAGTTGAAATATGATCTTAAGGCTCGCGAGATGAGTGGTGACCGCCGCATGGGATTTACCAATGCCGACGTGCTCTATATGCTCATGCCCGACCGCTTTGCCAACGGCAATCCTACCAATGATCGCGTCAAGGGAATGCGCAGTCAGGTGTGCGACCGCAACAAGCCCAGCTACCGCCATGGTGGTGATCTGGAGGGAATTCGTCAGCACCTTGACTATCTCAACGACCTTGGCGTGACTGCATTGTGGTTCACTCCAGTACTTGAGAATGACTCGCCTGAGAGTCCGTGGAACGATACTTATCATGGTTATGCCACTACTAACTACTACCGTGTTGACCCACGTTTCGGCACCAACGACGACTATCGCCGACTCGTCGATGAGGCGCACAGCAAGGGCTTGAAGGTGGTGATGGACATGATTTTCAATCACTGCGGCTTTGAGCATCCTTGGGTGGCCGATATGCCTAGTAATGACTGGTTCAACACCAACGAATGGCTCAAGGAGTCGAAAGGGACGAGCGATTCGCGTAATACAAGTTTCATGCAGACGAGCTACAAGCTGGCTCCAGTCTTGGACCCATATGCTAGCGAATTTGACAAGAAGCAGACTGTTGAGGGCTGGTTTGTGTCCACTATGCCCGACCTCAACCAAAACAATCCTCATGTGATGAACTATCTCATCCAGAACAGCATTTGGTGGATTGAGACAGTGGGCATTGACGGCATTCGCATGGATACCTATCCTTATGCTTTTGCTGGCCCTATGGCACGGTGGATGAAGGCAATCGACGAGGAGTATCCCAACTTCAACGTAGTGGGGGAGACTTGGTTTGAAGAGCCTCCTTACACCGCCGCTTGGCAGCGCGACAGCAAGATTGCCAAGGAGAACAGCTACCTCAAGACCGTGATGGATTTCTCGTTCTATGCCTGCATGGATTCGGCTCGCATCGAGCAGACAGACGGTCAGTGGCGTGGATTCAATCGCGTCTACAACAGCCTGGTGTTTGACTATCTCTATCCAAATCCTAGCAGCGTGATGGCGTTTATCGAGAACCACGACACCGACCGTTATCTCAAGGACGGAAAGGATGACCTTACACTCAAACAGGCACTTGCGCTACTACTCACCATTAACCGCATACCTCAGCTTTACTATGGCACCGAGGTGCTGATGAACGGTACTAAACACGTGACTGACGGCAATGTGCGTAAGGACTTTCCAGGTGGTTTCCCAGGTGATGCTCACAACGCTTTCACCGAGCAAGGTCGCAGCAAGGAGGAGAACGATATGTTCAACTGGCTACGTGCTTTACTGCACTGGCGCAAGGGCGCAGGCAATGATGTGATTACTAAGGGCAAGCAAACTCAGTTCCTGCCTCACAATGGCATCTACGTGGTGGCTCGCCAATATGAGGGCAAGACTGTGATGACCATTGTTAACGGCACCAACGAGAACGCTACAATGCCCGTCAAGCGCTACGCCGAAATCATCAGCAACGCCCTAGTCGCCCGTGACATCCCCACCAGCAACCACATCAGCCTCGTGAGCGACATCACCCTCACCCCACGGCAGACGCTAATATTGGAGTTCTAAAAGAAAAGATTATTGCATAATAATCTATATTATTAGGGTGCGTCAAATTTATAGACACACCCTAATATTTTTCTATTAATATTGGTGGATGGTTTGGAAGATAGCACAAGTGAATTCTAAATGGCCTTATCCTCAAAACACTAACCTTAAGCTATAAGTTCTCAATTGGTAAGGTCTCGAGTTTCATTAAGAGACCTAATAACTTTAGCAGGCACACCAGCAACTACGCTATTACTAGGCACATCTTTTATTACTACGGCATTAGCGCCAATTAGAACATTATTACCAATTGTGATACCACCGATAACCTTTGCACCACAACAAATTTCAACGTTGTCGCCTATAACTGGTGCCTGCAGATCATGGGAAAAGCCTATAGTAACTTGCTGATATATTTTGCAGTTTTTACCTATTTTCTCAGCTGAAATAATTGTGGCAATACCATGTTGTATCAACAATCCTCCGCCAATGTCATTGGTTGAGATTTCAAGGTTACGCTTTCCTCTCAACCACCAGCATGAGATAACTTTTAAGAGTTTTAGGCGCTTATATAAAACAGTCCTGTATTCTGGCATGCATCCTAATAGATAAGAAAATCCCCATAAATTGCACGGAACTCTTTTCCATTTTGTCCATTGACACAAATCAGCATTGATTAACGTTCTATTTCTTATGGGGGTAATGTGGATAATTACCCAATAAATCAGTGCTAATGGGAATGTAAGAAATCCATAAAGTTTATTTAATTTTGCTCTCATAGTTTTTTAGGGGGTATACAACAAAAGCGTGGACTTACTTTGCCACACCTATTGTAGAAGGTCCTGAGAAAACCTTGAGTTGCAGATATGTAAAAGCAGCCCACGCATATAGCGCAGAACCGCTTTGCAATTCCTCGCAACTCTTGTGAAAATTTCTCAGGTTCTCTACAATGAGCGAAAAGCAAAACGCTTCTTTAAATCCATAATGTAAGAATTGCCTCTGCAATTCAGTCGCAAATATACAATATTTCTTTTACATAGTGACAAAAATGAGCAAAAGAAGTACATTTATAACATAAATTTGAGATAATCACTCTGAAATTTGCTCAATTCAAAAATTATTACGTAATTTGCGTTACGGAAATTCCGTAACGGATTTTATGTAATGAAAATATTGATATGAAAGCACTGAATAATCCATTTGTCACCTATGGTTATAAAGGCCCTGAATACTTTTGCGACCGTGAGCAAGAGACAAAGTCTATCATCACCGCTCTGCACAATGAGCGCAACATCACGCTTGTAGCTCCGCGTCGCATGGGCAAGACAGGGTTGATACATCATGTGTTTAACCAGATTGAGCAGACGCAACCTGATGTGCGCTGTTTCTATGTAGATATCTTTCCCACTAAAAACCTGCAGCAGATGGTTCAAGCGATGGCACGAGCTATATTGGGAAAACTTGATAGCCCCTCGCAAACTGCCATGCGCAAAGTTACACAGTTTTTTGGTCGTTTCCGTCCCACTGTGACCTATGACGAAATAACTGGAGTTCCCACTGTCAGCCTCGACATTGCACCCAATGAAGAGCGCAACACGTTAAAACAGATTTTTGAATATATGCATAAGTCGGGAGTTCGTTGTTATGTGGCTATTGATGAATTCCAGCAGATATTGCAATACAGTGACACAGGTATTGAGGCGCTTATTCGTTCATATATCCAATTCTTGCCTAATGTGTATTTCATTTTTGCCGGTAGTCAGCACCATGTACTTGAGCAGATGTTCTCGTCGGTGAACCGCCCATTTTTCCAGAGCACTCAAATGATGCACCTGGGACCACTGGACGAATCAAAATATAGACAATTTGCCAACGATTTCTTTAAAGTGCAAAACCGTGAGATTTCAACAAAATTGTTTCACCAATTATATGAAACTATGCATGGTGTAACATGGTATGTGCACGCAGTGCTCAACAGAGTGTATCAAGAGGCCGAGAAACCTATTACTCAGAAGTTGATTGATCAAGTGATGAGAGAACTCGTTGAAGAACAGTCTCCTGTTTTCCAAAACTATTACAATGCCATGACTGTCAATCAGGCTGCAGTCGCTGTTGCTATCGCTCGTGAACAGAAGGTTGCTAAGCCTCTATCGCAGGATTTCATGGTACGCTACAGGTTGCCGTCGCCAAGCAGTGTGCAAACGTCACTCGATAAATTGGAAACGAACCAAATAGTCTTGCGCAACTCTGACGGTTATTTTATCTATGACCATTTCTTCGCGATGTGGCTCCGTGATTTGGTTTAGACAAACAGCTGCTTCAGCACCTCGGGTGAGCGCAGGGTGCCCAGGGTGGAGTGATGGATACGGTAGTAAGTGAGAATGCTCTCAAGCATTTCGTTGCGCTGGTCGCGGTTGAACTTAAAGTGGTGCATGTTGTCGAAGGTCATGCGCGACAGCAGCGGCAGCACTTGAGCCTGTGCTGGTGGCAGTGATTTCATGCCAGGGTAGGGCGACTGAGTAAATATACCCTCGTTCATGTTGAACCAGTAGCCTTCGTGGTAGCTGTCGATGTCGGGCTGAATGCCTATGAATTGCCCCAAGCGGTAGAGGAAGCATATGTGGAAGTTGGCCACGCTGCCTCGTTCCTGCTCAAGCCTGAGGATGCAACTCTTGATGTAGGAGTAGAGCACCATGTTCTGTTCCTGCTCGTGGATGGTGTGCGAGAGCAGTTCGCTCAGGAACATGGAAATGGCGTTTTTCATGGGATCACTGTAGATTGACTGTAACATGGAGGTGCGGCGCACGTCGTGAAGAGTGCCAATGTCGCGCGATGGCTGCAAACGAGCCACAAACTCGATGAGTGACAGTGGCATGAACATGGCATTGCGCATGCGTGCGGCATGTGTAGTGCCTTGTCGCACAAGGAACGAGAGCATCCCCATCTTGTCGGTGTAGATGCGCGCTATGTTGTGCTTCTCGTTATATTTGATAACGTTGATTACTATGCCTTCGAGTTTCTCCTGCATTAATGTGCGAAGTTACACTAATTCGCCTGATTTGCCCAACTTTTTACAAAAAATCTTTGTCTTTTAAAGTTTTAACCACAATAAATTTTGCTGTTTCAAAAATTTGACCTAATTTTGCAGTCGCTTTGCGAAAAAACGGTTTTTGTTGGCCCATTCGTCTATCGGTTAGGACGCAAGATTTTCATTCTTGAAAGAGCAGTTCGACTCTGCTATGGGCTACTAATTCAATAAGATAAATAATTTTTTTAAACTTAATTATGGCAAACCATAAATCATCTATTAAGAGAATCCGTCAAACTAAGACAAGAAACGAGCGTAATCGTTACTACGCTAAGACTATGCGCAACGCTGTTCGCAACTTGCGCAAAATGGAGAACAAAGAGGAAGCCGCTGCTGCTTACAAGAAAGTATCGTCGATGCTCGACAAGCTGGGTCGCAAGGGCACTATCAGCAAGAACAAAGCTGCTAACCTTAAGAGCAAGCTCGCTAAGCACGTTAACAAGCTCGAAGTTGCCTAAATGCTTCTCCCCTGAGAGTTTAGCCCTCTCAGTCTAGCATAATTTCTCATGGAGATTTTGGCAATTTGGCCAGATCTTCACATGATGGCCCATTCGTCTATCGGTTAGGACGCAAGATTTTCATTCTTGAAAGAGCAGTTCGACTCTGCTATGGGCTACCGCATGAGCGTTAAGTATTTTACTTAGCGCTCTTAACTGATATATAATGCCAAAATCACATCGAAGGAAGTATACCCTTTGATGTGATTTTTATTGCTTTTTGTCCATTTTGTTGCCGATAAGACTCCTTGTTAAGTTATTCTTTACATCAATTCTTTTCAAAAACATAGCCAAATCCTTGACGGCTGACGATGTTTTGGGCATAAGGACCTAGTTTCTTTCGCAGTCGAGTTATATTGACATCCACTGTGCGCTCGGTGACGATAACACCATCCCAAATGCTGTTCATGAGTTGTTGTCGTGATAGCACTTGACCACTATTAGACAGGAGTTCGCATAGTAGGTTGAATTCGGTTCGAGTGAGGTTTGTTGAAGTGCCGTCGATGGTGACAGTTTTGCGGTCAAGATTCACTCGCAGGCCACGGAATGTGAGGAAGCGCTTTCCTAGTCGAGCCTCTATGACGTTCATCACGTAGTCACCAAGTTCCTCACATCTTGTTATAATGTCGTTATAGTAAGAGCCAAGGGCGTAAGAATACTTTTGTTCGTTGATGTCGTTTAAGCTTTCTGCCCTTAGTTTGTCTCTAAGCGCATTGATGTCATGCTCTATCTCTTGCGAGATATCAATGGTTAAATCCTCACGTCGCCCACTGATAATGACCATCATCTGTGTCAATGCCTCGTTCGCTAAGCGCAGCATTTCATGGAGATTGGTGTATTGTTGGGCAGTGAAGTCCTCACGTCCATTGTGCTTGTGCTGGATAGCGCGAGCCAGAGTGTAACAAGCATCACCTATAGACTCTAATTCGCTGATTTGGCGAAGCATGTCACGAATTTTACTTTTAGAGTCGTCCGACAAGTGTTGGTTGCTTACTTCTTTCAGGTAAGAGGCAATTTCGAATTCCATATTGTCGGCAATGTCTTCATACTTGACAATGCGTTCGTACTGACGTTCAAATTCTTTCTTGTCTTTCTCGTCGAGTAGGACGCACACCATGCCGAACATGCGCTGCAAGCGTTCAGCAAAGAGCACAATCTCTTTCTGCGCCTGAAGTATTGAAATCTCTGGGGTAGCCATCAGCCCGTTGTCAATATACTGAAGGCGTTTGACTGTTTTGACTCTTGGTTTATCCTTGATTACCCACTTTACAATTTGCTCCATCTGTGGTATGAAACTGATGAGAATAGCGGTATTTATCACATTGAAGCATGTGTGGAACAGGGCTAATACGATGGGAAGACTTTCATTTTGACCCGAAAGAGAAGGGTTATAGCCTGCCATCTTGCATACCATATCAACAAATGGGTAAAACACGCATAGCACCCAAATCACACCAAACACATTGAAAAGCAGATGGGCAAATGCTGCCTGTCGTGCCTTCACACCTGCTTTAAGTGCTGCAAGATTGGCAGTGGCAGTGGTGCCAATGTTTTCACCCATCACTAGAGCAATTCCCATGTAAATGGGGACCACTCCTGTGGAGCAGAGCAGGATAGTAATGGCCATAACTGCTGCCGACGACTGCACAATACAGGTGATAATGGTGCCAATTCCAAGAAAAGCGAGGATAGTGAGATAACTGTTGGTGTCGAATGAGGCAAAGAATGCCACAACTTCAGCATTGTGTTCAAGATCTAAGTCCTTGCCCACACTGCTTAACATCACCAAAGACCAAAATAGAAATGCAATTCCGAAAAGAAAATCTCCCACATATCGGTGTCGTTTCTTATAAATGAGAACCATACCGATGAGAAATGCAGGAAAGACCACACTAGTCAAGTCTACATTGTAGCCCAATGACATAATCCATGCTGTGAGGGTCGTGCCAATGTTGGCGCCCATTATAACCGATATTGCCTGTGCCAACGTTAAAAGTCCAGCCGACACAAACGAGACCGTCATCACCGTTGTGGCCGATGACGACTGTACTGCACATGTAACAAATGTTCCTGTCAGCATCCCACTAAAGCGATTGGATGTCATCCGTCCAAGGATGTGACGCAAACTGGAACCTGCCATTTTTTGAAGCGCCTCGCTCATTGTTTTCATTCCATATATGAGCAACGCTAATGATCCGAGAAGTCGGAATATAATGCCAATAGTCATTTTGTCTGTAGTTTGAATTTTTATGATACAAAGTTACAGATAAAATGTAGAAAGATAATAAAAGGACTGTTACGTTTTGGTTACATTTTGTTTTTTTACTAAAAAACCATTGTAGATCATCTAGTTATCTATGTCCTAATGAAGCACTCCTTCTTGTGAAATTCTCTCAATTTCACGCTGGAGTGTCGATAGTTCAATGTTGCCTTAAGCCGTGTGGCGGCTGCGCTTGCGGAATTCAGTAGGAGTCATACCGGTATTGCGCTTGAAGTAGCGGTTGAAGTGCTGGCTACTCTGGAAGCCGAGTCGGTAGGCCACCTCGGTGATTGTGACATCGGTAGAGTGTAGCTCTTCTTTAGCAATGCCGATAACCTTCTGTTGGATGAATTCCAGGGGTGTTTTACCAGTTTCTTTTTTCACAAGGTCACCAAAGTAGTTAGATGATAGGCAACATTTGTCGGCAAAGTACTTAACCGATGGCAATCCGTTCATGAACGAAGTCTCGCTATTTTGAAAGTAGTCGTTTAAGGCTTGCTCGAATGTCGCCATCACGCTGCTGTTCTCTAGCTCACGAGTGATGAACTGACGGTCGTAGAAGCGCATGCAGTAATCGAGCAGCAACTCGATGTTGCGGCATATTAGCTTGCGACTGAACTTGTCGAGCGGATGGTTGATTTCTTCCTTGATTTTCTCGATGCAATCGAGATAGATGGCACGCTCACGTTCCGACATGTGCAACGCCTCGTTCGACGAATACTGGAAGAAACGGTAGTCGTCAATGCTTTTGGCAAGCGAGGTTCCACGAATCAGGTCGGGGTGGAACAGCAGAGCCACCACATCGTGATCCAAGCCCGGGATGGGTGTGGAAGTCACCGTCTGCATGGGAGCGAAGCTCGTTACAGTGCCGTCGCTGTAGTCATATTCTTTGTGACCGTAGGACAGCAAGCAGCTGCGCGTATTCTTCAAGTAAAGGGCATAAACGCCGTAGTGCCATGTCACCTCGTTGTCGATTAGCTCACGATTGGGCACATCCTTGAGGTTGCACACGGTCACTAGCGGGTGCACGGTCTCAATACCCAAGGCATGGTTATACTGGTCGATATTGTCGAGTTTGAACATCATCTTACTTAATTAAACGTAAAGCAAGGGAATTTATTTCCCTGTGGTGAACTATACACTCTTGCCCAAGTCGTAAGCTTCTTGTAGCGCATCTTTCCCGTCAATGTCGCGCGGGGCACCCACGCCACCGCAGAACAGGTGTGCTTTGAGTGACGATTTCTCATAGCAGTCAATCCAACCTTGCAGACCACTTTCGGCACGCTCAGGAACTCGTGCTTCATCCTCGGCGGCTGTGGTGAGCAGATAGATGTCGCGAAAACGGTAATCTTTAGGATACATGGCGTTCATACGGTCGATGAGGGTCTTCATCTGCCCACTCATCTCGTAGTAATAAATGGGTGTTGCCCAGCATACAACGTCGGCGTTGAGCACGCTGTCCATGATTGCAGGAACATCGTCTTTAAACACGCATGCACCAGTATTTTGACATGACAGACAACCAATGCAGAACTTGATTTCTTTTCCTCGCAACGAGATGATTTCAACGTCATGACCTGCTGATTTTGCACCTTCGGCAAACTTCTCAGCCATCATGTGGCTATTTGAGCCAGGTCGCAGGCTGGTAGAGATAACTACAACTTTTTTCATAATTATTTTAGGTTTTGTTTAAAGAATGATTCCATCTTATCATATGGGATGCGATTGTTCACGTCGTCATAGAGGTCGGTATGAACTGCACCTGGTATAATCATCAACTCTTTGTTACCTACAGTTTTACTCTCTCCCTCAACGTGAACTCCAGTCATCTTCTCAAAGGCATACTCTGAGAAATAACGTGAATGGGCTTTCTCGCCATGAATGAGCAGCACTGGATTTTCAATCTCATGAGCCCAAGCAAGCAGGGGTTGATTCATAAACGACTGGCAGCCAATTACGTTCCAACCATCGGTGCTGTTGCCGCTGCGCTTGTGATAACCGCGCTTTGTCTTGTAGTAATCATAATAGTCTTTCACAAAGAATGGCGCATCGTCGGGCAGTGGATCAATCACGCCGCCAGCACGCTGGTAGGTGCCACTCTTGTAGTCCTGGGTGCGCTGGGCAGCAATGGCTTTGCGCTTTTCCATGCGCTTCTCTTTGCTATCCTCGCTTTTGAAGTAGCCCTCCACGTTCACCTTGCTCATGTCATACATGGTTGATGCAACAGTAGCCTTGATGCGTGGGTCGAGGGCGGCAGCATTGATGGCCATGCCACCAAAACCGCATATGCCTATGATGCCAATGCGCTCGGGGTCAACATTCTCCTGCACGCTCAAGAAATCAACTGCAGCAATGAAATCCTCGGTGTTGATGTCGGGCGAAGCCATGCGGCGAGGCTCACCTCCACTCTCGCCAGTGAACGAGGGGTCGAAGGCGATGGTCAAGAAGCCGCGCTCGGCCATGTGCTGGGCATAGAGGCCGCTGCTCTGCTCTTTAACGGCACCGAATGGACCACTCACTGCGATGGCAGGAAGTTTACCGCTTGCGCCTTTTGGAGTGTACATGTCGGCTGCTAGCTCAATGCCGTAGCGGTTCTTGAATGTAACCTTCTTGTGGTCAACTTTGTTGCTCTTGGGGAATGTCTTGTCCCACTCCTGGGTGAGTTGCAATGTAGTGTTCATTTTGTTTCTTTTTATTGGGTTCTTGCTGTAAGAAGTAAAGGCTAAACCAATGATAGCCAATGCTAAAATAATATGTTTCATTATTTTTTTTATTTCTTAGTTGCGGTTTTTTTAACTCCATTTTCAATGTATATACCACTGTCGGGAACTGCTGATAACTTCTGTCCGTTAAGATTGTAAATGCCTGATAGGCCAGAATGATTGTCGGTATTAATATCTTTAATGATAGTAGATATGTCGGAATAGTTAATGTCGGACAACCAATTTTGGATTAATGTGGCGCGGTTGCCATGGTTGGTATTGTTAATCCACAAAGCTTCACCCATCCAGTCGGCATTTGGAATGAGGCGTTCAGCGTCGGCCACCACACCGCTAATTCCACTGCTGTGGCTCGACACAATAAGCCCAACTTTCTTGCCAGCCATCTCTGGTCCATGATTGAAGAGGTAGGTCTGAAGGATGGCTGCCATCTGGCTCCACCACAAGGGGGTGACAATAAAGAAGGTGTCATAGTCTTCAAGAGAAACCGAAACGGGGTCAATTTCGGGATAACTGTCGGCACTATTGGGATTGGCATTGATGGTGTTCAGCAGTTGCATGCCTATTGCGTAGCCGTTGGCCTCATATTGTTGATTCTTGTCTTTAGGATAGATGCGTAGCACATCGGCATCAATTTGTGAGGTCAGCGTTTGCACAATTTCGTGACAGTGATTGGTGTAACTGTAGTATATAACGAGCGTGTTGCTGGTTGGTTCGGGACTGACAGGTTGCAATGATAAGGTAACCTCGATATTGCTCTCACCTGCCTTTAAGAATGAACGCAGTTCGCTATCGTTCAAATCATCGATGTGGCCCAAGCGGGTGTAACTCCATGAGTTGGAACCATACATCAAGCATATGTTGCTGCCGTTATATAGTATCACATCACCAGGTTGGGCGGTGATTTGCTCATTGCTAGTGGGCAGTGAGAAACCTAGTGCACCCCATATCTCAAAGCCTCCGCTCGAGTTGAGGGTTACAGTCACTGGCCCTTCTTCCAATTTTGCCACAAGCGCCTGAGTAGCGGCATTGTTGTAGAGGGTTACTGGTTGCGACACACCGTCGATGGTGATATACATCTTTTGTGGCAAAGTGGTTTGGGCGATTGCGTCGTTGCTCTTATCGGCACAACTGCTCATGAACATTGAAAACATAATTATCAAAACTTTTGTAAGTGTCTTCATCTTGCTTGTGTTTTTTGAGTTTTTATCAAGTGCAAAATAAGCAACAATCCGCAAAAGGATTTGTGACCATTTTACGGATTGTTGTGCCTCAATTACCGAAGTTGCTTTTTAATGCATTCAAGACGAATTGCAGGAGGGCTGAACACACATTTTTTTACTAATTTCTTGCCGATATCGGCAAGAAATAGTATTTTTGTGGCATTATTTGTTGTTTTTTCTTGCCGATAGAAACTTTATGGATTATATATCAGTTAAGCAGTTTGCCGAAAAATATGGCGTTTCAGAACGTACAGCACGCAACTATTGTGCACTTGGAAAAATAGAAGGTGCTTTTCTAGTAGGAAAGACCTGGAATGTTCCCATAGATGCTGTGTTACCTTCACGGCGCAAAAGGTCAAAAGTGTCGCCACTGTTGGCAATACTGCGCGAGCAAAAGGAGAGCAAGATGAAAGGTGGCATCTATCATCGTGTGCAAATAGATCTTACTTATAATTCCAATCACATAGAGGGTAGCAAGCTCACTCATGATCAGACTCGATATATTTTTGAGACTAACACCATAGGCATGAGTGATAGCGCTATAAATGTTGATGATATCATTGAAACTACCAATCATTTTCGTTGTATAGATTTCATTATTGACCAAGCCGAATCGAAACTTACTGAGACATTTATCAAGCGGGTCCATGAAATACTAAAAACGGGAACAACCGATTCACGAAAATCTTGGTTTGCAGTTGGTGATTACAAGCGTCTGCCAAATGAAGTTGGAGGGATGGAAACATCTTCCCCAAATGATGTGCATTATCATGTCAAGGCTTTACTTGATGGGTACAACAAAAAGAAAGTTCACACTTTCGAGGAGATAATAGACTTTCACCAACGATTTGAGTCAATTCATCCATTCCAGGATGGCAATGGAAGGGTGGGGCGGTTGATAATGTTTAAGGAGTGTCTTGCCACTGGCATTGTGCCATTCATTATAACCGATGAATTGAAGATGTTTTATTATCGAGGATTAAGAGAGTGGCCTCGCGTGCGAGGTTACTTACTCGACACTTGCCTTACAGCACAAGACCAGTTTAAAGCCTTGCTTGATTACTTCAAAATCAAGTATTGAAAAAGAACCTCAATGTTAGAATAAGGTTCTCTTGATTAT
>CADAAI010000025.1 GCA_902785925.1 uncultured Bacteroidales bacterium
CAAAGAAGAACTCGCACGATTTAAGAAAGAGAGTAGCAAGCCGATAATTGAGTAACACTTTTAGTTATCGTCTTTTAAGAGCTATAGCGGTTGGTTTACAATTATGCCAACCAACCACTATTGTTTTGTTAAGAAGAGTACCACACTATTTCTGTGAGACGCGCACAGGACGCACGCTTTGACCGCTGCTGCGGTACTCGCTGCTCAAGCCCACGTAGTCATCCGATATAAATAAAAGGTAGTCGGCGTAATATGGGTAGTAGGAATTGGAGCCGTGCATGCGCGACCAGTAACCGCCCATAGTGCCGGCGAAGTTGAGGTCGCTACCCCAGCAGTAGCCGATGGCAGGCAAGAACAGCGTCGCGCCATTGATGTAGCTGGTTACCAAGTAGCCGTTCACACCGTTCCTAGTGGTCCACTGTGTGGTGCAGTTACCAAGCAACTCTTGAATCTGTGCATATGACGGCATACACCACTCCTCACCCCAGTTGACAGTGGCGGCATCGTCCTCGGGGTCAAGCTCTGTCTTGTTATCAACAAAACCATTGTAGCCGTGTGAACTGTTGGCGCAATACTTGGTCAGAGTGTTGTGGGTGCCGTTGCACCACTTGTAGGTGCTCCAGTCATACACATCTTTGGGAGTGGTCTCGCCCCAGGCAAAGTAGTCGCCATAATCTTCAGGCTTATCGGCACCCACGTTTGTTGTCGCCCACTTCGTGCCGGAGGGCAACCCCAAGTCAACATACTCATGAGTGTCAGGTGGGGGCACATTGCCCAAGAGATAGTCATAAATCGCGGTTATATCGGTCGCTGTCACTGAACCATCACCATTCACATCATAATTATAGTTCAGTGAATAACCTGCCACACTAAATGTGGATGCAATGAATAATAGGATAAATAATTTCTTCATAAGCACTGAAATTATAAGTCATTAAACAAGTAGTGAATTACACAATAAGGCGGCACACTCCACACGATGGTGGAATGTGTAGATTGCAAAGACAAACAAAAAAAGTGGAAAAAACTACTATTTTTTGAAAAAAACACCAAGACAAGACATGTTTTTTTACAAAAAAGGCTGTTATGGCAACAAATACTAAAATAACTCACCGATTTTATTCGGTGCCATCTCTCCACTCTAAGTATATTTTATTGAAGAATTTTAGTGCGAAGCACCATTATAATTTTAGCGACCGTAGGGAGCCTTAATTTCCACTCCGCCAGGAGTGGCAAACTAACAACTCTCTTCCCTCTCCCCTGAAAAACTCTCTTCCCTCTCCACTCTAAGTATATTTTATTGAAGAATTTTTAGTGCGAAGCACCATTATAATTTTAGCGACCATAGGGAGCCTTAATTTCCACTCCGCCAGGAGTGGCAAACAAACAACTAATAACTAATAACTTTTTAATATTGTTCCCCTCTCATCCCTCATCCTATCTTTGCCTAAAAAACTCTAATCTATCATGAAAAACACAGCAAACAAACTAAGAATCGTGCATCGTGGAGTGGCGCAGCTCCACAATGGCGAGAGTGCGCAGCCGGGCTTGGCTGCTGTGCTGACCAACATGCGCGAACGTGAGGATGCCCTTGAAGTGGTGGGGAATCCGCGATCGATTGACCAACTGGAGCTGGGCGACAGTATGCTGCTAGTCGACGACGACCGCACTCTAGTGCTACGTGACGGAAATGTGGTGTGGAACAATGTGGTGGTGCTCAACACTGCGGCAACGGTAATTTCGGCACATAAGGTGGGGGCGATGCTGGTGGTGGTGACCAGCGAGGGTAATGTGGTGATGAGGCGCACCGCTTCAGGCTATTCCACTCTTAATATCGACTCGGCATTGCCACAGTTGCACCTGTCGGCGGTGGAGCAACAAGCGATGACGACAACCATCCCGGCGTTTGAGTTCGACCAGCCCTACACAGCATGGCAAGCACCGCTCGCGACAGCCGATGTGGAGGCTTACTCACGACTTGTGCGCAATGCGGTGGCGACAATGCAACGCTCGGCAGCCTCGCAGGGACGCTTCACGGGAGTGATGCTGGTGCGTTATGCCGTGAGGCTTTGGGACGATTCCTATCTTTGGGTAAGCCAACCGCTCATGGTGGGGCACAGCTTAATAAGCGCCAACTATCGCTCTACCGCAACAGTGACATCGAGCAATAACCGCTTCACTGGCACCGAGGCTTTCTCGCTCGAAGTGAATAGCTATCGCTTGGGCATATCAGTGGCGCAGGGCATCGCTGCCGAGTGGCGCGACGTGGTAAAGGCTATCGACGTGATGGTGATGCCTCAGGCGGCACTCGTCGACCTAAACTCACTTGACTACCGATGCGTCGTGACAACGTCGAGCGGAACGAGGCGATATCTGCTTGAGGTGGGACTCAAACCACGCTCGGTAAGTGCAATAGTGCAGCAGGCTATGGCAGGTGACTGGCGAGTGGTGGCATCGACGGCTTGTCTCGACGGTTCGGCTTTCACTGCCGTCAACACGGCGATGGCATCGCAGCAAGTGCTGCCAGGAGTGAGGTGCGACGTGGTGGCTTCGCAGCTGCTCAATCCTAGGGTAGTATCACAACAACACGCAGCGCAGGCGATGGAATGCTCAACGTTGCGCCCAGTCTCGTCTGTAGCGATGGAGCACAACGGCCGTCTCTATCAGGCACCATCGTCATTTACAATAAGTAACCCTTGGCACATGTTGCCGTGGCTCGACGGTACGTTGAGTGCAGGCTCGGTGACTGCCACGGTGCAGGTGACGCTCGCCACGAGCGAGGGCGCGGTGGTAGTGACAAAATCTCTTACCTGTCTATGCTCGGGCACAGCGCTGAATCCCATAATCGCTTTCCCCGACGTGCGTGCCACCCACATTGCCATTGCCGTGGGCAACAAAGTGTGGGAGAGTGACCTCGAACCCATCGAGGCAATGGGCATTGCTGCATTTATCAATCCATCGCTGCACAGCAACTCTCTTGTGACAGGAACGTTGCCCCCTGCTAATGCTGCTGTAGCAGCAATACCGACTCAGGGCACAATTTTGGTCAGTGCGGTGGGAAACCCGCTGGTAACACAATGGCGCGCGGCGGTGAGCGGATGTGCCATCAGGGCGATGGGGGCAGCGTGCCGTCCCATCTATTCGGGTGGTTTCGGACGTTATCCCATCTACCTCTTTACAACTCAGGGAATCATGGCGTTGCCGCAAACCACCAGCGGCAGCTATGGCGAGCCACGTCTAATAACCGAGACCGTGCTTGCCCAGGGTTCTATGCCAGTGGCTGGTGGCGACGCTCTGTGGTTCGTCTCTCAGCACGGCATCCTGTGCTCCATCTCAGGCAGTATACTCACCCGCCACCTCGACCTGAGTCAGCTGAGTCAGGTGAGTCAACTGAGTCAGGCGAGTCGCCTGAGTCCGAGTAGCTCCCCCTCAAAGATAGAGGGGGTTAAGGGGAGTATGACCTCATCGAGTCGCCTGAGTCCGAGTAGCTCCCCCTCTAAGATAGAGGGGGTTAAGGGGAGTATGACCTCATCGAGTCAACTGAGTCCAACTCTCTCCCCCTCTAAGATAGAGGGGGTTAAGGGGAGTATGACCTCATCGAGTCAATTGAGTCCAACTCTCTCCCCTCTCTCCTCTTCCCTCTCACCTGAAAATTTCCTCTCACCTGAAATAGCCTGGAACGATCGAGAGCGCGAACTCTGGATAGCAGGACCCGATGGTCATGTGGTTGTGCTCATGCCTTCGGGGCGAACCTACAGTCGTGATATTTCGGTGCACAACTTTTACAGCGACCCGCAGCATGCGTTGGCTGTGACAACCGAGGGCGCATTGCTCGACCTCGCCACCGAAGAGTCAACGTCGCAGCAAGTGAGCTACCTTTCGCACCCATTCGAGATCGATCCACTTATGTTGCGGAGGCTGAAAAGGATTGTGTGGAATTTTTTTTCTCAAACTGTCCCACCAGCCTCTTTCACTCTCACATTGCGGGGTGAGCGTGGTTCAAGCTGCCATGGATATATTATAAATAAGGTAAGGGCAAGCGGCACAATTGCAGCGCCACTGTCACGGCCTCTCCTCGTGCCTCCCACCCGCATCCTTCGCCTTCAGGTCTCGGCAGCGGTTCCCTCGGGCGCACTTCTTCTTCCCACTCAACTCTACTAGGTGTTGCATGTGATTCATAAAAAATAATTTCGTTTTTGTCCCAAATAAGATTTATTTGGTGAATCAGGAAAAAGTTTGTAATTTTGCGCCGTGATAATGTGGTGGCCAGCATGAGCATCCGCTCCACTGCTGGCTGAAAAGGGAACACAGGTGAGAATCCTGGGCAGAACCCGCTGCTGTATTTTCCCCATTACATGTCGCTTGCCGAATTCTCGAAATTTTCGGTCACTGCCATTTTTTGGTGGGAAGGCCCCAAGGCGAGCGATGGGAATGAGCCAGAAGACCTGCCTCGTTATCGTTAAAAAATTTCGTGCTCTCGTGGAATTAGGGCCGGAACACATCGCAGGTTTTCAAGCTATTTGCATCGCTCAGGGGCGGCTATAGCCATTGTTGCACACCATCGCCATGGTGTAGTGCATCATTTAGTAACATGCTTCATGGTGTTTCGTCATTTCATTGAGAGTTGTGTGAAATGACGTTTTTTATTAATATAATTAATTAACTATGAAGCAACTAAGTTTACTATCCAAGACTTTTGCGCTGATTGTTGCTATCGCCGCAATGGCACTGCCTGCGCGTGCCGACCGCACTATCAATCAGCTGCAATTTGGCAAGCAGACCATTGAGGTTGCTGCCGATGAGGTGATAACCTTCTACGACATGAAAGGTTATCAAGGTATCTCATCATCGAGCAGTAACAACTCGCAGTCGCTCACTGTGTTCAAGCCTGCCGAGGGAATGGCTATCCAGCTCACCTTCGAGGACCTTCAAATCTTGAACGACGGTGCCTCCTGGCCTGCTTACGTGAACGTGTATGCTGGCGACCCCGACCCTGATGGAACGTTCAGCTATGCAACTTCAACAAGTGGTGTGACCGCAAGCTCCACATTGCCCGCGGGCAATGTGCTTGATAAACTTGACGGCACCTATTCTAATCTAACCTACACGGCCACCGATGCCTCGGGCATCATCTCGGTGGGTTATCTCTACCGTTATGCCAAAGCCTGTCGAGGCTGGAAGGCTACAGTTAAGTGTATCACTCTCGAAGACATGACCGTGACTGGCGCTTCGAGCAACTACGACGACGTTGCTGCTACCACCACTGCAACCGAGGCTATCAACTTCGCAACAGCAGTGGTTACCACCACAGGAGTGATGAATGCCGACAACGTTACTGGTATTACTTTTAAGGCAACAACCAACGAGGATGCTATCGATCCATTGCAACTGCGCCTTTACGCTGGTTCGCAGCCTTCGTTCAAGGGCGCTACACCTCTTGATGCCACTGTCGCTGCCAATCGCGACGGTTACACCTTCACCCTGAACCAGCCACTGACCGAGGGCACCAACAAGTTCTCGATTGCAGGTGAATATCTGGGTGATGCTGTTCCTGGCGCTAAAGCCGCCATCGAAATAACCAAGATTGCCACTGCCGGCATGCCCGATGGTGTGTCTCCGTTCACCGCAGGCACTCCCGTAGCAGTCGCCAAACCTGCTATCGCGCTCATCTCCACAACTCCACAAGTCATCACTGTGGGCGATGTGCCCTACAACTTCTATGACGACGGCGGCAAGGATGGCAACATCACCCAAGGATTTGAGGGACAAATCACCTTTGTTCCAGCTACCGAGGGCTACGCCATCAAGATTGACTTCTCGAAGCTCGACCTGTTCAACACTTCAACCGTTGGCTACAACGACGTGTTCAAGTTCTACAACGGCCGCGAGGTGAACGAGGCAAACCTCATCACCACCTTGCTCGACGAGCCCGAAATCGTGAAATCGACTGCCGACGACGGCTCTATCACCGTCTATCTCAAGAGCACCGCGGGCTATCCCAAGAGCGGTTGGGAGGCACTGGTGAGCCAGTTCTTGCCAGGCGACATGACACTTGCTGGCGTTACCGGCGAGGCAGCTTCGACCGCTACCGTGAGCGCTGGCGATACCAATGTTCAGATGCTTGTCATCGACGTGCAGACCGATAACACTGCCAATCCTCTTAGCCTCAAGGGCATCAACCTAACCGCTGCCGACGCTAAGAATATCGCCAAGGCTCGTGCCTACTATCTTGGCAAGAAGAATACTTTTGTCACTACCAATCCATTTGGAGAGGTTGAGGTAAATGGCACTAGCATTGCCATCACTGACGTGCGTGAACTCATCGAGGGTCACAACTATGTGGCCGTAGTACTCGACCTGAACGATAATGCACAGAATGGCGAGGAAATCACTCTGTCGCTCGACAATGTGCTCGTGGGCGAGACCACTCAGGCTCCCGAGGCTGCAGTTACCGCAACTCGCACCGTAAACAACGTGTGCCATGCCACTCAAGGCTCACACAGCCACGTGATCAGCGGCCCTTGGACATTTACTGACACCGAAGGCTACAACGGCAAATATGAGGCCGCAGATGCCGACTACATCGTCACATTCACTCCTGCCGAGGCGGGATATATGGCTGAGATTGATTTCAGCGATTTCCACGTTTATTATGCAAGCTCAAGCTACAGCACTCGTGCCATCTTTGAGATTTACAGTGGCACCGAAGTGAATAGCGCCAACTTGCTGTGGAACCTCAAGGACAACAGCGAGCAAGACGTTGGCCCAGGCCACAAGATTCGCTCTACTGCTGCCGATGGCTCTCTGACCATCCGTTTCAATCCTAAGACCACTAGCAGCTATTATACTCTTGCCGGATGGACGGCTACAGTGACTCCATTCAAGAACCACAACATGGAAATCAAGGATGTCACTGTTAACCAGACCAGCACCGACGTGCTCGCTCCTGGCGCAGCCAATGCACAGCTCATCGACTTTGTGGTCAACACCGAGGGAACACTCACCACTAAGGTCATCAGTAAGATTAACCTCGACCTCAAGGGCAGCGAAGCTTCGGTAAGCAAGGTTAACGTGCTTTATAACAACACTAACGACTATGCCACAGCTATAGCATTCGGCTCAGTTGAGAATCCAGCTCAGAGCGAAGTGGAAATCACAGGCGAGCAAGCTCTTGCCGAGGCAGCCAACTACTTCTGGGTAACAGTTGACGTGAAGGCCGACGCCGAAGCCGAGGCTCAGGTTGATGCAAAACTCCTCTCGCTAACCGATGCCGACGGCAATGTCACCACTATTGAGAACGGTGACCCCGAAGGCGTGCGCGTGGTTAAGTACATATTCTTAATGCAACCCGACACTACCATCATTACCGTCAACAATCCTCTTATGTTCTACGACGATGGCGGTGCCGACGGCAAATTGTCGCCTAACCTGAGTGGTGTGGTAATCTTTGTTCCTGGCGTAGAGAATTCGGCTGTTCAACTCAACACAAAGGACACCTTCTCGATTGGCTCAGGCAAGATGATGATTTATAGCGGTCAGGAAGTTGATGCCAACAATATCCTTGGCAATGTGACTGGTTATTCTACTACTAACGGACCTGTTGGCCTGATTAGCAAGTCGGAAGATGGTGCCATTACCGTTGATTTCAAGGGCAACAGCGCTACCACACTCGACGGATGGGCAATCGAGGTTAGTCTGCACGAGAAGACTCCTTACACCATTGAGTCGATTGCTGTAACCAACACTACGGGTGATGTGATGCGCAACTCTCAAGACAACGCGATGCAGCAACTCAAGCTTGAGGTTAGTGGTGACAAGGATCCTATTGCGGTCAACAGCGTGAAGTTCAACACTACTGGCACCACCAGTATTAGCGACATCGCTGCTGCCAAGTTGTATTACACTGAACACAACTCTGTTTTCAGCAATAGTAATTTGCTTGCAACAATCAATAGTGTTGCCGAGGGTGAAAACATCTTTACACTTGACCAACCTCTTGTGATAAGCGACAATGGTGATTACTACCTGTGGATTGCTTACGACATCGCCGAGGAGGCAACAGCGGGCAATGTAGTTGCAACTCAGGCTATAAGCCTCAATAATGGTGAGGATATCGCAATCACCGGTGATGCTGCTTCACGAAACATTAAGGCTGGCCTCAAGGGCAACTACATCATTGGTGCTAGCGACAATGCCAACTACCACAGCTTTGCCGAAGCAATTACCGCTCTGCAAGGCGGCGTTGAGGGTGCAGTGACCTTCCAGGTTGAAGACGGCACCTATGCCGAGAATATCTGGTTTGCTGCCATTCCTGGTGCTGGTGAGCAGAACACCATCACATTCACCAGCCTAAACGACAACCGCAGTAACGTTACCATTACTGGCTCGGGAAGCTCGGAATATTTGCCAGGCTCTTCATCCTACAAGAAAGGCGTGGTATTCATTGAGAACACACCTTATGTCACTCTCGAGAAGATGAGCTTCATTCCAAGCAAGGAGAGTGAATATAGTTATGTTGTGCAAATCTATGACCGCAGCCATCACTTCACAATGCGTGATTGCTATGTGAAGGCGACTCCAGTACTGAGCGGATATGGCGGCATCAACTTGGTGAAGATGACAGCAGTTAACGAAGAAGGACGTAATAACGATTTCGCCACATTCGAGAACAACACCCTTGAAGGCGGTTATATCGCCTTCTATCTGGGTGGAACCAACAATGTGTCACTCAGCAAAGAGCAGGGCCTCATCGTGCGTGGCAACACCATCAGCGAGGCTGGTTCGAAGGGTATCTACATCTACGATGAGATTAATACAATCGTTGAGAATAATACTATCACCCAGTCTACAGTTCAGAGGACTGGTTACTGGGGCATCGACATGGCTCGCAACCGTGGCACAGTGGTGATAAATGCCAATAAGATTTATAATTCTACTACCTACTATAGCGGTGGTATAGAACTGCGTGGCGAGACCTGGGGCACCGAGGAGTCTCCAGTGCTCGTGACCAACAATGTCGTATCAATCATTAACTCGCCGAGCAACAGTTCAGCAGGTATTCAGGTCGACATTGACCAAAAATATATTTCGCTCTACAATAACACAGTGCGCATTGCTGGTTCGGGAGGATATTGCTTCTACACCGCTAGCCGCACAAGCAAGCTCTACGACGGCATCAAGCTGCAAAACAACCTGCTGCAGAATGCGACCAACAGCCCCGTTATGTTTATATTTAACGGATATGCCGATAAGGCTCAAATGTTGAACAATGCCTTCTGGGGTGAGACTGTGCTCACCGATACCGATGTTGACGCTCTGAATGCCATCGACGGCAACTCGGGCAACATCGTTGAGCAGGCCGAGTTCATGAGCGAGAGCGATCTCCACCTCTTGAGTGCAGGCAATCTCAACATGGGTCTGCCCGTTGATTTCATCACCACCGATGCCGACGGAAAGCAGCGCGATGCCGAGAATCCTACGGTAGGTGCCTATGAGTTTGCCGAGGTTGTTGTTGAGAAGCCCGAGATTGCCGAGGGTTACCCAACCGTTAACGACATCACCGAGACCACTGCAACCGTTAAGAGCAAGTGGACAGTGAGCGGCAAGCTCTATTACATGGTTGAGACAGTTACTGGTGAGCCTTCTGGGGCTCCAATGCTCAAGAGTGTGACTGCCGACCAACTGAAGGAAACCGAAGGTGTTGACATCACTGCCGATACCGAGGTGAATACCAACCTCACCGACCTTACTCCAAACACTACCTACAAGGCTTACCTAATGGTAGTGAGCCCACTTGGCGAGGAGAGCGATGTGGTTGAAACCGAGGAGTTCACCACTCTGCGTCACATCGAGCCATTGACTGCTACTCTCAACAAGGTGGCAGCCACCATTAATGCCGGTGAAACCGCTACCATCACTCCTGTGGTGGCTGGTGGCGACGAGCCTTACACCTATGAATGGCGCGATCAGATGAACGTGGTTGTGGGTAACGAGGCAACTCTCGCTGTTGCTCCCGAGTATTCTTATGGTTACCGTCTCACCGTGACAAGTGCCGATGGCCAGACCGCAAGCGCCAAGACTGGAGTGCGCGTTCTGGGCGAGGCAGTTACAGCGTCGATGGATGACAACTACCTTGACGAGGAGAGCCACTGGGCTTACGACCCAACCACTGCATCAATGGTTGAGGACGGATTCTATAGCGGTTCTTACTACTTTAACAATGGTGCTATGCCAAGCTACAACTACTGGTATGGCTACTCGCTAAGCAACGAGACTGCTACTAGCTACACTGCTCTCACCGACCAGTGGCACAGCGCAGTGGGCGAGGGTCACAATGGCTCTAGCAACTTCTCTATCGCCTTCCCTGAGGGCCAATTCATAGAGATTACCAACAGCGTCGACGGAGACAATTTGAAGGGTGTGTATGTGAGCAACACCGCTTATGCCTATAATGGCATGGCAGTGGGCGACGGATTTGCCACCGCATTCTCTCAGGGTTCGTGGTTCAAGCTCACTGCTGTGGGATTTGATGCCGACGACGAGGAAACGGCTCGCGTCGACTTCTATCTTGCCGATTATCGCAGCGACAACGCACTTGACCACTACATCCTCGACACTTGGCAGTGGATGGACCTCCGTTCTCTCGGCAAGGTTGCTAAGGTGCGCTTCCTCCTTGATGGCAGCGACAAGGGCCAGTATGGCTTGAACACTGCCGCCTACTTCGCTCTCGACGACTTCAACTGCGAGCGCGATATCGTTAGTGAGGAAATTCGCTACTACAAGGTTGGCAATTGGGGTCTCGACCTCAATGAGTTCTTCACTCTTGATGATGACGGTTCTACAGTGACCTATTCTCTCGAAGATTTGGGCGAGGCAGCATCAACCGATGGTGCTCCTGCTTTGCTCGACATCGAAAGCGAAGGCATTGATTTGGCAGTCGACAGCGACGGAATGCTCAATATTAATGCCAAGGTCAACAATAGCAGTCGTGCTGTGATTGTGGGTGCAACCCAGAAGGGTAAGACACAATACATGAAACTGTCGATTTATGTTGACAACGCTACAGGTATCGAGGGCATTGTCGTTGAGAACGGCAAGGTTGTCGAGAGCCGCCAATATGTCAACGTGGCTGGACAGGTTAGCGATTGTCCGTTCAGCGGTGTGAACATCATTGTCACTCGTTACACCGACGGCACTACAAGCTCAGCCAAGGCGGTCATCAAGTGATGAAACCGACAACGATGAGGTCAACAATCGACCTCGTCCCGCAAACTAATTCTGCGCATTAGTATTATTTATATAGTAACATTAAGAAGCCACCTCGACGTGATGCCGAGGTGGCTTTGCCATTTGATAAATTGGTTGTATCTTTGCACCACAATTACCATTGGCAATCATGATACATGACAAAATCATAATTCGTGGAGCTCGTGAGAACAACCTCAAAGATGTCTCGCTCGAGATTCCAAAGCATCAAATAACCGTGTTCACGGGCGTTTCGGGTTCGGGAAAGAGTTCGCTGGTGCTTGACACCATTGCCGCTAAGTCGCGGCGTGAACTTAACGACACGTTTCCGTCGTTTGTGCAGCAATATCTGCCCAAATATGGACGTCCGCACGTCGACGCCATCGAGAATCTACCCATTGCTATCGTAATCGACCAAAAGAAGCCAGCGCAGAACTCGCGCTCGACTGTGGCGACCTACACCGACATTGCCGCGCTGTTGCGTCTGTTGTTCTCGCGTGTGGGGCAACCCTGGGTTGGTTATGCCGAGTCGTTCAGCTTCAACCATCCTGAAGGAAGCTGCCCCCGATGCTCAGGTCTGGGCGAGATTCGCGAACTGGACATCCACAAACTCGTGGACTTTGACAAGAGCCTCAACGACGAGGACACGATTCATTACATCGCCTTTGGTAAGGGTGGCTGGCGCTGGATTCGCTACGCTCACAGTGGCCTCTTCGACCTAGATAAGAAAATCAAGGATTACAGTCCCGAGGAGTTGGACTTGTTCCTTAATAGTCCACAAATTAGGCTCAAGAATCCGCCGTCTAATTGGCCCAAAAGTGCGAAATATGAGGGCATAATCCCGCGCATGTACCGCAGCATCATCAACAGCGAGGAAGGCCTGCTGCACGCAGCTGTGCTCAACCCCATGCTCAACATGGGCACTTGCCCCGACTGTGGCGGCACGCGCCTAAGTCCACGAGTGCTCTCGTGCAAGATTGAGGGCATCAACATTGCCGAGGCTTGCGCTATGTCGATTACAAAACTCAGCAAATGGATTAAGGCTCTTACCTCACCACTCGCAGTAGACTTGAAGAAGGCAATAAGCGCTCGACTCACGGCTCTTGAGGAGATTGGACTCGGCTACCTGAGCTTGGACCGCGCTGTGGGCACTCTATCGGGGGGAGAGGCACAGCGTTGCAAGATTGCCAAATACATCAATTCGTCGCTTGCCGATGTGCTCTATATTCTCGATGAGCCAAGTACAGGTCTTCACGACCACGACATCGAAAAGATGAAACATTCGGTGCGACGTTTGCGCGACGCCGGCAACACAGTGCTGCTCGTCGAGCATCACAAGGAGATGATTGCCATTGCCGACCACATCGTCGACTTGGGTCCTGGACCGGGAAGTAGGGGAGGACAGATAATATTTGAGGGTAACTACGACCAATTGCTACACAGTGGAACAGCAACTGGCACAATGCTGAGACAGAGCGGCGATTTCAATACGTCACCACGTAGAGCTGCCAGTCACTTCTCATTGCGAGGAGCTTCGCTGCATAACCTCAAGAATGTGGATATTGACTTGCCGTTGGGTGTCTTCACCGTGGTGGCAGGTGTGGCAGGCTCGGGAAAGAGCTCCCTCATGGAGTGCTTCCGTCGTGCCCAGAAGGGCATTGTCTATATCAGTCAGAAGAACATTGGCGTGAGCTTGCGCTCTACGCCGGCAACCTATATGGATGTTGCGCCCGACATTCGCAAACGTTTTGCCCGCGCCCACAAGATGCAGGAGAAGTATTTCACATTCAACGGCAAGGGTGCTTGCCCCGTGTGTGGTGGCAAGGGCATGGTAATCTCGGAAATGGCGTTCATGGACAATATCGAGACTACATGTGAGGCTTGTGGCGGACTGCGTTACTCGGAAGAGGCGTTGCAGTTCACCCTCAACGGTAAGAACATAGCTGAGGTGATGGACCTCTCGGTGCGTCGTGCCAGTGAGTTCTTTGCAGGCACACCCATAGAGGAAAAATTAAAGCCATTAATGGTTGTTGGTCTTGATTATCTGCATCTTAACCAAGCTCTCAGCACACTCTCGGGTGGCGAGTTGCAGCGCATGAAAATAGCCTCTTATTTGCAGCCTTACACCTCGCCTGTCGATAAGGGCGGGCAGCGTGGCATCTTTATCATAGATGAGCCTACCGATGGTCTTCACCTAAAAGATGTACATCACCTCATTGAGTTGTTCAACCGCATGGTCGACGAGGGCAACACAGTCTATGTGGTAGAGCATAATACCGACGTGATAAAGGCCGCCGACTTCGTAATTGAGATGGGTCCCGGCGCCGGCGAGAATGGTGGACGCATAATATATGCAGGCACACCATCAGGCATGCTTTCCTGCAATGACTCAATCACCGCCCCCTACTTAAAATAATGCCGACTTAGCAATAGGAGACAGGTGAGTTAGAATGATTTAGAATGTCTAGAGTTCCAATTAGCTTCTTGGTGCTTTACTCGTCGTGCAGCAGCAAGTTGAAGGTGGTTTGATACTGCTTCATGAGTTTGAGCACGTCGGCAGGCTTGTCGATTACATAGGGGTGAAGACTCATCATGTCTTTGCCGGGCCACTGTTTAACTTCAGGAACAACCTTTATCACCTTGTTGTTATCGAAGTAAAAGCGATATTCCTTCTTGTCATCGCCCTCTTGGCGTACGAGGAGTGCAAACATAGGGTCGCCTTCCATGGCATCCCACAGGAACTCCCATTTGTACACATGCATGCCCATGGTATAAGTGTCCTTGCAGGTTACGAAATAGAGAAGGCTCGCCATCTTGCCGTCCTCGCTGTATTGCTCTTGTGTGAAGTAATACTTATCGTGACGCTCGTGAATGCCCGAGCCTGGAAGGTTCTGCGACACATCCACGCTTATTTCGTTACACGGAACATCATAAGGGTTATTGTTCATTATCTCGAGTCTGTCGGCGTAAGCCTGGCGTATCTGAGCCATGCGTTTCTCGTGGTTCTGCGCTGTAGCGAGCGATGCAGTGGCAATGACCGCTAGCATAATAATTGTGATGCGTAGTTTCATAATTGTGATGTTTTGAGTTAATGAATAAATCTTTCCCCAAAGATACTCATTATTTCTAAGATAACAATAATCATAGCCATGAATTTGATTTTTTAAAGTTGCTTTCTTTATTTCTTTTCTTTACCTTTGTGGCATTAAAACTAATATTATGGCAAAGAAGACTGCAAAGACAACATATTTCTGCAAGAATTGTGGTGCCGAGTCGCCCAAATGGATTGGCAAGTGCCCCTCGTGTGGCGAGTGGAACACCTATATCGAGGAACCCGTTGTTCCCAAGTCGAGTAGGGGAGCTCTGTTTGGTGGCGACGACAACGGTCACCGCAAGAGTGCTGTGCCTGTGAAAATCAATGATATCAAAGCCGAGCAGTTGCCTCGCATAAAGCTGCCCAGTGGTGAGTTGAATCGCGTGTTGGGTGGAGGATTGGTGCCAGGCTCAATAGTGCTCATTGGCGGTGAGCCAGGCATTGGCAAGAGTACGCTGGTGCTGCAGAATGTGTTGCGCATCCGTAGCCGCAAGGTGTTGTATGTGAGTGGTGAAGAAAGCCCTCAGCAGTTGCGCATGCGTGCCGACCGCATCGCTGGCAGTGATCAGGATTGTGAGTGCTACATCATTTGTGAGACATCGCTGTCAAGCATCTTTGCTAGCATAAAAGAGAGTGCCCCCGACCTCGTGATTATCGACTCCATACAGACCATTGCAAGCGACGAACTTGACAGTGCTGCTGGCAGCGTGAGCCAAGTGCGTGAATGTGCTGCAGCATTCTTGCGCTATGCCAAGACTAGTGGCGTGCCAGTAATTCTCATTGGGCACATCAACAAGGAAGGCTCTATTGCAGGTCCTAAGGTGCTAGAGCACATCGTCGATGCAGTGCTACAGTTTGAGGGAGACAGTCACTATATGTACCGTATCCTTCGCTCCATCAAGAACCGTTTTGGCTCCACGAGCGAGATGGGAATTTATGAGATGCGCGAGACGGGCCTGCGAGAGGTCACTAACCCTAGCGAGATGTTGCTCTCGGCTATGGATCAAGACCTTTCGGGAACCGCCATTGGAGTTACAATCGATGGCGCTCGGCCATTCTTGATCGAAGTTCAGGCGCTGGTGAGCACAGCTGCCTATGGCACAGCTCAACGCTCGGTCACCGGCTTTGATCAGCGGCGCATGAATATGTTGCTTGCAGTGCTCGAAAAGCGTGTGGGCTTTAAACTCGCCCAAAAGGACGTGTTTCTCAACATAGCAGGCGGACTCAAAGTCAACGACCCAGCACTCGATCTGGCAGTCATCTGCGCCATCCTCTCATCTAATGTCGATATCGCAATCCAGCAGGGCGTGTGCTTCAGTGCCGAGGTGGGTCTCAGTGGCGAGCTCCGCCAAATCACCCGCATTGAGCAGCGCATCGCCGAGGCCGAGAAACTAGGTTTCAATACAATGATAATCCCACGCAACAACCTCAAGGGCATCTCAACCAAAGATTTTAAAATAAAACTCGTCGAAGCCTCCAAGGTCGAAGAAGCCTTCCAGTACCTGTTTGGGTAGCAATCAAAACACTATTGTCCCTGAAAACTAGGATTTTTTAGTTGTTTTTCTAAAATTTCTTAGTATTTTTTTGAGATTTCTTCAAAAAATTATATGATTTTTTTTGAGATTTCTAAAAAAATCACTACTTTTGCATTGTTTGAAAATTTGAAAATCATGATACCACGTGATAGTTATCAAGTAAAAATCAATACGGCTTTTCAGTCGTTGCCTATCGTTGTGCTCATTGGTGCAAGGCAAGTAGGGAAAACATCAATAATGAAAATGTATCCTACCGAAGGTTTCAAAAATACACTTTTTTTAAATGGGCAAGACCCTGATGTGGCAGGGCTATTTGGCCATTTGAGCACGATTGAGGAATATTTAAGCAATTACCTCAATTCTGAACTGGACGGATTGTTGATGATTGACGAGTTTCAATTTATTCATGGCATTGCCACTATGCTTAAATTGCTCACCGATAAGTACGACAAACTAAAAGTGTTGTGCTCTGGTAGTTCTAGCCTTGACATTCAGCAGCGCATTGATGAGTCGTTGGCTGGCAGAGTGCGAGTGGTTGAAGTGTTGTCGTTGTCTTTTGCTGAGTTTCTGCTTTTTAAAAACGAGAAGCTATACCAACTTCAACAGTCGTTACAAGATACTGGCAACATCGTTTTGACTCAACAGCTTCATCAAGCTTATGAAGAATATCTTATTTATGGAGGATTACCGAGAGTGGCTTTGACTAGCGATGCTGAACAGAAAGTAGAACTTCTGAATGATATTTATCAAACTTATCTTCTGCATGATGTGCGCAGCTATGTCTCTAATTCTCATTTTGTGGGATTTAATCGTTTGTTGAGATTGTTGTCTACTCAGATTGGTAACTTGGTGAATGTGAACGAGCTAAGCCGAGAAAGTTCATTGTCTTATTCTAATTGTGAAGCTTATATAAACCTGCTTCAACAGATGTATATTATAAAGCTTGTTGAGCCTTTTTACACCAATCGTCGTAAGGTGATTAGTAAAATGAAAAAGGTGTATTTCTGTGATTTAGGACTTAGAAATATCATTTATGGTAGTTTTAATGAGATGGCTTTCCGAACCGACAATGGCGCTATCTTTGAGAATGAGGTACTGCTTGAATTGTTGCGTAATCGAAAAGCTGATGAAAAAGTCTATTATTATAGGACTGTAAATGGAACAGAGGTTGATTTTGTTGTGCTAGGTTCAAGGCGTAGTGCTGCGGTAGAATGTAAATACAAGCGATATGAGAAACCTGTAAGCATAAATTCTCTGAATAAATTTTGCGATGAGGAAAATATAGATAATCGGTATATAGCAAACATTAATCTAAGTGGCAATAATAATAGGGTAAACTTTGTGCCTGGTATTTTTGTTGACAAGATACTGTGATGGCAAGTCGCTGTGTTTCACTTGAAAAAAAGAGGATATAGCAAAGAGTGTGCCAAACTATAATGTTAACGAAGGTTAAAGTTAAATTTTTAATTAAACCGATTGCATAATTTCTAGTCAAAAAAGCGAACAATAAATAAAGCTTCAAACGTTTTTAGTTTGGTAATTAACTTTTTCGTAATAAAACAATATAAGTTCAGATGCAGTGAATGCACCCCAGAACGATAAATAAGAAACTCCGATGAGCTACGAGCCCCTCGGAGTTTTCTTCTTTATTCGACCCCTCGAAAAAGATGAGAAAAGGAACGCCACCAGCGCTTAATAGGCACTGATGGCGTTTGTGGTATTTCGCTTTGAACGAGCGATTTATCGTGCGTTGTAGGCCTCGAGTGCTTTCTCGAGAACTACGAGTGCACGCTTGAGGTCTTCAATCTTCAGAACATAGGCCATGCGCACTTCGTTCTTCCCGGCTCCAGGAGTCGCGTAAAAACCGGTGGCAGGAGCCATCATCACTGTCTCACCCTCATAGCTGAACTCCTCAAGGCACCAGCGGCAGAAGTCATCACAATCTTGAACTGGAAGCTTGGCCATGGCGTAGAAAGCACCCATTGGCATTGGAGCAAACACACCAGGAATTTTGTTCAATCCCTCAACAAGGCAGTTGCGGCGAGCGATATACTCGTCGTAAACACCCTGATGGTAGGCTTGAGGTGCTGAGAGCGAAGCCTCGGCAACGACTTGACCAATCAATGGGGGGCTAAGGCGTGCCTGAGCAAACTTCATCACTGTAGCGAGCAACTGCTTGTTGCGGGTGATGAAGGCACCAATGCGGATGCCGCACTCGCTATAACGCTTCGATACTGAGTCAATTACAATAGCGTTATCCTCGATACCCTCGAGGTGCAATGCGCTCAGGTAAGGCTTGTCGTTGTAGCGGAATTCACGGTAAACCTCGTCGCTGATGAGGTACAGGTCATGCTTCTTTACCAGGTCGCGCAGTTGCATTAGCTCCTCGTCAGAATAAAGTGTTCCGGTGGGGTTGTTGGGATTGCAAATCATGATGGCACGGGTGCGATCGGTGATAAGCTTCTCAAACTCCTCGATGCCTGGCAGAGCATAGCCATTCTCTATTTTTGTGGTGATGGTGCGAACCTTCACGCCCATCTCGTTGGCAAAGCCCATATAGTTGGCATAAACGGGTTCGGGAACGATGAGTTCGTCGCCAGGATTGAAGCAAGAGAGGAAAGCAAACTGCAGGGCCTCACTACCACCGCAGGTAACGATGATGTTGCTGGCCTCAAGCTTGATGTCGTAGCGGCCATAATAGCCCACGAGCTTGTCGAGATAGCTCTGGTAGCCCTGAGAGGGCGAGTACTCCAGCACCTTACGGTCCACATTCTTCAGAGCGTCAAGACCCTCTTGAGGAGTGGCGATATCGGGCTGGCCGATGTTCAGGTGATAAACTTTAATTCCCTTCTGCTTAGCTGCCACAGCAAATGGCGCAAGCTTGCGAATTGGAGAAGCTGGCATGTCGATGCCGCGTTGCGAAATGATAGGCATAGTTGTTTTATAGTTAAATGTTTATAGTTTATCGTTTATGGTTTTAACAAGTGACGAATAACGTCCTCGTTTCGGCGGCAAAGGTAGGCAAATTTCCCCACCTTGCCAAATAGTTAGTCGATTAGTTTGCCTTTTTTTGTGAAGGAATGTCGCAATTGGTTGTTGTTGTTGGTGTTAGGTTGTTAAGGTCTAATTTTTGTAAAAATAAGGTGTGAAAAGGTTTTTCAGTGTCATTATTTTTAATTATATTTGCACTCAATTATAATAATATATATTTAGATAGACAATTATCAACTAATTCCAATTATCATAACCAACATGAATAAGCTTATTTCTTTGGAGCAAGCCGTTGAGAAAGTGCAGGATGGAATGACCATCATGTTCGGCGGTTTCCTCGGTGTGGGTAGTGCCACACAAATTATCGACGCTATCGTTGAGAAGGGCGTCAAGGACTTAACCATTATTGCCAACGACACCGCCTACGACGAGGTGGCTCACGGCAAGTTAGTGACCAACCATCAGGTGAAGAAAGCTATCGTTTCGCACACCGGTACCAACAAGCAGACTGCTTTGCAGAAGAACGAAGGCACTCTCATCGTAGAGTATGTGCCACAGGGTACTCTTGCTGAGCGCATCCGTGCGGCAGGTGCTGGCTTGGGCGGAGTTCTCACTCCAACAGGTATGGGTACCATCATGGCCGACGGCAAAGACGTTGTTACTGTCGACGGTAAGGATTACCTGCTCGAGAAGCCATTGAAGGCCGACATCGCTTTCCTGCGCGCCAACATCGTTGACGAGTTCGGAAATATGGTCTTCTTGGGAACAACCAACAACTTCAACCCACTCATGGCTACCGCTGCCGACTATGTTGTTGTAGAGGCCGAGAAACTGGTGAAGGTGGGCGAGATTAAGCCTGAGCAAGTTCACGCTTCGGGAATTTATGTTGATGGCATTTATGTAGAAAAATAAAACAAGACCTAATGGAGTACAGAACAAAGATTAGACTGCGCATGAGCGCAAAGGATGCCCACTATGGTGGCAACTTGGTAGACGGAGCTCACATGGTACACCTCTTTGGTGATGTGGCAACTGAACTTTTGATTATGCGTGATGGCGACGAGGGCCTGTTCCGCGCCTACGACAGCATCGACTTCCTGGCACCAGTTTATGCTGGCGACTTCATCGAGGCCGAGGGCTGGATTGATAAGGAAGGTAACACTTCACGACACATGCAGTTTGAGGCTCGTAAGGTTGCGATTTCTCGCCCCGACATCTCGGCCTCGGCTGCCGACGAGCTCGATGAGCCAATCGTTGTGTGCCGCGCCAGCGGAACATGTGTAACCCCCAAAGATTGCCAAAGGAAAGGATAACAATTATGGATAAACTGATTATTACTGCCGCAATTTGTGGCGCCGAGGTTACTAAAGAGCAGAATCCTAATGTTCCCTACACCGTTGAGGAGATAGTTCGCGAAGCCAAGAGCGCTGTTGACGCTGGTGCTGCTATCGTGCACTTGCACGTGCGCTGGGATGACGGCACCCCAACCCAGGATCGTGCCCGCTTTCAGGAGTGTGAGGAAGCTATTCTCAAGGAGTGCCCCAATGTAATATTGATTCCATCGACAGGTGGTGCTGTGGGCATGAGCCCCGACGAGCGCCTTCAGTCGACCGACACTACTCCACTGCCCGAGATGGCAACCCTCGACTGCGGTACCTGTAACTTTGGCGATGAGATATTTGATAACACTATGCCCACTATGCGTGCCTTTGGCAAGCGCATGATGGAGCGCGGCATCAAGCCCGAGTATGAGTGCTTTGAGATGGGTCACCTCGATACCATCCTCAAGATGGCGAAGAAAGGCGAGGCCCCTGGAGCTCCCATGCAGTTCAACTTCGTGCTTGGCGTGCCTGGCTGCACTCCAGCTACCGTTGCCAACCTGTGCTGGCTTGTTAACGGCATTCCTGCAGGTTCGACATGGACAGTTACAGGCGTTGGCCGCCATGCCTTCCCAATGGCAGCAGCAGCTATCGCCATGGGCGGTAACGTGCGCGTGGGCTTCGAGGATAACCTCTACCTTGAGAAAGGCGTTCTCGCCAAGAGCAATGGCGAGCTCGTAGAGAAGGTAGTGCGCATCGCTAAGGAACTTGGCCGCCCAATCGCCACTAGCGACGAGGCTCGCGAAATCTTAGGTCTGCCTCCACGCAAATAAGCCTCAACACTATTGCAAGCAAATAAAAAGAATATTAACAATAAACAAAAAACAAAAGAAACAATGCAGAAACATGGAAATAGATTCGGTACTCACCGAGTAATTGAACCAGTGGGCGTACTGCCACAACCAGCCAACAAGCTTGACAACAACATGGACGAGATCTGGGACAACGAGATCTTGATCGACGTACAAACCCTGAACATTGACTCGGCTTCGTTCACCGATATCCACAACTATGCCAAGAGCCAGGCCAAGAATCCTGATGATGAGGCTGAGGTAATGGAGGAGATTAAGAAGGAGATGTTCCTTAACGTAGAGCTCCAGGGTAAGCACCGCAACCGCCGCACCGGTTCGGGTGGTATGCTCCTTGGTACTGTTGAGAAGATTGGCGACGCCCTTAAGGGCAAGATCGACCTCAAAGAGGGCGACCGCATCGCAACTCTCGTATCGCTGTCGCTCACTCCATTGCGCATCGACGAGATTCTTAACATCAAGGCCGATGTTGACCAGGTTGACATTAAGGGTAAGGCTATCCTCTTCGAGAGCGGTATCTACGCTAAAATTCCCGATGACATGCCCGAGAAACTCGCTTTGAGCGCACTCGACGTTGCTGGTGCACCTGCTCAGACCGCTAAGTTGTGCCAATATGGTCAGAACGTAGTTGTGCTTGGCGCTGGTGGCAAGAGCGGTATGCTTTGCTGCTACGAGGCTAAGAAGCGCGTTGGAGTTACCGGTAAGGTGATTGGTCTCGCCAATAGCCCCAAATCGACCAAGCGTATTAAGGATCTGGGCTTCTGCGACGTTGTAGAGAGTGTTGCTGGAATGACTCCAGTTCAGGTTTATGAGCTCGTTAGCAAGCTCACCGATGGCAAGATGGCCGATGTTACTATCAACTGCGTTAACGTTCCCGACTGCGAGATGACAGCTGTGCTCTGCACCCATGACGACGGAATCGTTTACTTCTTCTCGATGGCAACCAGCTTCACCAAGGCTGCTCTTGGTGCCGAGGGTATTGGCGCCGACACCAACATGATTATTGGTAACGGCTACACAAAGGGTCACGCCGAGTTTACACTCCAAGAGCTGCGTGAGTGCCCCGAGCTGCGCAAGATTTTTGAGGAACTTTACGCTTAATTAGAATTATGGCTGTAGAGGCGTGCCACAATGTGCGCCTCTATGGCTTAAAACTCATGTAATTATTTATCATGGCAGAATCAAGAAGAAAACAACTTTTCCCCGAGGTTACCGACGAGCAGTGGAACGACTGGAAATGGCAGGTGAAAAACCGCATCGAGACTCTTGAGGACTTGAAGAAGTATGTTAGTCTTACCGCCGAGGAGGAAGAGGGCGTAAAGAAGACCCTCTCGACCTTGCGCATGGCTATCACTCCTTACTACTTGAGCCTCATTAACCCTGATGACCCTAACGATCCAGTGCGCAAGCAGTGTATCCCTACTGGTCTTGAGACCCATCAGGCTGCTGCCGACCTTCTCGACCCATTGCATGAGGACGAGGACTCACCAACACCTGGCTTGACCCACCGCTATCCCGATCGCGTGCTGTTCCTTATAACCGACATGTGCTCGATGTACTGCCGTCATTGCACTCGTCGCCGTTTTGCTGGACAGACCGACGCCGAATGTGGTGCCGACCGCATTGAGAAGGCTATCGAGTATATCGAGAACACTCCAACAGTTCGCGACGTGCTGCTCTCAGGTGGTGACGCTCTTATGGTTACCGACAAGAAACTTGAGTACATCATCTCTCGTCTGCGTGCAATTCCTCACGTGGAGATTATCCGCTTGGGAACACGCACTCCAGTGGTGTGCCCACAGCGCATCACTCCCGAGTTGTGCGACATGCTCAAGAAGTATCATCCCATTTGGCTCAACACTCACTTCAACCACCCCAACGAGATTACCGAAGAGTCGACTCGCGCTTGCGAGATGCTCGCCAATGCCGGTGTGCCCCTGGGTAACCAGAGTGTATTGTTGCGTGGTGTGAACGACTGCGTTCACGTGATGAAGCACTTGGTACAAGGCCTCGTGAAGATTCGCGTACGTCCTTACTACATCTACCAGTGCGACCTCTCGATGGGATTGGAGCACTTCCGCACTCCAGTGTCGAAGGGTATCGAGATTATCGAGGGTCTGCGTGGCCACACTTCGGGCTACTGCGTTCCAACCTTCGTTGTCGACGCTCCTGGTGGCGGTGGCAAGACTCCAGTTATGCCACAGTATGTGATTTCTCAAGCTCCTGGCAGGGTAGTGTTGCGCAACTTTGAGGGCGTAATCACCACCTACACCGAGCCCACTGAGTATCACAGCGAGTGCAACTGCCCCGAGTGCCAGGCGGCACGCAAGCAGGAACAGGTTGCTGCCGACAAGGCTGTCGACGGTGTTATCTCGCTGCTTGAGGGTGAGCGCATGAACATCGAACCAAAGGCTCTGAAGCGTCACGAGCGCAACGAGAAAAGAAAATAGTTTGTAGTTAGTAGTTCCGCACAGCGATGGTGATGGACCAAGCAGACCATCACCATCCTGAGGCGGACGATAGTGCTGGCGGTGCCTTTCATCAATGACATATTGAATTGCGATAGCCTCTCGATTGTGGGGCTTCAAAAGAACACTGGCAAGACCGAATGTCTCAAGTATGTACTTGCACGACTCCCTTTAGAGCGCAAGCGTGTAGCAGTAACATCAATAGGCATTGACGGAGAGACTACCGACCAAGTGACACGCACCCAGAAGCCCGAGATAGTTCTGCGAGAAGGCATGTACTTTGGTACTAGTGAGGCACACTACCGTCAACGGCGACTGGTGTCGGAGCTCATCGATGTGAGCGACGAGAGCACAAGTCTGGGACGTGTAGTCACGGCAAAGGCACTTACTCAAGGCAAGATTTTGCTTTCTGGTCCCTCGTCGACCTCTGGTCTGCAGCGTTGGATGCGCGACACTCGCCGCCACGGCATCGACTTGGCGATAATCGACGGTGCATTGTCAAGATTAAGTCTCGCGTCACCTGCCGTTAGCCAGTCGATGATACTTGCCACTGGTGCTGCCTATTCTATTAACATGAACCAGCTGGTGCAACGCACAGCTTTTGTGGTCGACCTTATTAATATAGGTATGACAAGTGAGAGCAACGTTGCGCTGCTGAGTCCTCTTGAGAGCGGTATGTGGTGGATTGACATCGACGGCCAGTTGCATGAGATGGAAGCAGTCACTTCGTTATCGCAGCAGGTGGAGTTTCACGGCATGGACCGTTGCGCCACTCTTTATGTAGCAGGGGCGCTGGTCGACTCCTTCCTCGAGAAGGTGCGCAAAAACAAGCAGCTGCGCCAAGTGGAACTGGTAGTTAGGGATTTTACCAAGATTTTTGTCTCGCCTCAGCAGCTTAGGTTGTTCGAGAAAGTGGGAGGAACCATCAGAGTGTTGCAAAAGAGTAAACTCATTGCCGTTACAGTCAATCCCACGTCGCCCACGGGCTACGTGCTCGACAGCGAGGCGCTCTGCGACCGACTATCACAGGCCATAAACTTGCCTGTTTACGATTTATTAAAAAACTAATGCAATTAAAGAACGTCATAGAATCTCCTTGCGCTCTGCGGTTCATGCTCGATGGGCTGGACTTGCAGTCGGGTTTTGCGCGTCGCTGGCTTCTCGACACCGAGATGATGACTTGCGAGGCCGAGATTGAGGCTTCCTATGACGTGTTGCGCCAGTTTGTCGACTTTGTGCGCTCCATTGAGCCTTCATTCCTCAATACACTGCTATTTAGGTTGCAGGGCGTGAAGGACATTCGCACCACAGTTAAGAATTTGCGGCAGCAGTCCACTCTCGACGATATAGAACTCTTTGAGGTTAAGCATCTTGCTATTCTCTCGACCGAGGTTGTGAAATTGCTCAAGAATCATAATCTCGACTCGGCTGTCGAGATTCCGTCGCTCGACGAGGTGATAACCATCCTCGACCCCGACGGCATGAAGATTGCTTCGTTCTACATCTACGACAGCTACTGCGAGCAGCTCAAGGACTTGCGCATTGCGATGCGCAAGAATCCCGACAAGCAGGACGAGTTGCTCCTCGAGGCTGCCGAGATAGAGGAGGAAGTGAGGATAGACCTCACACGCAAGCTGCACTCTCATGTCGATGACATAGAGCGTGCTCTAATAGCACTTGCCAAGGTTGACATTGGCGTTGCCAAAGCTCGTCAGGTTGTGGATTTGGAACTGTGTTTCCCCTCAATCTCGAGCGATGGCTCAAGCAACTACAGGGCGATGTTCCACCCACAGGTGAAAGATGCCCTCAACCGCGCAGGCAGGCAATTCCAGCCTGTAGACATAAGTTTTGCCGACCGGCCCACACTCATTACCGGTGCCAACATGGGCGGCAAGACAGTAGTGCTCAAGACTCTCACCTTGTGCCAACTGCTTTTCCAGTTTGGATTTGGCATTCCAGCGAGTGAGGCGAGCATTGCAATTAAAGATGAGATATACTTCTGCATCGGCGACGAGCAATCGATAGAGAAAGGTCTTTCTTCGTTTGCTGCCGAGATGAAGAACATTGATGCTGTAATTCAAGCATCACGACAAAATAGAAGATTATTGGCGTTGATCGACGAGCCAGCACGCACAACCAACCCCACCGAGGGTACAGCATTGGTGCAGGCACTGCTCAAAGTGCTTTCGACTAAGCACATGAGCCTCATCATGACAACGCACTACGATATAGAGCCGGGAACTGCCCATTGCCTGCGTGTAAAGGGCTTTGACAACGGCGCAATGAACTACTCGCTGGTTGAGGTCGCAGGTGGTGAAGTGCCTCACGAGGCTCTCACTATTGCTCAAAGCTTGGGTATCGATGCCGAGTGGATCAATCTGGCGAGAAAAGAACTAGACGAGCCTAAACAAAAAATAAATACTATATAAATAATATAATGTGATATGCAGAAGAGTAAATTAGGATTAGATTTCCAGAAAGTGGAATATGCCCGAGGGTTGGCTAAGGGTATTGCGCAAGACGTGCAGACGTTTGTGGAGCAATACACCACAGTAGCTGTGGAGCGCACTCTATGCCGACTGATGGGCATCGATGGAGTGGACGACAACGATGTGCCATTGCCCAACGTTGTGGTCGAGGCACTCAAAGATAAGGGCGTGCTGAGCGAGGGTGCTTTGTTCTTCATTGCTAACGCCATGATTCAGACTGGCCTCACTCCACAACAGATTGCCGAAAAGGTGGCTGCCGAGGAACTCGACATCACCAAGGTGGTGACTACCGACCCCAAACAGATTGCCGATGTGCTGCAACCAGTAATCGACGATAGTATGGCACGCATCCGTGCCCGCCGTGCCCGCCGCGAGCACTATCTCGATACAATAGGCGAGGGCCCCAAGCCCTACCTTTACATCATTGTTGCTACTGGTAACATCTATGAGGACGTGGTGCAGGCCCAGGCAGGTGCCCGTCAAGGTGCCGATGTAATTGCAGTGATTCGTACCACAGGTCAGAGCTTGCTCGACTATGTGCCTTACGGAGCAACCACCGAGGGTTTTGGCGGTACCTTTGCTACCCAGGAAAACTTCCGCATCATGCGCAAAGCGCTTGATGAGGTAGGTGAGGAGCAAGGTCGTTACATCCGCCTGTGTAACTACTGCTCAGGATTGTGTATGCCCGAGATTGCCATTATGGGTGCCTTTGAGGGCCTTGACGTGATGCTCAACGACGCGCTCTATGGTATTCTCTTCCGCGACATCAATATGCAGCGCACACTCATCGACCAGTATATGAGCCGCATCATCAACGGTTTTGCCGGCGTTATCATCAACACAGGCGAGGATAACTACCTCACCACTGCCGATGCTGTTGAGGCAGCCCACACCGTGCTTGCCAGCGACCTCATCAACGAGCAACTCGCCCTCATGGCTGGTCTGCCCGAGGAGCAAATGGGACTGGGACACGCTTTCGAGATGGACCCCATGCTTGAGAACGGCTTCCTGCTTGAGCTCGCACAGGCGCAGATGACTCGCGAAATCTTCCCTAAGGCAACTCTCAAGTATATGCCTCCCACTAAGTTTATGACAGGTAACATCTTCCGTGGTCACATCCAGGATGCGTTGTTCAACATGATTGGTATCTGGACCCATCAGGGTATCCAGCTGCTGGGTATGCCCACCGAGGCTATCCACACTCCATTCATGAGCGACCGTTACCTCTCTATCGAGAATGCCAAGTATATCTTCAACAACATGAAGAGCATTGGCGACGAGATGGAGTTTAAGGAGGACGGCATCTGCCGCAACCGCGTGAAAGAAGTGTTGAGCAACACTATTAAGTTGCTCGAGGACATTACCAAGGAGGGACTCTTTACAGCCCTCGAGAAAGGTATCTTTGGCGACGTTAAGCGTCCTAAGAATGGTGGTAAGGGTCTGGCTGGCGTGACTATGAAGGGCGCCAATTACCTGAACCCATTTATTGAACTGATGAAAGGCAAACGTTAAAAAATAGGAGACACAAGATATGAGCGAAGGACTATATTCAATGGAAGCTAAGGATTTTGACAAAACCTTAGACTTATCGAAGATAAAACCCTATGGCGACACCATGAACGATGGCAAGCTGTAGAGGCCGCTAAGCAGATGCTGCGTAAGATGGGCCTCGAGAACCCCAGTGTTGTCTTCTATCAGGAACTGACACCTGGCTTTACTTTCTTCAACTGCTATGGCAGCTGCACCCACACTGTAGACTATACTACTATTTATGTTCCCAAGGTTGAGTCTACCACAATGGACATGTATGAGACCGATGAATACATCAAGGAGAACATCGGCCGCAAGATTGTGATTGTGGGTGCCTCGACTGGAACCGACGCTCACACCGTGGGTATCGACGCCATTATGAACATGAAGGGCTACGCAGGGCACTATGGCCTTGAGCGTTATGAGATGATTGAGGCCTACAACCTGGGTTCGCAAGTGCCCAACGAGGAGTTTATTGCACGTGGCATTGAGTTACATGCCGATGCGTTGCTCGTGTCTCAGACCGTGACACAGAAGGACGTGCACATCCACAACATGACCAACTTTATTGAGCTCATGGAGGCCGAGGGTTTGCGCGACAAAATGATTTGCTGCTGTGGTGGTGCCCGTGTCACTCACGAGCTCGCCAAGGAGCTGGGCTTCGACGCCGGCTTTGGCATGAACACCTATGCCGACGACGTGGCTTCGTTTGTAGTCCAGGAGATGGTAAAGCGCGGTATGAAATAAGAGAGAACAATAAACACAATAATATTAATATCATAAACCGTAACTATTATGGATAAACATGAAATGAGAGAGGTCATCGCTAAGCGTGCTGCCAAGGAGTTGCACGACGGTGACGTAGTGAACTTGGGTATTGGTATCCCAACATTAATTCCTAACTACTTGCCCGAAGGTGTAGAGGTTACTCTGCAAACCGAGAACGGCGCTATGGGCATGGGCCCAACTCCTGCCGAGGGTGAGGAAGACAAGAACTTAATTAACGCTGGTGGCGGCTACATCACTCTGGAGCCAGGCGCTTGCACTTTCGACTCAGCTACTTCGTTTGCCATCATCCGTGGTGGCCACGTTAACGTGTCGTTCCTGGGTGCTCTGCAGGTTGACGAGAAGGGTAACCTTGCCAACTGGATTATTCCTGGCAAGATGGCTCCCGGTATGGGTGGCGCTATGGACCTCGTAGTAGGTGCCAAACGTGTAATCCTCACTATGGAGCACACCCAGAAGGGCAACCACAAAATCTTGAAGGAGTGCACTCTGCCACTCACTGCAGCAGGCCAGGTTAACATGATTATCACCGAGATGGGTGTTATGGACATCACTCCCGAGGGAATCGTGCTGCGTGAGCTCCACCCCGAGTTCACTGTTGAGCAGGTACAGGAGGCTACTGGCGCTACTCTCATCATCGATCCTAACCTCAAACCAATGGATATCTAATCCACAACTATTATGGATTACAATTTCCTGAAGATTGAGAAAATAGATGGTGGCATAACCATCCTCAAAATCTCGGCGCCCAAGTCGCTCAACGCGCTCAACTCAACAATCTTGGGTGAGCTTGACAACTTTGTTGATAGCATCGACCCTGCAGTTCGCGTGCTCATCATCACTGGCGATGGCGAGAAGTCGTTTGTTGCTGGTGCCGACATTAGCGAGATGGCACATCTCGATGAGCAAGAGGGCTATGAGTTTGGCAAACTCGGTGCTGCGGTGTTCCGCAAGATAGAGGTACTGCCAATTCCCGTGATTGCCGCTATCAACGGCTTTGCACTGGGTGGTGGCTGCGAGCTCGCTATGGCTTGCGACATCCGCATAGCATCGGTAAAGGCTAAGTTTGGTCAACCCGAGGTTGGTCTTGGTATCATCCCAGGATTCTCAGGCACTTACCGCCTGCCCAAGCTCATTGGTCAGGGCTATGCCAAGGAGATGATCTATACTGGCAAGGTGATTCGTGCCGACGAAGCGCTGCGCATTGGTTTGGTCAACTCAATCCACGAGCCCGAAGAGCTTATGCCTGCAGCTATTGAGATGGCAAAGAAGATGCTTACTTGCGCTCCTGTGGCTATCTGCTTAGCCAAGCTGAGCATCAACGAAAACTACGACCTCAATGCTCCCGAAGCTCTTGAGCTCGAGAGCAAGCTCTTTGGCAAGTGCTTCGCAACTGCCGATCAAAAAGAGGGTATGGACGCATTCCTCAATAAGCGTAAGGCTACTTTTGAAGGAAAATAAATTCAATAATCATTAAATAACTCACTTTACTATGAAAATTTGTGTAATTGGAACCGGAACAATGGCTAAGGGTATTGTTAAGGCGTTTGCCGCTAAGATGCCTGTGGTCATGAAGAGCCGCACCGATGCCAGCCTTGAGAAGGCTATGGCTTCAATCTCTAAGGGTTATAACAAACTCGTAGAGAAAGGTAAAATCACTCAAGAGAAGATGGATGCTATCCTGGCAAACATCACCACAACTACCGACTACGCTACATTTGCCGATGCCGACCTCGTAATTGAGGCTGCTGTTGAGAACATGCAGTTGAAGAAGGACGTCTTCATGGAGCTTGACAAGATTTGCAAGCCCGAGACTATCTTCGCTACCAACTCATCGTCGCTCTCTATTACCGAGATTGCTGCTTGCACAAGCCGTCCAGCACAGTTCATTGGCTGCCACTTCTTCAACCCAGCCGACCGCATGGCTCTCGTTGAGGTAATCCGTGGCCAGCTTACGAGTGATGAGACTGCTAAATGCATCATCGACCTCGCTACCGAGATTGGCAAGACTCCAGTGCCCGTGAACGAGGCTCCTGGCTTTGTGGTTAACCGCATCCTTATCCCAATGATTAACGAGGCAGTTGGTATTCTCGCCGACGGTATCGCAAGTGCCGAGGACATCGACAAGTGCATGATGCTGGGCGCTAACCATCCAATGGGCCCATTGGCACTCGCCGACCTCATTGGTAACGACGTTAACCTCGCTATCATGGAGGTGCTCTACAATGAGTTTGGCGATCCCAAGTATCGTCCTCACCCACTATTGAGAAAGATGGTTCGTGCTGGCCTCTTGGGCCGCAAGACCGGCGAAGGTTTCTATAAATACTAAAAAACTAAGAACTAAAAACTAAAAAACATATATGGATTTTAGCTATTCAAAGACAGAACAACTGTTCCTGCAGATGGTTCGCGAGTTTGCCGAGAAAGAGGTTAAACCTCTGGCAGCCGAAGTCGACGAGCAGGAACGCTTCCCCATCGAAACTGTTGAGAAGATGGGTAAGCTGGGCATGATGGGAATTCCCGTGCCCAAGCAGTACGGCGGTGCTGGTGGCACTGTTCAGATGTACATCATGGCAGTTGAGGAGCTCTCGAGAGTTTGCGCCACTACTGGTGTAGTTCTCTCGGCTCACACTTCGCTCTGCGTTGCTCCCATCATGGAGCACGGAACCGAGGAGCAGAAGATGAAATACCTTCCTAAGCTCGCTTCGGGCGAGTGGATTGGCGCCTTTGGTCTTACTGAGCCTAATGCCGGTACCGATGCCGCTATGCAGCAGACCACAGCCGTCGACGCTGGCGACAAGTGGATTCTCAACGGATCTAAGATTTTCATCACCAATGCTTCTTATGCCAACGTGTTCATCGTTATGGCAATGACCGACAAGTCAAAAGGCACTAAGGGCATCTCGGCGTTCATCGTTGAGAAGGGTATGCCTGGTTTCTCTATCGGTAAGAAGGAGTTGAAGATGGGTATTCGCGGTAGTGCTACCTGCGAGCTCATTTTCGAGAACTGCGAAGTTCCCAAAGAGAACCTGCTCGGTGCCGAGGGCAAGGGATTTGGCATTGCCATGAAGACCCTCGACGGCGGTCGCATTGGTATCGCTTCACAGGCGCTAGGTATCGCTCAGGGCGCTATGGACGAGACTGTTAAGTACACCAAGGAGCGCAAGCAATTTGGTCGTGCTATCGCCAAGTTCCAGAACACCCAGTTCCAGATGGCCGATCTCAAGACTAAGGTTGAGGCTGCTCGCTTGCTCGTGCGCAGCGCTGCTTGGAAGAAGGACATGGGCATTCCTTATAGTGCCGATGCCGCTATGGCTAAGCTCTTTGCTGCCGAGACTGCTATGGAAGTTACCACCAAGGCCGTTCAGTTCCATGGCGGCTATGGTTACACTCGTGAGTATCCTGTAGAACGCATGATGCGCGACGCTAAGATTACCGAGATTTATGAGGGTACATCTGAGGTTCAGCGCATGGTAATTGCTGGTCATTTATTTAAATAATAAAGGAGGACACAAGATATGAATATTATAGTTTGCGTAAAACAAGTTCCCGATACCACTGAAATCAAGATCGACCCCGTAAAGGGCACCTTGATTCGTGATGGAGTACCTAGCATTATGAACCCTGACGACAAGGGCGGTCTCGAACTCGCTCTCCGTCTCAAGGACGAGTGTGGTGCTCATGTGACTGTAATCTCGATGGGTCCTCCCCAGGCCGACGTTATCTTGCGTGAGGCGTTCGCTATGGGTGCCGACCGTGCTATCCTCCTGAGTGACCGCAAATTTGCAGGTGCCGACACTTTGGCTACCTCTTATGCCCTCTCAGGATTGTGCCGCACTCTTGACTACGACCTCATCATCGCTGGCCGTCAGGCTATCGATGGCGACACTGCACAAGTAGGTCCCGAGCTCGCCGAGCACCTCGACCTGCCACAAATCACCTACGTTGCCGATGCTAAGCGTCTTGACAATGGCAACCTTCTCGTACACAAAGAGAACGAGGACAGCGTGCAAGTGCTTGAGGTTGAAGGCAAGTGCCTCTTGACCGTTCTCGCTTCGGCTTTCGAGCCTCGCTACATGAGCGTGAGCGGCATCATGGATGCCTACAACAAGGAAGTGGAAGTGTGGGGCGCCGACAAGATCGACGTTGAGGAAGGCAAGCTTGGTCTTGCTGGCTCGCCTACTAAGGTGTTCCGCTCATTCCCCAAGCCCATGAAGGAGCCCGGTGAGGTTCACGAGGTGACTCCCGAAGAGGCTGTTGAGCTTATCGTTAATAAACTGAAAGAGAAACACATCATCTAAAAGTAAAGAAGCTATGGAAAAGAAAGATTATAAGAACGTATTCGTTTTTGCTGAACAACGCGAAGGTGTAATACAACCCGTTGCTTTCGAACTTTTGGGCAAGGCTCGCGACCTCGCCGATGTGCTTGAAGAAAAAGTTGTTGCCATGCTTCTGGGTTGTGGCATCAAAGATAAGGCTCAGGAACTCATCGAGTTTGGTGCCGACGAGGTTATCGTTGTCGACACTTCTGAACTCAAGGACTTCCTCAGCGAGCAGTATTCGCAGGCTGTGTCGCAGATTATTCTCGATCGCAAGCCTCACATTGTGCTCTACGGCGCTACCACCATTGGCCGTGACTTGGCTCCACGTCTGGCTTCACGCCTCAAGACTGGTCTTACTGCCGACTGCACTAAGCTCGAGATTCAACCTGTTAAGGATGAGGAGAAGGAGTTCTGCATGACTCGTCCAGCATTTGGTGGCAACTTGATGGCTACCATCGTTTGCCCCAACAACCGTCCACAGATGTCGACAGTGCGTCCCGGTGTGATGCAGAAGATGGAGCGCGACGCAAGCCGCAAGGGTGTTATCACTGAGTTTGCTCCCAAGTTCGACACTTCGAAGTTCAAGGTTAAGGTGGTTGAGACCATCAAGGCCGACAAGGAGATTGCCGACATCGCCGAGGCTAAGATTCTCGTTTCGGGTGGTCGTGGCGTTCACGACAAGGAAGGATTCAACAAGCTGCAGGCTCTTGCCGACGTGCTTGAGGGACAAGTTGCCTCGTCGCGTGCAATGGTTGACAATGGCGTGATGCCTCACGAGTGCCAGGTAGGTCAAACTGGTAAGACCGTTCGTCCACAACTCTACATGGCATGTGGTATCAGCGGTGCCATCCAGCACCTCGCTGGTATGGAGGAGAGCGACTTTATCATCGCCATCAACAAGGACAAGTTTGCTCCCATCTTCAGCGTTGCCGATCTCGGTATCGTGGGCGACCTCCACAAGATCGTTCCCATGCTCACCGAGCGCATTAAGAAAGAGATGGAGAAATAAAACCAATCAGGATTTAGTTCTGATATAATTAAGGAGGGTGGCCTAAGTTGATTTGGGCCACTCTCTGTTTTTTCTCGTTGCAAGAACTCAAAGTTTATTCTGGAAGATGGTTGTAAAACTCATTGATTTTGTGTGGTTTCTTGTCAAGAACCGGGCGCACAAGGAAGCCGTTGAGACGGCTATGCGTATGTATTTGCACCATGTATTGGTCAAAGACGAGCGCGCATTCAAAGGGGTCGTTAATGTCGGCTTTGGATAATGACGAACTCCAGTAATAACCTCTTTCTGCTATTGAAAAAAAGTGCATGCTGTAGAGAAATCCCCCCAGTGGCAAGAATATACTATTGCCGCTCGGCCCAGTAACAAGATAACCCGGTAGGTCACCAAGTGGCACAATATATTGCCATTTACAACGCTCTATAAGCTCATAAAAATCGCTATTAAGTGGCAAACGCCATCGACCATGCCATAATCGTTGCGCCACATCATTCTTGGTTCCTACAAGACTTGGCAGGTTTCTCACAAAAACGCTGTCGGGGTAATCTTTACCATAATTGAGCACCTGAAACGGGTTGGGCATTGTGCGCAGGAATGCTCCTGGCATGAGCCGTCCCATGGTGCGCTCGGCACCCACGTTGCATGGTGCCCACAGTACGCTAAGACCAAGGTCCACGGCGTCGCTCTCGGAAATTGGCGACACCACCACTGCGACGCCAGGCTTGGGATAGTAGAGTGACAGGCCCTTATCGGCAATAATTATTGTGGTGAGCGTAGTATCGGTGGCAAGCGCAAGACTGTCGGCACGATGTTGCCCATAATCAACAGCCTGATAGCTTGTAGATGATTGCTGCCCTAGAGGCAGCCTGATATTTAGTTTATATCCTCCCCAAAACGCTGCCAAGCAAAGCAGCAAAGCGGCACCGGCAGCTACTGCCAGCCACTTTTTCTGCCAGCTGCGATAACCATTCATTTCTATCGCCTCCTGCAGCTGCCCCACGCTGCCAAAACGCTCATTGCGGTGGGTAGCTACAGCCTTATCAATTACAGCATTGTAGCGCTTGGGCAAGTGCATGTCCTTCATAATCATGCCCAACGAGTATATATCGGCTTGGACGGTTGCCACGCTATCTTTTTCGAGTATTTCGGGAGCCACATAGTTAATGGTTCCAGCTGCAGCTTTGAGCGACGAGTAGCGGTTGGTGTCGCTAAGCCCGAAATCGATGATTTTCACCTGATTGTCCTCGCGCGTTATCATGATGTTAGACGGCTTGAGGTCACGATGAATCACCTCATGGTCGTGACAATGTGCAATAGCTGTTAGCAATTGTCGCAAAACATTCAATTTTTCCTCCACTGTGTGCTTGCTGCTGAGCCACTGAAGCAATGTTTCACCATCGATCCATTCCTCCACTATGCACAGTGAGCCAAGTGCCTCAATTCTCTCCATGCTCACCATGCCCACAATGTTTGGATGATGCAACTGAATGGCGATGTTAAATTCCTTGCGTAGCAGGTCGCGATAAAGCTTCTTTTGGGTGAACTCTGGCTTCAACCCTTTCAGGAGCCATAACTGCCCATAGCGCTCGCCCCTTGCCAGCAAGTTGAACACCCCCTGCCGCTCAAGCAAAACTATATTTTCAAATCCCTGAGACAATAATATTAAATGTGATTATTTTGATTTATGAATTCCTGCGTTGTCCATTAACTACTGCACTGGCCTTATTGACAGGAGTCGCTCAAGAGTCTCGGTCTGGTCGGCGAGGATTTTTCCCTCGTCAAGAAGCACGTAATGTGCCATGCGTTTGCCATCGGCGACTGGTTTCGCAGTCCAGTAGTAGCCAAAACGCCCCACATCCGTCATGTTGATGCCGTCATCGCTCAAGCCGGCACAAGGCAGGAAGATGCTGTTGCCATTAGGCCCCGTCACCACATATCCTGCCGCGCCGTCGCCAGCATTGCGAAACCGCCACTTGCAGCGGTCAATCAGTTCCTGCCACTCATCAAGTGTTGGTATGCGCCATTTACCGCCCCAGCGCAAGTGAGCAAAGTCGATGCTGGTGCCGCTTATCGACTGCTTTGGCATTGGCTTGCTCTGGGGCCAATATTTGTCAATTCCACCCCACTTTCCTAGGTCGGTGGTGTCGCCCCAAGCATAGTAGCTTCCCACAAAATTTACCGATGGGTGATCGGCACCCATGTTCATCTTGCTCCATTTCACACTCAATCCTAGATCTACAGCGATGGTTTCAGAAATATTACCAGGTGTTATCGAGTCAAATGGTAGCCAATAAATATCGGCATTAGACACAATTGAGTAAACTTGTGAAGTGCCAGCCGGAGCGATCCTATCCACAACATAGCCAGCTGGCAGCTTTTTCTCGTCGGTCTGTTGACTCTGTCTTCCCCACAGGAAAGTGGCAGCAATTGCACCAATGGCTACCACCGCCGCTATCGCAGGCAACACCCACCGCCAGCGTTTTTTCTTTTTAGCTTTGGCAAAGTCGAGATGCAGTTTCTCGGCTGAGCTATATTTTCCATGTTCACAACGCTTTATTACCTTGCCAAATTTGCGAGGTAGCCTTAACCCTCGCAACAGCATGGCGAGAGTGGCAAAATCGGCTTGACGGTCGGTGCTTTCTGGTTCAAAATCAATGATTTTAACTCTTGAACCATTGTGGGTAATAAGCACATTGCTTGCCTTGAGATTGCCGTGAGTCGCACCCTTGCTCATATAGTATCGCACCGTCTCAACAAGCTGTGAGGCAATGTCCTGCCGCACTTCTACTGATGGTCCTGTGGCGAGAAAGGCGTCGAGACTCATGCCATCGACCCACTCCTCGATGATGCAGCGACCTTCCATAGTAGGAACCTCTTGCTGTGCTATCATGCGCACAATGCTCGGATGCCATAGCGTCATGCAACGTTCAAACTCCTTGTCGAGCATTTCCTGCGCCTTTGCACGCGGCTCAAACTGTGGGTTCACGCCCTTGACAATCCACCACTGCCCAAAACGCTTCACACGCTTGAGGCACAGCCACGACCGCTGGCACGTGATATTCGAGAAATCAGTGAAATGGGCATCTATTGTTCCCTCCTCAGTCTCAAAAAAACTCGACGAGTTATATATGTTGCTGTTTTGCATAATTGGCTGTAAACAAATACTTTGTCGTTTTTCACTTTGGATTTCCCAAAATAAACTAAAGTGGTACTTGTGATTTTCAATCAAAACCAACTCCCAAAAATAAGAAAAATACTCCTAACAACAAACTTTTCTGAGCATTTTTCTTGCTAATCTCATCATATTCTTAATTGCCAAAAAATAATCATCACAATGTCATTTCGTCTATGTGAGCAACTACATTGCCATAGATCTCACACACAAAAATCAAGCACTGCAACAGTTAATACCAATGCGGTGCTTGAGATGTTGTTTTTAAAAAATTACTTTTCGAGAATCAATTCGAGTGGGTCATCAATGTAGAGTGTGGTGATGCGGCGCACTAGGTCACCCACAGCCTCGTCGGGGTTGTGGCTGGCGATGAATTGCTCCATCTCATCCTTGCTGGCGCACTCTTTAACAAAGCATCCTGAGCCAGCTATCGCTGTCAATCCTGGCTTGAGGCGAGGGATGTCTTTGTCATAATAAAAAGTACAAGCAGGGAAAATAACAGCTTGCCAAGGACCGAAATACTTGCCTTCACTGTCGTTGCTTAGACGTTCATCAACATCTTTGTTTAATAGCGTGCGGCTGAAATAAACGCCATCAAAAGCACCTGCAATCAGAGCGATAAGTGACGAACTTGACGACTCATCGGTCACGAAAGTGATAACCGTGAAGTTTTTCTTGCTGTAGATGCTCCAATTTTCCTCGTCGTAGCAATTTTCATCAGGACGGAACCAATTGCAGCTGGCATGGATGAAATCATCGAATTTCTCATTCAGATTCTTTGCTCTGGGGTCTTCTATGACAATCTCAACATGATACATATCACCTAAGTCAAGGAAATCTTCATCATCAACAAACCTAATTGGCTCACGACCGAGCAGGCAAAGTCCCACACTATCACTTTGTGAGTGCTCAAACCTGACGCCAATCACTTGACGCAGAAGGATTTCGTTATCAAAGTTATTGTCAAAACCAGATTTCAAGACAGGATAGTCATCATACTCACTGGGCATAGCGAGCAGTTGGTCAATCACTTTGGGCACAGGCTCAAACTGATTATCATTGTCACCATCATCACTGGTGTCAATTACGACTGAACCATTGTGAACATCCAAGCGGCAGCGGTCAATCATCTGCTCATAGCTATTACAAAATCCAGCAACGCGGTCAATGCGCTTACCTTTAATTATCTCTTTTAATACTTTTAGTGTCATAGATATTTATTTTAAAGCTACATAAGATTTCTTTATATAAGCCATATTTGTTATTCCATATATGTCTTCAATACCAATTATATAATAATCTCCAGCATCAGCAATCACCTTATAGTTGTCACCTTTAGCTACTCTATATATCTGATTGGATTCTTCGGGTGTCTTGGTATCATATATTTCTGCGTCGTGTTTAACCTCAACCATTATAGGTCTGTCACTTGCTTTTGCCATTTCACCTTCATTGGCTTTGGAGTCTTTATCAATCACTTTGCCAGTTTTTGAATCATCTTGATTGGCCACTATTTCTATGTTTTGTTCTTTTGACAAATCATCCTTATCGGGCAAAATAACGTATAACAGTAATACCAAAAGAGCTACAGCACCACCAATTTTGAGAATCTTTTGGTTGCTCTTTAGTTTATTTTTCAGTTTTATAATCCATTCGGGTTCTTTTTTTCTGCCATTTGCAATATCTAAACTATAGTCCTCGTATGCCTCATAAATCTTGTACAAAATAAAGAAGATGGCTCCGCCCACCAAAATGACAATCATTATAATAATAGCAATTGCCATAATAAGCATCAAAGCAGTTAATAAACCATAAATGAAGGGCCACATAAATTAAGAATTTAAACTAGTTTAATATATAAATCTCCTACTTCGTTGATGTTTGGGCCGGTTAAGCCTTTCCCTCTAACTCGCAGACTATCTCCAGTTGATTTGCCTGCTGGCACTGTAATGCGAATCTGTCCTGTTAAAGTGGGTACTATTACCTTGCCTCCATACAACTTCAGATTATCATCTAATTGCAATTTATACAACAAGTCAACATCACCCTTTCGTTCAAAACAATCAGGTATTTGGAAGTGTTGCTCTCGTGACTCTGATTGGGAAGAATCAGTTTGAATATTTAAAGAGTCTGCAAAATAATCTCTAATTCTTTTTTTTCGTTCTTCCTCTTGCTTATTAGTGTCAGTCTGAGACTTTGGTTGACTGGTTCTCTTTTGAGGGAACAATTCGTCTTTTAGTTTGTCATATGCTTCGTTGAGTATTCGTTCATCTTCACGTTCGTATTCAGCAAGTTTCTCATCAATTTCCTCTTGTGTGAACTCCTCAATGTTCTGGAAATTCTTCCAACCATATGCCACTTTATAATAACGCTTAGAACCTTGTGGAACATGAAGAATGCCATGTTTTAGCGTGTTCCCAAGGCAATTATCTAAATTGCGTTTATTATCATCATATTGAAAAAGATTTAAAGCCTCTGGCGGAGTGTTCTCTAGAGAATAAACATCAAGCAACATGGGATAACAATCAAATCCATATGAATCTCCATCAAAAGAATCTTCGCATGAGATTATTATTTCTTTAAGTCCATTTTGCCATGTCCTGCTCGTGATGTAACCTTCGTTTCTCATGAATCTTAAATCCTGGAGTTTGTTCTTTCCGGCAATATAACAACTTTTGAAATTGCCGCCGATTATTTTCTTCAAATATTCACACGCAAATAATAAGACTGTATCAATATTTGGAGGACATATCATATAGCTAGATTTGCAATTGTCTATTATAACATTTGTCACAGGTATTCCATTTATACGTGATGGTATCACCAGATATTTGTCTTCCACCTGTAATTTACGGTGAAAAGAGTAACCAACAACTTCATTCTCCCATCCTTCCATATCACTATCTACTCCAAATCGTTTTTTTACCGATCTACCACAAAGAGCCTCATACTCGTGTTTCCCTGCTTCACGAACAAACACGAAGTTTCGCCACAAAACAGCATAATAAGTCGTGGTTTTTCTTGATTCTGTTTTCCATGGATCAAATTTACCAGTTTTTTCATTGAATTTATATATAGTTTCAATCACTTTAAAAGGCTTTTCATCGGCAGTAATGTGGATGTCTTGCAAAGGATGAACTTTTTGACTTGCCATAATGATTTTTTTGTTGGTGTTAATTGTTTTTCAGTTCTTGTACATATTCAGCAAAGATATCTGCCATTGGATGCCCGATGTGGGGAGCAGCTATCTGGCGGATTTTATCTATAGTTAGTTCTTCTTTTTCATCTAATTCACGAAGATTAAGCAATGAAGCAGAGACACCATTCCAAGTCATAGGATGAATCTGAATGACGTTGTTAGTTTGTATAAACCAATATTCGGGATGTTTTTCAAGAAAAGATATCACCCATGAGTGGATGTTGCTTTTCCCTTTTTCATTTGGCTTTTTTGCCCATTGCATCCACACATCATAATTGACGGTATCTGCAATTACTTTGCCTTCCTCAACAAACTTGTTGACCTGATTTTCGTCAAACCATCCAATTAAAATTAATGGTTTTTTTAGCTCTTGCCTGCATTTTAATGCCTCATCCATTATTTCATCAAATCTGTCTTTTGACCATTCTGATACAAAATCAGAAATGAGAATATCACCTTCGGCAAACAAACGTTTAGTATTATCTGAAATCGGATATGGGATTTGAATCTTTTCAAATGAAACACCTTGTAAATCGTATGATTTCTTCAGACCATATTTTTTACAATATTTTTCAACAAGTTTTCGTGCCACACTAGTATCAGGATCACTGATAACCAGAACTTTGTTTTTTGGATTTTTGATATAAGAAGATATTGTTTCAAATAATTTAAATTCCATAGTATTTTGTTTTTTATTGAATGTTTAATGAAATCATGTAAAGGTTGTGCCAAAAATGAAGATTCTCTATTTTTTGACACAACCATTCTCAAAATAGGCATTATAACCCATAGCTGCATTGATAATTGCAGGATGTGTCATTTGGCGACGAACTATAATAGAATTGCAATCGTTTCTTGTCGGTAATGACATTGATTTGAGTAGAATTGATGCGGAAAATCTCTTCAATTTTTCCATCCCCGCTATTTAGGGTGTACATTCTGCTCCAGTTGCCGCCATTATTTGGGTAACTGGTTGTCATTTCCAAACTGCGTCCATCAATTGACACCCTCAGGGCTTTTTTGCCTTCAATCAGATACTTGCTCATGGTTTTAACATTATTTCTATTGCCTACTCCCTTTCAAGCGTTTCGGCGGTCTCTTTGTTTTTCTCTGGAGTCATTTGGTTTCCCATACCCACTTTTCACGGCAATGCACAAAATAAAGGTGCGAGTTCTGGTTTTTGCGTCGTGGGCTTGGGGCTCTGGACTGCCTGGTGACCACGAGAAAAAACAGCTCACACCTCTATGCTATGGTTGAGTCATCGCTGGGATGACATGCCATGCAAGAACGAGTAGCGTTAGTTTCTCATTCCGTGTCACCTAATGAATTGTCCATATTCACAAGCCGTGGAACGGAGCTAAACGCTTCCTGGAATATGTAGATGTGGTGAAGCCTTTGTGCCTCTCTTGGAACGGCTTTTCATCTCACAGCGCAAATTCAAGAAATCTTTTCCAAACTTGCAAACTTTTTCTCAGTGTGTGAGCTGCGAGTCATCATTATAATGGTTGTCTGCAGCTGCATCTCGTGGTCACTGATGCAAAATAATGCTTTTTCTTAGAGAAAACCTTATCCTTTCGAGTTCTTATTTTACATAAGTGTTGCACAGTGTAGGAAAAGTTGTAATTTTGCAGTGAGAGAAGGTCAAGATTCTAAAATCTGATAACTGATGTCTGATAATGGTAAAAGAAACGATAATAGTAGCCGAGGTGGAAGAGGCGCTTAATGCACTCGAGAAGCAAGTGGAAGAGAAGGCGGGGCGCGCCATGCGACTACCCAGCGATTTTGTCTTACTGGCGCAGGCTATCGCCAATGCCAATGGTGAAAATATTTCTACCAACACCCTTAAGCGCCTGTGGGGTTACAGTGACGGCTATAACACGAGCCGCCGCTTCACTCTCAACGTGCTCGCGCGCTATGTAGGATACCGCGACTGGGACGACTTTTGTCGCAACCTGAGCAACACAGCAGCGTCGCAAATCTTTGACTCTCATTACATCGACAGCGACACCCTGCGGCATGGAGCTCGTCTCACGCTGCGGTGGCATCCAGGACGAGTGGTGACGCTGGAGTATAGAGGCGATAACGAGTATGTCGTTGTGGCGTCGCTGCGTGCCAAACTCGCTGTGGGCGACACCTTCAAGTGCCAGGGCTTCATTCCTGGCCAGCCACTGGTTATCAACGGCTTGATACACCAGGGCATCGACCATCCCATCAACTACATCTGCGGTAAGCAAGGAGGTATTAAGATTGACGCATAATTCAAGTATTTCTCTTTAAATAATTATTTCTTGCGTGCGAAAGGCTTAGGCATCAAATTGGCATTGCCTGCCGTTTGCCAGTGAGCGCCTATACTTTGAAGCGAGCAACTCAAAATGGGTTAAGTTCTACGACGAGGACTTGAATTGTCTGGGTTTTGTTTATCACAGTGGCATCTGAAACATCATTAAAAATTAAAGAGCGAATTGGGCTAACACCAAATCACATTAAGGGACGGCTCGTTACACGAAGTCCATTTCTGTTTTTTAACTATTGTTCAGGTCAAAACGGCTTCATAGAGTTGAAAAATGAAAAATAATTTGGCGGTTAGTGTGATAAATGAAAAATTCTGCTTAAATTTGCGCCATAATAATAATTTTATCACTGTTGATATGAAAGCTAATTTGTTTAACGAAGTGGAGGCACCAGTTGAGCCAGTTGATGAGCACAAACTCGCAGTTGCCGAGGAAAAGCCCGAGAAGATTGACGCTCCTAAGCCCACTTATTACATTGTCAACTATAAGACACTTGCTGTGCCCTCGCTCATTGCCCTCGCGATTTTTGTCATTTGGGCTGTGGCTACGTGGCTACTCTAATACTCTGCTAGACAGCATCATGCGGCAAGTAGCGTGATTTTTTTTGAAAAAAGTTTCCCAAAAGCATTGCCAATTCAAAAAAAGTGCGTAACTTTGCAACCGCAAAACAAAAAATGATGGCTCCTTAGCTCAATTGAATAGAGCATCTGACTACGGATCAGAAGGTTATAGGTTTGAATCCTATAGGAGTCACTCAATCGAGGAGAGAACCAAGTGCCACAAGGCAGTTGGTTCTCACTTTTTTTGTGCTCAACACCTAATTGTTGCGAGGCTTTTAACTATGTCTCGACGAGCAAAGGATAGGGCAGTTACCTTTATATATTGAATGTTTACTATCTAATAATATGGATAAATTACTAAGAATAGTCATTGTTGTGATTGTGGCATCGCTGTGTGCAAGCATTGCCGATGCACAGTTCTACTCAAGCCGCAAGCACGATCATGGTTGTGACACGCTGTGGGTCTACAACAGTTGGGATGCTCTAATGTTTAACGGTCCCGATACTATGGCTGTGAACCCTAACATTGAGATTAACTCCCCCTTTAATATCAAGTTCAAGCCAACCGAGAAAGACAGCAAGCCACTGCGCAAGATGATTGAGAAACAGAGTGCGGTTGTGTCGATTGGTGATTCGGTGTGGCTCATCAATAGTCATTTCATCAAGGATTCGCTGCAGGGTTACTACAACGGCATCTTTGAGAACTATGTGCCACTGTTTTTCAACGAGAAAATAGCCTTTATCCAATATATTCCAACTGATATTAGTTATTTGCCCATCGAAATTGACTCTTTCGAGGGAGTTACCGCTGGTGTTGGGAAATATGGAATCTACAATGTTGGTGGCGACTATGGCTATGTGGCTGTGCCACATTTCTTGATCGACATTGTGAGCCGACAAATAACACTCGTCGACCGCAGTTTTCTTCTTGTCTTGCTTGAGCGGTATCCCGACATGAAACGGCGCTATGAGATGATGGCCGACCAGAATGAGTTCTACATGATTAACCAATTCTTCTGGGACTATGTCGACCGTCTCTCAAAGGAACGCGACTATTACTACTACGATTATTAAATTTCTACATCAATAAAAAGTAACTACACTATATATTACCTGTTACTTATTAATTTTTTGCTTCTTTACTTTTTACTTATCACTTAAATATGGTTTCCTTCCTTATTAGTATTGTCGCCCTGGTGTTGGGCTACTTGATATATGGTCGCGTGATAGAGCGTGTTTTTGGTCCTGACGACCGACAGACTCCAGCTCTGGCTCACCCCGACGGAGTGGACTATATCCCTTTACCCACGTGGAAGGTGTTTATGATACAGTTCCTCAACATCGCTGGGACGGGACCTATCTTCGGAGCTATAATGGGCGCATGGTTTGGTCCTGCGAGCTACCTGTGGATTGTGTTTGGTTGCATCTTTGCTGGCTCGGTTCACGACTACATCAGTGGTATGATGTCGCTACGCCATGACGGAGCTGGCCTTCCCGAACTTGTGGGCAAGTACATGGGCAAAGTAATGCGCATCATCATGCTGGTGTTCTCGATGCTGTTGCTCTTGATGGTGGGCGCGGTGTTTGTCTATAGCCCAGCTTCAATTCTTGCTGGCATAGGCGGAAACGAAATCATGTGGTTTGTAGTGATTTTTATCTATTACATCATCGCCACACTACTGCCTATCGACAAAATCATTGGCAAGATTTATCCAATATTTGCCATAGCATTGATTTTTATGGCTATAGGTCTGTTTGTTTGCCTGCTCATTAAGATGCCTCACATTCCTGAAGTATGGAATATCGGCAATATGGACTCCTGGATGAGTGCACAGCAAAGCGGCGGCACCGACCTGCTTGGCGCGAAGGCCTATATGGCTAAGTATACGCTGTTCCCCGCCATGTTTATCACTATCGCATGTGGCGCCATCAGTGGTTTCCATGCAACGCAGAGCCCCCTCATGGCACGTTGCCTCAAGAGCGAGAAACTGGGGCGTCCGGTCTTCTACGGTTCGATGATTACCGAGGGATTTGTAGCGCTGGTATGGGCGGCTGTTTCATCGTGGTTCTTCTATAGTGGTGGCTGGCGTGAGGTACTCCCTCAGGACGCTGTCAACGAGTTCTTGGCCCAAGTGGGCAATACCGATGGAAAGTCGTTAATACAATATTTCAATGCTCCTGCGGTGGTGAAGCTCGTGTGCAGCAGTTGGCTTGGCGTGGCAGGTGGCATCCTCGCAATGTTGGGTGTAGTGGCTGCACCAATCACTAGTGGCGACACAGCGTTGCGCAGTGCCCGCCTTATCATTGCCGACTTTTTGAAATTTGATCAAAAGCCCATCGCAAAGCGCTTGATGATTGCTGTGCCTATGTTTGCGGCAGTGCTTGTTCTGCTCATTTGGCAACTTGCCAATCCCAATGGTTTCAACATGCTGTGGCAATACTTCGGGTGGTCAAACCAGACCCTATCGGTATTCACGTTGTGGACCGCTACCATCTTCCTTTATAAGTACAAAAAGTGTTACTGGATAACTCTCATTCCGGCAATCTTCATGACAGCTGTGAGTCTCTCGTTCGTCCTGCTGCCGTTATTTTTATTTATTTGATGGATAGTATAATATAGAACAAGAAAAGGGGGCATCGGCCCCCTTTTCTTATATCTAATTTTAAGATTCTAGGAAATTTATCCCTTGAGTGCTGCGAGAGTCTCTTGCAGTGTGGCGATTTTACTCTGAGCGTCGGCCTGTTTCTTGCGTTCGGCAGCGACTACAGCCTCGGGAGCGTTGGCAACGAAGCGCTCGTTACTGAGTTTCTTCTCCACGCTGGCGAGGAAGCCCTGGGCATATTCCAGTTCTTTCTCGAGTTTCTCAATCTCCTCGGCAACGTTGATGTTGTCGTGCAGTGGCACGGCAAACTCGGTGGTGCCAATAAGGAACGAAGCAGCTGTAGGATCTTTGCTCTCAACTCTCTCGATGGCATCAAGGCCGGCGAGTTTGAGGATTACGGGTTGGAACTCGTTGGTCCAGTCGGAGCTTGCCACCTGCAATTGGAGCATGGTCTTGTTAGCGATATTCTTGCTGGCGCGTACGTTGCGCACGGCAGTAACTATCTCACGCGCCTCGTTCATAGCCTTTATGGCAGCCTCGTTCACGGCTTGTGGCTCAGGCAGCAGGGCATACATCACGCTCTCGCCTTCCTTGCGTTCGCTGATGTGTTGCCACAACTCCTCGCTGATGAATGGCATGAATGGGTGGATGAGGCGCAGCAGATTGTCAAAGAAACCTAGCGTTGCTTCCAGCGTCTTGCTGTCGATGGGCTGCTGGTAGGCTGGCTTCACAATCTCGAGATAGAGTGCCGAGAAATCTTCCCAGAACAGTCGGTAGATTGCCATCAGTGCGTCGCTGATGCGGAACTTGGTGAAGAGGTCCTTCACCTCGGCTAGGGTGCTGTTGAGTTGTGCGTTGAACCACTCGATAGCCAGACGGCTGTGTTCGGGTTGCTCGATATCAGCAACTTCCCAGCCCTTAACGAGGCGGAACGCGTTCCAAATCTTATTGTTGAAGTTGCGGCCCTGCTCACACAATGCCTCGTCAAAGAGGATGTCGTTGCCTGCAGGAGCGCTGAGCATCATACCCATGCGCACACCATCGGCACCAAACTTGTCAATGAGTTCGATTGGGTCGGGGCTGTTGCCAAGCGACTTCGACATCTTGCGACCTAGCTTGTCGCGCACGATACCAGTGTAGTAAACGTTGCGGAATGGCATGTCGCCAACAAACTCATAACCTGCCATAATCATGCGAGTCACCCAGAAGAATATAATATCGGGGGCTGTCACCAGGTCGGCAGTGGGGTAGTAGTACTTGATTTCCTCATTGCCGGGGTTGCGTATTCCATCAAAGAGAGAGATAGGCCACAACCAAGAGCTGAACCAAGTGTCGAGGGCATCCTCGTCCTGACGCAGGTCGTCGATGGTGATGTTCTCGTAGCCTGGCATCTTGTGTGCCTTCTCGAGTGCCTCTTCCTTAGTGAGAGCAACTACAAATTTCTCATCCTGCTCGTCGGTCGATGGCAGGAAGTAGGCTGGGATGCGGTGTCCCCACCACAGCTGGCGGCTGATGCACCAGTCCTGGATATTCTCAAGCCAATTACGGTAAGTTGTCTTATATTTTGGAGGGAAGAATTTGATGTCGTCGTTCATTACTGGTGGCAATGCGATGTCGGCAAAGTGTTGCATCTTGATGAACCATTGCATGCACAGGCGTGGCTCAACTGCGGTGTCGCTATTACGCTCGCTGTAACCAACCTTGTTATCATAGTCTTCAACCTTCTCCATCAAGCCGGCGTTTTCAAGGTCAACAACAATCACCTTGCGCACCTCGTCGCGTGTCATGCCCACATAGAGTGGTGACTGCTCGCTGATGGTAGCGTCGGCGTTGAAGATGTCAATAGTCTCGAGGTTGTGGTTCTTGCCGAGCATGAAGTCGTTAACGTCGTGGGCAGGAGTCACCTTAAGGCAACCAGTACCGAACTCGATGTCAACGTAGCGGTCCTCAATCACAGGAACAACGCGGTTCACGAGGGGCACAATCACCTTCTTGCCGCGGAGCCATTGGTTCTTGGGATCCTTGGGGTTGATGCACATGGCGGTATCACCCATGATGGTCTCGGGACGGGTAGTGGCTACCACTGCGTAGCGGCGGCCCTGCTCGTCGCGGTGCACGATTTCGCCCTCAGCGCCAGTCTCACCACTCATGTCGTCGTCGGCTACGTAGTACTTGAGGTAGTAGAGCTTGCTCTTCTCCTCGCGATAGATTACCTCCTCGTTGCTAAGCGCTGTCTGTGCCTTGGGATCCCAGTTTACCATGCGCAAGCCGCGGTAGATGAGACCCTTCTCGTAGAGGTCAACAAAGACGCGGAGTACGCTCTCACTGCGAATCTCGTCCATGGTGAAGGCAGTGCGGCTCCAGTCGCACGAAGCGCCAAGTTTGCGCAACTGCTGCAGGATGATGCCACCGTGCTCATGAGTCCAGTCCCATGCGTGCTTCAGGAACTCGTCGCGGGTGAGGTCGGTCTTCTTGATGCCCTGCTCGGCGAGGCGTTTTACCACTTTGGCCTCAGTGGCGATGCTAGCGTGGTCGGTACCAGGCACCCACAGGGCGTTCTTGCCCTCTTGGCGTGCGCGTCGCATCAAGATGTCCTGGATGGTGTTGTTGAGCATGTGGCCCATGTGAAGCACACCAGTCACATTGGGTGGTGGAATCACGATTGTGTAAGGTTCGCGCTCATCGGGCACCGACTTGAATAAGTCGTTGTCGATCCAGTACTTATACCATTTGTCTTCGACCGCTTTAGGGTCGTACTTAGTAGCCAAAGTGTTCATAATGTATTATAAATGTAGATTAATTTTCTAATTCAAGCTGCAAAGATAGCAATTTTTTGCCATCTAGAAAAACGTGGATTGAAGATTGTTGCATAACCTGTGGATTTTCTTTCATTATGGCACAAAAAAGTGGACTCGATGTGAGCCCACTTTGGTTAAACGTTTCTTTACTTAGCTATCAGGCGCCACACAGCCCCTCGAGCACTACTTTCTTGCCGTTGAGAGTGCCTTTCAGCTGATTGCCGCCACGGTACATCTTGCCAGTGAAGATAGTATTGCCATCGTCATCAAAGATGGTAATCAAGCCTGTTTTCTCATCTACGGTACATTGATAGTCATTCGACTCGCTATAGTCCGCCTTGCCAATGGTTGCCTTGCTTTCTCCCTGGAAATGGTCAACCATGACATAGATCTCTCCATCAGAGAAGCTGTACGTTCCGCTGATGTGGGTCCACACCTGCTCAGTAGCAGCACGACGTTTTCCTCTCTTCTTCTTGCTCTTGGCATCAACGCTAGCTGGCACACTCGCCACCACCAGCGCCACAATAATCAATAAAATTGCTCTTTTCATAATGTAAAGGGGTTAAAAGAAATCAATTGAATTAAAGGAGCTAAAGAATGCTAAGCCAATTGTGCATTAGCAAAAGTTATTCTTTCTCTAGGTAGGTGTAGCCGTAGAGGCCCGAGCGGTAGTTGCGAACAAACTCGTTACCCTCGTCGGCTGTAATCTTCTTGGTGCGTATCGACTCCGCAACCCACGACTCCACATTGCGCACCAGTTCCTTAGGGCTGAACTGCACGTAGTCAAGCACTTCGGCAACGGTCTCGCCATCAATTACTTGGTCAATCTCATAGTGGTCTTTGTACACATCGATGTGCACGGCATTGGTATCGCCAAACAGGTTGTGCAAGTCACCCAATATCTCCTGATAGGCACCCACTAGGAACACGCCTAGATAGTAGTGCTCGCCATCTTTGAGTTGATGAACAGGCAGGAAGTGTGAGAATCCCTGGTTGGAGATGAAATTGCCTATCTTACCGTCGCTGTCGCAAGTGATGTCCTGAAGGGTGGCAAATCGGTCGGGACGCTCGTTGAGGCGGCCCAGAGGCACCACGGGGAACACCTGGTCAATAGCCCAAGAGTCAGGCAGTGACTGGAATAGTGAGAAGTTACAGAAGTATTTCTCGGGAAGCATCTTAGCTACGCTGCGCAGCTCCTGAGGGGCGTGCTTCATGTCGCTCACGAGCATGTTCACCTCGCGGGCAACGCTCCAGAATAGCTTCTCGACCATCGCACGAGTGCGCAGGTCAAGCAGTCCCAGACTGAAGCGGTCGAGTGCCTCTTCTCTGATTTGCAGTGCGTCGTGCCAGTCCTCGAGCAGTCGTGCCATGTTTATCTTGTCGTAGATTTCATACAGGTCACGCACGAGCTCGTTCTCGTCGTCACGCAGCTGGTCTTCCTTGTCGTCCCAGCGTGGCAGACTTGCTGTCTCGAGCACCTCTACAACGAGCACCGAGTGGTGTGCCGTTAGGCTGCGACCGCTCTCGGTGATGATGTTGGGGTGCTTGAGCCCGTGCTTGTTGCAAGAGTCCACTAGCTGGTACACCGAGTCGTTTACATACTCTTGAATGGAGTAGTTCATGCTGTTTTCGCTCGCACTGTTTCGGGTGCCGTCGTAGTCTACGCCAAGTCCGCCACCAATGTCGATGAAATCAATGTCGAAGCCAAGTTGCGACAGCTGCACATAGAATTGGCATGCCTCGCGCAGTGCGTTCTTGATGCGGCGAATCTTGGTCACTTGGCTGCCTATGTGGAAATGGATGAGTTTGAGGCAGTCAACCATCTTCTTCTCTTGCAGAAACTCCATGGCGCTCTGTAGCTCGCTGGTATTCAGGCCAAACTTACTGCGGTCGCCACCGCTCTCTTCCCATTTGCCGCTGCCGCTGCTCGAGAGCTTGATGCGTATGCCCACATTGGGACGCACGTTCAGGCGCTTGGCAACCGATGTGATGAGCTTGAGCTCGTTCAGTTTCTCAACCACGAGGAAGATGCGACGACCCATCTTCTGCGCCAGCAGCGCGAGTTCTATATAGTTCTCATCCTTGTAACCGTTGCAAATTATGAGCGAATTCTCAGTAATCTTACCCATGTTCATTGCCAACACAGCATGTAGTTCAGGTTTCGAACCGGCCTCAAGGCCTATGTTGAACTTGCGGCCATGGCTCACAATCTCCTCCACCACGGGCTGCATCTGGTTCACCTTGATGGGGTAGATGATGAAGTTCTTGGCCTGGTAGTCATATTCCTTGGCGGCTTTCTTGAAGCAGCTCGAAATTTTCTCGATGCGGTTGTCGAGGATGTCGGGGAAGCGCAGCAGCACTGGCGCACCTATGTTGCGCTGCCTGAGCTCGTTCATCACTTCCACCAGGTCGACACCGGTGTAGGTCTGCTTCGGAGTCACTGTCATGTGACCTTTTTCATTGATTGAGAAGTACTTGAGGCCCCAACCAGTGATGTTATACATTTCGGCGCTGTCCTCTATACGCCACTTGCTGATGCTGCTCGTAGTTGTAAGGTTTTAAAGGGTGAATAATATTTAAGGGTGGGGAAGAGCCCACTTTCTAAGTTGCAAAAATACAATTAAAAACTTAAAAACAAGAATTTTTCTAGAGAAAATGCCTACCTTTGCACCCAAAATAAAAAAATCAACTCTCTATAATGGCAACTTTCAAAGATTTAGGCGTGCGCGACGACCTGTTGCGCGCTATCGAACTGATGGGTTATGAGAAACCAATGCCCATCCAGGAAATGGTAATACCTCACCTGCTCAACGAGGAGAGCGACGTGGTGGGACTAGCACAGACGGGAACTGGCAAGACTGCGGCTTTCGGTCTGCCAATGCTGCAGCGCATCGACACCTCGTCGCGTGCCACTCAGGCGCTTATCCTCGACCCTACGCGTGAGCTCTGTCTGCAGACTAAGACCGACCTTGAGGACTACTCACGCTTTATCGATGGGCTGGAGGTGCTGGCTGTCTATGGTGGTGCGAGCATCGAGCCTCAAATCAAGGCGGTTAAGCGTGGAGTGCAGGTGATTGTTGCCACTCCGGGCCGCTTGCAGGACCTCATCAGGCGTGGTGTGGTGAAGCTCGATGATGTGCGCACCGTCATCCTCGACGAGGCCGACGAGATGCTCAATATGGGATTTGTCGACGACATCAATGAGATTCTGAGTCATGTCCCCAACGAGCGCAAGATGCTGCTTTTCAGCGCCACTATGCCTCGTGAAATCGCCGATATAGCCAAGAACTATATGCACGAACCGGTGGAATTTGTTGCTGGCACTCGCAACGAGGGCTCAGCCAATGTGCGCCACCTTTACTATATGGTAAATGCTCGCGACAAGTATTTGGCGCTCAAGCGCATTGTCGACTACCTGCCACGCATCTATGGTATAGTTTTCTGTCGCACGCGCGCCAGTGCTCAAGAGGTGGCTTCACAGCTCATTCAGGATGGATATGACGCCGACGCACTACACGGCGACTTGTCGCAGGCACAGCGCGACGCCGTAATGAAAAAGTTCCGCGAGCGCAACCTGCAACTGCTGGTTGCTACCGATGTCGCAGCTCGTGGCCTCGATGTGAACGACCTGACTCACATCATCAGCTACAGTTTGCCTGATGACAACGACATCTACAACCATCGCAGTGGACGCACGGGCCGTGCTGGCAAGACGGGTATTTCCATCGCCATCATACACAGCCGCGAACGCAGTAAACTGCGCCAAATCGAGAAGCACATTGGCAAGGAATTTGAGCGCCGCGAGGTGCCTAAGGCCGAGGAAATCATCGAGAAGCAGCTTTTCAATCTCGCCGACCGTCTCGAGAACGTCGAGGTGCGCGAGGACGAGATTGCACCCTATCTGCCCAACGTGCTCAAGAAACTCTCTTGGCTCAGTGGAGAGGACGTCATTAAGCGTCTGCTCTCGCTCGAGTTCAACCGCATGCTCGACTACTACAAGAAGGCGCCGGTCATCGATTTCGTGCCCGAGAAAAAAGAGCGCAAGCGTGGTGAGAAGCAGCCGCGCAACGAGCGCAACCGCAAGCCCAACGGCGAGAAGGACCGTCGCACTGGCGAGGAAGGCTACGACCGCGTGTTCATTAATGTGGGCAAGGCTCACGGCTTCTATGCACCCGATCTCATCCGCCTCATCAACACCAATGCTTCGGGGCAGCACATTGGCATCGGTCGCATCGACCTCTTGACCAACTACTCACTCTTCGACGTGCAGCAGGGCGAGGCTCACAAGGTCATTAATGCATTGCGCAACAGCGATTTCTACGGCAAGCGGCTCTATCTTGAGATTGCCGATGCCCACAAGGACTATTCAGCCATCAGTCTTGAGGGCGAGGTGAAGAGGAACCGTGCCGAGCGCAGGCGTCTTAAGTTCGAGGCAATGGGGCGCGAGCAGCACCGTCGCAATGAGCGACGCACCCGACGCGATGCCGAGCGTGGCTTCAAGGGCCGTGGCAAGAAAGATCAGGAACCTGCCGGCAACTACGACAAGTTCATAAAGAAATCACGACGCAAGAAATAAGAATGACTATGAGTAAGTAACTAAGAGTGGCTAGGTTTTCCTAGCCATTCTTTTTTATTAGTATCCGGTAATAAACACAATAAAACCTTGTATTTCGCTGATAATTAGTTTGCAACGCCATTTTATTGCTTGGTGGGCTTGGCTTTTTATTACGACTGCATTTGTCAGCTCCCCCTCTAAGATAGAGGGGGTAAGGGGGAGTATGACAGAATCAAGACATTGTTTATCAAGCTATTTCCACTTTCCCCTGACATTAATGATTCTTTTTTATTCCTAGTTTGCGGCCCAAATGCCTCAGCGCAAACTTCACGTGCCGCAGCATCGTTGGCACGGTGCCGTAGTAGTGGCACATGATGCGGTAGCGTTCCTTGAGCGAACGCTTGTGGTTCTTAGTGGTTAGGCCGTCGGTCAGGAAGCTGATGATGGGAGTGCCGCCCACACAGGCACAGTTGCCACTCTTGCGCAGTACCTTAATGCACCAGTCGTAGTCAGCACTTAAGCGGTAACTCATGTCGTAGTGGGGGCACAGTTCGCGGCGCGCGATAAATGCCTGGTGGCACACCAGCATTCCGTCTTTAAAGCTCTCCCAGTCGAGGTGCTCAGGTGCAGTGAGATGACGCATGCCCACCACGTTCCTGTCGGCATCCACGAGCTGAGTCTGTCCGTATATCACGTCAGGACGCTCTTGGGCTTTCTCAGCTATGCAGGCAAGCGTTTCGGCGCTGGCAAATGCGTCGCCGGCATTTAAGAAGATCAGGTAGTCGCCCTTGGCACGGTCTATCGCCTTGTTCATCGCATCATATAGACCCTTATCAGGCTCGCTCCACACCACAGTCCCTGCTATCGCTGCCTCGTCGACGAGCCGCAGCGTGTCGTCGCTCGATGCACCATCAATCACGAGGTATTCAAAGTCGCGGAACGACTGCTCAGCCACACTCTTGAGGGTGGGAGGCAGCACCGATGCCGCGTTATAGGTCACTGTTATTATCGAGAAAAGCACAAGCGTTAAGTGTTACTTTAAAGTGTTTGTATGTCTTTGTTTAGAAGGCGCAGCCCCTTTTTGCATTGTGAGTTGTGCATTAAAAATCACCATCCAAAAATATTTCTAAGCACTAGCCACGCTACCACTGTCACCAGCAGGATGCCTATGCTCACGGGGTGATTCAAGGCATTGTTAAGACCTGGCCATCGCTTTTTAAGCACGTCGGCAAGTAGGTATAGGCCTATCAGTGGCAGGGCAACGAGTAGCAGAGCGTTGTAGTGGGCGGCACCGGCAAGGTCGCCGTTTAGCATCGCGTGGATGGCGCGTTGGGTGCCACAGCCAGGGCACTTCAAGCCCAGAAGACTGTAGAACGGACACTTGGGAAAAAATTTGCTCAGTGTGGGGTTTGAAGGGTCGAAGTTGAAATACACCACAACCCCTATCAGCACAATCAGTGCCGCTAGCGTCACAAGCACTATCCTCTTGGTGCTCATCACTGCTGTGCTACATGCCAAAGCTGCTTCCCATGCTTGCCATCTGAACGGCACACGAGAGAGGCATGGAGATAAGTCCAAGGATAATCGAGGCGATGACTGCCCAAGCGCCATAGTCGCTCATGCGACGGGCCTTGGCAAGGTCGCCTTCGCGGTAATATTTCTTGGTTAGGAATGCAAACACAATGCCCACGATGCCGGGAATCGAGCAGCACAAGATGGTGGCTATGATAGCCCACACTAGGTTGGTAGGAGGGCATTCAGGAGCAGGCTCGCCGGGAGCAACAACGGGCTCGGCTGCAGCATAGGGCTGTTGAATGTAGGGCGCTCCAGGGGCTGGTGAATTGTCCACAACGTCGAGGCTGGGAACCTCGTCGGGCACGTTCTCCTCAATCTCAACAGGTGCTTGTTGTGCGTCATACTCGGCCTCGGTTGCCTGGGGCACATCGGCGCTTGGCAGGCCAGCAAGCATATCTTTGAGCTCGGGCACGCTGGTAATCTTCACCCAATCGGGCAGGCCGCTATGCCACACGTAGGCGCTCTCGTCTATTCCCATTTGAGCCATCTGCTCTATTGACATTGGCCCTTCTTGTTTCCCTTTAAAATTAATCCAATATTGCCGCATATTTCGGTATTTTTATAAAACTATTGCAAAGATAGTGCAAGCTGAGAGAAATACAAAATCAAAGAAGAATTTTTTGATTTTTATTTCCGAAGCGCAGCCTATCTTATTCAACGATAGTGCAAGCTGAGAGAAAAATGCGATTAAGCGAGACAAAGCTGTGCTTGCACAATGCCTTGCGAGCGTGAGCATTTTATCCAACGACAAAATCAAAAAAGAATTTTTTGATTTTTATTTCCGAAGCGCAGCCTATCTTATCCAACGAAAGATAAAGTTTTCAGTTGTTAGTTATAAGTTGTAAGTTTTTTTGATGTCAACAATTTATGAATCATTTAGCAATTTGAGATAATAATGCCATTTTGCTACTATTTTGCTGTTTTATTGCCCTGTTATTCTATAATTCGTAAATTTTTATTAACTTTGAAGCGATAAAATAGAATCAAGCTAATAAACTCAAAAACGACATACTTATGAAACGATTACTTACTCTCTTAGTGACAATGACGGCGTGCATGGCTGCGTGGGCGGCCGAACCTTATGTGGTTTACACCCCAAGCAACACCACGCTCACCTTCTACTATGGAACAAAACCCAGTGGAGCCTATGGTTTGTCCAATGGATTTCCTGAGTGGTATAATGACGGCACCAATGCCAATGTGACGCGAGTGGTCTTTGACTCATCATTTGCCCAAGCACGACCCACCAGTACTATAGGCTGGTTTGAAAATATGGAAAACCTGGAAACTATATTGGGGTTGAATTACCTCAACACCAGTCAGGTGACCAATATGGCGTATATGTTCTATTATTGCAAAAAACTTACAAATCTTAACGTTAGCGGCTTCAACACATCAAGAGTGACCTCTATGATTGGCATGTTCAATGGGTGCGAGAATCTGGCGGTTCTTGACGTCAGCAACTTTAACACCTCTAATGTTACCGATATGAATGTTATGTTCCGTAACTGTAAAAATCTCACCAGTCTTGACTTGAGTAACTTCAATACCAGCAAAACCACAGGTATGCAGGGCATGTTCTCTAATTGTGTGAATCTGTCAAATTTAAACATAAGTAGTTTCAATACCAGCAACGTTATCTCTATGTCTAGCATGTTCAATGGTTGTGAACATCTAACTATTCTTGATTTGAGCCACTTCGATACATCTAATGTAAAAGGTATGGCATTTATGTTCTTTGGCTGCTATAGACTAAGCAATCTCAACCTCAGCAGTTTTAACACCTCCAAAGTAACTAGTATGGAGCAGATGTTTGTTTATTGTTACGCTTTAAACAACCTTGACTTGAGCAGTTTCAACACATCAAGTGTGACCAATATGAGTGGCATGCTCTATTATTGCAGCCATCTTAAGACCGTGACAGTGAGTAGCAAATGGAGCACATCGGCGGTAACGAACTCGAATGACATGTTCAAATATTGTACCTCGCTTGTAGGTGGTGCAGGAACCACCTATAGTTCAAGTCACACCGATGCCTCTTATGCCCACATCGACGGTGGTCCCAGCAATCCAGGCTACTTCACTGGTAATAGTGATGAATTTGACCTGTGGATTAACGGAGTGCAAGTTACTGGTGCCAATTGCAACAATCTCAGCAGCATTGAAGGCGTGAGTGGCACTGTAACCTACAATCCATCGTCCAAGACTCTCACACTTGATCATGCCAGGTTGAGCTGTGGCGAGACAAGCAATGGAGCCAGCATAAGAAGCCATATCGACGGACTGACCATTAATGTGAAGGGAACCAGTACTATCTTAATAGCGCCATCTAGCACCAACATGAATGGGATGGTGCTGTCAAACACCACGATAACAGGCACCGATACACTCGGTGTGCAAGGAAGGAAATCAGGCATCACGATACGAAGTGGCAATACCCTCACGATTAACAATCTACATTGCTTGATAGCCCGAGGCTCCTATGGCATTTATGCATCGAGCTCGTCTAACACTCGACTGGTGATGAAGGGTAGCGGAACTAATGTTATTGCAACTGACGGTTCGGGTGCGATACGCAACATGGATGAGTTGGTTTTGGAGGACGGGTTGAGAATCACCGAACCCGCTGGAGGGTATTTTGCGGGTGGAGTCCTGTATGATGCCAACGGCAATGTGGCGACTCAAGCCACTATCAGCGGCTTGCTTGGCGACGTGAACGGCGACGGGCACATCAACAGTAGCGACATCACCGCGCTCTATGACTGCCTGCTCAACAACGACACTAGCAACCTCGTCAATGGCGACGTTGATGGCGACGGACACATAACCAGCGGCGACGTCACCGCCGTCTACTCCATCATGCTCGGCAACTGATGCTCTCTTGGAGAAGACATTAATGACAAAACAATATAGCATTTTGACACAGTTTTATTAAGGACAATTGCTCTAGAATATTAACTCTAAAACGATATTTTTATGAAACGATTATTTGTTCTTTTAGTGACAATGACGGCGTGCATGGCAGCATGGGCGGCCGAACCTTACGCAGTTTACACCCAAAGCAGCAACACCCTCACCTTCTATTACGGCACAAAACCCAGTGGGGCTTTTGGCCTGAATAGTGGCATCAACTATCCAGAATGGTACAATTACGGCACCTATGCCGCTGTAGAGCGAGTGGTCTTCGACCCTTCGTTTGCCCAAGCACGCCCCACCACTACCGCTTACTGGTTTTACGAAATGGAAAACCTCACCAGCATCACGGGATTGAACTACCTCAATACCAGCGAAGTTACAAATATGCTTGGAATGTTCTGGGATTGCAAAAACCTCACCTCACTTGATTTGAGTAGCTTCAACACGGCAAATGTGACCGACATGAGGTTTATGTTTAATAAATGCGAAAATCTGACCTCACTTGATGTGAGTAGCTTCAATACTGCAAATGTGATTAATATGTTGGCAATGTTCTGGGATTGCAAAAACCTCACCTCACTTGATGTGAGCAGCTTTAACACTTCAAATGTTACCGACATGGCTGCTATGTTCGAAAACTGTGGCAAACTTACCTCACTTGATTTGAGTAGCTTCAACACGGCAAATGTGACCGACATGAGGTTTATGTTTACTGAATGCGAAAATCTGACCTCACTTGATTTGAGTAGCTTCAACACAGCAAATGTGACCAACATGAAAAACATGTTCGAGAATTGTGATGAACTTAAAACAATTACCGTGGGCAGCACTTGGAGCACAGAGGCAGTAACCAGCTCAACAGATATGTTCACTAATTGTTTCAAAATCGAGGGTGGTGCAGGAACCACCTTTAGTTCAAGTTACACCGATGCCTCTTATGCCCATATCGACGGCGGCCCCAGCAATCCAGGCTACCTCACGGGTGCAACCTACGATTTGTGGATTAATGGAGTGCAGGTCACCTGCGCTAACCAGAACGGCGTTACCGGTCCTGGCATCAGTGGCTCGGTAACCTACGACGCCAGCATCAACACCCTGACGCTCAACAACGCCACTATCGACCGGAGGGGGCTCTCGGTGTGCGCCATCGAAAATGCCTATGGTGGCCCTACCAACCTAAAAATTAAACTTGTGGGCGACAACAAGATTCTTGCTAACACAAATAACATTGCCATAAACGCAAAAGAATCGCAGGGCTTTACTCTTTATGGCTCAGGCACCCTCGACTGTGGCGGCGCACTCTACCTTGATGCACACGACCACTTGACCAACGATGCCACAGTGTCCTACATCAAGGATTGCTCGGTGTATTTTGATAATATTTTGTCTGAGGGTTATGAGGAGTGCCTTACCATCGACAATGCCGATGTGACGACCGAATACCTGAGTGTGGGCAGCGATCACAACGGTTACAAAGGTCTGAATCTCGTCAACTGCTATGTGGCATCACCTGCCAATGGAGTTGTTAGCAATTACGGATACATCACTGTGAATGGTGTTGAATGGCAAGGTCATGTCGAAATCAAGCGCTCGGGCATTCCTGGTGACGTGAACGGCGACGGGCACGTCAATAGTGGTGACATCACTGCGCTCTACGACTACCTGCTCAACGGAGACATGTCAAACCTTGTAAATGGCGATGTCGACAACGATGAGCACATCACCAGCGGTGACGTCACCGCCGTCTACTCCATCATGCTCGGCTCTTAATACCGATTTTTTCGCCTCCCTCATCTCTAAATATTGAGAAAGGGCACCAAATTATAATAGCTCAATTATAATAGCTCACACGAAAAGCGCACCGCAAGTGCGCTTTTCGCTTTTTTAATCTTGTCCAAACGCACCTCCATCCTCTACCTTTGTGCACACACGTTCATTAATAATATAAAAAGGCATTACCATGAAAAAATACAAAAATTCCTGCGTAAGTAGGCTTTTCGACACCGTCAGGTGCAACTTTGTGAGATTAAATAAAATTTTCCCATTTTTGTCCCACCAAGTGATTCTATGTTTCCATGCGCAGCCTACATTGTGCATTGTGAATTATGCATTATGCATTGATTAAGGCGCAGCCCAATCTCTTTCCTCTCTCCTCTTCCCTCTCCCCTAAATAAGCAATTGTCATTAATAACCACAAGCCGCATAGCTTAGTAACCAGCATCCAATGAAAAAAAATCTTTTTGTCCTTAATAGTCTGAAAAAACTGTCCGCGCGCTTACAATCCGTAACCGCCCATTTTTTGCGCAAACTGTCCCACCCACCACCAAACATTAAGCAATCCATTCCCCAATCCTTAACATCTAAAACAAATTTCATTCATTATGACTGCAAATTCTCAAACTCAAAAAAATTTTTTTTCAAAAGTGTCCCACTTTTCCCACTTTCCAAAAATCTCCACTAGTGGAAAAAACTGAGTCAGGTGAGTCAGGTGAGTCAGGTGAGTCAGGTGAGTCAGGTGAGTCAGGTGAGTCAGGTGAGTCAGGTGAGTCAACTGAGTTAGGTGAACCAGATAAATTAGGGGAGCCAGCCCAATCAGCCAACTCCCCTGAGTCAATAAGTTGTTTTTCAATTATGCATTATTCATTGCATCGTGGCGTCAGCCCTAATTATGCATTGTGCATTATGAATTCTGCATTAATAAATTACCAGATGATGGTGCGATCGTTCTCGTCGAGCCACATCTTGGCGCCCGGCTTGATGTCGAATGCCTTGAAGAAGGTGTCGATGTTGCGCAGAGTGGCGTTCACGCGGTACTCGCCCAGTGAGTGTGGGTCGCTCTTAGTCTGCATGTAGGCAGCCTCGGGAGTGATGTTCTCTGCCCAGATGCGGCCGTAGCTCAAGTAGAAGCGCTGCTCAGGAGTGAAGCCGTCAATCTTCTCGCCAGCCTTAGCTTGAGGAGTCTTCTTGAAGGCGTCGTAGGCGATACGCAGGCCACCCTGGTCGGCGATGTTCTCACCAAGGGTAAGGTGTCCGTTGGCGTGCTCACCATTGCCCAGGTCGATAGCGTCGAACTGCTGAGCGAGTTTCTCGGCGGCGGCGTTGAAGCGCTCGGCATCCTCTTCGGTCCACCAGTCGGTCATGTTGCCCTGGTAGTCGAAGGTGCGGCCCTGATCGTCAAAGCCGTGAGTCATCTCGTGGCCAATCACTACGCCAATAGCGCCATAGTTGGTAGCGTCGTCGGCCTTAGGATCAAAGAAAGGAGCCTGGAGGATGGCGGCTGGGAACACGATTTCGTTGTTGAGTGGGTTGTAGTAGGCATTCACGGTCTGTGGTGTCATGCCCCACTCCTCGCGGTCAACGGGCTTGCCATATTTCTCGAGGTTGCGCTTGGTGCTCCACAGCGAGGCGGCTTTCATGTTATCGTAGAGGGTCTTGCTTGGGTCGATGGTGAGCTTGCTGTAGTCTTTCCACTTGTCGGGATAGCCCACCTTCACAGTGAACGAGTTAAGCTTGACAAGGGCGTTAACCTTGGTCTGGTCGCTCATCCAGTCAAGGCCTGCGATGCGCTCGGCGAGGGCTTTGCGCAGGTCGCCAATGAGCTTCACCATCTTGTCCTTGCTGTCGCCAGCAAAGTACTTCTCAACGTAGAGCTGGCCCACAGCCTCGCCCATCACGCCGTTAGGAATGCTCATGCAGCGTTTCCAGCGTGCCTGACGCTCTTTTTGTCCGCTCAGGGTGCGACCGTAGAAGTCGAAGCTTGTCTCGCCCACCTCGTCGCTCAGGTAGCCACTGGCGCTCGAGATGATCATGCCGGCTACGTAGTCTTTGATTTCCTGATCCTTGAGGTTTGTCATCAGGTTATTGGCAACAGCCATCACCTTGGGCTGCTCAAGAATCACGGTGCTGATGTTCTTAACGCCCATGAGCTCGAAGTAGCGTGCCCAGTTGATGACGGGATAGTCGGCCTGGAGCTGCTCGATGGTGCGAGGATTGTAAAGCTTAGAGATGTCGCGCTGCTCGGCACGAGTCATGCTTGCCTCGGCAAACTTGTACTCGATGTCGTAGATGGTCTTTGTTGCGCGCTCAGCATCTTTCTTCTTGTAGCCAGCGAGCATGAACATCTTGGTCAGATAATCGCGATACTTCTGCTGAATCTTCTTGCTCTCGGCATCGGTCTTGAGATAGTAGTCGCGGTCGGGCAGACTCATCGAACCGGCGCTCAGGTACATGGTGTTGATGGCGCTGTTGGCAAGGTCGCTCTCCACGCCAATGCCGAAGAATGGGTTGCCCAGGTACATGTGCTGATAGGCGATGAACTCGGTGAGGGTAGCGCGGTTGAAGCTTGCTAGGTCGGCAAGGTCTTGCTGGATGGGCTTAGTTCCCTCAGCGTTGCGGCGCACGCTGTCCATTGCCAATGCATAGAGGTCGGTAACCTTCTGGCCGTTGCTGCCCTTGGCATGTTTCTCCTTAGCGAGGTTGTCGAAGAGCTCCTTCAACTGGTCGCGGTTCTTCTCGGCAAGCTCGTTAAACACTCCGAAGCTTGAATACTCGGGCTTCAATGGGTTGGCCTTCATCCAGCCACCACCAGCATACTGGTAAAAGTCGTCGCCAGGATTTACTGTGAGGTCCATGTCGGCACGGCTAAGGCCATGCTTCTCGTTCTGTGCGCTAATGCTCATTAAAGGAAGCACTGCTGCTGCCAGAACAAAAAATTTCTTTAAACTTGTCATGATAGTTGTTTTATAATTAAGTTAAAAATGAGTTACACTCAAATATTTGCAAAATTAATGCAAGCCGAGAGAAATACAAAATGAAAAGCTAAGATTTTCATTTTTATTACCGAGGCGCAGCCTAATTTATATAAAAGTAGTCATAATAACTGAATTAAAAGCGTTTTTTGACACTATTTTAAACTCAGAAAATGGCTTTTCATGTATTAGACGCAACTAGTGAGGAAAAAGTTTCAAAAAAATCCGTTTTTTTTCAATGTGTGAAGAAAATGACGATGATTGTTTTGAAGTTCAAAAAAAATCACTAACTTTGCACCCGCAATTTCAAAAGGCGAGTTTTGACTTGCAGTGGAATTGTTGAGTTTTCTACACTCAAAGCCTGCGCCTGTGGCGAAATTGGTAGACGCGCTAGACTTAGGATCTAGTAACGCAAGTTGTGTAGGTTCGAGTCCTATCAGGCGCACGAAACAAAACCCATCAAAGATTTGACAATCAGCAAATTGTCATTCTTTTGATGGGTTTGTTATATGTGTTTTTGGCGACTTTTTGGCGACTTATTAACCGAGTAGTGATTTTCTTTACTAATGCTGTTTTTATAACCATAGTGTTTTTATAATGTAAAAACCACACTATACAAAAAAAGATACCAAAGAGGAGAACGCAGAACGCATGTTAGAATTATTCTTAAATAGCCAATCTCATTTCCCCTCAAAACCTTATATATAGACAAATAGTATAAATTACTGACCCGAAGGACTGCCCCAACAAGATGGGCGGAAATGGGTCATGTATCAATATAATATATAATTTTGATGGTATGGAGCGCAAGCGAAGAGTTTGCGCCACCGACTATCAATCCAGGCGCTATTACCTGTCGGGGAGATCGTGCCCTAAAGACGGCATATCAAACCGACAGCGAGTCTGGAAAAGAAGCTAACGAGGCTAACACCGAAGAGGTGCAGGTCTCGACTTCTTTTTTTTGTTCCCGGGATGTCGATTTTGTTTTTTTGTTGAAAATGAGTATATTTGCGCCCGATGAAAGGAACGGAACACATTATCGTTGAGGATCGGTTGACTGGTGTCGGCAATCATGCCGGCTATCTGTGCCATGCCTATTGCCATCGGGGGGCATGCTCGTTT
>CADAAI010000026.1 GCA_902785925.1 uncultured Bacteroidales bacterium
ATATCTGCAGAATCTCATAGTCCTGACGGATGTTTACTTTTTTCATTCTTAATCCTGTTTTTGATTTACTACTTTGTAAACCTATTTCAGGACAAGTCATGTTGTTAAGTTGTTCTCGTTGTTTGACCAAATCGAGTCAAGTGAGTCAAGTCACCCGAGTAAAAAAAATCCTGCCCAGAATTTCTGAGCAGGACCTTTTTGTTTCAGATGTTTATAGTCTCACTACAGTCAATAAAAACTATGAACTCTGGATTATAAAATTAGTACCCGAAGATCTCCTCGAGTGTTACGCGCTTAACAGGAGCAATCTTCTGCAGACGGTCCATGTCGAGTTCCTTCTCGTTGCCGAGAATGAGGTAACGGTAGGGCTTGCCTGCCATGTTCTCCTTCTCGAAGTCAACGATATCGAAGAGATACAGCTTAGGTAGCGCCTCGTAAACCTTGGCCGAAATGTCGTAGTCGAGACCACGCTCTTGAGCCCAAATATAGCTGTTGAGCACGTTGAAGCGAGTGGTGCGGCGGCTAGCGTATTTCTTAATAAGCGACTCCTTAGCGAGGTTGAAAGCAGCCTCACTTTGTGGTATATCGGCGATAAGTTTGTTGAACTCGTCAACGCAATCCATCATCTTGTCATTCTGGGTTATGATGTAGGTGTAAGCATCCTCCTTGTGGCCCAGACGGGCAGGCTGGTTGTAGCGAGCCGCAGCCGAGTAAGCTAAACCACGTGCCTCACGCAGCTCTTGGAATACGATGCCGTTCATTCCAGTTCCAAAATATTCGTTAAACAAGCTGATTACTGGTGCATGATCGGGAGTCCAGTCGCGCTCGCTGTTGGTGTACTGCACCATGTAGATGTTCTTGGCATCGTAAGGAGCAAGCAGAATCTCGGTCTCGGGAGTGGGCTGCTCCATATAGTCCATGCCGAAAGGTACATCCATAAGTTCCTTTGGAGTCTTGTGGAGTTTCGATATTGTTGCCGAGAAGTCTTTCTCACTCATGGGGCCAAAGTACATCACCTCATGTTTCATGTTGCTCAGGTTCTTTACGAGTTCGATGAGATCACTGGGGTTAATGTCACGAAGCTCTTTCTCGCTCAAGATGTTGGTGTACTCATTGTTGGGGCCATACTGACCATAGGCCATTAAGCGAGCGAAGCATTGCTCTTGGTTGCTCTTAGCATCGTTGCGTCCCTTGATAATCAGGTCAACGAGTTGGCTATAGGCCTCATTGTCGACAGTGGCATTCTTGAGTAGGTCGTCGATAAGTGCTACAGCTTCAGGCATGTTCTCGTTAAGACCGCTGATGGTGATGAAGGTGTAATTGTCATCTACCGATGTCGAGAAGTTGCAAGCGAGCTTGTAAAGTTTCTGCTTGAACTGCTGTGGGGTCAGGGTCTTGGTTCCTAGGTAGTCGAGGTATGACAGTGCTAAGCTGTACTTAAGGTCGGCTGTGTTACCAAAGTCATATTTATAAGCCAGTGTGAAAAGGTCATCATCGGTATTCTGCTTGTAAAGCAGTGGCAGACCAGCCTTAGTCTCCGAAACATTCATGTCGGTCTTGAAATCGACAAATCGAGGCTGGATGGGCTCTACTGTTTCTGCCATAAGGTTCTTGACGAAGTCGCTCTGCTTGTCGCGGTTGGTTGGGATGGGTGTGATGGCGGGTTTCTCGATTTTCTTCACCGAGGTGTCCTCGCCAAGGCGCTTGTATACGCACACATAGTTGTTGGCGAGTAGATGGCGATTAGCAAAATCTATGATCTGCTGCTTGGTCATGTGGCTCATGCGGTCAAGCTGTCCCACAACTTGCTCCCATTCAACGCCGTTGATAAAGGCATTGACAAGGTATCTAGCACGTGCACCGTTGCTGTTCAAGCCTCTCAAATACTGGAGCTTGGTGTTGTTGACCACGCTGGTGAGCAGGTCGTCATCAAAGTCGCCGCTGCGCAGCTTGGCAATCTCGCCGAGCATCAGGTCACGAACCTCTTCCAGAGTCTGTCCTTGGTTAGGATAACCAAACAACATGAGCAGTGAGTAATCGGTCATCTCATCGGGATAGACGCCCGAACCCATAATCTTGTGGGGCTGGTCAAGGTTGAGGTCCATCAGGCCTGCGGTCTCGTTCTTGAGCATGCTTGAGATAACCTCAAGGGTGTCGCATTGCAGCGAGTTGCCACCTTCAAGACGCCATGCCAAGGTTACGAACTCAGCCTCTTGGCCCAATACGGTAGTGTCTACAGGTGCTGTAATAGGCTTGAGTGGTGCAAACTCTGGGCGTGACAGGTTCTCGTTGGGCTTCCAGTCGCCAAAGTATTTGTCGATGATGGCAATCACTTTGTCGGGGTCAAAATCACCAGCCATACAGATGGCGATGTTGTTGGGGCAATAGTAGTTGTTGTAGTAATTCTTGATGTTGGTGATTGAAGGGTTCTTGAGGTGTTCCTGAGTACCTATGGTTGTTTGGGTACCATAAGGATGGGTAGGGAATGCCTTGGCATAGAGGGCCTCTTCGAGTTTCCACATATCCTTAGCCATACCAATGTTCTTCTCCTCATACACTGCCTCGAGCTCGGTGTGGAAACCTCGAATTACCATATTACGGAAGCGGTCGCTCTGGATGCGTGCCCAGCGATCAACTTCGTTGGCGGGGATGTCCTCGGTGTAGCAGGTCACGTCGGTGCTTGTGTAGGCATTGGTGCCAATGCCACCAATTCCTGCCATCAGCTTGTCATACTCGTTGGGGATGTTGTACTGTGCTGCCAGTTGCGACACGCTGTCGATCTCGTGGTAGAGTTGCTTGCGCTTGGCAGGGTCGATAACCTTGCGGTATTGCTCGTAGCGTGCTTCAATCTCATCGAGATAGGGAGCTTCTTTCACTGGGTCGCTGGTACCAAACTGCTTAGTGCCCTTGAACATAAGGTGCTCTAGGTAGTGAGCCAGACCTGTGGTCTCGGTAGGGTCGTTGCGTGAGCCGGTACGCACGGCGATGTGAGCCGCGATGCGTGGTGACTGGTTGTTTACACTGAGGAACACCTTCATGCCATTACGCAGAGTGTAGCACTGTGTGTGCATGGGGTCTCCTTCGTAGGTTACTGCCTTGGGCAGTTGTGCCTGTGCCATGAATGCTGTTGCGGCAACCAGGGCAAGGAATGCAAATCTTTTAATAAAGTTCATAGAAATGTGTATTAAATATAATGTGTGAATTATTTAATCGTGTCTTGCTCATGTAGCCACTTGAGCAGTGGCATCAAACATGTGGCAGCAGGCTCGGCGGTGCGGACCTTTAGAGATATGTGCTCACCCATGCCGCCCAGTGATTCAAATTGGAAATCGGGATTGTCATCATAGTTGCCGGCAGGTGGATTCTTGCCCTCAAATAGAGCTATCGCTTCGGTACTCATTGCCTCGAGTTTGAGAAGCCACGGCCGCACGTCGTTGTAGAGCAGGCGGTCACTCTCACTACTGGAGCTTTTCATGGCTTTTATCTCCTGGCAAGCCTCGTTCACCTCTTGCATCTCGTTGAGCAATGCCGTGTGACTTGGATGGTTGTTCTTAATCGACACATGATAGCGGTCAATCTTGTAGCCTAGAGCATCGTTATCGTAGTAGCGTAGATATGGAGCTAGCTTCTTGAATGCCTTAGCACGCTCTTTGCCCACAACGGCTGGTATCGCTGCTTCCCAACTATCATAATTGTCAAAGGCCGCATTATTCCAAGTATAGTCGGCGACACCGAAAAGTGCCACTTTCGATAGCTCGCCTTGCTGCATGGGGTTGATGATGAGGGTGTTGAGCCCCTTGAGGCGCTTCTCGATGTGTGACAGGTTATCGATATGGGTCTCGTCACGGAAGTTGCTGTAGGTGTCCATCACATACAGCTTGGTTGGATCCTGGTCGTTGCAAGGGTAGTTCCACCACCAACTCACCTCGCGGCCTAGCCAACTCTTGACAATTGCAAGGTCTTCGTTATTAGGAACCGACCATACGTTAGCACCGGTGATATAAATATTGATTTTCTCGGTAGTTGTACTTAGCGATTCGAAGAACTCACGGGCGCGCTCACGGTTCACCCACGAGTAGGCATAGAGCTGTGGCACGTAGTGCAAAGGCTTAACTGTATCGGTCGCTACTGCGCCTTTTTTGTTCCACTTGTCGTCGATGCGCTGCTGCAGCATGTTTAGATTGTCGGCACAAAGCTTCATGATGGCAGGGTCGCTGGGCACGCCCACGTCGTCAACAAAAACGCCAAACTGACGCACGCCCAGCTTGTGCATGCTCTCAAACTTCGCCATAATCTTGTCGAGTACCTGAGGGTCCTCGGCATTGGCGAATGCCTTGCCGGGATGGATTGCCCAGATGAAGTTGACCTTGGTCTCGCTGGCAACCTTTGTGATGTCGCGCATCATGTCCTGGTTAAGGTAACCAATGCGTTTTTGCTCATCAGTAATCGTTGTGGGGTAGGGGTCGCCCCAGTATCGGGAATGGTAAGGATCGCTCTTGGCGCCATACATGTAGGTGTTCATCTTGTAGCGCGCCATGAAGCGGAACAAGTCCTTTGTCACCTCGGCGGTATAAGGCACTCCATAGTAGCCCTCGATGATGCCACGGTTCTTGACATCGGCATAGTCATAGATTGTGACACATGGCAAGTCGGTCGTGCCCTGATCGAGCATCTGCTCGAGTGACGCCAATCCGCAGAACACAGCATCGGTGTCCTCACCAATGATTGCCACCTTAGCTTGACCTTTACTATTTGATTTAAGATTCAAGATATGACGGTCATATTTTGGCAAATTGAAGATGCTTCGGTCGACACGCAACACGGCATCATGCTCATCAGCAATCTTTTCTTTTGGATTGTTTACACTAAGATGCACGAAAGACGGACAGTTGTGAGGAGGAGTGCCAGCCATAATCACCACTGGAACAAGACCATGGTCACTAAGTATCTGCTTTGCGCGATTTATTGTTGCAATGTCAATCCCATCTTGAGGAAATATTAATACTCTCTGAGAAAAGGATGCCGTGCCAGGATTCCTCACTTGCTCATGTGGAACGGGGTATATGTTGTAGACCTCGGTGGCACCTAGCATAGCTACGGACATTAACGCCATGGTTAAGAAAAAAGCTCTTATCATTTTGAATAAATGCAGATTATTTATAGTTTACAAAATTAACGATTACATGGCAAACAACAAAAATAATTATCAAAAATTACAACTTATATAATACTAAAATGGTCGCAAAAGAAAGAAAAACGAAGAAAATGCACTTTTTTTTGAAAAAAATCGACAAAAGTTTTGGTGGTTCAGAAAATTGTAGTAACTTTGCACCGCAATTCCGAAATGGTGGTATCGTCTAGTGGCCCAGGACGCTGGCCTCTCACGCCGGAAACCGGGGTTCGACTCCCCGTACCACTACTGCGAAAGCGGCTCGCTGAGATCAGCGGGCCGTTTTGCTTTAGTATATTTGCTAGATAAATTGGGGGATAAGTATACAAAAAAAAGGGCGACTTGCATCGTCCTAGTTGCTGTGTGGGTGCTGACGGATTCGAACCGCCGACCCTCTGCTTGTAAGGCAGATGCTCTGAACCAGCTGAGCTAAGCACCCGTGCTTTTTTCGAAAAGCGAGTTTTTCCTCAAAAACGCCCTAATTCTTGTGGCTTGCCTCAAACTTTTTGATGGTTTTGAGCAGTTGCTCGCCTAGATGGATAGTGTAACCTTCTTTAATGAAATAGACATTTCCATCTTTATCACACAGGAGAAAGATTGGGTCTGTCATGTCATCAATGCCCATTTTATCTCCAACTGTCCATAGGAAGTCGAGGTTTTCATCAGGGATGCCCCATTTTGTGGTTGCTGGAAGGTTGTTGAACTCAGTGCTATTGAATGGTTGTTTCCAGTGGTTAATCAGCACGATAGGGCAGTTTATGTCCTCAAAATCCTTGGCATAGATGGCAATGTCTCGCAGTGCATGGTTAGTGGGTTCATGGTTTGGCCGTATATAGCCAACAATAGTTAAACCATTCTTGTTGAATACATCTTTTATTGTATTGTCATTGATGTCGCGGTATTTGCCTTTAGTGTCGATTTTTCCAATAATCTCTACTTTTACGTCATTTCCTCTCAGTGCCAAGTCTACGTTGCATTCTTTGCCACTTTTAATTTCAAAAGTCGTTGTGCTAGCCAGCACGCTGCCGTCACTTTGGCGGTTGCCGGTGGTGAGCATGTAGGTGCCTGGTTCAAGTTCTACTCCGTTTTTGAAATAATTGCTCCAGGTGGCATCTTCGGGGTAGGTGAGCAACTGCGGTTTGTTATCCACTATCTTGCTCAGGGTAAAATGAGTGTAGTAAGCAAGGTCGTTGTGGGTGTCGCTGGGTGTGAAATTCAGTCGAAGCGTTCCCGAAGGTTCGGTTTTGATCGATTCGCTTTCCTCAAATTTTACCTCATGCCAAGTGTTATTTGTGTAGAATTCGAGCTTGCCGTTCACCTCGTTGATGCGTGCGGGCCAACCCATGCTGCGTGCGGCGCTCACGAAGAAGATGGCGCGTCCCAGTTCATCGGTGGTGCGAGTGCGATATGCACTCATAGGTTGCTGACGCAGGCACTGGGGATTGTGCTCGTTGTCAATTGTGAGGTTTGCTTTTGTCCAAACGATTAAGTTGTCAATATTACTTATTTTGTTGCTCAATTCCCTATGGAAGAATTCTTTATAAGGTGTTAACCATTCATTCTCAACTCGTGGGCTCAGTACATAGCGGCAGTAGATTTCGCTTGTGTCGATTAGCGCCACCTCATTGTCACGAAGCACATCAAGGTTGATGTCGCGCAGGTCTTTTTCGCTGAGCACATCAAGGAGTTTTAGTGCCATGATCTTGTTCTTGGCTTCGTCAAGGAATTGCTGTATGGTGCGGTGATTGCCGCGCCACGCTTCTACTGGCATCGTAGCTTCGTAGGCTTGGCGGATGGAATCCTCCTGCGCCTTGCGGCGGTCGTTGATGGCGCGTTGCTCGGCAGTGACATCGGGCAGTTTTGCGCTCAAAGGCGGTGGCACGATGTCAAGTTCTAAATGACGTGGCAATGCTTTATCACGCAACTCTATTAACACAGGGTCATCTTTATCACCAGCCCATAACACTTTTTTAACAGCCACAAGGTCATCTTTTGTCACCCACACCAGCAGATCTCCTTTGCCTGCAGTGAGTGCAGCATTGCCGCGTTCGTTGGTAGTTTCTTTTGCCACAGTGTAGAACTCGGCATAGTTGTAAAGTTTGAACTCTACTGTGGCATTTGGAACAGGATTTCCGTTTTTATCCTGGACTTTTATAATCCTGACCGAGGTGGGAGTATAGTTGCTGGTGACATTGATTTCGGTGTAACACGGTGTGCGGCTCACCACCTCCTCTGGACCGTGGTAATCGCCTGCCACCTTGGTGTGCATGAGCATGCCTCGTGAGGCACTCTCGTTGAACCATCCTAGGTTGAGCACTGGCTCAGGCTCACAGGCTCCCAGAAAATACCATCTGCCATTGGCCCATGCCTCGACCCAGGCATGGTTGTCATCGGTGTGTGCCCAGCGTGGTGTATATACCTGTCGGGCAGGGATGCACACCGAGCGCAAGGCAGCCACAAGGAATGTCGACTCCTCGCCGCAGCGTCCATAGGCAGTGCGCATTGTGGCAAGCGGACTGCTTGTGCGTGCGTCGCTAGGGCGGTAGCTCACCTTCTCGTGGCACCAGTGGTTCACTTCGAGGATAGCATCTTCCATCGAGAGGTTCTTCACGCGGTCTTTTAGCTCGCGGTAGAACACTATCCTTGCAGTGTCAAGGTTCTCGTTGTTGATGCGCACTGGTAGCACGAAGTGCTTGAATTCACGCTCAGGCACTGTCTTGCCCCAGGGCATCTCATCGCGTGCCTTCAGGGTGGTGAGGTAGTTGCGATAGTAGAACTCCTCGCTATAGTCGGTTCGGTCAGGGGTTGCAAGGCGCGTGTTGAGTTCTCTCACATATTGCCAAGCAAGTTTGCTGTTGCCGGCAGCAGCCAAGCTTGCCGCTGTTGTTGCAACTATTGCAAAGGCTATGATGGTTCTTGATATGAGTCTCATATTGCTGTTTTTTATTTGTTGCAAAAATAAAAAAATATTAGCAATAACATGTAAAATTGCGTGTGTTGTTTTGCGTTTTCGTGATATTTTACTAATTTTACAACCTGAAAAAACACAATAATTAAAAACAAAGAAGTAAACACAATCATGAGACCAAGTTACGTAATGTTTGCCGACGGCTTTGAGGAAATCGAGGCCCTCACTGTTGTTGATGTTATGCGCCGTGCAGGAATGCCGGTGGTTACCATGTCGATTTATGAGACTCCCGAGGCTATTGGAGCACATGGTGTTACAGTAGTAGCCGATGAGGCTTTTGACTCCGATATGCTCGAAGACGCTGAGTGGATTGTATGCCCAGGTGGCATGCCTGGAGCATCTAATCTGGCCGAGAACGAGACGTTGTGTGAAATTCTCAAAGAGCGCAATGAGGCTGATGAGAATATTGCCGCAATATGTGCTTCTCCATCAGTGATTTTTGGCCCTCTTGGCTTGTTGAACGGCCGTAATGCTACATGCTATCCTGGAATGGAAGATGGAATGGAAGGTGCTAATGTAATTGAGGATTTTGCAGTCGTTGATGGCAACATTATCACTGGCCGTGGTCCAGCTGCCGCCGCCGAATTTGCTCTTGCCATAGTAAAGACTACAATGGGTGAGGAAGTGGCAACCGAAGTGGCAGCCGGCATGCTGCTGTGATTTGGTTCATTAAGTATAGTAAAAAAATCGTGGGGATCATAATCTCCACGATTTTTTGTATGTTTTATTCCTTATTACTTAAAGAAATATGTTGCTTGAACAAACCATGTGCGGTGCTTTGCCACGTGCTCATCAAGGAGTTTAGTGCCTAGGTTCTGCCCCACGCTGAAGCTATAACCTCCACTAACCTGTACCCTGTTGAACAGTTCTACACCAATACCGGCATGTAGAAGCACGTTTACGGTAGTGTATTTGAGTGCGTCGCCCATCTTGTTGTGGCCCGCCAAGAACGAGAAGGTGGGACCAGCATAGATAAATGGCATGATGGAACTCTCAAGTCCGCCAAGTTTGCTGTAACGGAACTTAAGGTTAAGGGGCACATCAATGTAATGAAGTTGTGCAGTCTGTGTCTCAATGCCTTGTGATTCCCACGCACGCCTGTCGCCTAAATGGATGCGGCCTTGACGCAGTGTGTAGAGGATTGATGCATCAATACCAAATCCAACGCCTGGAATCATCATGTCGCCTGTGACACCAATCGAACCGCCAAATTTGCGGTCGCTCTCAAAGATGTCGGTTTGCTTGAAATGTATCTCGTTGTAATTACCACCAATTGTGACACCCCAGCGTCTAACTGGCTGAGCCACCGATGATAAAGAGCTTAATAGAGCTACTGATATGATTAGAAATTTAATATAACTTCTCATTAATATGTCTGATTTTTTTGTTTTAGACTGCAAAACTAACATAAATTATCGTCACGACCAAAGATTTCAATTTTTATAACACAAATTTTCAGTCATTGGTTCGTCAGTAAAACAGTCATGGCAATAATGGTTGTTATTGATTAATGTTCTTTCTTTTTGGGAACACGCTTAGAAGATGTGATGGCGCCAGTGGGGCATACTAGACGGCACAGGTGACATCCCACACACTTTGATCCAAGGATTTGAGGCTTGCGTGTGTCGTTGTCGAACGAGATTGCCTGATGACCAGCGTCCATGCAAGATATATGGCAGCGTCCACAACCAATACACTTGTCACGGTCGATAATGGGATAGACAACAGTTTCACGGTCCAGTTCCGATGGACGCACAAATAATGGTAGCTGTTCGCCTACAAGCTCATCGAGTTTTTTCACACCTCGACTATGCATATAATATTGTAGGCCAAGTTTGAGGTCATCGATGATGCGGTAACCATATTGCATCACGGCGGTGCACACTTGCACATTGGTGCAGCCCAACTGAATGAATTCTAAAGCGTCGCGCCAAGTCTCGATGCCACCTATGCCGCTTAGCTCTATCTTCTTCATTATTGGGTTTTTTGCCATTTCAAGGATGTGACGTTGAGCTATGGGTTTCACAGCACGTCCCGATAGTCCAGACGTTGTCTTCTTACCCGACACCTCAGAGCTTTCGCCAAATGTGATGCTCTTGATAGTGTTGATTGCACTGATGGCATCGGCACCAGCAAAATAGGCACCCATCGCTGGGTTGTTAATTTGTGTGATGTTGGGAGTCATCTTTGGAATGACTGGAATAGAAACTGAACGCTTTACATAGGCTGTATAGAATGTCACCAATTCAGGATCTTGGCCTACATCGCTTCCCATTCCGGCGATGCGCATCTGTGGACAAGAGAAATTGAGCTCAATTGCATCGACTCCAGCCTGCTCTGCCATCTTGGCAAGTTCTATCCATTGTTCTTCGGTAGATCCCATTATGGATGCTATCACTATTTTGCTAGGATAGTTCTTTTTGAGGCGACTTAGAATCTCGAAATCCACCTCGGCGGGATTCTCGCTCAATTGTTCCATGTTGCGGAAGGCTGTAAAGTCGCCTTTGCTGCCCTCACGATGAATCGCATCAAAGCGTGGCGACACCTCGTTGATGTCATCAAGGCAAATGGTTTTATAGAAGACGCCAGCCCATCCGGCCTCAAATGCCCTAGCCACCATGTCATAGCCAGTGCAAATTGATGATGAGGCGAGAAAGAACGGATTCTCGCAATGCAGACCGCAAAAGTCAATTTTAAGACTTGGCAGTAAATTAGGCATATCTACTTCGGGTAGCTGGTTGATTACCTGGGTTATGCGAACTGGATAATCGTAGTGGATGCAGGCCTGCTCGGCTCGCTGCAGATCATCATTGCAGTAATGCTCGGTCCACACTTTGGCAACGTTTGCATTGTCAAAACGGATGGCTCTTAATGCTCTAGCTACATCGCCCTTGCCGCACGCTTTGGAGCAAGGAGCATCGATGCAGAGCAAACAACGAGCCACTTCTTCTTGAATGTTTACTTTGCTCTTAGACATGGTTTATATAAGAGATAATATGTGATTAGAAGAGATAGGCTGCAGTGATTGTCCAGAGTTTGTCTTTACCTTTGATAGGTGTTGAGTCAACCTCTTTACCTATGTATTCAAATGCTTTGGTGAGGCCAATGCCGTAGTTGGCGTGTATCTGGACTTTTCGGAACAGTTCGGCACCGAATCCCACATTCCATGAAGTGTTCCATTTGCGCGACTTGAAATCGCCCTTGTCAGTGTCTCCTAGCATTAGAGCGAAATCGGGACCAGTGGTTACAAACGGTGAAATGATTTTGCTCAAAACTGGAATTTGAATTTTATACTTCACGTTAACGGGTATGTCGAGATAGTCACGCTTGAGTTTGGTTACCTGTGCGCCTTCCTCAATATAAAGGTCATCTTGACGGTGGGCATATAGCACCGAGGCGTCAATGCCTAGACCCACAACTGGTAATCCAGCCTCAACCATGAGGCCGGCAGTGAATCCGGCTCTGTTTTCCTTGCTCACAATGTCTTTGTCCCATTTGAGTTCGTTGATAGTGATGCCGCCCTTGACACCAAACCTGAACTGAGCCTGTGCTGTTGCATTTGCAATAATCGCTAATGCTATAATAATTGTTGTTTTTGCTATGAATTTCATGTTATATAATGTTTTAGTGTGGCAAAGTAAAACAAAAAAAACGAGAAAAGCAATTTTTTGCTTATCGGCGCAAGGTATTTAAAGTTATTTAGTTTATCTTTGTAGATAAATTGATAATTATAGAACCTTTATGTTGAAGTCGAGAAAGTATTATGCCGTACTGCTCTTGTTGCTCGTGCTTGTGATTGCGTTGCCCTTTATGCGCAGTCGCAAGAAGTTTGTAACCAATAGCGGTGTTGTGTGGACTACCGAGTATCATATTACATATGAGGCCCGTGGTGACCTAAACGACTCTATTCAGCAGGTGCTGGCGACAATCGATCAGAGTGCTTCGGCATTTAACAAGCAGTCGCTCGTAAGTGCAATCAACGAGGGGCGAAGTGATGTTGCCGACCGTCTGTTTAAGGTGATGTATACTAAAGCTCTAGAGGTCAACAAGGCTAGTGACGGATTGTATGATCCCACTGTAATGCCGCTCGTCAACGCGTGGGGCTTTGGTTACAAGAATGGTCAGCTGCCAACCAAGGAACAGATTGATAGTATTCTGGCATTTGTGGGCATTGGTCATACGCGACTTGATGGTTTGCGCATAGTAAAGGACGACCCACGTGTGCAGTTCGATTTCAGCTCTATTGCCAAAGGGCTGGCGTGTGATGAGGTGGCTGCTATGCTCGTCCGTAACGGTGCGACAAACTATATGGTTGAGATAGGCGGCGAGGTAGTGGCTCGTGGAGTAAACGAGCGCGGTGAACCGTGGCGTGTGTCGGTCGACCTACCAGTACCCGACAATGAAAAGGGGGCAGTGCACAGCAATGCTGTTGTCCTGTGCCTCGACAGCTTGGCTGTTGCTACAAGCGGCAGTTATCGCAAGTTTAAAGAAGTTGACGGGAAGAAGGTGAGCCACATCGTGAATCCAACGACTGGCAGCAGCGAGACATCTAGTTTGCTTAGTGTATCGATAGTGGCGCCCGACTGCATGAGCGCCGACGCATGGTCAACAGCATGCATGGCGATGGGGCTTGGAAAAACTCAGGCGATGATGGAAAAGAACAATGCGTTGGGCGTGATGACCATTAGTACCGATGATGATGGTAATTTTGTCGTGTGGTCCAATAAGCGCTTTGCCGATTTGGTGAAGTAGCTATAAGTAGATTAATTCTTAATTAAGCATTTTGTATAGCTAAGGCTTGCCACAATGAGTCATGGGGAAGTGGTGCAGTAACATCAACTTCGACTTTCGACACCGGATGGATGAATTGAATGCGATGCGACTGCAGAGAGATGCCGCCGTCGGGATTACTGCGTGGTGCACCATACTTGAGGTCGCCCTTAATGGGACAACCCAAATGGGCGAGTTGAGCGCGTATCTGGTGCTTGCGACCTGTTAGCAAGTCAATTTCAAGGAGGTAGTAATTGTTGCTTTGTCCTATCACTCGATAGTTGAGCACTGCCTTTTGCGCCCCAGCAGTGCCTGGCTTCACTACATAGGTCTTGTTGTTTTTCTCCTGTGAAACAAGATAGTCGGTGAGAGTGTCGGCATCTTTGGGTGGGTGGTTCTTGACAATAGCCCAGTAGGTCTTGTGAACTTCACCACGACGGAATAGATCATTCATGCGCGAAAGCCCCTTACTGGTGCGTGCAAAGACTACAAGCCCACTGGTGGGCCTGTCGATGCGGTGTGTCACGCCACAAAACACGTTCCCCGGTTTGTTGTATTTCACCTTTATCCACTGTTTGAGGGTCTCGACGAGTGGCTCATCGCCTGTGCGGTCGCCCTGAACTATCTCGCCACACGCTTTGTTGACGATGATTAGGTGATTATCTTCGTACACTACTTCCATTGTGTTGTCTAGACTGTGATGTTGATTGTGCAAAGATAATGAGTTTTTTTAAAACATTGTCTCTAGAGATATAAAAAACCGGTTAGCCTTGTGACTAACCGGTTTTCTAATGTCAAGTTATCTAGTTTTTAGTGTTGTGTTCTTTTTAACGACGACGACCTTTGCTTGCGCTCTGCTGACGGTTGTTGTCGGCATTGTCGCTACTACTGCGATTGAAGGTGTAGTGGTCGCGATAAACATTTCCGTTAACGAAATCAAATATCTTCTCGGGGTTGATAGCGACACCCATGTAGCGAGTCTCGAAGTGGAGATGTGGACCAGTACTGCGGCCAGTGTTACCACTAAGGGCGATAGGAGTGCCAGCTTTCACATATTGGTTCTCCTTAACAAGGAACTTAGAGAGGTGACCATACACGGTCTCAAGGCCGTTGTCGTGGCGCAGGATAACATAGAATCCGTAGCCGTTACGCTCAAATTTTGTGAGCCTTACTTTGCCGGTAAATGCAGCGTAGATAGTGTCGCCAATATTAGCCTTGAGGTCGGCTCCCTTGTGCATGCGGCCAAACTGCTTGCGATAACCAAAATGTGAGTTGATTACGCGGTGTTTTACTGGCATAGCATATTTAGAAACATCAATAACCTTTGTTGAGGGAATGTTTGCATTCTGATAGGGGTTAACGCGGTCACTGTTCCAGCCTTCGCTGTAGATGTCGGCGTTGTCGATGTTGTCTTTGTCGCCATAGAGGTCGCGAGCGTAGTTCTGTGCTTCCTCTACTTTAATTTTATCTTGTACTCGATTTTGTTTTGCAAGAAGGTTTTTGTGTGTTTGACGGTAATCGCTGATAGATTGAGAATTAGCTGCAAAGCATACCGATATTAAAGCCATACCGATAAAACTTACTTTCAGACTATTAAAAAACTTCATATCTTTCTATTTAAAAGTTTCAAGAAGCCAAAAAATTAAATCAATTGTGGAGAGCTCAGACACAGTTTGTAAAGCCTGTTCTCTGGCTTCTTGTTGACCTCAAAAGTGGGTCACTACATGTTTTTGAACGCACAAAATTACACATTTATTACGACATAGAGGCAAGAATTTGCACTAAAAAGTGTAAAAATGTGTCTCTATTTCTAAATATTTGAACGTAAGCTTTTGTGCAATAGTGGTTTATGCAATAGTGCTAATTTTGCCTTAAAAGGAGTGTGCAAGCATTGGCTTAAGTCCCCATTAAAGGCAACTGCAAAATTAGTGCTTTTTGTTGGAAAAAACAAAATTATTTTCATTTACCGGAGTTTGCTGTTTTCTGTTGGCTTTCTTAAAATGGGTTGTTAATAATTATATTTAATAAGATGTTTTATTAATAAAAAAAATTACTATATTTGCACCGCAAAAAGCAAATAACTGATGTTGTTTCTCTAGTCAGTATTTTACTAATTGCTTATCCAAAAATTGATTGCATTTAATGAGAGGAGCCGTTAACAACATAAATCACGTTTCGCAAGCAATGCAAGGGCTGGCGATGTGTGTTGTGCTCCCACGTTGTGATGTGCGATCGATTGTTAGCGATAACGGGCCATTGCAATAGCCTCGCATGGCGAGTGCTGCTGTAGTGGTTCATTATTTTTGTTGATGCTGTTTTATTGAAACTAAATAATTAACCACATAACAAAAAACGTATTTTTATGGTTTTACTAGGTATTCAAAATACCACTCTGGCTGTCACCGCGGTTCTTACTGGCGTTGTGTTGGTGTTTGCTGCGTTGCTCATAGCCCGATTGATAGGACCTCGCAGCTTCACCAAGAAAAAAGGCGAGACCTATGAGTGTGGTATTCCTACTCGTGGCGAGAGCATGGCACAGTTCCATGTGGGTTACTATCTATTTGCTATCCTGTTCTTGATGTTCGACGTCGAAACAGTGTTCCTGTTTCCTTGGGCATCGATAGCTAAGTCGATAGGCTCTACTGCACTGCTTGCTGTGGGAACATTCTTGTTTATTCTTGTTTTAGGTCTGGCTTACGCCTGGAAGAAAGGAGCACTGCGATGGAAGTAAAGATCAAAAGCATGAAGCACGAGGACTTCAAGGACAACGAGTATATTGACCAGCTCGTGCAGGAGTTGAACGCCAGCGGCACCAATGTGGTTGTTGGCAAGCTAGACCAGTTGATAAATTGGGGTATCAGCAACTCGCTGTGGCCATTCTGTTTTGGCACCAGCTGCTGCGCCATCGAGTTCATGTGTCTCGGAGCAGCACGCTATGATATGGCGCGATTTGGCTTTGAGGTTGCACGCAACTCACCTCGCCAGGCCGACTATATCATGTGCCAGGGTACCATTACCTACCGTATGGCACCAGCATTGAAGCGTCTCTATGAGCAGATGGCCGAGCCCAAGTATGTGATAGCCTGTGGCGCTTGCACCGTGAGCGGCGGCCCATTCAAGAACAGTTATTGTGTTGTAAAGGGTATCGACGAGATTATCCCTGTTGACGTTTATCTTCCTGGTTGCCCACCTCGCCCTGAGGCGATGTTCTATGCTTTGATGCAACTACAGCGCAAAATTAAGGTGCAGAAGTTCTTTGGTGGTGTGAACCGCAAGGAAAGCCGCAAGAAGTTCTTTGATAAGAGCAGTGAGACAGCAGAAAAATAAGTATTAAAACCCATACACATTATTATATATGGCAGATATACAAGAAAAAATCGGTAAGTTGTGTCCCGAGGCGCAATGCGACGCCAGCGGTGAGTTCTTGCTGATTAGCGTGCCCGACGCACAGTGGCACGATCTTGCACAATCGCTCAAGGATGAGCTTCACTTCGACTACTTGACAGCACTAGTTGGTGTTGACTGGAAAGAGGAGCTTGGAGTGATGTACTACTTGACCAACACCGAGACTCAGGAGATGATTCACGTGAAGGTTGCTACCGCCGACCGTGAGCAGCCTCGCCTTCACAGCGTGAGCGACCTTTGGGCTGTTGCCAATTTCCAGGAGCGTGAGGTATATGATTTTTATGGCATTGAGTTTATCAACCATCCTGATATGCGTCGCTTCTTCCTGCGCAATGACTGGGTTGGATATCCCTTGCGCAAGGACTATGACGACGACCCCGAGAAGAACCCGTTGCGACTCGAAGACGAGGAGAACGAGGACAACACCTATCGTTTGGTTGAAGATGAAAATGGAGATGTAACACGCGTCGACGGCAAAGTGTTTGGTGACGATGAATATGTAATTAACGTTGGTCCTCAGCATCCATCAACCCATGGTGTTATGCGCTATCGTGCATCAATTGAAGGCGAGTTGGTTAAGAAGGTCGACGTTGTGAGCGGTTACATTCACCGCGGCATCGAGAAGATGTGCGAAAGCTTGATGTATCCACAGACTCTGCTCTACACTGAGCGCTTGGACTATATGTCGGCTCACATCAACCGCCACTGCCTGTGTCTGTGTATCGAGAAGGCAATGGGGCTGGAAGTTCCTCATCGTGCAGAGCTAATTCGAATGATGATGGACGAGCTTATGCGTCTGTCGAGTCACTTGCTTAGCTACGGCTGCTTGACAATGGACCAGGGTGCAACTACAGCGTTCTTCTACGGTTTCCGAGAGCGCGAGTTGATTTACGACATTTTCGATAAGACTTGTGGCGCTCGTATGTCGATGAGCTACCTCACTATAGGCGGTGTGAAGGCTGATGTTCACCCCGATTTCATTAACGACGTGCGCAACGTGTGCGATACAGTGACCGAGAAACTCAAAGAGTATCACAAACTCTTCACCGGTAACATTATCGCTCGCAACCGAATGGTTGGAGTAGGTATACTGGGCAAGGAAGATGCAATCAACTATGCAATCACAGGTCCTTCGGGACGTGCTAGTGGTCACCATTGCGATGTGCGTAAGTGCCATCCTTACTCACTCTACAACGAGGTGGAGTTTGACGAGGTTACCTATGAGACCGGTGACTCAATGGACCGCTACATGGTTCGTATGAAGGAAATGGAGGAGAGCATCAAGATTCTGCGCCAGTGCTGCGATATGCTTGAGAAGGAAGGCATTGAGGGCGAGTACATCGCCAAGGTTCCAAAAATTATCAAACTTCCTGCAGGTCACTGGTATCAGCAGGTAGAGGGTAGCCGTGGCGCCTTTGGCGTTTACCTTGAAAGCGATGGCGATCCCAAGCCTTTCCAGAAGCCTTATCGCCTACACTTCCAGAGTCCTTGCTTCAATCTAGTGGGCGTAGTTGATCTCACTTGTAAGGACAACCTGATTGCCGACCTTATTACCATCACCGCGTCAATCGACTATGTGATTCCCGACATCGACAGATGATATTGTGGTCCAGAGAGAAGAAACAGATTATAAACACACATATTATATATATTGATTATGTTTGACTTCAGTGTAGTCACTAATTGGTTTAACGACCTGCTCCTTGGAGTGATGCCGCAATGGCTGGCAACGACTATCGAGTGTGTGATTGTGGCAGTATTATTGCTGCTCGCCTATACCGTGCTTGCGATGTTCTACATCATGTATGAGCGTTGGGTGTGCGCCTGGTTCCAGTGCCGCCGAGGCCCACTGCGTGTAGGACCTTGGGGCTCGTTGCAGATTTTTGCCGATGTGATTAAGATGCTCATCAAGGAGGTGGTGGGATTGTGGAAGACCGATAACTTCCTGCATAAATTGGCTCCCTACTTCGTGCTGGTAGCATCGGTCGTGGTGTTCGCCTGTCTGCCTTGGGGTAAGGGCCTCCAGGCCATCGACTTCAACATTGGCGTGTTCTTCATGACTGCCGTGTCCTCGTTAGGCGTGGTGGGAATTCTGCTAGCCGGCTGGTCGAGTAATAGCAAGTACACCATGATTGGTGCCATGCGTAGTGGCGCCCAGATGATCAGCTATGAGCTCTCAATTGGCATTGCCATGCTCACTATCGTGTGTCTTGCTGGCACCATGAGCGTGACAGGACTTGTTGAGGCTCAGCAGAATGGTTGGTTCATCTTCACAGGTCACATTCCTGCAATTATTGCCTTTATCATCTATGTTATAGCAGCTACTGCCGAGACCAACCGTGGCCCGTTCGACCTTCCTGAAGCTGAGCACGAGCTCACCGCAGGTTACCACACCGAGTATTCGGGTATCCATTTTGGTTTCTTCTACCTTGCAGAGTACCTGAACCTCTTCATCGTGTCGGGAATCGCTACATTGCTGTTCTTAGGTGGCTGGATGCCATTCCACGTGAGTGGTTGGGATGGCTTCAACGCAGTGATGGACTATATTCCATCAACTATCTGGTTCTTGGGCAAGGCGATCTTTGTATCGTTTATCATAATCTGGTTCAAGTGGTCGTTCCCACGTGTGCGCATCGACCAGATGCTTGCATTGGAGTGGCGTTACTTGATGCCTATTGGACTCTTCAACCTGGTTCTCATGGCAGTAATTGTGAGCATGGGCTGGCATTTTGCAGGTTAATATTGAAATAAAACTATACAGCATAAATAAATTCTCGTGATTATGAACGAAAATTTTGGAAAAATAACTCAGGTAATCGGTCCTGTTGTCGACGTGACTTTTGAAGGCGAGGGAAACCAAGTGCCCGAAATTTACACCGCTCTTAGCGTGGCGCGTCACGACGGCACTGAGTTGATGCTTGAGGTGGAACAACACATTGGAGAGAACACCGTGCGTTGTGTCGCTATGGACAGTACCGACGGTTTGCAGCGTGGTACAAAAGTCAACAATTTGGGACAACCTATTTCGGTGCCTACAGGCGAACAAGTAAAAGGTCGCCTTCTCAATGTGATAGGTGAACCAATCGACCACCTTGCCGATCTCAAAGGCGGTGAGCGTCGTCCCATTCATCAACCAACGCCCGACTTTAGCGACCTGTCAATCTCTCAAGAGATTCTCTATACTGGTATCAAGGTGATTGACCTAATCGAGCCATTCTCGAAGGGTGGTAAGATTGGTCTGTTTGGTGGTGCCGGTGTGGGCAAGACAGTACTCATCATGGAGCTCATCCACAACATCGCGCATGGCCACAGTGGCTTCTCGGTGTTCACTGGAGTAGGAGAGCGCACCCGTGAGGGTAACGACTTGTTGCGCGAGATGATTGAGAGTGGCGTTATCAAGTACGGCGAGAAATTCAAGGAGGAGATGGCCAATGGCGAGTGGAACCTCGATAGCGTTGACATGAAAGAGGTTGAGCAGAGTCAGGCAACACTGGTGTTCGGACAGATGAATGAGCCTCCAGGCGCACGTATGCGTGTGGCACTTTCAGGACTTACAGTTGCCGAGCAGTTCCGCGATCAGGATGGTGGTGGCCGTGATATCTTGTTGTTTATGGATAACATCTTCCGTTTCACCCAGGCAGGTAGCGAGGTGTCGGCTCTGTTGGGTCGCATGCCAAGTGCCGTTGGTTATCAACCAACGCTTGCAAGTGAGATGGGTAAACTTCAGGAGCGTATCACATCGACAAAGAGTGGTTCAATTACTTCGGTACAGGCAGTATATGTGCCTGCCGATGACTTGACCGACCCTGCTCCAGCGACCACGTTCAACTTCCTTGATGCTACCACAGTGTTGAGCCGCAAGATTACTGAGTTGGGTATTTATCCCGCGGTTGACCCGCTGGCATCTACATCACGCATCATGGATCCTCACATCATTGGTGAGGAGCACTATAATGTGGCTCAGCGAGTGATTCACCTGCTTCAGAAGTACAATGAGTTGCAGGATATCATCGCCATCTTAGGTGTTGATGAGCTTAGCGATGAAGACAAGCTCGTAGTATCGCGCGCACGCCGAGCACAGCGTTTCCTCTCGCAGCCATTCTTTGTTGCCGAGCAGTTTACTGGCGTTCCTGGCGTTATGGTACCATTGAACGAGACCATACGCGGCTTCAAGATGATTCTCGACGGTGAGGTCGACGACTTGCCCGAGCAGGCATTCCTCAACGTGGGAACTATCGATGATGCTATTGCCAAGGGCAAGAAGCTGCTTGAACAAGTGGGTTAAAGCTAATATTTTAGAAACAATAACTGCTAATAGACATTTAAAGACACTATGACACTGAAAATTATTTCGGCCGAGCAAGTGGAATTTGAGGGCGAAGTTGACCAGGTGACATTGCCAGGTGCCTTGGGATCGTTCCAAATCTTGAACAATCATGCAGCGCTTGTCTCTTCGCTTATGCCAGGAACCATGTCCTATGTAGTGGGCGAAACCACCGAGCAGAAAGAGATAAAAGGCGGCATAGTCGATGTGAAGGATAATGTTGTGAGTGTGTGTCTTTATTGATAAAATAGATTATAACTCTCTTTTTATGAAGAAAGTAATAACAGCAATAGTCGCATTGGTGATCCTCGCGCTCATGGCGTGGGGGTATGCCGAGAGTGCCGCACATCACGGTCATGGCGACGCCAAGGTGAACCCCAAAGAGACAATCTTTGAGCACCTGGGCGACACCTACGGTTGGGAGGTGCCCTTCTCGCACACCAAGAAGATTTCGTTGCCCATTATTGCCTTTGCCAAGGGTGGTGGTCTGCACTGCTTTATGTCGAGCCGTGTCACTGGCGGTGACACTTGGCAGGATGGTGACGCGAGCTTCAAGATTCCTCATGAGGGAGACTACAAAGGCAAGCTGGTTCAAGTGCTTGATGATGGCACTGAATACCGGCCTTGGGACTTCTCTATCACGAAAAACGTGTTGGGAATCCTCATTGCGGCGGCATTGGTGATACTGATGGCGATGAGCCTGCGCAAGTGGTACAAGCGCGAGGGAATGAAGGGGCCTAAGGGCTTCAAGGGTATGCTCGAGCTCGTTATCGACTTTGTGTACACTGACACTATCAAGCCCATCATGGGAAAGGATGCTCCCAAGTATGGTCCCTACCTACTGACGGCATTCTTCTTCATCCTCACAATGAACTTGCTGGGACTGATAGTGATATTCCCTGGTGGCGCCAACCTCACCGGCAACCTTGCCGTGACAATGGTATTGGCGCTCATTACCTTTGCTGTCACCAACCTGACAGGCACCAAGCATTACTGGAAGGATATCTTTTGGCCCGATGTGCCCATAGCACTCAAGTGTCCTGTGCCCATGATGCCTCTCATTGAGTTCCTTGGCATCTTGACTAAGCCATTGGCACTCATGGTCCGACTCTTTGCCAATATGCTTGGTGGTCACATGGTGGTTATCGTGCTCATTCTGTTGATCATGGTATTTGCACAGATGTTTGGTACAGCTGTTGGAGCTGGCACTGCTATTATCTCGGTGTTGCTCTCGCTGTTCATGCTTGTGCTCGACACTCTTATCAGTTTTATCCAGGCCTTTGTGTTTACTCTATTGTCGACCATCTTCATTTCGATGGCCCACATTCATGAGGAACACAAAGCACTAACCGAATAATAAAAGAACAAAATAATAACAATTAAAACCATTAAGATTATGTTAGGATTAATTTTAGCTCAAGCAGCCGCTGGTGTTGGCGTTGCAAAATTAGGAGCATGCATTGGTGCAGGTATCGCAGCTATTGCAGCAGGTATTGGTATTGGTCGCATTGGTGGCTCAGCTATGGAGTCAATTGCTCGTCAGCCCGAATCAACCGGTGACATTCGTACCAACATGATTGTGATTGCAGCACTTATCGAAGGTGTTGCCCTGATTGCACTCATCGTTTGTATTCTTGCGCTCTTCGTTTAATAACCCTTTTAAAGAAAGGTTTTTAGATGGAACTGTTTAAGCCTGAATTTGGCCTGGTGTTCTGGATGTTTTTGGCATTCGCATGCCTCTACTTCATCCTGGCAAAGTGGGCGTGGCCTTTTATCATCAAGAGCATGGACGAACGTGCTGCATTGATTGATAAAGGCGTAGCCTATGCTCAGGAGGCGAAGTCAAAGCTCGACAATGCCAAGCGCGATGCCGACGCTCTAGTTGCCGACGCACGCAAGCAACAGGCCGACATTTTGCGCGACGCAGCCAAGATGAAAACCGAAATCATCGAGCAGGCTAAGGCCGAGGCTGCTGTCGAGGCTAAGAAAGTGACCGATGCCGCTCAAGTGTCGATTGAACAGTCACGCAAGGAGAGTGAGCATCAGTTGCGCCAGGATGTGGGCGCCTATGCCCTTCAGATCGCCGAGCAGGTAATTCGCCGCAACATGAGCGACGATAAGGCCCAGCGCGACCTGGTTAAGAAACTACTTACTGAGGTTGAATCAAGTAATTAATCAACGCAATGAACGACGGACTTATTCCAAACCGGTATGCCAAAGCGCTTTTCAAGCTCTCGCAGGAGCGTGGCGACACATCTCAAGTATATAATGAGATGAAGCATCTAGATGTCGCCTATGCTGCTGAGCCAGGATTGAAAAAGGCTGTTAACAATCCGTTTTTGCCGGTTGCCGATAAACTAAAGCTGTTGTGTGCTGCTTCGAGAGCAAAGCTCGACAGCACGGCGGCACAGTTCATGGAGTTGGTTATTAAGAACAACCGAATCGACTTTTTGCGTGCCATTGCTCTGTCATTTATGAAACAATATCGTGAGCTAAATGGCATAGCTAAAGTTGAAGTCGTCACTGCCACCAAGCTTGGCGATGACGAGATAAATGCTATCGTCGATGTTGTGAAAGAACAGCTTGGTGGCAAGACTATAGAGCTCACTAAGAGTGTCAACCCCGACCTCATTGGTGGCTTCACTGTCGATGTCGACTCGCGGGTACTTGACGCATCGGTGAAAAGTCAATTAGAGAAATTGCGTTTAAGGTTGGCTCAATAAATTGCTTAATTAGAATTTTGAACCAACCGTATAAGAACTCCTAAGTTAATAAGAGTGAGATGATTAACCCAAGTGAAATATCTGAAATACTGAAACAGCAACTCACCGACATTGAGAGCAAGGTGTCGTTTGAGGAAGTTGGCACAGTGCTTGAGGTAGGCGACGGCGTGGCTCATGTCTACGGACTGGAGAACGTCGAGGCCAACGAACTTGTCGAGTTTGAGAACGGTGTCACTGGCGTTGCAATGAACCTTGAGGAAAGCAACGTGGGTGTAATCCTGATGGATAAGGTCGACAGTGTGGCCGAAGGCATGAAAGTGCGCCGCACAGGCGAGATTGCTTCGATTCCTGTGGGCGAGGGTTTGTTAGGGCGTGTTATCAACGTCCTTGGTGAGCCGCTCGACGGCAAGGGACCTATCGAAGGTGAGCTTGTGCGACTTCCTCTCGAGCGCAAAGCGCCTGGTGTTATCTTCCGTCAGCCGGTGAATCAGCCATTGCAGACTGGTCTCAAAGCCATCGACTCAATGATCCCAATTGGTCGTGGCCAGCGCGAGCTCATCATTGGTGACCGCCAAATTGGTAAGACTGCAATTGCTGTTGATACCATAATCAACCAAAAGGCAGGCTATGACGCTGGAAAGCCAGTGTACTGTATATATGTGGCTATTGGACAGAAAGCCTCGACAGTGGCTGCCCTTGTCAACCAACTCAACCAACATGGTGCAATGCCCTACAGCGTGGTGATTGCTGCAACTGCTGCCGATTCGGCTTCGATGCGCTATTACGCACCATTTGCTGGTGCTGCCATTGGTGAGTACTTCCGTGACACAGGCCGCGACGCTTTGGTAGTTTATGACGACTTGTCGAAGCAGGCTGTTGCCTACCGTGAGATTTCGCTGATTCTTAAGCGTCCATCTGGTCGTGAGGCTTATCCAGGCGATATCTTCTATTTGCATAGCCGTTTGCTTGAACGTGCAGCTAAAATCAATGAGAACCAAAAGGTTGCCGAGGCAATGAACGATCTCCCTGCAGCCCTCAAGGGCAAAGTTAAGGGTGGTGGATCGCTCACCGCACTTCCAATCATTGAGACACAGGCAGGTGACGTAAGTGCTTATATCCCCACCAACGTTATCTCTATTACCGATGGTCAGATTTACCTCGAGACGGCGTTGTTCAATAACGGAATCCGTCCTGCTGTGAATGTAGGTATATCGGTATCGCGTGTGGGTGGTAATGCCCAAATCAAGGCGATGAAAAAGGTGGCCGGTACTCTTAAGATTGCGCAGGCACAGTTCCGTGAGTTGGAGTCTTTCACTAAGTTTGGCGGAGACATTGACCCAGTTACCGCTCGCACTATCGATACTGGTCGCAAGAATGAGCGTCTGCTCGTTCAGCCACAGTATCAGCCTGTTCCCGTTGAGGAGCAGATTGCGGTAATTTACTGTGGTGTAAATGGCCTACTCGAGAGTGTTCCAATGGACAAAGTCGCTGAGTTTGAGCAACTGCTCATCCAGTACTTGCATGCTAAGCATCAGAGTGATGTGCTCGATGTGCTCAAGAGCGGCAAGATTGATGACGACGTGATGGCTAAGCTTCGTGATGCAGCCAGTGAGATTTCAGGTAAGTATAAAGCTTGATATGATTGTTGATTTTAAGGTTTTAGCTTATTAATGGCAACACTTCGAGAACTTAAAGGACGCATTAGCTCAGTTGCTTCGACCGAGAAGACTACGAGCGCGATGAAGATGATTTCGTCGGCCAAGATGCACAAAGCAACAGGGCAGTTGCAGCGACTCAAGCCTTACAGGGGCATGGTGCGCGACGTGCTCAGCCACTTGCTCGTAACCGACCAAGAATTCTCTTCGCCTCTGATAGAGTCGCGCGAAGTGAAGAGCGTGGCGCTAGTGGTCTATGGTAGCGATGACGGCTTGTGCGGTGCATTCAACATCAATATTTTCAAGCAACTGCTCATTGCCATCGACAGTCTGCGCAAGCAATATGGCAAGGGTGTGGAAATCACAGTGATTCCAGTTGGCAAGAAAATGTCAAAAGCTGTTCAAAAGATTGAGTCACGCAGTCTCAAGGTAGAGAGTGTGCCCTATATGAGCACGCGTAGCACCGTAGAGCAGCTCACCGATTTCACTGAACTGTTGCGTAGCCGCTTCGTCGACCACGTATACGACCGTGTCGATGTTGCCTATATGCAATATGTGAGCTCCAGCAGGCAAGTGATGCAGCTTGAACAGTTGTTGCCTCTCAGTGCCGAGGCTCTAGCTAAGGATGTTGATCCCAAGGCTGCTGCAAGTCCTTGCATCTTTGAGCCCGATGCTAACAGCATCTTCAACAGTGTGCTGCCATTGCATCTGCGCTCTACTATGCAGGAGATCTTTGTCTCGAGCACTGCTTCGGAACAGGCTTCACGTGTGATGGCAATGCAGACGGCAAGCGACAATGCCGCCGAGCTTCTCGAGGAGCTTAACCTGGAGTACAACAAGTTGCGTCAGCAAAGTATTACCACCGAGCTGCTCGATATCTTGGGCGGACAAGTGGAGCGTTAAAATGAACAATAGATGCCAATGGCGAACGATTGTTTATGCCTGTCGGGGCGCCAAGGCACATCAAAATATTTTTTAAGGCATAAAGTAGTTATTAGTGTGTTGCATTAGCACAGCACCGAAATAAACATTATTATATGAACATCAAGGAGTATTTCTCTTCACTAATTGAGGGAACTCACAGCCTAATCAAGGGTATGGAGGTGACAGGTAAGGAACTCTTTACCAAGAAAGTTACCGAGCAATACCCCGAGAATAGGGCAGAGTTGAAAATCCCCGAGAGATTTAGAGCCACGTTGCAGTTCATCTATGATGACGAGGGTTACCACAAGTGCATCGCCTGCAAGACTTGCGAGCGCAACTGCCCTAATGGTACCATTGAGATTATCACGCGCATGGTTGACCTGCCCAATGGCAAGAAAAAGATGAAGCTCGACAAGTATATGTACGACTTGGGAAGCTGCACCTTCTGTGGATTATGTGTGAGTACATGTCCAACCAATGCCATTGAGTTCTCCAACGACTTTGAGCAGGCGGTATTCCGCCGTGAGGCACTTCTCAAGCAGCTCAACTATCTGCCCGAGAAGGAGAAGCCAGCACCCGAGCCCAAACCGACTCCGGCTGCTAAGCCTGTAGCTGCTAAGCCTGAAGAGCCTAAACCTGAGCCCAAGGTTGAAGAATTTAAGCCCGAGTCAAAGGCCGAGGAACCCAAAGATGTTCAGGATCCTAATGTAGAACAAAAAGAAACAGAATAATATGGAGTCACTCGGAAATGTAATCATGTATGTTATAATTGCTTTGACAATTATAGTGTTTTCGGTGCTTGCGGTGACGACTAAGAAGATCTTGCGCTCAGCAACCTATCTGCTGTTCGTCTTGTTGGCAACGGCTGCCATCTATTTCCAGATGGATTATGAGTTCCTGGGAGCAACACAGATTGCCGTCTATGCAGGTGGTATCGTCGTCCTGTTCGTGTTTGCTATTATGCTAACGCACAAGCCGGGCGAAGACGCGGCGCCTCTCACATCACACAAGCGTATCCTTGGATTGGTGGCTTGTGGTGCTGGTGTGATTCTATGTGGCGCAGCACTGTTCGGATATGCTAAGTTCTGTGGCCAGTCCCTTCCTACTATGGGCGATTTCACTATCGACAAGTTGGGAGAAATGCTGCTCAGCACCGACAAGTTTGGATATCTGCTGCCTTTCGAGGCTGTGAGTGTGTTGCTGCTCGCGTGCATCATTGGTGGCGTAGTAATAGCTCGCAAACGTTAAGAAAGGAGGATAAGAAATGGACTTGACTTTATTGATGTATCTCATCCCCAGTCTTATAATGTTTGGCTGCGGTGTTTATGGGTTTGTTACCCGCAAGAATATGATAGCAATCTTGATTTCACTGGAGTTGATGCTCAACTCGGTCGACATCAATTTTGTAGTGTTTAACCGTTATTTGTTCCCTGCACAGCACGAAGGCATGTTCTTTACATTGTTTGCCATTGCAATAGCAGCTGCCGAGACAGCAGTAGCAATCGCAATCATCATTAATGTGTATCGACTTGCTAAGAATGTTGACATCAACCAAATAACCAAAATGAAATTCTAAACAGTTATGCCACTAAGTAGTACAATATACGTTCTTGCCATCCCATTTTTCATGTTCCTATTCTTGGGACTTGTGGGCGTTAAGATGCCCCGCAAGATCACAGGTGTGATAGGTGTGCTGGGAATGGCTGTGACAACAGTATGGGCCTATGCCATAGCGTTTACTTATTTCTTTGGCGTCGACCAGGGACAAATGTCGGATGGAGTGCGACAGCAGATTGTTACCACCGATTGGACATGGCTTTCGTTCTATGCCGATAAGCTGGTAGTGAAGCTGGGTATTCTGCTCGATCCTATCTCGGCAATGATGCTGGTGGTTATCAGCACAGTTTCGTTTATGGTTCACTTGTATAGCCTTGGCTACATGAGCGACCACGACGGCAACCCCGAAAAGGGTTTCCAGCGATACTATGCCGATCTTGCTTTGTTCACATTTTCAATGCTCGGCCTGGTAGTTTCGACCAACATCTTCCAGATGTTTATCTTCTTTGAGATGGTGGGTGTTTCGTCCTACCTCCTCATCGGCTTCTATTATGGTCAGCAACCTGCAAACCACGCATCGAAGAAGGCGTTTATAGTTACACGTCTTGCCGACTTGTTCTTCCTGATTGGTATCTTGATTCTCTCGTTCTATACCAAGACGTTCGACTTTATCCAGATTATGGGTGCCAACGGACACGATGTCTGCAACGCTTTCACTAGTGCTCAGGGACTCACTTTCATGGGATGCTCGGTGACTGGTTGGGCGTTGACGTTTATCTTTATTGGTGGAGCCGGTAAGAGTGCTATGTATCCACTGCACATTTGGCTGCCCGATGCGATGGAGGGTCCAACTCCAGTTTCTGCTCTTATCCACGCTGCCACAATGGTTGTAGCTGGTGTGTTCTTGGTAGCTCGCATGTTCCCGCTATATGTGTTGGAGCAAGGTGCGATGGATATCATCTGCGTGGTTGGAGCGTTCACCGCTTTCTATGCCGCAGCAGTGGCTTGCACCCAGAGCGACATTAAGCGCGCACTTGCGTTCTCGACCATTTCTCAAATTGCCTTCATGATGACGTCGCTTGCCGTAAGCTCGGCCGATGGCAAACTCATTGGTGGCCATGAGGCAGGTCTTGGTTACATGGCTTCGATGTTCCACCTGTTCACTCACGCTATGTTCAAGGCGTTGCTCTTCTTGTGTGCTGGTGCTATCATCCACGCTGTTCACAGCAACGAGAACAGCAAGATGCACGGTCTGCACAAGTATATGCCCATCACAAGCATTGCATTCCTCATCGGTTGCTTGGCAATCGCAGGTATTCCTCCTTTTGCTGGATTCTTCAGTAAGGACGAGATCCTCGTGGCTTGCTATGAGAAAGGAATTGGATGGGGCCTCTGGATGAGCATGGTAGCTGGAATGACAGCGTTCTATATGTTCCGCATCTATTACCTCATCTTCTTCTGGAAGAAACATGAGGTTCATGGCGAGCACAAGCCCAAAGATCAGCCTTGGACCATGACAGTGCCTCTCATTGTTCTGGCTCTTATCTCATGTGTGGCAGGTTTTGTTCCATTTGGCGACTTGGTTACTTGGGACGGTGCTAAACTTGAGACTCACCTCAACCTGCCGGTTGCTGGTGCTAGTGTGGGCATTGCACTCATTGGTATTGGTCTTGCAACAGCAATGTACTGGAAAGAGAATCCGCTGCCCGACAAGCTCGCTTCGATGTTCAAGGGCCTTTGGACAGCAAGCTACAAGCGTTTCTATATGGACGAGCTTTATCAGTTCATTACTCACAAGATCATCTTCCAGGGTATCAGCAAGCCAATTGCATGGTTCGACCGCACTATCATCGATGGTTTCTTCAACTTGCTTGGCAATGTTACTAATAGCGCTTCGTTTGGAATTCGCAAGATGCAATCGGGAAGTGTTCAGGGTTATGTTTCCTACTATATAATTGGTGCAGTGCTGCTCGCAGCAATCACCGGTATAGTGATATTATGTTTTTAATCAACGGTTCTAAAATACAGTAAAGATTATGGAAATTTTCTCTAATATGCTTATCTATTTCGTGATAATTCCGGTGATCACGCTGGCAGGACTTGCCCTTACCAAGAACAAGGGTATCGACGCGATTAGAGCCGTTGCTGTTACTGGTGCAACAGCCCTCGTGGCATTGGCTATATATCTGGTAATTTATTTCTTGCATGCCCGTGCAACAGGCGACACTAGTGATATGATTCTGCAAACTAGTGTTACTTGGTATGAACCACTCAACATCAAGCTGGCGCTTGGTGTCGACGGTGTGTCGGTTGTGATGATTCTGCTTTCGGCGTTCATCGTCTTTGCAGGTGTCTTCGCTTCGTGGAAGATGGATCCACTGCCCAAACAGTTCTTCCTGTGGTTCTTCCTCCTGTCGACAGGTGTGTTTGGTTTCTTTATCAGCGTAGACCTGTTCACTATGTTCATGTTCTATGAGGTGGCTCTGATTCCAATGTATTTGCTCATTGGTGTGTGGGGTAGTGGTAATAAGACCTATAGTGCAATGAAGCTTACCCTCATGCTTATGGGTGGTTCGGCATTCTTGATGCTTGGCATCATCGGTATCTATTTCCACTCGGCTCCTGAGGGTCAACCTCTCACGATGAACATTCTTGAGATTGCGCAGAACGATGCGATTCCACATCAGTGGCAGTACTATCTCTTCCCACTCACGTTTGTGGGATTTGGAGTGCTGGGTGCTATGTTCCCATTCCACACTTGGTCGCCCGATGGTCATGCCAGCGCGCCAACAGCGGTGTCGATGTTGCATGCTGGCGTTCTCATGAAGTTGGGAGGTTACGGATGCTTCCGTATCGCTATTTTCTTGATGCCTTTTGCTGCTCAGCAGTTAGGATGGATTTTCCTCACTTTGACAGGTATCAGTATCGTGTATGGTGCATTCAGCGCATGTGTGCAGACCGACCTCAAGTATATCAATGCTTACTCGTCGGTTAGCCACTGTGGTATGGTGCTCTTTGCAATCTTGATGTTCAACAAGACTGCAATGACTGGTGCTGTGCTGCAGATGCTCTCACACGGCTTGATGACAGCCTTGTTCTTCGCCCTCATCGGTATGATTTACGGCCGTACACACACCCGCGATATCCGCGAGATGGGTGGCTTGATGCACATCATGCCTTATCTGGGCGTTGGATATGTAATTGCCGGTTTCGCTTCGCTGGGTCTGCCCGGTTTGAGTGGTTTTGTTGCCGAGATGACTATCTTCGTTGGATCGTTCGAGCATCAGGATATGTTCCGTCGAGTGCTCACCATTGCAGCAACAACATCAATAGTTATCACAGCAGTCTACATCCTGCGTGTGGTTGGTAAGTTGCTCTATGGTGCAGTTCAGGATGAGCATCACCGCACCCTCACCGATGCCGACGCTACCGAGCGCATATCTACTGCCACTCTTATCCTTGCAGTAGCTATTATCGGTTGCTTCCCCAATTTCTTCATCGACATCATCCGCGACAGTTTCACTCCCGTGGTTAATGCGTTGACAAGTGTTATGTAATAATATAGTGTTGAATTAAAAAACAGATAATATACTCATATGGATTATTCTCAATTTTTAATGATGCCGCAAGAGATAGGGCTATTAGTAGTCTTCTTGCTTGTATTCTTATATGACACTTTCATGCCATCCAAGTCACTTAAGGGTCTTCCTTTGTTTGCGACTATTGTGTTTGGCATTTTCACGATATTCAGTTTCTTCCCAGTGCAAGACGGAATGGCGTTCGGTGAGATGTTCGAGTCTAACAAGGCCACTTGGGCGATGAAGAACATCCTCAACATCGGTATGTTCATCGTACTGTTGCAGTCAGTCAAGTGGGCCAACAGCGACTTCGTGGCAATTCGCCGTGGTGAGTTCTACGAACTCATGCTGTTAACGCTCTTTGGTATGTACTTGATGATTTCAGGTCGCCATTTCTTGGTGTTCGTCATTGGTCTTGAGACTGCATCGCTGCCATTGGCTACTTTGGTGGCATTCGAGAAGAAGTACTACGAGAGCCACGAGGCAGCCGCCAAGTATGTGCTCACAGCAGTGTTCTCGTCAGCTATAATGCTCATGGGTCTGTCATTCGTTTACGGACTCACGGGAACTCTCTATTTCAATGATATAGCATCGATGATTGTTGGCGACAAGTCACTGTTGCTCATCGTGGCGTTGGCATTCCTTATTTCAGGTGTGGGCTATAAGCTCTCGCTGGTTCCATTCCACTTGTGGACAGCCGACGTTTACCAGGGTGCTCCAACAATGGTTACTAGCTACCTCTCGGTAATCAGTAAGGGTTCGGCTGCGTTTGCCTTCTTTGTAATATTGGTACAGGTGTTTGGTGCTGCCTATGCTCCCATTTGGGAGTGGATGCTCTATGCCATCATCGTCATCACCATTACCGTTGGTAACCTCTTCGCAATCCGTCAGCGCAACCTCAAGCGATTCTTGGCATTCTCGTCAATTTCGCAGGCTGGTTACATCATGCTTGGTGTGATTTCGGCCAACGCAGTGGGCATGGCTTCAATGATGTACTACATCCTGGTTTACATCTTCAGCAACCTCGCTGCATTCGGCGTGATTGCAGTTATTGAGCGCAAGACCGGCAAGGTGACAACCGACGACTACAACGGCTTGTTTAAGACCAATCCATGGCTTGCCTTCGTGATGATGCTTGCGATGTTCTCGCTTGGCGGTATTCCACCATTTGCGGGCTTCTTCAGCAAGTTCTTCATCTTCTTGGGAGCTGCGCAGACTGGCAACGTGGCAATCTACGTGCTCGTACTTATCGCGTTGGTCAACACCATCATCTCACTCTACTACTATCTGCTCGTGGTTAAGGCGATGTTTATCCGTCAGGACGAGTGCGCTATCCCAGCGTTCAAGTCACACTGGACCGAGAAAGCCGGTTTGATAATTTGCACACTAGGCATCATCCTCATTGGCCTTGTGAGCTGCATCTACACCGGCCTTAGCGGCATCACCACCTCACTCACCAGCATGTTCTCAATGATCTGAGAATAGTAGTTCGAGAAAACAGAAAAGGAGAAGCAATTCCATGCTTCTCCTTTTCTGTTGTATTTGTTTGAAAAAATATAAATGATTAGTACAGTTTCTTGATCAGGTCGTTGCGATGCATTTTCTTGAGCGACTTGATGATGTCGGCCTTATACTTTTTGTCGTACCAGAAGAAATATTTGCGTTGCGCCAGTTTCTCTTCCTTGCTGTGGGCTGTGTAGATGGGCTGCAAGGTATAGGGATGAAGATCGGTATAAAATGCTTCGGTAGCCACGGTCATGGGTGTAGGAGTGAAGTCCTGAACCTGCTCTAGGTGGAAGTTTAGCTCCTTGGTCAATGCTGCAAGCTCGGCCATATCCATCTCGTGGCAAGCAGGATGTGATGAGATGAAATAGGGTATAAGTTGCTGGTTGAGATGATACTTAGTGTTCACTCGGTCGAAGATGCGCTTGAACTGCACAAACTGCTGGAACGATGGCTTGCGCATCACTTTAAGAACTTCATCGCTTGTGTGCTCTGGTGCAACCTTAAGACGTCCAGACACATGGAATCGAATTAGTTCTTCATTATACTGTGCATTAGCCTTGTCTATTTCTGGGTCACCGCTCTTGTGCATCGACAGGTCGTAGCGCACACCGCTGCCTATGAACGATTTCTTGACTTGTGGCAAAGCATCCACGCTATGGTAGATGTCGAGCAGTGCCCGGTGGTCGTTGTTAAGATTGGGGCAGGGCTTAGGGTGTAGACATGATGGACGGGTACACCGTTTGCAGCGTTCAAGGTCGTGACCGTGCATGCTGTACATGTTGGCACTGGGTCCGCCCAGGTCGCTGATGTAGCCCTTGAAATCCTCCATCTGTGTCACCTGCTTTACTTCGCGCATAATAGATTCCTTGCTACGTGAAGCAATGAACTTGCCTTGATGAGCGCTGATGGTGCAGAAGGCGCATCCGCCAAAGCAGCCTCGGTGCATGCATACCGAGTGCCTGATCATCTCATATGCTGGTATACGTTTACCGCGATAACGTGGGTGAGGCAGACGAGTATATGGCAGGTCGAACGATGCATCCACTTGTTCAGTTGTCATGGGTGGATTCATTGGGTTGACCTTGATTGCAACATCGCCTGTTGCTTGCCATAGGGTGTGCCCATGCCAGCGGTTGCTCTCAATCTCGATGTTCTTGAAATTCTCGGCTTGACAGCGCTTGCTCTGTTTGCACTGCTCAAACGAGTGAAGTACGATGTTCTCGTCGTCATTCTCGGTGGGAATCTCACTCAACGGGCGGCGAACAACGGTCTGTGGAATATAGGTCAAATCCTCAATTCTTGCCCCAGCACTTAAGGCGTCGGCAATAGCCACAGTCGCAAGTTCGCCCATGCCATAGGTGATGATGTCGACGGGAGCGCTGTCCATTATTGAAGGCATGAGTTTGTCTTGCCAATAGTCATAGTGTGACAATCGCCTGAGCGATGCTTCAATGCCACCAGCAACCACAGGCACATCAGGGAATAGTTTCTTTAGGATTTCGCTATAGACGATGGTTGGATAGTCGGGGCGAGCACCGGCTCGACCGTCAGGAGTGTAGGCGTCATCGCTGCGACGGCGTCGGTTTGCGGTGTAGTGGTTTACCATAGAGTCCATCGCGCCTGCCGACACACCGAAGAATAGCCTGGGTCGTCCCAGTTTCTTGAAGTCGCGCAGGTCATCGCGCCAGTTTGGTTGTGGAACGACAGCGACTTTATATCCGTGAGCCTCAAGGGTGCGCCCAATTACCGCAGTACCCATCGATGGGTGGTCGATATAGGCATCGCCCGTGAATAGTATCACGTCGATGTGGCCCCATCCCAAGTGCTCAATCTCCTTCTTGGTGGTGGGCAGCCATTGTCCCTCGATATGCCTGCTGTTTTCCTTCACTAATCCCAAATCTTAATTCGAAGCACCCTTCAGCTTCTCCTGCAATTTTAGTATCTCATCGCGGTATTGAGCCGCGGCAATGAACTCCATATTCTTGGCTGCAGCCACCATCTGACTCTTGAGATACTCTATAGTCTTCTCAAGGTCTTGTGGCTTCATGTAAGCAATAACTGGGTCGGCAGCTATTCCAGCGGTATGGTCAAACTCGGCCTCTACCTGCTGCTTGAGCGACGACATATCAACAACGTTACTTTCGTATTTACGTGCATGCTGGCGTGTCACGTCGCTCGCACTCATGTTGGCGTCAACACCGATTATGGCGTTGCGTGCTTTGACAATCGCCTGTGGAGTGATACCGTGCTCCTCATTATACTTGAGTTGCATGGTGCGTCGGCGCTCAGTCTCATCGATAGTGCGCTGCATCGAGTCGGTAATTTTGTCGGCATACATGATTACCTCGCCGTTGAGATTACGAGCGGCGCGACCTGCTGTTTGGGTTAAGGCACGGTGTGATCGCAAGAAACCCTCTTTGTCGGCATCGAGTATTGCGACTAGCGACACCTCAGGCAGGTCAAGGCCTTCGCGCAGCAGGTTAACGCCCACTAGAACGTCGATCACTCCAAGTCGCAGATCATCGATAATCTGTATGCGGTCCATAGTCTCCACATCGCTGTGCATATAGGCGCACTTGACGTTTATTTTTGCCAGATAGTTGGTCAACTCTTCAGCCATTCTTTTTGTGAGGGTGGTAACCAGCACACGCTCACGATTCTCAACACGTAGCTCTATCTCGTGAATGAGATCGTCAATTTGACCTAGTGATGGGCGTACAGTAATCTTTGGGTCAAGAAGTCCTGTGGGGCGAAGTATCTGTTCTGTGACGACACCCTCGCAGCGCTCTAACTCATAATCGGCAGGTGTGGCGCTCACGTAGATAGTCTGGTGGGTTAGTGCCTCAAACTCGCTGAATGTCAAGGGGCGGTTATCGCGGGCAGCATCCAGGCGGAAGCCATAGTTCACGAGCGTGTCCTTGCGAGAGCGGTCGCCGCCGTACATTGCGCGCACCTGTGGCACTGTGGCGTGGCTCTCATCGATGATAGTGAGGAAGTCCTTGGGTAGATAGTCGAGTAGGCAATAGGGGCGAGCGCCTGGCTCGCGACCGTCGAAGTAACGCGAGTAATTTTCAATGCCCGAACAATAGCCTACTTCGCGAATCATCTCTAGGTCGTAGGTCACTCGCTCTTTCAAGCGGCGGGCCTCCACTGGGCGGTTCTCGCGGTAGAACATGTCGACCTGTGTGCCCAGGTCCACATCAATCTTGCCCAAAGCTTGTGCCATGCTCTGCTTGGTAGTGACGAAAATGTTGGCGGGGTAGATGTTAAAGCCCTCGACACTCTCGCGTGGCAGCATGGTCAACGGGTCAAGGAGTTCAAGACTCTCAATCTCATCACCCCAGAAGATGACGCGCAGCACTGCATCGGTATCGGCTATCATCACGTCGACAGTGTCACCTTTCACGCGGAAGGTACCCATCGAGAGTTCATACTCGTTGCGGCTATAGAGCGCGTCCACAAGGCGTCGCAGGAATGCATCACGCCCTATGTTCATGCCCACTTTCAGTCGCACTATGTTTGCCTCGATGTTCTCGGGGTTTCCCATGCCGTAGAGGCACGAAACGCTCGACACGACTATAACGTCGCGTCGGCCCGAGAGCAGGGCGGTTACAGTGGCAAGACGCAGGCGGTCAATCTCCTTGTTGATGGCGAGGTCTTTTTCAATGTATTTGTCGCTCGATGGCAGATAGGCCTCGGGCTGATAGTAGTCGTAGTAGGACACAAAATATTGCACCGAGTTCTCGGGGAAGAATGACTTAAACTCGGCATAGAGCTGGGCGGCTAGGGTTTTGTTGTGCGATAGAACGAGGGTAGGGCGGTTGGTCTGTGCTATCACGTTGGCCATCGTGAAGGTCTTGCCCGACCCCGTAACACCAAGCAACGTCTGGCACGGCATTCCACTATTCACGCCATCCACAAGTTCCTTGATGGCTTGCGGCTGGTCGCCTGTAGGCTCATATTGCGAAACTAATTTGAAATTCATCTTGATATATCAACTTGCAAAGTTAGTGAAAATACTGAAAACAGGCAATATTTGCCCCGTTAATACTTTTTTACAACAAAAGATAAAGGTTTTTTACATCTTTATTGAATTTTTTTGTAATTTTGCAGCCTGATTAATAGGTAATAGTGAATTATTCCACCACATTAAGGTCAATTTAGACCACCGCAATAAAAGATTATATGAAGTTATTACAACAGAAGTTGGCAAGCTACACCGAGCCTCAAAAGGCTAAGGCAGCAGGTATTTATCCTTATTTCCGTGCCATATCCAGCGAGCAGGACACCGAGGTCATTATCAATGGCAAGAAGGTGCTCATGTTCGGTTCTAACTGTTACTCTGGTCTGGTTATTGACCAGCGTGTTCGTGACGCGGCTATTGAGGCCACTAAGAAGTATGGCACAGGCATGGCAGGCTCGCCTTTCCTTAATGGTACTCTCGATATCCACAAGGACCTCGAGAAGAAACTCGCTGCCTATGCAGGTAAGGAAGACGCCATGATTTATAGCACAGGATTTGAGGTGAATCTTGGTGTGGTATCGTGCCTCACTGGTCGTGAGGACTACATTTTGTGGGACGAGCAGGACCACGCCTCGATTATCGAGGGTCGTCGCTTGTCGTTCTCGCAGTCGCTCAAGTACAAGCACAACGATATGGCATCGCTCGAGGCACAGCTCCAGAAGTGTAACCCCGACAAGGTGAAGCTTATTGTTACCGATGGTGTGTTCTCGATGGAAGGTGACGTGTGCAAGCTCCCCGATATCGTTGAATTGGCCCGCAAGTACGATGCCAGCATCATGGTTGATGAGGCTCATGGTATTGGCGTGTTTGGTAAGGGCGGTCGTGGCGTTTGCGACCACTTCGGCTTGACCGACGAGGTTGACCTCATCATGGGTACCTTCAGCAAGTCGTTCGCTTCGCTCGGAGGATTCATCGCTACCGACGAGGTTATTACCAACTATCTGCGTCACCATAGCCGCAGTTACATCTTTACCGCCAGTATCACTCCTGCGGCTACTGCTGCAGTGAGTGTTGCCCTCGACATCATGATTGCCGAGCCCGAGCGTCAGGAGCGTCTGTGGGAGAACACCCATTATGCGCTTGAGGGGTTCCGCCAGATGGGATGCGAGATTGGTCACACCGAGACTCCAATCATTCCATTGTTTATCCGCGACAACAACCTCACCTTCCTTATCACCCGTGAGTTGCTCGACGAGGGTATATTTGTGAATCCAGTTGTTTCGCCTGCTGTTGCTCCTAACGACACGCTCATTCGTTTCAGCCTTATGGCTACTCACACACGTGAGCAGGTGACCATCGCGCTCGAGAAGATTCAAAAGGTATTCCGCAGCCACAACCTCATCCCATAAAGATTATCATTTCGTAATTATAGTAAGGATGTGTCATTTTAAGGTCACATCCTTTTTTATAGATGGAAGAACGTTTTCTAAATAAGGTCAGGGCATTTATCGACAGCGATTGTGGCATCGACGCTTCATTACCGGTGCTGGTGGCTCTGAGTGGTGGTGCCGATTCGGTGGCGCTTCTGCGGGTGTTGCTCGAGTTGGGCTATGATTGCCGCGCCGCTCACTGTAACTTCCATTTGCGTGGTAACGAGAGCAACCGCGACGAACGCTTTGTTACTGAGTTGTGTCAGCGCCTTGGTGTGAAGCTCGATGTAAAGCACTTTGATGTGCCGGTTTTCATGCAAGAGCATGGTGTGTCGCTCGAGATGGCATGCCGTGAGTTGCGCTACAGGTGGTTTGAAGAACTCCTTGCCGAGCATGGTTGCCAGTGTGTTGCTGTGGCTCACCACAACGACGACAACATCGAAACGTTCTTCCTCAACGCCTTGCGAGGCACGGGCATTGCTGGGCTCACAGGCATGAAGCCTCTTAATGGCAGTGTGGTGCGACCCTTGCTTTGCGTTTCACGAAGTGATATCCTAGAATGGCTTGACTCACTTCATCAAGATTATGTGACCGACAGCACCAATCTTGAGAATGACGCACGTCGCAACCGCCTGCGCAACGTGGTGCTTCCTGCTATCTACAGTGAGTTTGAAGGGGCTAAAGATACCCTTCTAACAACTATTGAGAACATGACGCGCTGCAATGACCTCTACAGTGAGAGTGTGGGTGTGATGCGCAACATCGTGAGTGACCATGTGGGCGACAGTTTAATAATCGATGCCGAGATTCTCAATAGTTTCGACAATCGCGAGATGTTGCTTTATGAAATACTTAAACCTCATGGCTTTAATTATGAGCAGTGCAGTGACATGCTCACGAGCGCTGTGGGTAGGCACTTTACTTCGGTCACCCATAAGGCAGCAATTAACCGAACTTCAATCGAGATTGAACCTCTTGTCGAGCTAAAGGAGGAGGTGTATATCATCGACCTTGATGATAAGATTATTACAGAGCCAATAAAGCTTGAAATCAGTCATGTTCACGGCAAGAAGTTCTCGCCCGAAATGGTCGACGGTAAGCATGTGGTGGCTTTCAGTAATGAGATTTTGCAGTGCTCTGAAGTGCTATTGCGACATTGGCGCGAGGGCGATCGTTTTAGACCCTTCGGTATGAAGGGAAGCAAGCTCCTGAGTGACCTTTTCACCGACCTAAAATTCAGCGAAAAACAGAAAAAAGAGACTTGGATACTAGAAGCTGATGGCGAAATACTGTGGGTGATTGGTTTTCGCTCAGCCCGAGCATTTAAAGTGCCAAGCGATTCTGCAAACTACGTGATAATTAGTGTGGACTAATTATTTCTAATCCAAATAGCATCGAGTTTTGCCTCGATGTTGCAGTTTTCCATTCCTTTAAGTGTGCCCAATACCTTTAGTACACGGTTCAGGCTTGCCTCGTTCTTCAGGATAACACGCTTGTCGCGGTCGAGCAGATAAAACATGGGCATCGTCATCAAGTCATAGGTCTGCTCCCCATCCACCTTTTGTTCATAGTCCCACCCGTTGATTATATAGCTTGGGAAATACTCTTGTTTCCATTCATCCACGTTGTCATAGGGATATATGCCAACCACAGTCAGTGTGCTGTCGCTGACCATCGACTTGAGTAGGGTGGTAGTGTCTAGGCGCTCTTTCACCTTGGCACACGACAGGCATTCTGGGTCATTGAAGTAGATCAAGGTGTAGTCAGTGGTGATTTCACTCAACTTGTGACTAGTGCCGTCAAGGGTTTCATAATCAATGTCGTTGGCGACCTTGCCGGGGGCATTCTTGCGCACTACGTCAAGCAGCGATTTTGAGCGCAGGCGCTCATTGTCGCTTAGGCATGATGCATTTGCAGCGTGCTCAATCAGCAATGCAAATAGCTCCTCGTTGTGGCTGTCCCATGTGGGCTCCGAAAGCATCTCCTCAAGGCTTGCCGTCAGCTGCTTGTATTCCTTGCTGTGCTTCTGCACTGTTGCATCGAGAAACTTGGCCATCTCGGCTTTAGCAACTTCACGTGGCATGGCCTCAATTCTGTTGAGAATCATCCCGGGGGTGAGTTGCTCTTCGGCGTCGGCGGTCATCGATGTTGCAAGAGCTATTATTAGCATTGCAATGATTTTATGCCATTTAGATAATTTCATGCTGCAAATATACGTAACATTACAGTGAACTAGAGCAATAAAAATGCTAAAAAAACAAAACTTTGTCTAAATTCACAAACGAAGTGCAATAAATAATTCTTTGTTGAATTAAAGAACATATATGATATTGTGCTGTTGGAAGTCGGAAATAACTTCCGTAGCGA